>NZ_JAIZSA010000014.1:0-240215 GCF_020419825.1 Burkholderia sp. AU30198 | reverse complement strand
CCGAGGATCAGCTCGCTTCCATCAAGCGCCCACACTTATCGGCTGTTAATTTTTAAAGAGCATTTCTGCGAGGAACTTCGTGTTTCTCAGCAGCGCTGCGTTTTCAGCAGCAGAGAAGCGAGATTATCAACCGTTTTTTCAAACTCGTCAACAACTTTTTTAACTACTTCGTTGCGACGACTGCGGTTTAATTCCGTGTGCGCTGAAGTCATTAAAACCGACATCAACAGCACCGCTTCCCTTCTTTCCCCGCGCTGCGTTTCCGTTAGCGCGAAAGAGGCGTGATTCTAAGCACCAGTCCCGATCTACGCAACCCCTTTTGTGAAATTATTTTGACATGCGGTGTCGGGGGTCGCTGAACGTCTCCAGTGGTCATATATATGCGACACGGCAGCAGCAGTCTCGGTCGCCCGTGAACAGCCCTGCCGTATCGGACGCAACCCTCCGTCGCTCAACGCCCCACCATCGCCCTCACCACGCCGTCCCGTCGAATCAGCCCGTGATACAGCGCAGCGGCAAAGTGCGCGAGGAACGTCGCGAAGAACAGATACGCCAGCACCCGGTGCGCGACCCGGAGCCAGGCAAACGTCACCGGATCCGCCGCCACGATCGCCGGCAGCTGCACACCGTCGCCCAACGTCACCGGGTACCCGCCCGCCGACAGCATCGCCCACCCGATCAGCGGCATCGCTAGCATCAGCGCATACAGCACGAGATGCGACCCGTGCGCGGCAACCTTCTGCCACCACGGCAGATCCTCCGGCAACGCCGGCGGCTTCGACAGAACCCGCACCACGATCCGCACGCAAACCAGCACGAGCACGGCAATACCCAGAGGCTTGTGAATCGCCACCAAAAGCGCATGCCGCTCAGAAACAGACGCCACCATCCCCACTCCGATGAACAGCATCGCGATGATCATCGCCGCCATCACCCAGTGCAGCACCCGCGCCGGCAAGCTAAACGTCGTCGAAGCCTTCATCACCGTCCCTCCCCACTCAATCGCGCCACGCCTGCCACCCCGGCCTCTTCACTCGTGCGCCGCAGATACGAATCCGCATACGCGGCCGACCGCGCCGCCAGCAACGGATCCCCCGACACCTGAATCCCCTGCGGCAGCACCGTCGGGTCGTAATTCACATCCCGGCACGGGCCGCTGTCCTGCGCCTCCACGCGGTCGAGCACGAGCGTGCCCGCATCGATCGTCGTGCGCTGCGCGGGCCAGACCTTCGTTGCGTCGTCCACCGGGTCGCCAGGCTCCGCCAAGGTGACCAGCAGCTTCCACTTCTGCGCACCGGCCGCGATGCGCTGCGTCACGTCCTGCTGCAACACGTTCGGGTCCGCCGCCGTCGCGACGTCCCCCGCGCCGGCCGTCTGCTCCGGTACGACGCGCCACCGCACGGCCTGGCGCTTGCCGGCGGCATCGACGAAGTAGAACGCGTTCAATCCGTAATAGCTTTCGGTGACGTAGCTCGCGCTCGGCTTCGCACCTTTGATCCACTGAAGGAACGCACCCGTCTCCGGATGCGCGCCGAAAAACGCCTTCACCTTCGCCGGGTCGGGCTTGCCCGTCTTCGGATCGGGCCGGGTCGCCAGCAGTTGCGCGTAGAACGCCTGCGGCGTCGCGACCGGAAACACGGGCATCGCGTTCATCCCGGTGCGCCATTGCTCGCCATCGGGCGCGGTGAGCTTCAGCGCGAGGCTGCGGATCGGCACGCTGCTGTCGGGCGCATACGGATTCCCGCCCGGCAACGCGAAGCGCCCGACCACCGGCGTGCGCACCGCCTTGAAGAACGGCGCGACCGAATACGCGCTCGCGGCGCCGTTGCCTTCGAAGTAACCGGTCACGCACACGCCCTTCGCGTGATTGCGCCGAAAGCCCGGATGGATACCGCCACCGGCCGTCTGCAACGCATCGACGATCCGGTGCGGGGTCAGACGCGCCGGCGCGAGCCACCCGCCGACATACCCGAACGCGACAGCCACGCCGGCCACCGCGCCACCGATCGCGGCCCAGCGCCACCACCCGCGCCCGGGCTCGCGCTGCGGCGAAGAAGAGGAAGAAGATCGCTCCATGAATGTGCTCCCGACCGTCAGGTCATTGTCGAACCCGCGTAGGACGCCGCCTCCAGCGCTTTATTCCACGAAAATTTTTTTCCTATGCTGGTGGAATAAGCGGCGCCGACCGGCGTCTTACGCGGCATCTCGACCCATTCGGCAACCGGCCCGGCCATGCCCTCCACCGCCCTCGACGACGACGCGCTGCGCGAACTCATCCCCAGGCTGCGACGCTTCGCGCTCTGGCTCGCGCGCGATGTCCACGCGGCCGACGATCTCGTCCAGTCGACGCTCGAGCGCGCGTTGTCGCGCTGGACGAGCCGTCGCGACGACGCGTCGCTGCGCAGCTGGCTCTTCACGATCCTGTACCGGCAGTTCCTCGACGGGAAACGCAGCGCGAAGCGCTACGCGTGGCTGCTCGGGCGCATCCGCGACGACGACGAAGCGCACTGGCCATCCGCCGAACGCGAATTCGCAGCGCGCGCGACGCTCGAAGCATTCGGCCGACTCTCGGACGAGCAGCGCAGCCTGCTGCTGCTCGTCGCGGTCGAGGGCTTCACCTATCAGGAAGTCGCCAGCCTGCTCGACGTGCCGATCGGCACCGTGATGTCGCGGCTCTCCCGCGCGCGCCAGGCGCTGCGCCAGCTCAGCGACGGCGAGCTTCCCGCTCCTTCTCTCCGGTTGATGAAGAAATGAACACGCCACCGAACGAACACGACCTTCAGGCCTACGTCGACGGCCAGCTCGACGACGATGCGCGCGCCGCGGTCGAGCGCTTTCTCGCGCTGCATCCGGAGCGCGCGGAACAGGTGAAGCAATGGCAGCAGGATGCGCAGCGGTTGCGGGCTGCGCTCGAGAGCGTGCGGATGCCGGCGGATAACCCCGAGCTCGATCCGGCGGCGATTCGGGGACGGCGCGTGGAGCGCACGCGGATGCGGTTCGCGATGGCGGCTTCGTTCGTGTTCTGCGTCGGGCTGGGGACGCTGGGCGGCTGGCAGGCGCGCGGGTGGAACGCGCCGCCGCCCATCGCGCCGATGAGCGATGCGGTCGAGGCTTACCGGATGATGGTGGTCGATCAGACGGCGAAGGTCGATTACCGGCCGACGGGTGCGGGAGATTTGCAGGGATGGCTCACCCGGCGCGTGGGTGCGTCGGCGAAGCTGCCGGATTTGAGCGCGGCGGGGTTCAGGCCGGTCGGCGGACGGTTGTTCACAACCGACAGCGGCGCCACGGCTGCGATGGTGCTTTATGAGGACGCAGCCGGGCGGACGCTGAGCTTCTATATGCGCCCTGCGGAATCGAAACATCGGCTGCTGCCGGCCGGGCAACGCGTGGATGGCACGTTGCTGGCGCGATATGGGTCGGTGAACGGGCTCAACTATGCGGTGGTCGGGCCGGCCGGGAGCCTTGGGGAGAAAGCAGTCGTGCAGGCGCTCGACCAGCAGACTTGAGTGGTACGATGCGCGCCGCGCTGGCGGTCGGTGGTGGCCGCCAGCGCCTCGAACGACGCGGCTTCGCTGGCTTGGGCGTGCTCACGCTCACTTTTCGCCTGCACAGCGTTTCGACTGACTTTCCCGGTCGGTTGTCCACACCGGCGCCCTCACCCTTTTGGGTCACAGGGTTTCGAGTCGCCGCGGAACAGGATATCCACATCGATCATGTCGGCACCGCGCGCGGTCATCGGTCGCGCTCGCTCACCTTCGACCTGCACAGCGTTTCGGGTTGCTTTGGCGTGCGATATCCACAACCCGTGAGATAACGCGAACACCTGCGCCGAATTCGATTACCCTCACTCGCTGAATGCACAGGCCTTCGAGTGCTTTGACTTCTCGATATCCACAACGCATTCGATCACGACAGATCGCGCAAAAGCTTTCCGCATCCTCTGTTCCGTTCCGGAAAGGCCTTGCCAGACACGGCGTCCGGGCCGATTCATGTGGTCGAATGCAAGGCGCTCACCTGTTCGATGCACAGCGATTCGACTGATTGGGTGTGCGGGTTGTCCACACGTAGCCGCCGGCAGGCGCATGAAACGCGCTGCACCTTCCACATGTGCCCGCGTCGTCGAACCGGCAACCCGCCGTCCAGTCGTGCACTCGCGCATCCGGATCGGTTTGTCACGATCAGAATTCGCCCGGATCCGCGCCCTGCTTGCGATCCGGATGCACGCTCACCGCTTGCTTGCACAGCGTTTCTCGTTGTTTGGTGTCGCGGTTATCCACATACCAAGGATGACCACGTTCACCGCCTCCGAAGTCACTTGGTCAGATAAACCCCGAGAATCTCGCCGGTTTCCGGAGAAACGACATACTTGATCGACGTCCCGAGCGGACTCGCGTTGCCGAGCCCGCGCATGCCGGGCGGCATCTTCGCCAAGAACGTCACGCTGATGACGGCGTCCTCGGGCTTCGGATCGACCGTGGCGGCACTTGCGTCCTCGATGCAAATCTCGAAGTTGCGCAGATCCTGCCCGGTCTTCGCAAAATCCTCATAGGCGGCTTTCAGGCCAAGCAGCGTCGCGGTATTGAGCCGGACGGAACATCGATCGACCGCGCCGAAATTCAGCTTGCTCATGGTGTTCTCCAGGCATTACGGGTTCGGGCTCGTCTGCGGCACCAGCCGTGGCTCCAGGAAATACTGCGATTCGTCGGGAACGACGCCGTCCGCGTAACGCCGGTCTTCCCATAACAACCGCCAGCGCGCCCGGATGAACAATCCCCTGAGATCATCCCTGACGTGCGGTGCTCGAACGCCTCGAATGAAATAATTGAAGCAACCGTCGTTGCGTGCACTGCGCTTGAAGATCGGCAAGATACCCGGCCGCTTCGACCACTCGAAGACGACTGGCTCCCAGATGCCGTCGCACGGCACCTTCTGGCCGGTCTTGATCACCGGGCCCACGGCTTGCGGAACCTCGGGCAGATCCGCCGGAAACACCGGATACGCAAGCGTGTAGAAGCCCTGCTCATAGGCATGCGGGGACAGCAGCAGATCGGCCGAACGCAGCTCTGCCATATCGCCGAATCGATTGCCCGGGTCGAACGGCGCACGTTCCATCTGGTATTCCGATGCGTGCAGCAGTTGGGCCAGCGCGTCGATCTTCGGCGGGTATGGGGCAATCTGCCCACCGCGATCCCAGTAATCGGGATTAGGGTAGAAATACGCGTTCAGACGGTGATATTTCCAGAACACATCCTCGAAAGGCCCATCGCTCTTCCAGACACGCCGGTTCCCTCGGGCCAACTCGGTCAGCCCTCGATCGTAAGCCGCGAGAATCTCGGCGATGATTGGAAAGTGGGTGTCCTGAATGGCCTCCGGATCGCCATCGGGCCACGTGTTCACCGCATGCTCATACGCGTTCGCGAATCGCGCAAACGCGTCGCGCTTGCGCGTCCAGAGCGACAGGCTGCTCACGCGTTGAAGCAGCCAGAAAATCTTGCGCCGTTCCTCGTCGTCCGTCAGGCGGTCAGCCGGGTCGTCCTGCCAGATCGTGTCCGTCATCCTTGATCCTCGCGCAACGGTGCCGGTTGTCTGTCCATCATGATTGCGCCGTTGCGTTCACGTCGGTGTGGTCGTTGCCCAGGCCGCTGCGTTTCAACACCTCTCGCAGACACACCGGACACACGTACTCACCGGCGTCCCACAGCGTCATGAACGTGTCCCGCTCGTCGATCCGGAACGTCGATTCAACGATGTCGATATCCGGCCCGAACACCTTGCGCAAAAACGCTTCGTCAAACCAGTACGTGGATTCACCCTTCCCCCTGGCATCGATCACCCGCACGACGTGACAATCGCGGATCACGTCGATCGTCAGAATCGCCGTTTCGATATCCGGTGAGGCCCGCGTCGGCAAGATCAAGCCGTGAAGCTCGCATCGCGCGTAACGGCGAGGCCATTTCGCATTCGCCGAAACGACGGACGTATCGAACGCCTGCTCCTTCGTCGTCGGTTTATGCGGTGTCTCGCCGGAGCGCACCAGCAGTTCGTCCAGGCACGCCAGACACACATACGCGCGCAAGCGCTCCAGCGCCGCGATCTTCGGAAATGCGTTCACGTGTGCGACCCGATCGACAAAGGTCGCATCGACCTCGTGCTCGTCGAGCTCGGCACGCAGCATCCACATCTCCCGGGTGTATCTCGGCCGGTCGAGCGAGACCTTCACGAGTTCGCCGGGCGCACACTGCCCGCGCACCCTGATGTGGGCGGCAACGCCCGTCGACGTTGTCGCTGTCGAATCGTCGCCGTGCCGATGGCAAACTCTCGGTCCCATTACCTGCTCCCATTGCGAGCGCCGCTCGCGTCGCCCTGCTCTTTCTTCGGTTTCATCGCGTCGTGGAAAACGTCGATCAATCACACGCCGCAGTCGTGACGTTCGATGACGTACTGCCCCGGCCCGCGCCATGCGATCGAACGGTACGCGCTGCGAACGACGCCGATCTCCAGGTAATACTCGACGAGCGCCTGCGGGCTCCAGTCGCGGCCCGCGGAGAACAGCGCATCGAGATCGACGAGCGCGGCAACGAGGGCCTGGCGGTCGGTATCGTCCGCGATCGAACGTTCCCAGCGATCGGATCGTCGAGCGAAACCCAACTGCACCAGCACATCGGCAGTAGCCGCCACGTCGGTCACGACCACCGCAACGTGGCCGGCAATGTCCGTCACCAGCATCTCATTGACGGGTGTCTTCATCGATCGCTTCGCCCTTCGTCATTCCTTGCGCTCCCATCGATCCACTCGACCGCGAGCGCCAGCAGCTCGGGCAAATTGCCCGTGCCGCCGTAGCCGGCGAATTCGGCCTGGGTCGCGCGAACGGATATCCAGTCCGACTCGTCGCGCTCGATAGACAGATCGATCGCCTTGTCGGACGACGCGCCGGTGAGCTTCACCGTCCATCCCGGATTGTCGAGCGTGGCGATCTCGATGCCGTGCGCGTGTTCCCACACGCCATCGCAGCGCGATGCGTACCAGCGCTGCAGCGCAGTCAGTGAATCAATCATGTGCCTGTGCCTCCCATCATCCGACTCACGTCGTGGCGAGCCATCTGACGATCTCTTCGATGTCTTGGCGAGACAGCTTCCCGACGCGATCGACGAACACCCCGTAGTCGAGATCGAACTTCACGTTGAATCGCTCGCCTTTGTAGCGGCAACACAGGACATCGGCTTCCGGGATCGACACGCGTTGCTCGAACACGATATCGCCCGGATGTTGCTGCAACCGGTGTACGACGGCGTCGATATCGAGTGCGTCGAGCCGGGTCAACGAAGAATCGCTCATGTGTCGTGAGCCTGTGCGCCAGACCCTCGCATCCTGAATGCCGGCGATTCTACAGACACAGCGGCTCGCGCATTGTCCGATGCCCTCACAGCTTGCCGTTTCGTTTATCCGATCACTGCACGCAGTGCATATCCTGCACGGATCACAGTCGGCGGACTGTGCTTATCCAAGGGTGTTAACAGAGTTCGTATACATACGTAGTGATAGTTAACAAACCCTGTGCCTCACAGTGGATAACGTCCCTAAGCCCATGAATTCTCGACAGGAAGCAGAATGCATAACCTTGGGTGTGGCACGTGAACAGCTCCGTGGAGCACAGAACAACTTTTCGTCGATTCACAGCCGCGGCGACATATCCTCAATCGTTCCACTGTGAATCCAGAGGCTTATCGGACGGTTATCCAGAGGCCAATGTGGATAACCCCACAGCACATCGATACGTTTTGCTGTGATGCGAACAGGTGAAGCCAACGATCCCGGCACCGCGAGGCAACATCGATCGTCGGGCCCCGCACGCCCCAATTCAAAAAATTTTCACGAAAGGGCTTGTGCTCCTCAAAAACCCTCTCTATAATTCGCGGCTTCTTAGGCTCGTAGCTCAGTTGGTTAGAGCACCACCTTGACATGGTGGGGGTCGTTGGTTCGAATCCAATCGAGCCTACCAACGAACAAAATGAAGGGGTCTGGCAGCACAACTTGCCTACAGGCAATGCGGCTCGCCAACATACAAACGCCACGCGGCAACATCGCGTGGCGTTTTTCTTTTTCCGGCCGAAACAACGCATGTCGCCCCGATGCGTTGCGCGATCGATGGCATCGCATCCTTCCTCGCCGGCACCTCGACCTGCCATACGACGGACCCTGCACGGCAGGTAGAATCGTGTGCGACCGAAGCGGCTGCGCCGTATGCCGTTCGATCTTCACCGCATCCGAACCGAATCAAAACAACGACGCGCGATCCGCGCGACTGAGAGCACACGACCATGTCCGACGTCACGACCGCCACATCGTCCGCGAGCAACGACGAAATCGCCGCTTACGTCGGCAAGAAAGCCGCCTGGTTCGAGCGGAAATGGGAGATCGCCGCCTCGCGAAAGAACCGGCTGTCGTGGAACTGGGCAGCCTGTTTCCTGGGCCCGGTCTGGATGGCGTATCGCTCCATGTACTGGCAGGCGGCGGCCGTCCTTGGCGCGTCGCTCGCGATCACGCTGGTCGAGCTGCTGTTCTTCCCGAAATACTTCGAATCGAGCACGCTCGACCCGATCACGATCGGGATCGCGGTGTCGCTCGGCTGGTGCGGGAACAGCCTCTACAAGGCGCACGTCGAACGCCAGATCGAGAAGCTGCGCCCGAACGCCACGTCGCGCGAATCGTTTCTCGCGCTGCTCGAAGCGCAGGGCGGTACGAACTGGCTCGCGGCGGTCGGTTTCGCGGTGGCAACGCCGTTGCTCGGCTTCCTGATCTACATCGTGGCCGGGACGTATTGATCGCAGGAACCGGCGGCCGGTAAAGCAGGGCGGCAGGACGGGGAAAGGGCGCATCGCGGCCGTGCATGCGCACGACACCCGACGCGCGCTCCCGCCGCACTCAGTGCAGATGCTTCAACTTGTCAGGATTCCGCACGACATAGATCGCGACGATCTTCCCGTCCTCGATCTCGAGCGCCGTGGTCTGCAGCTCGCCGTCGGATTCCAGCGTGACGATGCCCGGCAGCCCGTTGATGAAGCCCGCGCGCACGAGCTTCGACCCATGCGTGGCGAACAGCTCGGCCAGATGCTCGTGCACTTTCATCACGCGCTCGAAGCCGAACACCGGCTTGCCGGCGGCCGAACGCTTGCCGCCGCCGTCCGAATGCAGGCTCACGTCCTCGGCGAGCATCGCGCCGAGCGCGCGCATGTCGCCACTGCGTGAGGCCGCGAAAAACGCTTCCGCCAATTCGATTCCGCGCTGCTTCTCGACATGGAACCGCGGCCGCGCCTCGCGCACATGCGTGCGGGCCCGCGCGGCGAGCTGCCGGCATGCGGCCGGGTCGCGCTGGATCGTCGTGGCCACTTCGTCGAACTCGACGCCGAACACGTCGTGCAGCAGGAACGCCGCGCGTTCGAGCGGCGAGAGCCGTTCGAGCGCGAGCAGCAGCGGCAGCGTGACATCTTCCTGTTCATCTTCCTCGACGACCGGCTCGGGCAGCCACGGGCCGACATAGGTCTCGCGCTGGTGCCGCGCGGACTTCAGCTGGTCGAGGCACATCCGCATCACCATCCGGCGCAGGAACGCTTCCGGTACGCGCACCTCGGTGCGGTCGACGTCCATCCAGCGGATGAACGCCTCCTGCACCATGTCCTCGGCATCCGCGACGGAACCGAGCATCCGGTACGCGACGCGGATCAGCGTGCGGCGCAGCGGGTCGAAGCTCGCGGCCGCATCGGCCCGTTCTTCGGCGCTGTCCCTGGCCGGGTCGAGGTTCGGCATCAGGCCACCATCTTCGCGGCGGCGGCCTTCGCGTCCGCCGGGTCGATCCACAATCCGAAGCCGACCGCGAGCCGGTTCCAGCCGTTGATCACGTTGATCATCAGCGTGAGTTTCACCTGTTCCTCCTGGCTGAAGTGGTCGTTCAACGCCGCGTAGGCCGCTTCGTGCGCCGCGTGGCCCTCCGACAGCCGCGTGAGTGCGTCGGTCCAGCCGAGTGCCGCGCGTTCGCGGTCGGTGTAGCAGGGCGCTTCGCGCCATGCAGACAGCAGGTAGATGCGCTGCTCGGTCTCGCCTTGTTCGCGTGCCTCGGCCGTGTGCATGTTAATGCAGTTCGCGCACGCGTTGATCTGCGATGCGCGGATCTTGACCAGCTCGATCAGCGTCGACTCGAGGCTCTGCGCGGCGGCGGCCGAGACGATCATCCAGTGCTTCATCAGGGCCGGCGCGGCGGCAAACGGATTGAGTTTCGCAGTCATGGTCCTTCTCCTTTCGTGTGGGTTCCGGTGATATGACGAGCGAGCCCCCCGCGTGTGTGACATCGGCGATAAAAAATTCTTCGAAGTGCGGGTGGACGCAGATCGCAGATGAAGGGCGGGGCGGTTCATCGCCGTGCTGATGGCGAATGGCAGCGCATGGCCGCGTTCGTCAGACAAACCCGTGCGACACGACGCGTTCACTCACGATCGCTGCGCGGATGTCATGGGGCGTCAGTAGCCCACAAGCGCCGGCAGGCGCGTCGCGCATGGCCTTCACGCCAGAACCGGCAAGCATCGCCGGTATGTCACGCATCCGACACGCGCATGGCCAACACTTTCATTTTTCTTTCGAGCGCGTTTCATCGGCATCCCGATTCGCAGCATTCACATTTCTGGACCATACTGTTCTGCACGGGCAGATGAAGTGACGCCGCATTCGCGGCCCGGCGCGCGCGCCGGCTGCCCGACGACGCAGCAGCAGGTCGCACGTCAGCCGCGCGCATCATGCGCAAGGCTTTCCCTTTTCCGGCAACGCAACGCAGCGAATCGCGATGTGGACGGTAAACCGATGAGCCTCCTTGCATCACAGCTTCAGCGCCGTTACCAGGACGTGCGCGCGCATAGCGTCGCATTGACCGCGACGCTGTCCGCCGAAGACCAGGCCGTGCAGTCGATGCCCGACGCGAGTCCGACGAAATGGCACCTCGCGCATACGACCTGGTTCTTCGAAACCGTCGTGCTGATGCGCCGCGTGCCCGGCTACGCGCCGTTCGACACCGCCTTCCAGTTCCTCTTCAATTCCTATTACGAAGCGCTCGGCCCGCGCCATCCGCGGCCGCAACGCGGCTTGCTCACGCGCCCGTCGCTCGACGAAGTGCATGCGTACCGGCAGTACGTCGACGATGCGATGCTGCGCGCGCTGGCCGATGCCGATGCGGCGCTGCTCGAGACGATCGCGCCCGAGATCGTGCTCGGCCTGCATCACGAGCAGCAACACCAGGAGCTGATCGTCACCGACATGCTGCACGCGTTCTCGTGCAACCCGCTGAAGCCGGCGTTCCGGCCGCGCAACGGCACGGACGCGGGCGCGATGGCCGCGGGCGACGCCGGCGCGCAGCACTGGCTGCACCAGCCGGGCGGGCTCGTCGAGATCGGCCATGACGGCGATGCGTTCTCGTTCGACAACGAACGGCCGCGCCATACGGCGCTCGTGCGGCCGTACGAGATCGCGAACCGCCTGGTGACGAATGCGGAATTCGCGGCGTTCGTCGCCGATGGCGGCTACACACGCCCCGAGTTCTGGCTGTCGGACGGCTGGGCCACGGTGCAGCGGGAAGGGTGGCAAGGGCCCGCGTACTGGATGCCCGACGACGACGATGCGACCGCCACGCGCGTACGGCGCACGTTCGGCCTGCACGGCGTCGAACCGCTCGCACCCGACGCGCCGGTGTGCCACGTGAGCTTCTACGAAGCGGCCGCGTATGCGGAATGGGCCGGCGCGCGGCTGCCGACCGAATTCGAATGGGAAGCGGCGTTCCCCGCCGAAGGCATCCGGCAGATGCTCGGGCACGTGTGGCAATGGACGCGCTCGTCCTACGAGCCGTATCCGGGCTTTCGGCCGCTTGCAGGCGTCGCGGCTGAATACAACGGCAAGTTCATGGTCGGCCAGCAGGTCCTGCGCGGCAGCAGCATCGCGACGCCGCCCGGGCACGAACGGCCGACGTACCGCAATTTCTTTCCGCCGGCCGCGCGCTGGCAATTCACGGGAGTGCGACTTGCGCGAGACGTCTGACCGGACGGCCACGAGCGGTGGCCAGCAACCCGCCCGCGATTCGCGGCCGAGCGCGTTCGAGCGCGACCTGATCGACGGACTGTCGCGCACGCCGCGCAGCATTCCGCCGAAATACTTCTATGATGCGGCCGGCTCCACGCTGTTCGATCGCATCTGCGAATTGCCCGAGTATTACCCGACCCGCACCGAGCTCGGCATCCTGCGCGATCGCGCGGCCGAGATCGTGCGGCGCGTCGGCCCGCATGCGGAACTCGTCGAATTCGGCGCGGGCTCGCTTGAGAAGATCCGCGTGCTGCTCGACGCGTTCGCGGGCAACTATGCGAACGCGCCGGCGCGCTACGTGCCGGTCGATATCTCGGCCGACTATCTGCACGACGCTGCCGCTCGGCTGCGTGCCGCGTATCCGTGGCTCGACGTCGCGCCGATCGCGGCCGACTACACGAAGGCCGAGCAACTGGCCGAGCTGACCGCGACACCGGCGCGGCGCATCGGCTTCTTTCCCGGCTCGACGATCGGCAACTTTTCGCCGGAAGAAGCCGACGCGTTCCTGCGCGATGCGGCGCGGCTGCTGCGTGGCGGCGGCTTGCTGGTCGGCGCGGATCTCGTGAAGGACGCGCGCACGCTGCACGACGCGTACAACGATGCGCAGGGCGTGACTGCGCAGTTCAACCTGAACCTGCTCGTGCGTGCGAACGCCGAGCTCGGCGCGGATTTCGACGTCGACGGGTTCTCGCATTGCGCGTTCTACGACAGCACGCGGCAACGCATCGAGATGCATCTCGTCAGCGACATCGCGCAGACGGTGCACGTGCGCGGCCACGCGTTCCGCTTCGATGCCGGCGAGCGCATCCACACGGAGAATTCGCACAAGTTCACGATCGACGGCTTCCATGCGATCGCGCGTCGCGCAGGATTCGAGCCCGATACCGTGTGGACCGACGCGGACAACCTGTTCAGCGTGCACTGGCTGCGCAGCGTCGACGATATCCGCGCGTGATGCCCACGCTGGCGAACCGCTCGCGTACGGTGCGGGCGGTTCGCTTTCGGCGCATTCGAGCGCGCGCCGCCGCATGTCGATCATGCGGCTCCGTGCCGAAAATCCCTCTTTTACCGGCCCGATGCACCGCTGCAACGGTGCGTAGAATGCCGTCTCCTCCTTGTCCGGCAAGGCTTTGCGGGCCTCCGTAAACGTCCGTTACCTGTCTCGCATACCCGTTTCACCTGTGTCTGTGTCCGGTGCCTAGACTCCGAACCGTATTCACTTGACGCACGACACGTGCAGGGAGTCGCGAGATGAACAAGAAACTCATTCTCGGTGCAGTTCTCGGTGTAGCGGCGCTGGCAGCCTCGGGCGTCGCATCGGCCCACGTCGACCTGTCGGTCGGCATCGGCGTACCCGCCTATGCGGCGCCGGCGCCCGTGTACGTGGCGCCGCCTCCGCCCGTCATGTACGCACCGGTCGGCTATCGCGATGACGGCTGGCGCGGCGATGGCTGGCGTCAGCGCGAATGGCGCGAACACGAGTGGCGCCGCCGTGAATGGCGCGAGCACGAATGGCACGATCGCGGCGGTTGGCGCGGCGGCCGCTGGGATTAAGCGGTTCGACTGAACACAACAAGAGGAGAATCAAAACATGATGCCCATTCGACACATCAGGCTGTGCGCCACCGCCGCCATCGTTGCGCTTGCCACGATCGGCAGCGCGCACGCGGCGGGCTGCATGAAGGGCGCGGTGGTGGGCGGTGTGGCCGGCCACTATGCGGGGCACCACGCGGTCGTCGGTGCGGTTGGCGGCTGTATCGTCGGCCATCACATGGCGAAGAAGCATGCGGAAGAACAGGCTGCGCAGCGCAAGGCCGCCGCGCAGGGCATGCAACCGGCGCAGTAAGCACTTTCGTCACCGGGGCGGCGCAGCGGCGCCGCGCCCGCCTGCTTCGCCCCCCGCTCACGCACGATCCGGATTGATCTGAGGAATGCGCGTCGCGCGCATCGTTACGATCATTTACAACGTCGCGTGGCGCGAATTTTGCGCGTTCATAGAATGCAGTCACACGAACGCGCTCCAGGGAGCACAAGATGAAACAGCAACGATATCTGTCCGTACTGATGGCCGCGCTGCTCGCGCTCGGCACGGTTTCCGCGTATGCAGCAGCCGGCGGCAATGGCGGTGGAAACGGTGGCGGTGGCGGCGGTCACGGTGCAGGCGGCTTGGGCGGCAATGCCGGCGGCATGTCGGGTGGCCACATGAGCGGCGAGGCGATGAGCAACTCGAACGGCATGCGCGCGGGCGACCGCGACAAGGGCCTGTCGCGCGCGGCCGACCGCTCCGACACGATCGCAGATCGCGCCGGCGTGCAGCCGGGCCACGGTCACACGCAAGGGCATGCGCATGGCCACACCACGCACGCGTCGACGTCCACGCATCACTCGCATCACCACGCATTCGGCCGCACGCTTTAAGCGCGGCGCCCAAACGCGATGGAAGGGCGCTTCGGCGCCCTTTTTTCATTGCGAGAATGCAACGCGGCTGTCGCGCGAAAACATCGTGCCGACCCGATTTGCAACCAGCCGTAACCGCGCCTCGAACGCGCTCGAATACAGATCGCTTACACGCGGATGACAGACAGGAAACCGGCGCGAAGCGCGCGCATCGCAAGTGCGCCCGGCCGCGTCGAAACAGCCGATAAAAAAGGGCGGCTCAGCGCCGCCCTTCGTCTTATCGCCCGGCACCCGCCAGCGGCGCCGCAGGCTCGAACAGCGCGTCCGCCTGCCTGACGCGCACGAAGCGCGCCGCACCGTCGCCACCCACCAGCGCCCGGAAATGCGCCTCACCGCACGCGAGCTTCGCCCGCTCGTGCTCGCTCGGCACGTTACCGTCCGCATTCGGCGTATCGACGACGAAGTACAGCCGTTCGCCGCCGTCCTGTTCCGCGAGCACGGCCCAGTCCGGGTGATAGCTGCCGAGCGGCGTCTGCACGCGGAACCACGCGGGCAGCTTCGCGTACAGCTTCACGCCGTCGTGTGCCTCGAGTGCATCGGCAAACGCACGCTCCGCGTCCGTCTCGCACACGACCGCCTCGTGAATCGACTTTTGCGCATCGGGCCGCAGGTTGCGCAGGTAGCCGGTCAGCGCCTCGCTCTCGAACGATTCGAGCGCATGCACATGGCGCTCGCCGAGCTTGCGGTACGCGATGCCCGCGACGAGCGCGTGGCGCTTGCAGCGGTTGATCGCATCGGCCGCGACCGCGATGAACTGCTGCGGATTCACGCGGAAATCGTCGAGCCGGCCGCTGTCGGCCAGGATCGTCGCCAGCGAACGGCGCGTGAGTTGCGTGCGGTCCTGCAGCTCGGTGAGCAGGTCGGGCAACGGCAGCTCGCCTTCGTCGAGCAGCACCGTGCCGGCGCCGGCCACTTCGATCGCCTCGATGCCGGCCTTGCCGATGTCGAACTCGGCCTTGCGCCACTGCAGCCGTGCGCGCGCGATGTCCGGCGCGTCGTGCAGCGCGGCCGCGCAGTCGCGCACGAGTTTCGCGTTGTCGAACTCGACGCGGTACACGGTGCGATGACGAATGCGGTCCCACAACGCGCGGAACTCTTCGCCGAACACGACGGCCTTGCCCGACGCATCGCGCCGCAGCGCGATCGCGCGACGCTCGTCCGCGTTGCGCACGGCAAAGCGGCCCGACAGCTTGCGCAGCGTCGCGACGATCGGCGCGCGCAGCATCTCGAACGCATCGGGCAGCACCAGCGCGCTCTGGCGCAGCGCGTCCTTCAGCCGGTCGAGCACCTTGCCCTGCGCGTCGACATAGCCTTGCTCGTGCAGGTGGTTCCACAGCACGCGCGACAGCTCGACGCCGAGCGCATGCGCGGGCCCGTCGCCTTCCTGCACGGGCAGCGCCGCGAACTGGTGTTCCTCGACGATCCCGAAGCGGATGCCCGTATCGGCCTCGATCTCCTTCTGCAGGTTCTCCGCGAACGATTCGTAGCGCTCGGTCGCGATCACGGTGAGCGTGTTCACGCCCGCATCGCGCACGCGTTCGCCGTCCTGGTCGACGGCGAGGCGCAGCCCGCGGCCGAGCGTCTGGCGGCGCTCGCGTTCGGTCTGGATGTCGCGCAGCGTGCAGATCTGGAACACGTTCGGGTTGTCCCAGCCTTCCTTCAGCGCCGAGTGCGAGAAGATGAACTTCAGCGGCGTGTCGAACGACAGCAGCGCTTCCTTCTCGCGCATGATGAGGCCGTACGCGCGCTCCGTGTTCTCGCGGGCCGCCGCGCTGCTTTCGCTGGTGTCGGTCCAGCCGCCCTTGCGGTCGATCGAGAAGTAGCCGTTGTGCGCGCGCCCGACTTCGAGCGCGACGTCGACGCCGTCGAACAGCGCGCGGTAGGCCGGCACGCGCGCCGCACGCGCATATTCCTCTTCGAAGATCAGCGCGTAGTCGCCCTTCGCGGGCATGCCGTTCTCGTCGTAGCGGCGATAGCGCTCGACCGAATCGACGAAGAACAGCGACAGCACCTTCACGCCGCGTTCGGCCAGGCGCAGCTCCTTGTCCAGATGCTCGCGGATCGTGCGGCGGATCATCTCGCGCTGCACGGCGAGCGTGTCGATGTCGCCGAACGCCTCGCCGAGCGACAGGAACGCTTCGCCTTCCGGATGGCGCAGCTCGACGTATTCGGCACCCTTCACCGCATGGACTTCGCCGATCCGCAGGCCCGCGTACAGCGCGCGCTTGGTCAGGCGTTCGAGATCGTCGCCGTCGGTGGCCGTCACGATCTGGCGCTTCACGCCGGCTGTCGTCGCGACGTCGAGCTCGACGCGCGCGCTGATCGCGCCGCGCCGGTTCGACACGCCCACGAGCCGCACGTACGGCTTGTTGTGCGCATCCTCGACGATCGCCGACGCGATCTCGATCTGCTTGACGAGCTTGCGCTCGTACGCGTCGACCGCGTCGAGCCGGTACACCATGTGGTGACGGTCGACGTGCGTGGCCGAATAGCGCAGCGTGCAGAGCGGCGCCATCGCGGCGAGCGCTTCGCGGCCACGGCCTTCGAGCCCGCCGTCGACGCTTTGCGGCTCGTCGACGATCACGATCGGCCGCGTCGCGCGGATCAGGTCGATCGGCTTCTCGCCGCCGGTCTTCTCGCTGTCCTTGTAGAGGTTGTTGATTTCCTTCTTGTTGATCGCGGCCACCGTCATCACCATGACCTGGATCGCCGCGCTCGCCGCGAAGTGGCGCACCTGGCCGAGCTTCGCGGAGTCGTACAGGAAGTAGTCGTACGGCACGCCCGCGTACAGCGCGCGGAAGTGATCCTCGGTGATCGAGAGCGTCTTGTGCACGCCTTCCTTGATCGCGATCGACGGCACGACGATCACGAACTTCGTGAAGCCGTAACGGCGGTTCAGCTCGAAGATCGTGCGCAGGTACACGTAGGTCTTGCCGGTGCCGGTTTCCATCTCGACGGTGAAGTCGCGCGAGCCGGGCAGGCCGGACGGCGGCAGTCCGCCGCGCAGCTGCACGTCGGCGAGATTGCGCGCGAGCGCGTCGTCGGTCAGCGACAGCCGGTTGCCGACGCCCTGTTCCGACACCGCGAAGCCGAGCGAGCCTTGCGCGGCGGCCGTGGTGCCGGGTGCGGCGTTCGCGAGCACGCTGAAGTCGCCGCGATACGATTCCTGGCCGCGAAACAGGTCGCAGACGGCGTCGATCGCCTCGCGCTGGTAGTCGAGATCCGCTTCGAAATGCAGCCGCATCACAGGCTCCGCACGCGCTTCACGCCGTGCTGTTCGAGCAGCGCGGCGAGATTGAGCTTCGCGACGTCGTCGACGAAGCCGCTGTCGCGGAACAGGCACGTGACGTCGTGCGTCGTGCCGGTCGCATCGAGCAGGTCGACGATGCCGTCGGCCAGCGGGCCCGCGTCGTCGCGCGCGATGCGCGCATCGAAGCACGCGACGATCGAGCGGCCGATCAGGTGCACGGTCTTGCCGGCCACCTGGTGATGCTCGACCGGCGTGCACAGGTCGAGGCCGAGCTTCAGCGTCAGCTCGGCGAGCAGGTCGTCCTCGGTGCGGCCGGTCTTCACGTGCTCGACGGATGCGAAGAGCGCGTGGTCGAAGTCGTCGCGGCGCGGGTCCCACTCGATCACGTTGGTCGTGTCGAGCCGGTACACGCGGAAGCCGAGATCGCCATAGCTTTCCGGGTAATCGCGCGCAACCTGCTGCGCGGCGCGGCGCAGGCGTTCCTTCGTGACTTCGGCGAGCGTCAGCGGCTTCTTCAGCTTCGCGCAGAAATCGGCGGCCGCCAGTTGCGTCTTGTCGCGGCGGTCGAGCGCTTCGGGCAATTGCACGAGCACGTAGCGGCGCGCGCCGCCGTCGGTCGCGTTCACCTGCATCACCGCGTGGCCGGTCGAGCCGGAGCCCGCGAAGCAGTCGAGCACGATGTCGTCGCCGCGCGTGCACCAGCCGATCACGGCCGCCGCGAAATCGACCGGCTTCGGCAGGTCGAACGGGATCCCGAGCGTCTTCAGCAGCGCGTCGTCGGAGCCGGCGAACGGCAGCACCGACGGCACGTTCTCGTACATGTTCTCGTCGAGGTAGTAGATCCGCTGCGGCTGCGTGCTTTCATCCGCGCCGAATTCGATCTGGCCGCGCTCGATCAGCGCCTGCATCGTCGCGGGCGGGTTGCGCCAGCCGCGCGCCGGCATCGCGCACGGCTTGCCGGTGACCGGGTGGATCAGCGGCGTGAAATACTCTTCCGGCGCCTTCTTCTTGTTCGGCCAGGCCATCGACACGAGGCGGTACACGCGGCCTTCTTCCGACAGCCGGTCGTACATCACCTCGCCGCCGGACAGGTTGGTCTGCGCCTTCATCCACGCGCGGTACGCCTTCTGCGCGTCCTTCGCGTTGCCGCTGCGGTACACGGCGTCGTGCGCGGCGTCGAGCATGCGCTGCGCGTTGCGCTTCGGGCGCTTGAGCGGCGCCTGTTCGAGCAGCGTCTCGGCGTTGCGCGCGAACAGCACCAGCGATTCGTGCTGGTACGCGACGCCGCGCGCGTCGCCCTTCGGGTTGCGCTTGTCCCATACGGCCACGCCGAGCTCGTTCTCCTCGCCGAAGATCTCGCGCAGCATCAGCACCAGCGCGTGCACTTCATGCTCGTCGATGTGCACGGCGATCAGCCCTTCGTCGGACAGCAGCGCGTGCGCGAGCTTCAGGCGCGGATACATCATGTTCAGCCAGTCGGTGTGGAACCGGCCGTTCGCCTCGGTGTTGGTGCTGCGCTTCACGCCGCCCTGGGTCTGCCCGGTCATCGCGAGGTAGTGGCGGATGCTGTCGCTGAAGTCGTCCGGATAGACGAAATCGCTGCCGGTGTTGTACGGCGGGTCGATGTAGACGAGCTTCACCTTGCCCGCGTAGCTCTTGTGCAGCAGCTTCATCACGTCGAGGTTGTCGCCCTCGATCACGAGATGGCGCGTGTCGTCCCACGCGACGCTGTCGTCGGGGCAGGGCCGCAGCGTGCCCGTCGACGGCGTGAGCGCGGCCTGGCGCGCGCTGCGCTTGCCATGCCAGTGGAAGCCGTAGCGCTCGTCGGCGTCGCCGACCGTGCGTTCGCCGATCAGCGCCTTCAGCACGTCGACGTCGACCGACGCGCCGCCGGGGCCTTCGGTCACGAGTTCGGGGAACAGCGCCTTCAGGCGCGCGACGTTGTCGGCGGTGAAATCCGTCGACATCGCCTGCGGGCTGGCCGCATCGAGTTTCTGCATCGTCTTTTCCATCGGAGCCCGGCCGCGCGCGCCAGGACGTCGGGCGCGCTCGCGGCACCGGCGGCAATGGCCGCCCGGGCAAACCCGAAACGCTATCGAGTCGACCGGCCGAGGTCAAGCGCCGATGTGGGCCGATCGTGCGGGTATCGGCCGCGATCGCCCGCCGGACGGGCCGCAAGCGGTTTCGGGCCGGTTGTCGCATGGCCGGCCGGCGGGCGCCTGGCGGGAGCCCCCGGAGGCACGCCGGAAAGGACGAAAAAAAGGGCACGGTCGGCGCCAAGCGCCGGCGTGCCCGCATGGAGAATCCCGGACGGAGGGTGAGGCGGGGCCCGTCGGGCCCCGTTTCAGGTCAGAAACGCGTGCGGATGCCCGACGTCAGTTCGAGCTGGTTCTTCGCGCCGAACGTCGACGACACCGTGTAGCCGCCGTGCAGCTTCATGTAGTCGCCGGCCAGGTAGACCTCGGTGCGCTTGCTCAGGTGATAGAACACCGATCCGTAGATCGTTTCCTTGAAGCCGTTGCCGACGCCGTTGGTCAGGCTGAATGCGCCGAGGTTCGCGTTCGGGACGAAGCCGTCCGAGTTGTACGCGGCGTTCTTGACGCGCATCTGCTGGTAGCCGAGCTCGTAGTCGAGCGCACCGGGCGGCGCCACCTTCACCGACACCGTCCACGAATCGTCGTGGCGCTGGCCGAGCGAGCCCTGGTCGCCGTTGTAGCGGAAGTAGCCGGCATTCAGGCGCACGATGCTGAACGTGTAGTTGCCGCCGACCGAGAACGTCTGGTTCGTGAAGCCGCCGTTGTTCACGTGGTTGTAGAAGCCCGACACGTTGAACGGCCCGCCGTTGTAGCCGAGCGCGACCTGGTACGCGGAGCCGGTCGCGAACGCGGTCGAGTTGCTGAACTGGTAGCCGGCGCTCGCGAAGAGGCCGTTGCTGAACAGCTTCTTCCACGCGATGCCGTTGTTGTAGCGCGTGCCGGTCGGGCCGGCCGCGTAGAAGATCATCTGCTTGAAGTTGTTCGAGTTGGTCCAGCCACCTTCCTCGGTCGACAGCTTCGCGGAGCCGTACGGGTCGCCGTAGATCGCCGCCGCGTCGCGCGCGATCGTGTTCTGGAAGCCGGCCGTCAGCTTGCCGAAGCGCTCGTCCTCGATGCCGACCCATGCGTCGCGGTCGAAGATCTGGCCGCTGTCTTCCATCTGGCCGTTGGCAACCACGAATTCGCTTTCGAGGCGGAAGATGACCTTCGTGCCGCCGCCGATGTCCTCGGCGCCGCGCAGGCCCCAGCGGCTGCCGCTGAACCACGGCTCGCCTTCGTTGCCCATCCCGATCACGTGATTGCCGTTCGCGTCGGCGTGGGTCCGGTAGGTCGGAAAGCTCAGGTCCATCAGGCCGTAGAGCTGCACGCTCGACTGTGCATGCGCCTGGGTGCCGGCGCACAGGCCAGCCGCCGCGATGGAAAGGGCAAGGGTTTTTCGTTTCAAGATCGTCTCCTCCGAGCTGCCGCATTGAAATCTGGTCGTTGGCAGTACGTAATGTATGCCGACTCTTGCCGGCCACAGCGAGAGGGCCGACGCGTAGCATCGTAGTGGGTGCAATCCTTCACGACGCTTTCCCGGACGCAAGAATCGGATCGGTGAAAACACCGAACGCGCAATAATCACGGATCGGGCAGGCGTGCGGAAGCAGGCAAGCCGGGGACGCCGGCATGCGTCGATGACGTTTCGTGCTACGAATCGATATTAAGGGCTCGCAAAGGAGCCCGTCAGTCCTGCGTGCTCTTCATGCGCAGGATGTAACCGAGCCCGCGCAGCGTGATGATTTCGGCCGTACTGCCCGCGAGATGCTTGCGCAGCCGGTGGATGTAGATGTCGATCGCGTCGGCGCTCGGCTCGTCGTCGAGCGCGAACACGCTGTCCATCAGTCGCGCTTTCGACACCGTCTTGTTCTGCTGCAGCATCAGCGTTTCGAGGATCGCGTGCTCGCGGCGACGCAGCGCGAGCACCGTTTCGCCGCAGCGGAATTCGCGGGTGCCGAACGCATAGACGAGATCGCCGCACACGAGCTGCGTCGTGCCGACGCCGGCCTGTCGGCGGATCAGTGCGCGAATCCGTGCGACCAGCTCGCGCGATTCGAACGGCTTCACGACGTAATCGTCGGCGCCCGCGCCGAAGCAGTCGACCTTGTCGTCGACCGAGCCGTGCGCGGTCAGCATCAGCACCGGCACGTTGTCGTTGCGGCGCCGCAGCCGCGCGAGCACCTCCTTGCCGCTGATGCCGGGCAGGCGCATGTCGAGCAGCACCGCGTCGTAGCGTTCGGTTTTCAGCACCGTATCGGCGCGTTCGCCGTCACCGACGGAATCAACTGCGAAATCCTCGCCGCGCAGCAGGTTCACGATCCAGTGCGCGAGTTCGGCGTTGTCTTCGACCAGCAGGAGTTTCATGACGACATCTCTAGGGGCTGTTTCCATATGGAACGCGCATGCGTTGCCACGAGAACGGCCGCTCGCGAGGCGCGTGACGCCGCGAATACTGACGTATTCGCAAGGAGCGCAACGCGGCGAGCGGCCGTTCTCGTGGCAACCCCAAATTTAAAATTCATGCCACGGGAATGCCCGAAATCGCCCGTATGGCGGCGTCGCTCGTCGCTTGTTTGGCTCGGCCAAACGGCGCTCCTCACTTCTTGCCCTACGAGCGATTTCGGGCATTCGCATGTGCGTTCCATATGGAAACAGCCCCTAATCGTACGCGGGCAGCCGTACAGTCACGACGATACCGCGATTGCCGGCCCCCGGCGCGAGCGACGCGCTGCCGCCGTGCGCCTGCGCGATCTCGCGGACGATCGCCAGCCCGAGACCCGAACCTTCGGTATCGGCCGACACGCGGTAGAACCGCTTGAATACGTGCGGCCGCGCTTCCGCCGGGATGCCGGGGCCGTTGTCGACCACGTCGAGCACGATCGCGTCGCCGTCGCGGCGGGCGCAGACCGTTACGCAGCCGCCCGGCTGCGTGTAGCGCACCGCGTTGTCGACGAGGTTCATCACCAGCGCGGTCAGCAGGCTGTCGCTGCCCGCGACGTCGAGCCGCTCGCCGAGATCGGCCCCGAGATCGATATTGCGCCGCTGCGCGAGCACGATCGTTTCCTCCAGCACGCTCGACACCACGGCCGCGAGATCGACGCGATGGTTCAGCAGCGTCGACGGCGTCGCCTCCGCATGCGCGAGCAGCAGCAGCTTGTCGGTCACGTCGGCCATCTTGCGGCTGCTGCGCTGCATGCTGTCGAGCACCGATGCGAGTTCAGGATCGTCGTGCCCGCGCCGCTGCGCGTACTGGATCTGCGTGTCGAGCACCGCGATCGGCGTGCGCAACTGGTGCGCGGCATCCGCGATGAAGCGGCGCTGCGTGGCCGTGTGCGTATTGAGCCGCGCGATGCACTGGTTGATCGCGTCGACGATCGGCCGGAGTTCGTGCTGCAGCCGCTCGGGGCGGATCGGCTCCAGCTCCATCGGCCCGCGGTCGGCCACGTCGTCCTTCAGCTTCATCAGCGGCCGCATCTCGAACGTGAGGCCGAGGTATACGAGCCCCATCGCGAGCATCAGCATCAACGACAGGCGCACGAGTTGCGGCCGCCAGATCGTCGCGACCATCGCGCGGTGCGAGCGCGTCGTCTTCGCGACGACCACCGTGACCGTCTCGATGTGCCCTTCGTCGTACAGCTGGCGATCGTAAGCCACCGCGCGCAGCGGCACGCCGTCGAGCGACGTGTCGTACAGCGTCGGCTCGATGCCGTGCCGCGCGGGCACGTCGAGCGCCGGCGTGCCCGCGAGCAGGCGGTCGTGGCCGTCGATCACCTTGTAGAACACCGAATCGCGCGACGGCGATTCGAAGATCTCCAGCGCGGCCGGCGGCACGTCGGCGACCGGCAGCCCGTTGCGCCATTCGACGTCCTCGCCGATCGTGCGTGCGGACGCGACGAGCGCGCTGTCCTGCACGAGCGCGGCCGTGGTCCGCGCGGTGTCGTACGACATCGCGCCGGCGATCAGCATGAACACCGCGAGCGGCAGCAGCAGCCACCACAGCAGCCGTCCGCGCAGGCTGTGCGCCATCCTGTTGCGCTCCTTCTCCGAAATGCCGAACCGCGCCGGGAGCGCCGGCGCGGTCGGGGGTGTCATGTCAGGCGTCCGTCTGCGGCGTTCAGAACGCCGCGGGGCGCCACTTCAGCAGCCGCTTCTCGAGCCACGTCAGCAGGTAGTCGGCGGCCAGCGCGACCACCGCCAGCACGATCATCGCCGCGAACACGCCGCTCGCGTTGAACGCGCCCTGGGCGGTGGAGATTAGCAAACCGATGCCCTGCTTGGAACCCAGGAATTCGCCGACGACCGCACCGACCAGCGCGAAGCCGAAGCTCACGTGCAGGCTGGCGAGAATCCAGCTCAGCGCGGACGGGATCACGACCGCCGTGGTGATCTGCCGGCGCGACGCGCCGAGGATCTGCGCGTTCGCGATCAGGTAGCGGTCGGCTTCGCGCACGCCCTGGAACGCGTTGCCGAACACGACGAAGAACACCATCACGACGGCCAGCGCGATCTTCGACGCCATCCCGAGGCCCAGCGCGATCACGAAGATCGAGCCGAGCACGACGCGCGGGATCGAGTTCGCGATCTGGATGTACAGGCCGAACACGTCGGCCATCAGCTTGTTGCGGCCGAGCACGATCCCGCAGATCACGCCGGCGACCGAGCCGATCACGAAGCCGATGCCGGTTTCCTCGAGCGTGACCCACACCTGCGTGAGCAGCGGGCCCTGCGACGTGCCGTTCACGAACCAGTCCTGGATCTGGTCGAAGATCAGCGACGGCATCGAGAAGAAGAACGGATCGATCCACTTGAGGCGTGCGGCGAGTTCCCACCCGCCGAGCACGATCACCAGCACGGCGATCCGCAGCGTGACGATCAGGTTGCGCCGGCGGCGCAGCCGGCGTTGCGCGGCGCGCTCGTCGTCCTCGAGCGTCGTCGCCGGAATGGCGGTGGGGGGAAGCGTCATGTCGGTCATGCTCCTGTCCTTGCTGTTCTTGCCTTGAGCGTATGTGTCAGCCGATCTGCACTTCTTCGCGCAGGTCGTGCCAGATGTCCTTGGAAATTTCGATGAAGCGCGTGTCGTAGCGGATCTCCGACGTGACGCGCGGGCGCGGCAGGTCGATCTCGTACACGCGCTTGAGCGTGGCGGGCCGCGCGGTCAGCACGAACACGCGGTCGGCGAGGGCGATCGCCTCTTCCAGATCGTGCGTGACGAACACGACCGAGCCCTTGTTCGCGGACCAGAGCTGCAGCAGCTCGTCCTGCATCAGCGTGCGCGTCTGCATGTCGAGCGCGGAGAACGGCTCGTCCATCAGCAGGATTTCCGGCTGGTTGATGAAGGTCTGCGCGAGCGCGACGCGCTTTCTCATCCCGCCGGAAAGCTGGTGCGGGTAGTGCTTCGTGAACTTGTCGAGGCCGACCTTGCGGATCCATTCCTCGGCCTGCGCGTACGCGACGTCCTTCGAGCGGCCGCGAAACAGCGGGCCTGCCGCGACGTTGTCGATCACGTTGCGCCACGGGAACACGGCGTCGGCCTGGAACACGAAGCCGATGCGCGGATCGATCCCGTCGACCGGGCGGCCCATCACGCGCACCTCGCCCGACACCGGCTTGAGCAGCCCGGTGATCATGTTCAGCGTGGTCGACTTGCCGCAGCCGGTCGGTCCGACGATCGCGATGAACTCGCCGCGCGCGACGCTCATGCTGAAGTCGCGCAGCGCGACGGTGGCCTTGCCTTCCGGCGAAATGAAGCGGCACGACACGTTGCGAAACTCGATCGCCGGTGTGCTCGGGGAGACTGCCTGGTTCATCGCATTCGTCCTGCGGGTGAGGAGGGCATCGCATCGTGGCGACGCCGGGCCGGTCAACCGGGCCGGAACGGGGGAACGCTCGGCGACGGGATCGCCGCCGCCGGCGCCGCTTCCGGGATCGCTTACTTCGCGTTCACGAAATCGTTCGTGAAGGTGCGCGCCAGGTCGATATGCTTGCCCTTCACCGACGGGTTGAACGCCGACAGCACCTTCAGCACGGTGGCCGGGCCGTCGGCCGGCATCTTGCCGTCGGCCGTGTACATCGGCAGCGACGCCTTCAGCGCGCTCACGTACAGCGCCTTGTCCTTCTGGTAGTCGGCCGGCATCTTCGCGGCGATTTCGTCGGCGCTGTGCGTATGGATGAACTGCATCGTCTTCGCGAACGCATGCGCGAGCTTGGTGGCCTGCGCCTTGTGCGAATCGGCCCAGGCCGACTGCACGTACAGGCTTGCGGCCGGGTAGGTGCCGCCGAGCGCCGCGCGCGTGCCGTCGACGGTGCGCATGTCGACCAGCACCTTCGCGTCGCCCATCTTCTCGAGCGCGGACACGGTCGGCTCGGTCGTCATCCCGGCGTCGATGCGGCCCTGCTTGATCGCGGCGATGAAGCTCGCGTCGGCGCCGACCGGCAGCATCGTGTACTGGGTCGACTGCACGCCGTGCTGCAGCGCGAGGTATTGGGTGAGGAAGCTCGTCGACGAGCCGAGGCCCGTCACGCCGAGCGTCTTGCCCTTCGAGTCGGCCATCGACTTGAAGGTCGGCGCGGCCTTGGTCGACACCATCTCGACTTCGCCCGGCACCTGGCCGAACACGGCGATCGCCTTCACGTCCTTGCCTTTGCTCTGCAGGTCGATCGTGTGGTCGTAGAAGCCGACCACGCCCTGCACGGCGCCCGCGAGCAGCTCGTTCTCCGCGTCGACGCCGGCCGGCTGCGACAGCAGCTCGACGTCGAGCCCTTCGGCCTTGAAGTAGCCGAGCTCCTGCGTGAGCCGCGCGGGCAGGTAGATGAGCTTCGCGATCCCGCCGACCATGATCGTGATCTTGCCGCCGTCGTCGGCGAAAGCGGGGTGAGCGGCAAGCGCGCAGCTCAGGCTGGCTGCAACGGCGAGGGTGCGCAGGATGGGTCGCATCGGGTCGTCTCCGTTCGTTGTATTCGTATGGCGCGATGCTTGCTGCATCGTCACGACGAGTATAGGGAGGCGAAACCTTCCGCTACCTTTCGCGGGCGGGCGATTCCTTTAGGGGTTTTCCAGCAACGGAGGGCCGGAACAGACGGGAAACGGGGCGGGAGGCGCTCAGCGCCAGCCGGTCAGCACGCGCCCCATCGCATCGAGCCCCATGTCGAACAGGTGCGCCACGAACGGCACGAGGTTCGGCACCATCAGTTGCACGAGCAACAGCCCGACGAGCATCGTGACGGGAAAGCCGATCTGGAACACGCCGATCTGCGGCGCCGCGCGGTTCAGGATGCCGAGCGCGAGGTTCGCGATCAGCAGCGCCGCGACCACCGGCAGCGCGAGCAGCAGCTCCATCTCGAACACGGTCGTGCCGAATGCGGCGAGCGTGCGCCAGCCGGGCGCGTGCAGCAGGTCGGCCGACACCGGCAGCGACTGGAACGATGCGGTGAGCGCGGCGAACACCTGCAGGTGGCCGTCCACCGCGAGGAACGCGAGCATCGCGACCGCGTTCAGGAAGCGGCCCATCACGGGCGTCGCGCCGCTCGTGTGCGGATCGAAGAAGGTGGCGAAGCCGAGCCCCATCGACAGCCCGATGAAGTCGCCGGCCGCCTCGACGGCCGCGAACACGATCTGCATCGTGAAGCCCATCGCGACGCCGATCAGGAACTGCGTGACGACGATCCAGATGCCCTGCGCGGAGAACACGGTGACGTCCGGCATCGCGCCGAGCGTAGGCGCGACGACCAGCGCCATGAACGCGGCGAGGCCGATCTTCACGCGCATGGGCACCGCCGCGTGGCCGACGACGGGCGCGGTCGCGACGAGCGCGAGCATGCGCACGAACGGCCACAGGAACGCCGTGAGCCAGCCGTTGAGCTGCGCGTAGGTAACCGAGAACATCGCCGCCGGGTGGTGCGCGCGGCTCAGCCGACGCCGAGCGTCGCGACGTGCAGCAGCGTCTGCCGCAGGTAGTCGAGCATCGTCGTCAGCATCCACGGGCCGGCGATCACGAGCGTCGCGGCGACCGCGAGCAGCTTCGGGATGAACGACAGCGTCGCCTCGTTGATCTGCGTCGCGGCCTGGAACAGGCTCACGACGAGGCCGACCGCGAGCGCGACCAGCAGCAGCGGGGCGGCCAGCAGCAGGCCGACCATCATCGCCTGGTGCGCCAGGGTCATCACTTGTTCGGGCGTCATCGCGCGTTTCCTCCGCCGCTTACGTAAAGCTCTGCGCGAGCGAGCCGATCAGCAGCTGCCAGCCGTCGACCAGCACGAACAGCATCAGCTTGAACGGCAGCGACACGGTGGACGGCGACACCATCATCATCCCCATCGACATCAGCACGCTCGCGACGACCATGTCGATGATCAGGAACGGGATGAACACCGTGAAGCCGATCTGGAAGCCGGTCTTCAGCTCGCTCGTGACGAACGCGGGCACCAGCAGCGACAGCGGCACGTCTTCAGGCCCCTGCATCGGCGCGGCCTTCGAGATCTTCGCGAACAGCGCGAGATCGGTCTCGCGGGTCTGCTTCAGCATGAAGGTCTTGAACGGCGCGACGCCGCGCTGCACCGCCTGCTCCATCGGCATCGAGCCGTCGGAGAACGGCTTGTAGCCGTCGTTGTACGCACGGTCGAGCACCGGCGACATCACGAAGAAGGTGAGGAACATCGCGAGGCCGACGAGCACCTGGTTCGGCGGCGTCGTCGCGGTGCCGAGCGCCTGGCGCAGCAGCGACAGCACGATGATGATGCGCGTGAAGCTCGTCATCATCAACAACATCGCCGGCAGGAACGACAGCATCGTGAGCAGCAGCATCGTCTGCACGCTCAGCGAATAGGTGGTGCCGCCGTGCGGGCCCGGGCTCGCGTTGAACGCGGGCAGGCCGTTCGCCTGCGCATATGCGAGCGCGGGGGCGAGGCAGAGGATCAGCACGGGCGCGAAGCGCGCCGCGCGATGCAGGAAGGCGTGTTTCATCGGAATGCGGGGTCGGAAAGAGGGCGCGGCGCCATGTCAGCGGTCCTTGCCGCGACCGAGGCGCTTCGCGGCTTCGCCCGCGAGCGCGTCGCGAAACCGCGAGCCGAACGTGCCGGGCAGGCCGCCATCGGACGGCGCGGCGCCGGCGGGCGCGTCGGTCGACGCCGACGCCACTGTCGAGGTAGCCGTTGCCGAACCGGCCGGCAGCGTATGCAGCAGTCGCACGTTGCCCGGCGCGACGCCGAGCACGAGCCAGGTGTCGCCGATCTCGACGATCGTCGCGCTTTCCTTCGCGCCGACCGCGACGCTCGACACGACCTTCAGCGGGCCGCCGCGGCGCGCATGCTGGAAGCCGAAGCGGCGCGCGAGCCATGCGCATGCGAACACGAGACCGATCACGACCGCGAGCCCGACCAGCGTCTGCAGCACCGCGCCGAAGCCGAGCGACGGTGCGGCCGAGCCGACCATCACGCTCGACGCGATCGACCCGGCGTTGTTCACCGCGTTCATGTCGGCAGCGCCGGCCGGCGCGCAGGCAAACGACGCCGCAATGGCGGCGGCAGCCGCCGCCGCGCTTGCGATGCGCACGCGGCGGCCGGGCACTACGACGTTCATCGATTCAGCTTCCGGATGCGTTCGGCCGGCGTGATGATGTCGGTCAGGCGGATGCCGAACTTGTCGTTGACGACCACGACCTCGCCCTGCGCGATCAGGCAGCCGTTCACGAGCACGTCCATCGGCTCGCCGGCGAGGCCGTCGAGTTCGACGACCGAGCCCTGCGCGAGCTGCAGCAGGTTGCGGATCGCGATCTTCGTGCGGCCGAGCTCCACGGTCATCTTGACCGGGATGTCGAGGATCATCTCGATGTCGTTGTGCGTCGAGGTCGCCGCGGCCTTCGACAGCGGCTGGAACACGCCGGCGCCCGTCGCGCCAGCCTGCACCGGCTGCTGGTTCTGCTCGGCGAGCGCGGCCGCCCAGTCGTCCATGCCCGGATCTTCTTCCGCCGCGGCCGGTGCCGCCTGCGCGGCGGCAGCCGATGCCGCGAGGGCCGCGTCGGCCATCGCTTGCAGGTCGTCCTCGGGCGTCTGGTTCAGCTCACTCATATCCACCTTCCTTCATCGAATCGCCCGCGCTGATCATCTTCTGCACGCGCAACGCATATTGACCATTGAAAATTCCGTAGCCGCATTCCATCACCGGCACGCCGTCGACTTTCGCGGTGATCGTGTCCTCGATTTCGAGCGGCAGCACGTCGCCCGCGCGCAGGTTCAGGATCTTCTCGAAGGTCGACGAGATCTCGGCGAGGTTCGCGGTCAGCTCGACTTCGGCGGCCTGCACCTGCTGCGACAGCACGCGCACCCAGCGGCGGTCGACTTCGAGCGCCTCGCCCTGGATCGGCGAGCTGAGCACGTCGCGGATCGGCTCGATCATCGAGTACGGCATGCAGATGTGCAGCGTGCCGCCCGTCGGCCCGAACTCGATCGAGAACTGCGTGACGATGACGATCTCGTTCGGCGTCGCGACGTTCGCGAACTGCGTGTGCATCTCCGAGCGCACGAATTCGAACTGCAGCGGCCGCACGCTCTTCCACGCGGTCGTGTAGTGCTCGAACACGAGGTTCAGCAGCTTGCCGATGATCCGCTGCTCGGTGGCCGTGAAATCGCGGCCCTCGACGCGCGTGTGAAAGCGCCCGTCGCCGCCGAACAGGTTGTCGACGACGAAGAACACGAGGTTCGGGTCGAACACGAACAGCGACGTGCCGCGCAGCGGCTTCACGTGCACGAGGTTCAGGTTCGTCGGGATCGGCAGGTTGCGGGTGAATTCGCTGTACTTCAGCACCTTCACCTGGCTGACGGAGATTTCCGCCGTGCGCCGCATGAAGTTGAAGATGCCGATCCGCAGCAGGCGCGCAAAGCGGTCGTTGATGATCTCGAGGCCGGGCATCCGGCCGCGGACGATCCGCTCCTGCGTCGCGATGTTGTAGGGGCGGACGCCCGATGTGTCGCGCTGCTCGTCGACTGCATCGGTTTCGCCCGTGACGCCCTTGAGGAGGGCATCGACCTCCTCCTGGGACATGAACTCCTGGTGACCCATACGCGCTCCTTTCGCGGCCGCGTTACTGGACGACGAACTCGGTGAACAGCACGTCGTCGACCTTCGCGCGCTGGTTGCCCGGCTGCGTCGGCTGCTCGATCAGGTCGCGCAGTTCCTTCGCAAGCGAACGTTTGCCGTCCGGCGTCGCAAGTTCCTCGGGATGCTTGTTCGACAGCGCGAGCAGGATCCGGCTGCGGATCTCCGGCATCCGCGCGGTCAGTTGCTCCTGCGCCTTCGGGTCGGTGAGCTTCAGCGACAGGCCGACGCGCAGGTAGTGCTGCGCGCCGTCGTCGGACTGCAGGTTCACGGTCAGCGGGTCGAGCGGGAAGAACACCGGCGCGGCCAGCGGTGCCGGCTCGGCGGGCTTGCTCGCATGGCCGACGCCTTCCTTGCTCAGGAACACGTACATGCCGCCGGCTGCGGCGGCCGCCGCGCCCAGCGCGATGACGGCGATGAGCGCGATGCGCTTGAACTTGCCGGGCGAAGCCGGCTTGTCGGCGGTCGGGTTTGCGGTCGTGGAGGCCATGTGAATGCGTGCGTGATGTCTCGTAGCATGCATTGTTCGGCATCCGGGCCGAGCCCGATGGGTGGAAAAGAGGGGGGATTTGCGGCTATCTCAGCCGATTGTCGGCCGGGTGTCGGCCGGATGCAGGGTAAGTGGGGGCGGAAAGGGCCACCGGGCTGGCGGCCGAAGCGGGTGTGGCCGGAAGATGGCGGCCATGCCGGGTACGGAAAGGCCTCCGGGCCGGCGGACAGAGGAGCAGGTGTGGCCGGAAGGTGGCGCCGTTTCTGTCGCTCGGGGTCTGTCGCGCCGAAAGGCGGCAGGCACGATCGGGCCGTGCCGGCGCTTGACGGGCGTCAGCCGCCCGGTCAGATCGGCAGCAGCGTCAGGAGCGGCGCGATCAGCACCATCGCGACGCCCGCGATCATCATCGTCAGGCTCGACACGACGCCTTCCTCGCTGCCGATCTCGCGCGCCTTCGCAGTGCCCACGCCGTGGGCGGCCGCGCCGAACAGCGCACCGCGCGCGAGCCGCGTGCGCATCGGCACCAGCGCGAGCACCAGCTCGCCGAGCAGCATCCCGCAGATGCCGGTCGCGATCACGAACAGCGCGGTGAGATCCTTCGGCGCGTGGATCTTGTCCGACACGGCGAGCGCGAACGGCGTCGACACCGAGCGCGTCATCAGCGAGCGCTGCAGCTCGGGCGACAGGTGCAGCAGCTTCGCGAGCAGCAGCGACCCGCACACGCCCGCGGCGATCCCGACTGCCACGCCGACCGACAGCGACAGCCAGTGGCGGCGGATCAGGTCGCGATAGTCGTAGATCGGCACCGCGAACGCGATGGTCGCCGGGCCGAGCAGCCACATCAGCCAGCGCGTGTCGCGGAAGTAGACCGAATACGGGATGCCGGTCAGCAGGACGAGCAGCACCAGCACGCCCGGCACGAACACGAGCGGCGAGAACAGCAGCGTCTTCTTGTACGCGTAGAGCCGCTTCGACGCGAAATACAGCACGACCGTCAGCACGAAGCAGCCGAACGAGATCGCGGTGTTCGCCTGGTCGGCGGACAGGTTCGACAATGCGGCAAGCATGGCAGGCTCCGGCTCAGTGGGCGGACACGGCGCTCAGGCGCGTGCGGCGGCGTTCGGCGCACACGCGCTGCGCGGCGAGCCGGCGCTCGAGCTTCGCGGCGAGGTCGACCGCGACGGCCACCGCGACCATCACGAACGCGGTGCCGGCGAGCATCACCAGCGCGATGCGCCAGCCGTCCTCGCGGAACAGCCCGCCGTACTGCACGGCCGCGACGGCGGCCGGCACGAAGAACAGCAGCATGTCGGACAGCAGCCAGTTCGCGCCGTCCTTCACCCACGCGGGTGCGACGCGGCCCGAGAACAGCAGCACGAGGAGCACCGCGAGGCCGATCACGCCGGACGGAATCGGCAGCCCGATCTTGCGCACCGCCCAGTCGACCGCCATCCACAGCACGCCGAGCGCGGCGGCCTGCAGCGCGATCCGGCCCGTGTGTGCCAGGCTGCCCGAAGCGGCGGGGCGGGCGGCGAGTGCGGCGGTCGGCTTGGTCATGGCAGGCTCCCTACAGATATTCCGTTGATGGTGGGAGTATAGGGTTTCCCCTAACCATAAATAAAATGACTTGTCTCTATCCTTGTCATTCCAATTCGGAATTCACCTTTGATCGCCGCACCATTTTGGGGAGACATCGATGGAATTGCGCGCGCTGCGGTACTTCGTCGAGGTGGTTCGCCAGCAGAGCTTCACGGCGGCCGCCGACAAGCTGTTCGTGACCCAGCCGACCATCAGCAAGATGGTGAAGGCGCTCGAGGACGAGATCGGCTCGCCGCTGCTGCTGCGCGACGGCCGGCAGATGGTGCTGACCGACGCGGGGCGGATCGTGTTCCAGCGCGGCCAGGACGTGCTCGCCGCGCAGGCGCAGCTGCAGTCGGAGCTGAACGATCTCGGCACGCTCGGGCGCGGCGAGCTGACGATCGGGATCCCGCCGCTCGGCGGCTCGCTGTTCACGCCGATCATCGCCGCGTACAAGCAGCGCTATCCGAACATCGAGCTGAAGCTGTTCGAGCAGGGCGCGCGGATGATCGAGGCCGCGCTGACGTCGGGTGAGCTGGAGCTGGGCGGGCTGCTGGAGCCGGTCGACCCCGGCACCTTCGAGCGGCTGCCGATGGTGCGCGCGCCGTTGTGGCTCGTCGCACCTCGCGAGTCGCGCTGGGAGGATCACGCGGCCGTGCCGCTCGCGGATCTCGCGCGCGAGTCGTTCGTGTTCTATGCGGAAAGCCTCGCGCTGCACGACGCGGTGCTGGACGCGTGCCGGCAGGTCGGTTTCACGCCGTCGATCGTGAGCCGCAGCGGCCACTGGGATTTCATGGCCGCGCTCGTGCATGCGGGGGTCGGCATCGCGCTGCTGCCCGAGCCGTATTGCCGGCGGCTCGACGCGGGCCAGTTCACGTGCCGGCCGATCGTCGAGCCGGAGATCACGTGGGCGATCGCGCTCGGCTGGCTGAAGAAGGGGTATCTGTCGCACGCGGCGCGCGCGTGGCTTGAGGTGGCGCGGGCGACGCTGCCGATCGCGCCGGGTGACGACCTGGCGTTCGGCGGGTTGCGGGCGAGGGAGTGAGGCCCGGCCGATGCCCGGCGCAATCAGACGTGCTTGATCGGACCCGGATAGCGGGCGACGGTATGGTCGTGCGTGAGCAGCGTGATGCCTTCAGAGATCGCCTGGGCGACCAGGAGACGGTCAAACGGATCGCGGTGAATCGACGGCAGTTGTTCGACCGCAAGTGCATGCGCGCTCGTGATCGGCAATTCCACGTAGCCGACATCAAGGAGATTGCGACGGAGCACGTTTGGGTCTACCTGGAAATCGTCGCGATCCAGTCCACGCTTGATGACGATTTCCCAGAGGCTCGCAACGCTGAAAAGCGGTGTACAGGCAGGATCCTCGATGAGCGCGCTGGCGCGGGCGGGTAGCTCGGCCGCACCGGCTGCCGCCCAAAGAAGCAAGTGTGTGTCGAGCAGCAACTTCATGCGTCACCCTCGAACAGCTTGCCGATTTCGTCGCTCCCCATCGTGTCGAAATCGTCCGGGACATTGATCTGCCCCTTCATGAAGCCGATCCGGCTCGGCCGGACGGGGGTCGGTGTATCGATCGGGACCACCTTGACGAGCGGCTTGCCCGCTTTCGCGATCACGAACGGCTCGCCGGCACGAACGGCTTCGTCGATCAGACGCGACAGGTTCGTCTTCGCGTCGTGCATGTTGTAGGTATGCATTGCATCCTCCAATTGAACTAAGTTCAAATATCCTGTTAGCTTAGTTCAATCGAGGAAAGCAAGCAAGGCCAGCCCCTCCGCCGAGAGCGCCCGCCGACAGTCATGCCGATTTCAATGCCCCATCGCCGGCCCCGCGCCCTTCCTCGGTTTCGTGACCCACACGAGCAACGCGAGCGCGCCGAACATGAATGCCGACAGCAGGAAGAAGTCGTTGGTCGCCATCATGAAGCCCTGCTGCGTGACGAGCTGGTTGAGCTGCGCATTGGCCGTCTGGCCGACGATGCCGAGCTGCGACAGCGCGCCCTGGTAGTCGGTCGTGCTCTGCGCATACACGCTCACCGATTCCGACAGCCGCGCGTGGTGGTAGATCGCGTCGTTCTCCCAGAACGTCGAGCTCGCCGCGGTGCCGATCGCGCCCGACAGCGTGCGCAGGAAGTTCGACAGCCCCGACGCGCTCGCGAGCCGCTCGTCGGAGATGCTCGACAGCGTGATCGTCGTCATCGGCACGAAGAAGCACGCCACGCCGATCCCCTGCACGAGACGCGGCAGGATCACATGGTTGAACGGCACGTCGAGCGTGAACGTCGAGTTCCAGATCGACACGCCGGCGAACACGATGAACGCGAAGCTCGCGACCATCCGCAGGTCGAGCCGGTGCATGTTGCGGCCGATCAGCGGCGACAGCACGAGCGCGAGCAGCCCGACCGGCGCGGTCGCGAGGCCGGCCTTGCCGGCCGTGTAGCCCATCACCGTCTGCAGCCACAGCGGGAAGATCACGACCGAGCCGAAGAACGCCATGAAGCCGAACGAGATGATCATCGCGCCGAGCGCGAAGTTGCGATCCTTGAACAGCGACAGGTCGACCACCGGCTCCTTCTCGGTCGCCTCCCACACGAGCATGAACGCGAGCGACACGACCGCGATCAGCGCCAGCGCGACGATGAACGTCGAGTTGAACCAGTCGCGATCCTTGCCGAGGTCGAGCATCATCTGCAGGCACGACACGCCGATCACGAGCAGCGCGAGGCCGATCGCGTCGATCCGCTGCTTCGACGTCTTCGTCTCGCGGCCGCGCAGCAGGAAATACGCGCAGGTCGCCGAGAAGATGCCGATCGGCAGGTTGATGTAGAAGATCCACGGCCACGTGTAGTTGTCGCTGATCCAGCCGCCCAGCAACGGGCCGAAGATCGGTGCAACGATCACCGTCATCGCCCATAGCCCGAGCGCGAGCCCGCGCTTCGCGGGCGGGTAGCTGCGCATCAGGATGGTCTGCGACAGCGGCACCATCGGCCCCGACACGAGGCCCTGCAGCAGCCGGAACGCGATCAGCGTCTCGAAGTTGGTCGCGAGGCCGCACAGCGCCGATGCGACCGTGAACGCGAGCACCGACAGCGTGAACAGGCGCACCTCGCCGACCCGCCGCGCGAGCCAGCCGGTGAGCGGCACCGCGATCGCGGACGCGACCGAGTACGACGAGATCACCCAGGTGCCTTCGCTCGTCGCGACGCCGAGGCTGCCCGAGATGGTCGGCACCGCGACGTTCGCGATCGACGTGTCGAGCACTTCCATGAAGGTGCCGAGCGCGAGCCCGACGGTGAGCAGCGCGAGTGCGCCGCCGGACAGCGGCGCGGGCGAAGCGGCGGGTTCGGCGGTGGATGCCGTGGTGGCGGACATCGGAATCTCCTAGACGCGGCGCGCGCGACGCGCCGGCACAACGCACGGGTGTGCGCCGCAGCGCAGCCCGGCCGGGTGGATCGGATAAGGGAAAAAGGGGAGCGCGTGCCCTGTCATCTTCTGCCCAGACAGATAAATAAGCGAATGCTTAACCTAGACATGGGGCCTCCGCGCACATCAGCTGTCCGCTTCGTCGTCGGGTTTCGGGCAACCGGTCGAGCCGGGCCCGTTGGCGATGAAGCGCTGCAGCAGGCCGGTGAGCGTCACGAGCTCGTCAGCCGAGAAACCGTCGAGCTGCGCGTTGAGCGCGGTCGCGATCAGCGACGGCAGCGCCCGGGCGGCTTCGGTGCCGCGTTCGGTCAGCGTCAGCTCGATCATCCGGCGGTCCTGCTCGCTGCGCGAGCGCGCGACCAGCCCCTTGCGTTCGAGCCGGTCGAGCATCCGCGTCATCGAACCGCTGTCGTACGACATCTTGCGGGACAGCTCGAACGGCGTGCGCGCGTAGCCGCGCGACAGCAGCAGGATCACGCCGATCTGCTGCGCGGTGAGGTCGAGCGGCTCGAGCGCACGGTCCATCCGCTCGACGAGCGCCTGCTTCGCCTTCGACAGGTAATAGCCGAGGCTCGTTTCCAGCGCGATGTTCTCGGGATCGTAAAGGCCGCCGGTCATGCGATTGCGCGCGCAGCAATAGTGCGTTTCGGATTTAAACGCGCCCAGTATCTTGAAAATTGATTGCTTAGTCAATATTATTTGAGGCAACCAGTTACGACGTGCATGTTGCACTGCCGGAGACTATGTTCTGACCGATGCGCCCGCGCTGCGGGCACCCCGAGGATGTTCGCGATGCTGTTCCTGAAAAATGCCGCCGGCGCGCTGCGCCGCAACCTGACCGATACCGCTCATCATGCGTTTTCCGGGCCGCACCGCGGCTGGAAGATCGCGCTGTACGTGACGATGCTGGTGGTGCCGGGCGGCTCGCTCGCGGCGCTCGGGTTCGCATGGTTCGATCATCGCCGGCAGCGCAACGCGAAAGACGGCGCTCGCCGCACGGGCCAGCCGGCCGCGACGGAGCCGTCGACATGGCGGTCCGCCGCCGAACCGCTCCCGCTGCCCGCGCGCTGCCACTGACATCGCGCGTCTCCCGCCTTCCTGACTGCTCCGACTGAGCGCCGGCCGCGCCCCGCACGGCCGGCGGCGCACGCCCGTCTTCCCGTCAGCGAGTCGTAATGGCCGGTAAACCGGCCGCTCGCGCCGGTAACACATTCCTGTCGCCGTGCACCGTACCCTTGGGGCTGCGCAGCTTTCCCGCCGTCAGTTACCATTTGTCCGCCAGCGGCACGACGACCGCATCGCGCGACGCCGCTCGCCGGATGTCGCGCCCAGACAGGAAAATCACCATGCCGTACGCCTCCCTCCCGCGCGCCCTTCGCCCGCTGAGCGCCGCCGTCGCCGTCGCGACGGCCGTGCTGCTCGCCGGCTGCGCCGTCGGGCCCGACTATCACCGGCCCGACACGTCGATCCCCGCCGCGTACAAGGAAGCGCCGGCCGGCTGGAAGGTCGCGCAGCCCGCCGACCGCACCGACCGCGGCGCGTGGTGGACGGTCTACAACGATCCGCAGCTCGATGCGCTGATCGGCAGGCTCAACGCGTCGAACCAGACCATCGCGCAATCGGCGGCTGCGTACCGGCAGGCGCGTGCACTCGTCACCGAGGCGCGCGCCGCGTATTTCCCGACCGTCGGCTTCACGGGCTCGGCGACGCGCTCGCGCTCCGCGGTGTCGTCGTCGGCCGCCAGCAGCGGCGTCAGCGGCGGCCCGATCGGCACGAACTACAGCATCGGCCTCGACGCATCGTGGGAGCCCGACCTGTGGGGCAAGGTGAGCCGTACCGTCAGCGCGCAGCGCGCCGGCGAAGCGGCCGCCGCGGCCGATCTCGCGAACGCGCGGCTGTCGCAGCAGGCGTTGCTCGCGCAAACCTATTTCCAGTTGCGCACGTCCGATGCGCTGCAGAAGCTGCTCGACGACACCGTGAAGTCGTACCAGCGGTCGCTGACGCTCACGCAGAACCAGTACGCGCAGGGCGTTGCCGCACGCGCGGACGTGATCCAGGCGCAAACGCAGCTGCAGAGCGCGCAGGCCGCGTCGATCGACAACGGCGTCGCGCGCGCGCAGTACGAGCATGCGATCGCGACGCTGATCGGCGAACCGGCATCGACCTTCTCGCTGCCGCCGAACCCGCTCACGGCCGAGCCGCCGATCACGCCGGTCGACGTGCCGTCCGCGATCCTCGAGCGCCGGCCCGACATCGCCGCGGCCGAGCGCCGTGCGGCGGCCGCGAACGAGCAGATCGGCGTCGCGATCGCCGCGTTCTTCCCGACGCTCACGCTGTCGGCCACCGGCGGCTTCCAGAGCTCGGTGTGGTCGCAGCTGTTCACGCTGCCGGCACGCTTCTGGACGGTCGGCCCGCAGCTCGCGGCCACGCTGTTCGACGCGGGGCTGCGCGCCGCGCAGACCGACGCCGCGCGCGCGACCTACGACCAGGACGTCGCCGCGTACCGCCTCGCGGTGCTCACCGCGTTCCAGGACGTCGAGGACAACCTCGCGTCGCAGCGCATCCTCGCGCAGGAAATCGACGTGCAGCGGCAGGCCGTCGACAGCGCCGAGCATTCGCTCGCGATCGTCACGAACCAGTACAAGGCCGGCACGGTCGCCTACCTGAACGTGCTGACCGCGCAGACCACCGCGTTCACCGCGCAGCAGAAGCTCGCGACGATCGCCGGGCAACGGATGACGTCGTCGGTCGGGCTCGTGAAGGCGCTCGGCGGCGGCTGGAACGTCGCGGAAATGGCGCGCGAGAACGGCGACATGGCGGCGCCTGCACCCGTGCCGGCGTCCGGTGCGGCCGCGCCCGCGGCCAGCGCACCGTCGGTCGCCGCGCCGCTCGCGCAGCAGTAGGAAGGAAAGGGCGACGCGCGCGTCAGCGCTGCGCGTCGCCGAAGATCAACGACACCTCGTTGTTCCCGATCGGGTGGCCGAGCAGGTTCAGCAGCCCCGCGAGGTTCGCCTGCTGCTCGGGCGCCGAATGCGCGGTGCCGCGGAACGATCCCTGGCCCGGGCCGAAGTTGCCGTGGCCGTCGAGGAACAGCGGGCCGTGCGTCGTCGACAGGTCGAGGTCGGCGCCGGCCCCCTTCGCCTGCAGCACCGCGCGGTACGAACCGAGCGGCTTCACGCGCGATACGCGCGAACTCATCGAGTCGATCGTCACCGTCAGCTGGCCGAACGCGTTGTTGCCGATCAGGCGCCAGTCGCTCCAGCCGAGCCGCACGTCGCCCTGCAGGTCGAGCGTGTTGAACGGCGTGCCGAGCCCCGCGAGCAGCGACGCGGGCACGGCCATCGTGCCCGCCGACAGCACCGCGCCGCGCCACGTCGCATCGAGCGTGACCGCATCGGGCATCGCGTCGGTCTGCCGCATGCGCATCTGCACGCGCCCGGTCAGCAGCGGCCAGAAACCCGTGGTCCATTCGACCCGGCCCGGCAGCAGCGTCGCCGCGCTCTGGTCGGCGCCCGGCGCGAGCATCAGCGTGCCCGAGCCATGCCACAGCGACCCGTCGGGATCGACGAGATTCACGTGCCCGCCGGTCGCGCGTGCGAACTGCGGTGCGATCCACGCGGCCGGTGCGAGCGCGACGAGCGTCACCGCCATCGCCAGGCCACCCGCCAGTACCCACGGCAATGCGGTGGCGAGCCGCTTGATCCCCGGCCTCATCGGCCGACCGCCACTTGCGTCATCCACTGCGTCATTTCTGCGTAGACGGTTGCATCACAGCCGTCAGGTCGACCTGGCCGTCGTCCTTCAGCGCAGTCGCATGCGCCTCGCCAACCTGCACCTTGAACTGCCGGCGCGCATCGTCGAGCCACTGCGTCCACGCCGGGAACGACACGTTCTTCATCTGGACCTGCACGCCGTTGCCGACGATCTGCACCTGCGCGCCCTGCAGCCCGTGATCGGACAGCGACGCGGTCAGCGCATCCTTCAGCGCGAGGCCGGTCGGTGCCACACCCTGCGCGGCGGCCGTCAGCGACTTCGCCTCGTTCGCCTGCGCGGTCATCTGCGCCAGCTCGCGGCGCATCGTCGGCAGCTCGCGCTGGATCCGCGCACGGCCTTCCTGGGCAGGCGACCACAGCACCGAATACGCGATCGCAACCGCCAGCACGGTGCCGCCCCAGCCGAGCAGCATCTTTTCGCGCTGGGTGCGCTCGCCCCAGAACTGGGCCAGCGTCTGGTTCAGTTGTTCGGTCTTCATGAGCGGCTCCGGATCGTCCATTTGCCCGTGTTGCTGTCGACTTCGCCGGACAGTCCGTTACGCGCGAGGCGCTGCGTGAAATCGGGATCGACCTTGACCTCCGGCTTGAAGCCGACGTCGAGCTTCCGGTCGTGATAGTCGAGCGACGCGATGCCGTTCAGCGGCAGCGCGCCCATCGAGCGCGACAGCCCGCTCGACAGCGCGAGGAAATCGTTCGGCGACAGCTCGCCGGCCGCCAGGCGCAACTGGTCAAGCTGGCGTTGCATCTGCGCGGGCGGATCGAGCACCGTCGTCGTCTTCGGGAACGCGGACAGCAGCGTCTCGGTGATCTGCGCGGACAGCGCATCGCGCTCGCGCGACAGCTTCCACCAGTGCAGGTTCATCCCGATCACCGCCACGCCAAGCGTCGCCGCAACGAGGGCGAGCGGCACGCGCAGGCGCTTCACCGTCGCGCGGTCGAAGCGCCACGGCTGCGATTCGAATTCGAACTGGCACAGGTCGAGCTTCTCGGTCAGCGCGCGCCGTGCGAACGCGTCGAACGACAGCGGCGCGGCGCCCGACAGCAACGGGCCGTCGGCACGGCCGACCGACGCGAGCCGCGGCTCCGCGCCCGGTTCGCCGAGTTCGTACAGTTCGACGTCGCCGCCACCCGCGAGCGCGGCAAGCGTACCGGCCGCGCGCGACGCCGGCGCCGCGAAGCCTTCGCCGAGCGCGCCGCGCGCGACCGCGAGTTCGAGGCGCGGTGCACCGCCCGCAGCCGGCTGCGCGCCAGCCTCGACCAGCGCCGGTTCGACCGATGCCGCGAGGCCGAGCACCGCGGCTACCGTCGCCGGGCGGGCCGGCGGCGCCTCGACGGCGTCGGCGGCAACCGCGGCGGCATCGACTTCGCTGTCGGCCGGTGCGGCGGACGCGTGCGGCACCGGCAGGCAGCGGGTCGCGGGCACGGCGCTCAGGTGCCGGTGGCCGGCCGCCGTGAACGCCTCGCAGATCGTACGGAACCACGCGCGATCGACGACGGCCAGCACGCGGCGCCCGTCGGGCAGCGCGTCCGGATCGAGCGCAATATGGCAGCCGAGCGGATCCTGGATCAGCTGATCCTCGACGATGTTGGGCAGCGCCTGGCGCAGCTTCGGTCCCTTCAGCGGCGGCACGGTCGCGGCCAGCAGCAGCACGTCGCGCGCGGCGACGATCAGCACCGTCGCGTTCGCGCGCGGCAGCAGCGCGAGCGCGGTACGGCCGGCGCGTTGCACATGGCCGGCCTTGTCGACGAGCGTGAACGGCAGCTCGGGCCACTGCCATTCCTGCAACGGCACGGCAGGCTCGCGCGGCGGCAAAGAAACAATCAACGTGCTCACAAGAGCTCCTCTCCCGATTGGCGTCGTTATAGCTGGTCGCGGATGCGCACGACCCGTGTCGAGTGCGTGGTCGGATCACGATACACGAGCGAGGTGCGATCGACCTCCGCGCGATCGTGCTGGATCCGGCCATGCACGATGAAATAGCTCGAATTGACGTCGACGACGCTCGCGTCGAGCGTCACGTTCGGTGCACCGGCGCCGCGCAGCGCGAGCTGCACGTCGCCGACGTTGCGGAAAAACACGGTCTCGCGGCGCGACACGAGCGCCTGCGCGGACGACACGCTCATCCCCGGCATCAGCGCCGCGATCACCTCGGCCGGCGCGGTATTCATGTTCACGGGCGTCGTGGTCGGCAGCACGGTGACGAACGGGCGCAGCCGCGCGACCATCTCGGGCGTCACGCCCTCGACGTCGAGCAGGCTGTCGACGCCCGTCATCATCAGCGGCGCGGGCCCGCGGTCGCCGCCCGTCATGCCGGGATCGTCGGTGAAGCCGCCGCCGCCTTGCTGATCAGACGCCACCGGCGCGGTGACCGGCGGTGCCGTGCCGGCACCCGGCAGCGTGGGCATCTGGAAACGCGTCGCCGAATTCAGCAGGCTCGCGCGCACCTGCAGCGCAATGCGCTTCGCGAACGCACCGTCGTAGCCGAGCGTCGTCAGCAGGCGCTGGAATGCCTGGACCTGCATGACGTTCAACTGCAGCACGCCGGGCGCCGGCGACGCCACCAGGTTGCGCAGGTTGAACTTCGCCTGCGCGTCCTCGATCGAGCCGGAGATATAGGTGTCTTCGCCGCCGGTGTCGTTGGGCGCGCCGATCCGGCCGAGGAAATCCGACAACTTGGTCTTTGCGATCGGTACGCCCCAGATGCCGCCGAGATACGTGATGCCGGGTGCCGTGTCGCCTTCGGAGCGCAGGATCATCCGCGTCCAGTCGAGCGCGCCGCGTGCGACCCACTGCGCCTGCGCGAGCATGCGCTGATTCTCGATGCGGCGGATCTGCACCTGCTGGCGCCACAGCATCCCCGAGACCAGGATCGCCGACAGCGCGACGACGAGCAGCGCGGTGATGATCGCCGCGCCGCGCTGGCGGCCGCGTGCCGGTGCGCGACCGGCGGCACGGGCGACAAGCCATGAGCTGTGAGGGCGCGCGCGCATCGTCATTCCCCGACGAGGAAGATGCGCGTGACCGGCACGCGCAGCGACGTCGCGCCGATGCTGACCTGCAGCCCCGTCACCGCGCGCGCAGGCGGCGCGTTGCCGAGCTGCGGCACCTTGAGCGCATCGTTGTTCTGCGCGAGCGCGTCGTTGGCCGTCTGCAGGTTGGTAGTCCAGCCCACGCGCGGCACGTACAGCTTCGCGTCGATCGCACCGACGCCGCCCATCAGCGCGACCCAGCTCCAGCCTTCGACGCCGCTGTCCTTCAGCACGCTGCGCAACCGGTTCGCGTCGTCGATCGGCGGCGACGCATAGCGCACGACGCGCCCGCCGGCGATCCGGTAGCGGACCACCTGCAGCCGCGGCGCAGCGCCCGGCACTTCGAGTTCGCGGACGATCTGCAGCGTATTGCCGGCGACGCCGATCGCCGGCTGGCCGGCCTCGTCGTCGGTCGCGGCGAGCCGCGCGTCGATGCGCATCTGGTCGAACATTTGCGCGAACACGCGCTCGTCTTCCATCGCGGCCGCAACCTTGTCGCGTCCGCGCATGATCTGGTCGAGCCCGCGCCACGCGAGGATCGCGACCACCGCGAGGATCGCGATCGCGATCATCAGCTCGATCAGCGTGAAGCCGCGGGCGGGGCGGGCGAGCGGGCGGCGCATCGGCGCGTCAGAGCGGACGGCTGGTTTCATTCGCGACCACCGTCACCATCTGTGCGAGCACGCCGGTGTGCCCGGGCATGCTCACCGAAATCCGGACGCGCCGGAACACGGGGTTCGGCGTCGTGCTCACGCGCTGCGTGCAGACGAGCTGCACGTTGCCTTGCGAGCAGTCGAAGCTCTGCTCGCCGATCTCCGGCCACGCATGCGTGAGGCGCATCTGCGCGAGCGCGTTGTCGGCGCTCCAGCCGGCGAGCAGCCGGTGATGAAGATCGGACGCGTTGTTCGCCATCGTGCCGACTGCGCGGATCGACGCGGCGAGCGCGACCGCGATGATCGCGAGCGCGACCAGCACTTCGATCATCGTGAAACCGCGCGCGCCGGAGGAAGTACTCCCGGGGTGGGCCGCAGAAAGCCCCCTCGAGGAAGGGCGGCGCGATGAAGCAACGGGGAAGGGCAGGCGACGACGCATCGTCATTGCACCTCGTAGCGGCCGTTGCCGGTGCCGACGATCGTCGCGCTTCCGACGGCAGAATGCAGCGTCACGCGCACCGGCGTGTCGATGCTCTCGATGCCGAACACGACACGATTCGCGTGCGTGTCCGACCCCGGATAGTCGATGTCGGCGCCCGTGACGCCACCGTCCCAGTCACGCGGGCGCAGCAAGTCGTCACGCAGCGTGCGCCAGCCGTCGGGCGAGCTCACGTCGAACCGGAAGCCGTGCGCGGTCGGCTGCCACGCGATCGGCCGGGCACGCACCTGCGCTTCGTCGCCGGCGGTCTCGAACAGCAGCGCGATGCGCTGCGCTTCCTCGCGCAGATCGGTGCGAGGATTGCGCGTGAGCGACAGCGACGCGAGCGACACGAGCAGCCCGGCGATCACCAGCACCACCAGCATTTCGAGCAGCGTGAAGCCGCGTGCGCGATCACGCCGCACACCGTGCGACGCCCGCCCGCCGTCGGCACGCGCCGGTACGGACGCAGCCGCGCCGCGACGCGAACGGCAAGCGCGGCCGCAGCGGGAGGTCGTGCGAATGGCGAGCATGAAGAACGGGAACGATGCGTCGGGACGGTCAGTGAAGGCTTATTGCCACGAACCGATGTCGGAATCGTTGCCTTCGCCGCCTTCCTTGCCGTCGGCGCCGTAGCTGAACACGTCGATCTCGCCGTGTACGCCCGGGTTCAGGTACTTGTAGCCGTTGCCCCACGGATCGTTCGGCAGGCGCTCGAGATAGCCGCCGTCCTTCCAGTTGTTCGGGATCGGATCGGTGGACGGCTTCTGGATCAGCGCGTTCAGGCCCTGCTCCTGGGTCGGGTAGCGGCCATTGTCGAGACGGTACAGCTTGAGCCCCTGCATGATCGTGCCGATGTCCTGCTTCGCGGCGATGCGGCGCGCTTCGTCCGGGCGGCTCATGATCTTCGGCACGATCAGTGCCGCCAGGATCCCGAGGATCGCGACCACCACCATGATCTCGATCAGCGTGAAACCGCGCTGACGACGCACGGCCGCGTTGCGGCGAGTGATCCACGTTTGCATGACTGACTACCTCTTTCCAAAAAATGTCGTTGGTTGCGTGACGCGCCCGACACATCGGACGATTGCCTGACGGCAACCTTCCGAACCCGCAGGCGCGGAGCACGCATTGTAAGGCGCGCATTGCCGAGGGCTTTCACCCAACGCAAATTTCATATACATCCGTACAATAGCGCGCATGAACGCGCTCTCGATCCGGATCCTCTCCCTAGCCCTCTTCGCGGGTTTGTGCGCGACGGCCACCTACTGGGTCGTCACGCTGTCGGCTCGCGAAGCGCCGCTGCCCGCCGCCGCCGCGCGGCTGCCGATCCGCACCGAGGACGCCGCGGCGCTCTTCGGCGGTCAGCTCGACAAGAATCCCGTGCAGGACATCCACCTGTTCGGCATCCTCGCGCTCGACCACGGCGGTGCCGCGATCGTCGGCGTCGGCGGCGAACCGCCGCGTGCCGTGTCGCTTGGCGCGGACGTCACGTCCGGCGCGAAGCTCGCCGAAGTCCGCCCCCGCTCGATCATCGTCGAGCGCAACGGCGCCCGCACCGAAGTCCAGCTGCCCGCCAACACGCCGTCCCCGGCGATCTACATGCGCTGAAGCAGAAGGCGACGGCCCGACCAACGGTCAGGCCGTCACTGCACCATGTTGTTCAGCTCGATGATCGGCAGCATCACGGCCAGCACGATCACGAGCACGATGCCGCCCATCGCCAGGATCAGCAGCGGCTCCAGCAGGCTCGTCAGGAACATCGTGCGACGCTCGAGCTCGCGCGCTTCGCCTTCGGCCGCGCGATCGAGCATCGTCGTCACGTCGCCCGTCGCTTCACCGGAACGGATCAGGTGCACGAGCACCGGCGGAAACGTCTTCACGTTGTTCAGCGCGCGCGACAGCGCGGAGCCTTCGCGCACGCGCACGATCGCGTCGTCGATGTTCGCGCGCATCGCGCGGTTCGACAGCGTCTCGCCGGCCGCCTGCAGCGCGCGCAGGATCGGCACGCCCGCCGCGGTGAGGATGCCGAGCGTGCTCGCGAAGCGCACCGTGTTGTAGCCGCGCACGAGCTTGCCCGCGAGCGGCGCGGTCAGCACCCAGCGGTCGAACGCGAGACGCGGCCCGTCGCGCGACAGCGTCGACTTCACGAACCACACGATCAGCACGACCGCGATCAGGATCGCCCACCACCAGTGCCGCACGAAATCCGACAGCGCCATCATCACGATCGTCAGCATGGGCAGCTGCTGTTTCGTGCTCGCGAACACGTTGACGACCTGCGGCACGACGTAGCTCAGCAGGAACGTGACGATACCGAATGCGATCAGCGTGACGATCCCCGGATACGTGAACGCCAGCAGGATCTTCTGCTTCAGCGCGTTGCTCTGCTCGATGTAGTCGGCGAGGCGCGACAGCACGATGCCGAGCTTGCCGGTGTGCTCGCCCGCCGCGACGAGCGCGCGGTAGATTTCCGGGAAGTCGCGCGGATGCTGGCCCAGCGCATTCGCGAGCGAATGGCCGCCGAGCACCTCGGCGCGGATCGCGGCCATCAGTTCGCGGATGTAGTCACGCTCGGCCTGCTCGGTCAGCACGCCGAGTGCTTCGTCGAGCGGCAGCCCCGCGATCAGGAGGCTCGCGAGCTGGCGCGTGAGGATCGCCTGTTCGCGCTGCGACAGCTTGCGGCCGAACGCGAGCCGCTGCGACCGCGCGCCGCGCGTCGCACTGGCGGCCGGCTCGACGACGAGCGGCGTAAGGCCCTGCGTGCGCAGCTGGCCGCGCGCGGCACGCGCGCTGTCGGCATCGATGACGCCTTTCTGCGCGCGTCCCGCCGAATCGATTGCTTCGAAACGGAATGCCGGCATCGCGCTATGCGCCTCCCGTCACGCGCAGCACTTCCTCGAGCGACGTCGCGCCCGACGCGAGCCAGCGCTCGGCGTCGTCGCGCAGCGTGCGCATCCCTTCCGCACGGCCGGCGGCGAGAATCTCGGCATCGGCCGCATTGCGGTGGATCAGCGAGCGGATCGACTCGTCGACCAGCAGCAGTTCGTATACACCGCGCCGGCCCGAATAACCCGAATGCCCGCACTTGTCGCAGCCGACCGGATGCCACACGGTGCGGCCTTCTTCCTGGCGTTCTTCCTTGCAGACGGGGCAGAGCTGCCGCACGAGCCGCTGCGCGAGCACGCCGAGCAGCGACGACGCGAGCAGGTAGGGCTCGACGCCCATGTCGGTCAGACGCGTGACGGCCGATGCCGCATCGTTCGTGTGCAGCGTCGCGAGCACGAGGTGGCCCGTCAGCGATGCCTGCACCGCGATCTGCGCGGTTTCGAGGTCGCGGATTTCGCCGATCATGATCACGTCCGGATCCTGGCGCAGGATCGAGCGCAGCGCGCGGGCAAAGGTCATCCCGATCCGCTCGTTCACCTGCGTCTGGCCGATGCCGCCGAGATCGTATTCGATCGGATCCTCGACGGTCATGATGTTGGTCGTCGCGGTTTCGAGCCGCGACATCGACGCATACAGCGTGGTCGTCTTGCCCGAACCGGTCGGGCCCGTGACGAGCACGATGCCGTGCGGGCGTGCGATCAGCTTGTCGAACTGGCCGAGCGTGTCGCGGCCCATCCCGAGCGCTTCGAGGTTCAGCCGCGCCGCATCCTTTTCCAGCAGACGCAGCACCGCTCGCTCGCCGTGCCCGGTCGGCAGCGTCGACACGCGCACGTCGACCGGCCGGCCGCCGACGCGCAGCGTGATGCGGCCGTCCTGCGGCAGGCGCTTCTCCGCGATGTCGAGCTGCGCCATGATCTTGATCCGCGAGATCAGCGCACCGTGCAGCGCCTTCTTCGGCCGCACGACGTCACGCAACGTGCCGTCGACGCGAAAGCGCACGACCGATGCGTTCTCGAACGGCTCGATGTGGATGTCCGATGCCTGTTCGCGCGCCGCTTGCGTGAGCAACGCGTTGATCATCCGGATGATCGGCGCATCGTCTTCCGATTCGAGCAGATCCTCGACCTCGGGGATGTCCTGCATCAGCCGCGACAGGTCGACTTCGCCTTCGACCTCGCCGACCACCTGCGCGGCGCTGCCGTCCTGGCGTGCGTACGCATGGTTGATCGCCTGCGCGAGCTCGTCGGCCGGCACGCGGTGCACGGAGATCGAGCCGAAGTTGCGCGCGATCTCCGCGAGCGCGGCGTCGCTCGTGCGTTCGCTGATCCACACCTCGAGCGTGTCGTCGAGCTGGTGCGCGATCAGCACCTGGCCGCTCTTCGCGAAGCCGTACGGCAGCAGGCGCGCGGCGAGCGGCGACGGCGGCTGCCGTTCGCCCGGCGCGCCGTCGTGGGCGGAAGAGGCGAGCACGTCGCTCACTGCGACGCTCCCGGCGTGGCCGTCAGCGGCTGTTGCGGCACCGCCTGCTGCGGCACGCTCTGCGGCTGCGCGGGCGTCGCCTCCGGCAACGGCTGCGCCGGAACCGGCACCACCTGGCGCTGCAGCTGCTGGCGACGCATCTTGTCGAGATCGAACAGGTTGCCCGCGGCCGTGCCGCCCTGGCTCGGGCCGATCGGCATCGGCGGGACGACCGGATCGTCCTTGTCCCGGATCACGTTGTTGTCCGACTTATACGCACCCGTCACGCCCTGGATGTAGTCGTAGCGGTTAGACGTGACTTCCTGCGCGGTGCTGCGATCGGAGATGATCACCGGGCGCAGGAACACCATCAGGTTGGTTTTCGCGCGGATCTTCGATTCGGAACGGAACAGCTGGCCGATCCACGGGATATCGCCGAGCAGCGGCACCTTGCTGTTCGACACCTGGTAGTTGTCCTGCATCAAGCCGCCGAGCACGATGATCTCGCCGTTGTCCGCGAGAATCGTCGACTGGATCGAGCGCTTTGTGAAGGTCGGGCCGGTCTGCGCGCTCGTGGTACCCGCGACGACCGCCGAATCCTCGGTGTAGAGCTGCAGCTTGAGGATCCCGCCGTCGGTAATCTGCGGCTTCACGTGCAGCGTCAGGCCGACGTCGCGACGGTCATAGGTATTGAATGCACTGTTCGTATTGCCGCTCGTCAGGTTCGAATACGAACCGGTCGCGATCGGCACGTTCTGGCCGACGACGATCTTCGCTTCCTCGTTGTCGAGCGTGATCAGGTTCGGCGTCGACAGCACGTTCGCGTCGCTCACGCCCGCGAAATACTGCAGCAGCGCACCGAGCCCCTGCACGCCGAACATGTTGTGCAGCCAGCCGACGTTGAGGCCCTGGCTCAGGCCCGCGATATTCGCGGCCAGACCGGCGGTGGCGGCCGTGCCGCCCGTCGTCAGGTTGATGATGCTGTTGCCCAGACCGGTGCCGGCCGTGGGTGCCAGGTTCGTGCCGCCGAGGAACTGGCCGCTCGCCACCTGCCACTGGATGCCGAGGTTGCCCTGCGTGTTCGAGTTCAGCTCGACGATCAGCGCTTCGATATAGACCTGCGCACGCCGTGCGTCGAGCTGGTCGATCACCGAGCGCAGGTTCCGGTAGACCGGATCCGACGCGGTGATGATCAGCGAGTTGGTCGCCGCATCCGCCTGGATCATCCCGCCGGGCTGGTTGTCGTCGCCCTTGTCCTTGTCGCCACCGAGCAGGCCGCCGCTGCCGAGCCCGCCACCGCCGGACGAGCCGCCGTACGACGACGATGAGGACGACGAGCCGCCGAGGCCGCCCGACGGCAGCGGCGGGGTGCCGGACGTGCCGGTCGAGAAGTTGCCGCTCGACGACGAGCCGCCGTTCTGGTTGAAGCTGTTCGCATCGTTGGACGACGCCGACGAGCCGCTGTCGTTGCCGCTGCCCTTGCCGAGCATGCCGCGCAGCGTCTTCGCGAGCTTCACCGCATCAGCGTTGCGCAGCGCCACGACGTGCATGTTGCCGGGCACCGCGCTCGGCGCGTCGAGCTGCTGCACGAGGCGCTTCGCGGCCGCAAGACGCGACGCGCTCGAGGCGCGCAGCATCAGCGAGTTGGTGCGCGGGTCGGCCGTGACCGACACCTTCAGCGTCGCGTCGCTGTTGCCGATCGCGCCCGGGTCGAGCATTTTCTGCAGCTGCGCGGCCAGGTCGATCGCGTTCGCGTTGCGCAGCGGCACGACCTGAACCTGCGCGCCCGCGGCACTGTCCACGCCCGCGATGATCTGCGCGATGCGCCGCACGTTGTCCGCGTAGTCGGTCACGACGATCGTGTTGTTCGCCGGGTAGGCCGTCACCGTGTTGTTCGGCGAAATCAGCGGCCGCAGCACGGGCAGCAGGTTGTTCGCCGATTCATTGTGCAGCTCGAACACCTGCGTGATCACCTGGTCGCCGCGCGCCTGCGGCGCATTGCCGACGTAGGTCGGCACGCCCTGCAGCTTCGCGTCGGCTTCGGGCACGACCTTCAGCACGCCGTGATCCTGCACGAGCGCGAAGCCCTGCATGCGCAGCGCCGACTGCAGCGTCTTCAGCGCCTGGTCTTCCGGCACCGGCCGTTCGGCCACGAGGTTGAGCTGCCCCTTCACGCGAGGGTCGACGATGATGGTCTTGCCGGTTGCGGCGCCGATCGCCTTGGCGACCTGGTCGATATCCGCATTCACGAAGTTGAGCGTGACCTGAGCGTAGGCGGCCTGCGAGACGATGATGCCGGCGACGATCAGAGTCGTGGCGACACGCCGCATAACGAAGCGATTTCTTGTCATGGATGAATGGGTCGATGCCGGCTCAGGCCACTTCCGGCGGTAGTGCTGGGATCCAAGTCCGAAAGAGGCGACATTAGCAGTTTTTCATGTCCGAAATATCACATTGATCCGAGGACTGTCTCACATACGACATGTATCCGGCGATCCGTATGCAATATGTAAGCATTGGCGCTATTCTCGGCATGCCGGCCATCGCCCCCGTTCACGATGAACCGACACGGAAATGCGGTATAACCGGGCTGCCGTATTCCTGTATGTCGCAAGCTGACGGACTGTCGGTATGATACGGGCGGCACGATTCTCGTCGCACGAATAACACGCACGGGTTTTCCCGACCCTCACGCATTTTCTTGTCGATTCCGCACCATGAACAGACGGTTCGTTTCGATCGCGTTGATCGCCGCCGGCGTGTGTTTCGCCAGCGCGAACGCTCGCGCGGACTGTTTCGACGAAGCCGCTAAATATCAGCAGGTCAATCCGCTGATCCTGCGCGCGATCGCGTGGCAGGAGTCGCGTAACCGGCCCAGCGCGCTGAACAAGAATACGAACGGCTCGGTCGACTACGGCCTGATGCAGATCAATTCGATCCACCTGCCCACGCTGTCGCGCTACGGAATCGGCCGCGACACGCTGATGGAGCCGTGCAAGAACGTCTACATCGCCGCGTGGCATCTCAAGCAGAAGATGAACCGCTACGGCAACACGTGGCAGGCCGTCGGCGCCTATCATTCTGAAACACCGTCGCTGCGCGACAAATATGCGCGGCAAATCGCCGGCATCCTCGCGCAATGGAAGCTGTTGCCGCCCGTGCAGTGACCTCGCGCCGCGCCGTGGCCTGACGCCGTACCGGCCGGCCGGCGCGCGTTTGATGCACAATGCGGGCTCACGCCGCCATTTCGCCCGTCCGCGGGCCGATCGTGCCCCGGAAGGGCGCCGCGGCCGCTTTTTCAATTTTTCCGTTGGTGCATATCGCTATGAATCCGGCAATGAACCAGCCGTTGCCCGTCACCGTGCTGTCCGGCTTCCTCGGCGCCGGCAAGACCACGCTGCTCAACCACGTCCTCTCGAACCGCGCGGGCCTGAAAGTCGCCGTGATCGTCAACGATCTCGCGTCGGTCAATATCGACGCCTCGCTCGTGCGCGACGCGCAGGCGCTGTCGCATGTCGAGGAACGCCTCGTCGAGATGTCGAACGGCTGCATCTGCTGCACGCTGCGCGACGACCTGCTCGTCGAGATCCGCACGCTCGCGTCCGAAGGGCGCTTCGACGCGATCATGATCGAATCGACCGGTATCGCGGAGCCGATGCCGATCGCCGAAACCTTCACGTTCGTCGACGACGACGGCACGTCGCTGTCGGCCGTCGCGCGGCTCGACACGCTCGTCACCGTGGTCGACGCGTTCAACTTCCTGCGCGACTACGGCTCGGATGACGCGCTCGCGACGCGCGGCCTCGCCGCCTCGGAAGAGGACGACCGCACGCTCGTCGAGCTGCTGATCGAACAGATCGAGTTCTGCGACGTGCTGGTGATCAACAAGGCCGACCTCGTCGACGCCGACGCGCTCGCCCACCTGCAGCACATCTTCGCGCGACTCAATCCGCGCGCGCACCAGGTCGTGTCGACGTTCGGCAACGTGCCGCTCGACGAAGTGCTGAACACGGGCCGCTTCGATTTCGACGAGGCCGCGAATGCGCCGGGCTGGCTTGCGTCGCTCGATCACGATCACACGCATTGCGACGACCCGGACTGCCATGACGAACATCATGCGCACGTGCACGGCGAAGCCGACGAATTCGGGATCGGCAATTTTGTTTACCGTGCGCGCCGGCCGTTTCATCCGGCACGACTCTGGGCGCTGCTGCACCAGGAGTGGCCGGGCGTGCTGCGCAGCAAGGGCTTCTTCTGGCTCGCGACGCGCAGCGACATCGCGGGTTCGCTGTCGCAGGCGGGCGGCGTATGCCGGCATGGCCCGGCGGGTCTCTGGTGGGCTGCGCAGGATCGCGCGGAATGGCCGGACGACGACGAGCTGCTCGGTGAAATCCGCGCCGAATGGCACGGCGATCTCGACGATCGCGCAGTGGGCGATCGCCGGCAGGAACTCGTGATGATCGGCATCGCGCTCGACGCGGATGCATGGCGCGCGAAGCTCGACGCATGCCTGCTGACCGACGCGGAATTTGCGCTCGGCGCGGCGGGATGGCACGCGTTCGACGATCCGTTCCCGGCGTGGGATATCGATTCGCACGACGACGACGATCACGGCAACACGCAGATCGTGCATGCGTAACGCGTCGTAAAAACAACCGTTAAATCTTGCAAGAGGGTAGCGGACTGTGGCAAAAATGCCGCGCGCACCCAACAAAAAACCCGCCGAAAGGCGGGTTTTTCTTGGAACAGGCGCTGGATTAACGCTTGTTGACGGCGTCCTTGAACGCCTTGCCAGCCGTGAACTTGACCGTCTTGGCTGCCGGGATCTTGATGGTTTCGCCGGTCTTCGGGTTGCGGCCCGTACGTGCTGCGCGCTTGCCCGAACCGAAGCTGCCGAAGCCGATCAGCTGAACCGCATCACCCTTCGACACGGCCTTCTTGATGACTTCGAGCAGCGTGTCCAGCGTTTCGCCGGTTTGAGCCTTGCTGGCGCCCGTTTGGGCGGCGACGGCGTCGATCAGTTCCTGTTTGTTCATTAAGGTTCCTTTATCAGGTTAGGTTGACACGAACAGCGCGAACGCGCCGATTATACGTGCGCGAACCGTGCCGTCGAGAGTCAGACTCCGACGACACAGCGCCGAATCCTGGCCCGCGCGACGCGCCTTCCGGTTAGCCGGTGGCCACCCCGCGGTACGGCGTTGCTATGATAGCGCAGCGCAAACCCAATAACGACAAGGGTTTCAAAGATTTTCATCGGTATTTCGCCGAATGAATCATCGACTGCCCGTTTTTTGACCAGCGCCAACCGGACAGGATACGCAGCGCGGTCCGCCCATGCGCCGCCCCGTTGGCATTTTCCAACGACCGGTCGGACGGCTCCGCGCAATCCCTTGCCAGGCTTGGCTGCCACGTTTTTTGTTTCGCATGACCGACCGACTTGTTCCCGCCACGCTCGCACTTCGCGACGACGGCACGCTCGTCTCGCCCGAGTTCGGCGACCTCCATCGCGGCGCGTCAGGTGCGCTTGCGCATCGCGTGTTCGTCGCGGGCAACGCGCTGCCGGCACGCTGGCAGGGCCGCCGCACGTTCACGATCGTGGCGACCGGATTCGGCGCGGGCGGCAGCTTCCTCGCGGCCTGGGCCGCGTGGCGCGACGATCCCGCGCGCTGCGAGCGGCTGCATTTTGTCGCAGTCGAACCGCATCCGTTCTCGCGCGACGACCTGCGCCGCGCCGCTTCACATATAGTTGCGGACACAACTATATCGGCAGATGTCGATGCACTTGCCGACGCGTGGCCGATGCTTGTACCCGGTCTGCACCGGCTCGAATTCGACGAAGGGCGCGTGGTGCTCACGCTCGCGTTCGGCGACACCGTCGACATGCTGGGGAAGATCGTCGCGCGCGCGGACGCGTTCTGCGTCGACGGCTTCGCGTCATCGCGCGACGCGGATCTCCGCTCGACCGACGTGGTCCGCGCGCTCTCGAAAATCGCCGGCGAACACGCCACGTTTGCAGCGCATGCGAATTCCGATGTGTTGAAACACGCACTCGGCAAAGCGGGTTTCACGTATCGCGAGGTCGACGCTCTGCTCGTCGGCGAATATGCGCCGCGCTGGCGCGCGCGCCGGCACGAGCCGCCGCTTGCACTGCCCGTTGCGACGCGCCGCGCGATCGTGATCGGTGCGGGCCTGGCGGGTTGCGCGGTCGTCGAACGCCTGGCCGCGCGCGGCTGGGAAGTCACGCTGATCGAGCGGCACGACCGGATCGCGAGCGAAGCGTCGGGCAATCCGGCGGGCGTTTTCCATCCGCTGATGACACGCGACGACAACGTCGCGAGCCGGCTCACGCGCGGTGGCTTCCTGCACGCGATCGCACGCTGGCGCGCACTCGAACGCGCGGGCCATGCATTCGCGCGCAGCACGCACGGGATGATCCATCTCGCGGAATCGGCCGACGATTTCGCACGGATGCGCGACGCATTCGATACATTCGGCGCGCCGTCCGACTATGTATCGCTGCTCGACGTCGATGGCGCGCGCGCGCATCTGAACCTGCCGGTCGCGCAGGGCGGCCTGCTGTTTCCGCACGGCGGCGCCGTCTGGCCGGCAGGCCTTTGCGCGGCTCAATACGCGGCGGCCGGCGAGCACGTGCGCTTGCTCGCGTCCACCGGCGTGGCAAAACTCGAACGGCGGGGCGACGCCTGGCATGCACTCGACGAGGCGGGCGGCACGCTGGCCGAAGCGCCCGTCGTCGTGCTCGCGAACGCCGGCGACGCCGCGCGTCTCGCCGGGCTGCAGCACGTCGCGCTGCAACCGGTGCGCGGCCAGCTCACGTTGCTGCCACCCGGCAGCACGGCACCGCTGCCGTGCCCGACGATCGGCGACGGTTACGCGGTGCCGCTCGACGACGGCACGCTGCTGATCGGCGCAACGTTCGAACCCGACGACGTCGATCCCGCGATGCGCGCGGCCGGCCACCTCGAAAACCTCGAGCGCGTGCGGCATCTGCTGCCGGGCCTGATCGGCGACCTGCCGGATCCCGACACACTGCGCGGCCGCGTTGCGTTCCGCTGGGTCGTCGGCGACCGTCTGCCGCTGCTCGGCCCGCTCGCCGACGAAGCGGGCGCCGTCGCCAACGCGCGCGCGCTGAGCGGCGCGCAGGCACGCGACCTGCCGCGCCTGCCCGGACTCTATGGCGCATTCGGTTTCGGCTCGCGCGGCCTCGTATGGGCCGCACTCGGCGCCGAGCTGATCGCGTCGCAACTCGAAGGCGAGCCGTGGCCGCTCGAACGCGAACTCGCCGATGCCGTCGATCCCGCCCGTTTCCTGATCCGCGCGTTGCGCGCACGCCGCGTCGGCCAGGCCGGCTGACCGCTCACCCGAGCCGCTCACAGTTTCCCGACTTTTTCGCGCAAGGTTATCCACTCGACACTGTGGATAACCGCGCGGAATCCGCACGCACTTCGTGTGCAATCACAGTGGACGTAAACTGGGCAACTCGGCACAGCTGTGAGACGGCCCGAAAGTTGCTCAACTCAAACCTCTGTGCACAAACAGTCTGTGCAACGGGTTATGGGCTCTCCAACGCGTTGATCCGTCGACGTAAACCGAAGTTATCCACAGAACTGTGCGTCCTTTGTTAACTTCTACTACGTATATATACAAGTAAACCTTTGAAACCAAAGACCTGCGGTGCCGCACAGCGCCGCGAGTCGAATCAATGGGTTCCAGACCGAAAAAGCTGTGGCACAATCGGTTTCCTTCGCGTTCATCCGGCCAGGCGCCGGACATGCTTCAATGGAACGGTCGGCACGATTTCGAATCTGAATCTTCGAGACTGCGCAGTCCGTTCACACACCAGGCCGACAATCCAGATCGGCAACCTGAACGACTTTCCGCCCTGTGGCGGAAAAGGCGGATCCCATGTCCCGCCGTCGTCGACACAACAATCACATTCGGGGCGATACCCAGCCGGCGCGCATCCATTTCTGACGCTTGACCCCGCGTCGCTGGCGGTTGCTTCCAAAGGAGAAGTCACCACGATGAAGTCGGCGTTCTCATTCCTGCCCAACTGGCCGCTCACGCCGGATGCCGTGTTCTGGGCCGGGCTCGCGCTGTTCGCGGCCGGCCTGTGTGGCGAGCTGTGCTATCGCGCATGGCGCCTGCCTCGTATCACCGGTTATGCGGTGATCGGTCTCATCGCCGGCTCGTTCGGATTCGGCGTGATCGATGCAAGCACCGATGAAACCTCGCGGCTCCTGATCGACGTCGCGCTCGGCCTGCTGCTGTTCGAGCTCGGCAGCCGCCTCGACCTGCGCTGGATCCGGCGCAATCCGTGGCTCATCGCGTCGAGCCTCGCCGAAGCCACGCTGACGTTCGTGCTGGTGCTGTTCGCGATGCTCGCGCTCGGTGTGTCGGGGATGGTCGCGCTCGTGCTGTCGGCGATCGCGATCGCGACGTCGCCGTCGATGGTGATCCAGCTGAAGACCGAACTGCGCGCGGAAGGGCAGGTGTCGCAACGCCTCATCACGCTCACCGCGCTCAACAGCGTCTATGCGATCGTGCTGACCAAGCTCGTGACGAGCTGGCTCCATCAGGAAGCGTACGGCAACGTTTTCGCGACGATCCTGCAGCCGCTCTACCTGATCGCCGGTTCGTTCATCGTCGCGTATCTCGTCGCGCGTTCGTGCAATTACCTGTTCCGCCACATGACCGCGACGATGCGCGACGAGCATTCGTTCGTCGCATTGTTCGGGCTCGTGATGCTCGCGATCGCCGTCGCGCAGGCGCTGAAGCTGTCGACGCTGCTCACGCTGCTGCTCGCCGGCATCATCGTGAAGAACCTCGAGGCGCGCCCGCAACTGTGGCCCGAGCATTTCGGCACGGCCGGCTGGCTGCTGACGGTGACCCTGTTCGTGCTCACGCTCACGTCGTTTACGTGGGGCGACATCGCGCTCGGCGGGCTGCTCGCGATCGTGCTGATCGTCACACGGCTCGTCGCGAAGCTGGCCGGCGTCGTCGCGTTCGCGAAGCCGAGCGGCATCGGGATGAAGCAGGGCATCGCGCTCGGCATTGCACTCACGCCGATGTCCGCGCTGTCGTACCTGCTCGTCGACGACACCTACCAGCTCTATCCGAATTTCGACCCGCACCTGCGCGCGATCGTGATGTGCACGATCGTGATCCTGCAGCTCGTCAGCCCGTTCATCGTCTACCGCTGCCTGTCGGCGGTCGGTGAGCGCAGCGACAGCAACTGATCCCGGAACCTGCCATGGCACTCGAAACCTTCGTCAATTCCGAGCCGTTCACGTTCGGCGTCGAACTGGAGATCCAGGTCGTCAACACGCACAACTACGACCTGACCAAAGCGGCATCCGACCTGATGCGCCTGATCCAGGGCGAAACCTTTCCGGGCAACATCACGCCGGAAATCACCGAGAGCATGATCGAGCTGTCGACCGGCATCTGCCATTCGCACGAGCAGGCGGTCACCGAGCTGCACGCGATCCGCGACGTGCTCGTGAAGGCGGCCGACCAGCTCAACGTCGGGCTGGCCGGCGGCGGCACGCACGCGTTCCAGCAATGGAGCGACCGGCAGATCTACGATGCGCCGCGCTTCCAGTACATCTCCGAGCTGTACGGCTATCTCGCCAAGCAGTTCACCGTGTTCGGCCAGCACGTGCACATCGGCTGCCCCGATCCCGACAGCGCGCTGTTCCTGCTGCACTCGATGTCGCGCTTCATTCCGCACTTCATCGCGCTGTCCGCGTCGTCGCCGTTCGTGCAGAACGTCGACACCGGCTTCCATTCGGCACGCCTGAATTCGGTGTTCGCGTTCCCGCTGTCGGGCCGCGCGCCGTTCGTGCTGACCTGGGACAGCTTCGAGGAGTACTTCACGAAGATGGTGAACACCGGCGTCGTCAACTCGATGAAGGACTTCTACTGGGACATCCGCCCGAAGCCCGGCTACGGGACGATCGAGGTGCGCGTGATGGACACGCCGCTGTCGGTCGACCGCGCGGCGGCGATCGCCTGCTACATCCAGACGCTTGCGCGCTACCTGCTGACCGACCGGCCGCTGAAGCTGTCGGAAGACGACTACCTCGTCTACACGTTCAACCGTTTCGAGGCGTGCCGCTTCGGGCTCGAGGGCACCTGCGTGAATCCTCAGACGGGTGAGCGCCGCACGATCGCGGAAGACATCCTCGACACGCTCGACCGGATCGCGCCGCATGCGGCCGCGCTCGGTTCGCGCGCGGCGCTCGACGAGATCGGCGCGCAGGCCAAGGCGCGCGTGAACGACGCATCGTGGTTGAGAACCGTTTTCAAACAGGAAAAATCGCTCAATGAGACGGTCCGCCAGCAGTGCTTACGTTGGCGCGAGTGAAAAATTGTTTTGCAGATTACGGGCTCGACCGAGTCGCGATTCACTGAACGACGGGCGGCCTCGATTGAGGCCGAAATCGTTGCCGGGGGTCCTGAAAATCTGTGGATAACTTGATATTCCGCTGCAAAGTCAACGATCTGTGCGCGGGATAACCCGGTGGACCATTGCGGTCGGTGCGATGGCCGATCCGAACAGGAAAATGTCCGTTCGCACCGTTCCGCGGGCGTTCGGCATTGCAGGCACAACGAAAAATTTTGGTTATCCAGCGATTTTCCACAGAATGAAGGGGATAACTTAGCTGTGCGATTTTCCGCTCTCGCTTAGAATGTCGGCTTTGCGGACACCGGAACGATGCGTGTCTTACCGGTCGCCGCGAACGCGACCGCCGCGTGTGCCCTCGCGACGGCCGTGCTGACACACTCGCAAGAGCGTGTCTGTTTTGAGATAGACATTCGATCTCCACACTACGGCCGCTCGGCAAACCGGGCGGCGGCAAAGCGAAAAGACTATGAGCGAAGGCGTTTACGGGAATCAGGCTTCGGGACGTGTGACCCACAGCCTGCTGCGGTTGAGTACGGCCATGCGGAGCCAGGCATGGGATTGGGCGGAAGGCGCAGGCCTGACGCCGACGCAGGGCGAGATTCTCGTGCTGCTGCTGCAGCGCAAGGGCCCGATGCGGCTCGGCGAGATCGCGCGCGAGACGCAGCTGACCGCCGCGACCACGAGCGATGCGGTGAGCACGCTCGAGACCAAGGGTCTCGTCGAGAAGCGCCGTGCACTGGACGACGGCCGCGCGCTGGCCGTGCGCCTGTCGGCCCGTGGCCGCACGGCCGCGAAGAAGGCGCTGCAATGGCCTGAATTCCTGACGAAAGCCGTCGGCAAGCTCGGCGCGGACGAGCAGGGCGCACTGTATCGCGCGCTGCTGAAGACGCTGCGCGAACTGCAGGTGGCCGGTGCGACGCCGCCGCAGCGCATGTGTGTGACGTGCGCCCACTTCCAGCCGGGCAAGCTGTCGAAGAAGACCGTGCATCACTGCGCGGCGCTCGACATCTCGATGTCCGACAGCGATCTGCGTCTCGACTGCTCGGTGCAGGAAGAGGCCGACGCGGCGACGCAGAAGAAGACCTGGAAGATTTTCGCAGGCTGACGTCCGTCGATCGACCGGGAGGCCGATGATGAACGCTGAAGTCGTGGCGATCCGCCACGTGCATTTCGAGGATCTCGGGAGCTTCGAGCAGGTGCTCGGCGAACGGGGCCGGCGGGTGCGCTACGTTGACGTCGGGTCGTCGCGGGTCGAGGTGCTCGACGTGCTCGAGCCATCGCTCCTCGTCGTGCTCGGCGGGCCGCTCAGCGTGTACGACGATGCGCAGTATCCGACGATCGCGCCGCTCGCGGCACTTGTGCGCAAGCGCATCGATGCGGGCCTGCCGATCCTCGGCATCTGCCTCGGTGCGCAGTTCATCGCCCGGGCGCTCGGTGCGCGGGTCTATCCGGCTGCGCAGCACGAACTCGGCTGGGCGCCGCTGACGCTCACCGACGCCGGCCGCGCATCGCCGCTGCGCCATCTCGACGCTGCGGCGACGTCGATGCTGCACTGGCATGGCGACACGTTCGACCTGCCGGGCGGTGCAATTCATCTTGCATCGACACCGGCCTGCCGCCACCAGGCATTCGCGTGGGGCCAGCATGTGCTGGCGCTGCAATGCCATCCGGAAATCCGCACCGACCGCTTCGAACCGTGGCTGATCGCGAACGCCGGCGAAATCGCGGCGACGCCCGGCATCGACGCGCGCCAGTTGCGTGCCGATACCGCGCAGCACGGCCCCGCGCTCGAGGCGGCTGCGCGACGCATGTTCGCGGAGTGGCTCGACAGCGTCGGACTCTGACGCCGCCAGCGGCGGCGCCGTTCGCCGCGAAGGGGTTGCCCGGCCCGCACCCGTTGCAGGCCGGCGCATCGTCGTTTGCGTCGCGTTTGCCGCACAGCCGGCAACCCGCCGCGGCTCGTACCTGACCGTCCGCTTACTGCCGGGGGCGCCGTCAGCACGCTTCCGGCCTGCGTGCTACGCTCGTTCGCTCTTTCCTTTCCTGGCGAGCGGCCTCCATGACTGCGCTGTTTTCCCCGTTCACGCTGCGCGGCGTGACCCTTCCGAACCGGATCGTGATCTCCCCGATGTGCCAGTATTCGGCCGAACGCGGCAAGGCGACCGACTGGCACATGATTCACCTCGGCCATCTCGCGCTGTCGGGCGCGGGGCTGCTCTGCATCGAGGCGACCGCGGTGGAACCCGACGGGCGCATCACGCATGGCGACCTCGGCCTCTGGGATGATGTGACCGAAGCCGCGCTGAAGCCCGTGCTGGCCGCGATCCGCAAGCATTCGCCGGTCCGCGTCGCGATGCAGCTGTCGCATGCGGGACGCAAGGCGTCGAGCAACGTGCCGTGGCAGGGCGGTCAGCTCGTGTCCGTTGCCGATGGCGGCTGGTTGCCGCATGCGCCGTCGGCCGTGCCGCACAAGGATGGCGAGACGCCGCCGCTCGCACTCGATGCCGCGGGCCTGAACCGGATCCGCGAAGCATTCGCGGCATCGGCGAAGCGGGCTGCGCGGCTCGGCATCGACGCAATCGAGGTGCACGCCGCACACGGCTACCTGCTGCACCAGTTCCTGTCGCCGCTCGCGAACCAGCGCACCGACGAATACGGCGGCTCGCTCGAAAACCGGATGCGTTTTCCGCTCGAGATCTTCGAGATCGTGCGCGCGGCGTTTCCGGAAGACCGGCCGGTCGGCGTGCGTGTGTCCGCGACCGACTGGGTCGAAGGCGGCTGGGAGCTCGACGATACGATTGCGTTCGCGCACGAACTGAAGCGCCGCGGCTGCGACTGGATCGACGTGTCGTCCGGCGGCGTGTCGCCGCTGCAGAAGATTCCGCTGTCGCCTGGCTACCAGGTGCCGTTCGCGCAGGCCGTGAAGCGCGCGGTCGGCATGCCGACGGTTGCCGTCGGCCTGATCAACGAGCCCGCGCATGCGAACCGGCTCATCGAGTCCGGCGATGCCGATTTCATCGCGATGGCGCGCGCGATGCTGTACGACCCGCGCTGGCCGTGGCATGCGGCGGCCGAGCTCGGTGCGCAGGTGACGGCGCCGCCGCAATACTGGCGCTCGCAGCCGCGCGAGCACAAGGCGTTGTTCGGCGACATCGCATTCGGCCAGCGTTGAGCGTCAGGCGTGCAATATTGCGCGTGATGTTGAACGAAGCAATCGTGAACGTGTAGGATGCGGGTGATTCGCCGCATGCCCCGACGCGGCACCAACCGGTGCCGCGTTTTCGTTTTGCGCGACGCCAGGCCGTGACCGCGGCCGTCTTCCATTCAAGTCGTCTTCACAAGGATTCGTTCGATGAGTTCACGCAGGATCGCGGTGCGCCGCTCGGGAGTACACGGCAAGGGCGTGTTCGCCGTGGCGCCGATCAAGGCCGGCGAGCGCGTAGTGGAATACAAGGGCGAGCGAATTTCGTGGAAGGAAGCGCTGCGTCGTCACCCGCACGACCCGGCCGAACCGAACCATACGTTCTACTTCGCACTGGACGAGGGCGGGGTGATCGACGGCAAGATCGACGGTAACAGCGCGCGCTGGATCAACCACTCGTGCGCGCCGAACTGCGAAGCCGAGGAAGTCAAAGGCCGCGTGTTCATCCACGCGCTGCGCGACATCGGGCCGGAAGAGGAGCTGTTCTACGACTACGGCCTCGTGATCGATGCGAAGCTGACGAAGACGCTCAAGCGCGAGTACGCGTGCCATTGTGGCGCGGCGTCGTGCCGCGGCACGCTGCTCGCGACGTCCGACGATGGCGGGAAGAAGAAAAAGAAGAAGGACAAGAAGGACGGCAAGTCCGAGTCCCGATCGAAGGACAAGAAAAGCAAGAAGTGACGCAGGCGGCAGCGCATCGTGCGCTGCCGCTGTCGTTTCAGCGGCCGGCTGCCGCGTCGCGCAGCCGTGCTTTCCGCGTGCCTCATCCGGCGCGCGGCCCGACCAGCGGCCGGCGCGCCGCGAATCGCTCAGTGCGTCGGCGCGGCGGCCGGCGTTTCGCTGGCCGGCTTCTCGGTGCGCGCGGTCAGCGGCACCCTCACCACGAAGCGCGAGCCGCCTTCCGATGCATCCTCGTACGAAACGGTGCCGCCGTGCATCGCGATGATGTCGTGCACGATCGCGAGGCCGAGCCCGGCGCCCGTCTCGACACCGTTGCCGTTTTGCGCGTCGCCGCGGAAGAAACGCTTGAACAGGTCGGCCTGCTGGTTGGCGGGCACGCCGGGGCCGTTGTCCTCGACGACGATCTCGGCGGCCGACTGGCCGTCCTCGAGCGCGCCTCGTGCGACGTTCACCGTGATCCGCGCGCCATCCGGCCGCGCGAGCGGCACGTACTTCAGCGCATTGTCGAGCAGGTTCGCGATGACCTCGCGCAACAGCACGGGATTGCCGCGCACGACCAGTTTTTCGTCGTCACCCGGATCGTCGGTGCGCTGGAAGCCGAGGTCGACGTGCGACGCGAGTGCGCGCGGCACCCATTCGGCACCCGTCTCGAACGCCATCGTCGCGAGGTCGACGTCGACGAACCGCGCGGCCTGTTCGCCTGGCTCCGCACGGGCGAGCGACAGCAACTGGTTGGACAGCCGGACCGCGCGGTCGGCGGCGGCGCGTAGTTCGCGCACCGCGGCGAGGGTCTGGTGCGGGTCGCGCGCCACGGCCGCCTGCTCCGCATGCAGCTTCACGGCCGTCAGCGGCGTGCGCAACTGGTGCGCGGCATCGGCGATGAACTTGCGCTGCGCGTCGAGCGCGGTCTTCAGGCGGCCGAGCAGCGCGTTCATCGCGCTCGTCAGCGGCCGGATCTCCAGCGGCACCTCGGTTTCGTCGACGGGTTCCAGCGACGTGTGGGTCTGCCGGTTCAGCGAATCGGCCAGGTGCGTGAGCGGGCCAAGCTGCTGGTTCACGACGCGCCACACGATGCCCCAGCCCGCGAGCAGCAGCAGCAGCAGCGGCATCATGATCGCGACGAGGAATTCGGCGGCGATCCGGTAGCGGTGCCGCACCGGCTGCGCAACCTCGACGACCATCGGCTTGCCACCGTCGACGTCGTCGACACGCACCTGCGCAACCCGCACCGCGCGGTTGTCGTACTCGGCCTCGAATACGTACGCGTGATGCATGCGGCGCACGTTGATGCCCTGCAGCGGCAGCTTCGGATCGCCGGCGAGTTCCTGTTCGCCGTCGCTGATCCGGTAGATCAGCGCTTCGGCGGGATCGGAGAACATCGCCTGCGCGAGCGGCGGCACCGTGAACGGCGCGTCGGGGCCGGCGATCTGGATCTGTTTGGAGATGGCGGTGGCGAGATCGGCGAGCGAGCGGTCGATCACGTGCTGCGTGTATTGCCACGCGAGCCAGTAGGCGATCAGGCCGCTCATCAGCGCGAGCATCGACAGCGGGGCGGCGAGGCGCCGAAGCAGCGAGCGGCGCAGGCTGGTGGTCACAGCCGGATCAGGAGACATTTCGACGGGCAAATGGATAAGCGCCGCTCACGGGGAGCGGCGCGGTCTTGCGCCGGGCGGCGACGCGAAGCAGCACGCACGCGCGGGCGGCACGTGGCCGCCCGACGCGCGGCGCCACTCAGACGCTCGCCGTCTGGCGGATTTCCTGCAGCAGGTAGCCGAAGCCGCGCACCGTGACGATTTCGACACGGCACTGCTCGAGTTTTTTGCGGACGCGGTGCACGTAGACTTCGATCGCGGTGTCGCCGAGATCGCCGCCGAAGTGCGTGAGGTGATCCTGCAGCTGGGCCTTGCTGACGACGCGGCCATGACGCAGCAGCAGCATCTCGAGCACCGCGAATTCACGCGGCGACAGTTCGAGCGGCTTGTCGTCGTTGAAGATGCGGCGGTCGACGCCCGACAGGCGGACGCCGCCGAGCGACACTTCCGGACGCGGCATGTCGCTGTGCGGGCCGCTGCGGCGCATCACCGCGCGGATGCGCGCTTCGAGCTCGGCCGGCTCGAACGGCTTGAGCATGTAGTCGTCGGCGCCCGAGTTCAGGCCCTGGATCCGGTCGTTCAGCTCGTCGCGTGCGGTCAGCACGATGACGGGCGTGTGGCGGTTGGTCTGGCGGAAGCGCGTGAGCAGCGTCATCCCGTCGATGCCCGGCAGGCCGAGGTCGAGGATCACGAGTTCGTGGCGGTTCTGTGCCAGCGCCTGTTCGGCAAAGATGCCGTCATGCACCATGTCGACGGTGAAGCCAGCCTGCTCGAGGCTGCTCTGGATACCGCGTGCGATGGGGCGGTCGTCTTCAATCAGAAGGAGTCGCATGAAGTTCGCTCAAGTACAATGGGTTGGCGGTTCAGGCACGCGGACAGCACGACGCCGTTTCCACAGGGGCGCCGCAACACCTGACATCAAGCATGGCGGCCAGCGAACGATTAAATCCAAACATGTCCGATATTTCGATCAACGACCTAGAAGCCGCGATCAATTTCTGGCGCGCCCGCTCGCCGTCGAGCGGCGACGAACTCAAACTCTGCGAAGAGGCCAGCGCGCTTTCCAAGCCGTATGCGCTGCTGATTGTACAGCGCGAAAGCGCGCTGCAACTGGAAGGTTTGGACCCCAAGGCACGGAAAGCCTACGAGACTTACGTGCGCCTTAAGGATGGCTTGGAAAGCTGAAGGCTTTCGCTGACTACATCCTAGAAAACGTTCATCGAAATGAAAAGTTGACGCGCCGCGCATCGAAAGACGCGCGGCGGTAGAGGAAGGCCTCAGGCGGCCGGTTGCGCGTGCGCGCCGGCACGGTCGATGAACAGCGCCAGCTCGATGTCGCGCTCGGTCAGGCCGTCGGCATCGTGGGTCGACAGCGTGATGTCGACGCGGTTGTACACGTTGAACCATTCCGGATGGTGGTTCATTTCCTGCGCCTTGATTGCGACGCGCGTCATGAAGCCGAATGCTTCGTTGAAATCGGCGAAGCGCAGGCTGCGCTGGATCGCGTCGCGGCCCGGTACGGCCGTCCAGAGCGGCAGGCCTTCGAGCCGGGTCTTGCGTTCTTCTGATGTGAGCTTGTGGATCATCTTGCACCTCTCGGTCGGTAACGGCGCCCGCGCGCGGCTGCGCCGCGCGGCGAAGCCGGCACCGGTCATTGTTTCATAGTTGTGCGACGGGCATCCGGGGACGGCCACCCGGGGACGGGCACCCTGGGACGGCTACCCGGCGACGGCGATCGGGAGGCCGTCAGCGGCGCGCCGCGGTGCCCGCGAGCGTCACGCGTCGGCGTCGTCGGGCCAGCCTTCGCCCGTGCCGCGATGCAGCACGCGATCGGTATCGAGCACCGCGCCGGCCGCGAACTCGGGCAGCGCCGCCAGCCGGTCGGCCAGCGCACGGCCATCGACGTCGGCCAGCGCGAACAGCTGCGCGAAATCGTCGATCACGAAGTAGGTCTTCTGGAACGTGTCGATCCGGTACTTCGTGCGCATCACGCGCTCGAGGTCGAAGCCGAGCCGGTTCGGCGCCGCGCTTTCGAGGCTGTACAGGCTTTCGCCCTTGCTCGACACGATCCCGGCGCCGTAGATCGACAGCCCGTTCGTGCCGCGCGGGTCGCGGATCAGCCCGAATTCCACTGTATACCAGTAGAGCCGCGCGAGGCGCGCCAGCGCGGCTTCGTCGTCGGCGACCGCGAGTGCGGTGCGGCCGTACGCCTGCATGTAGTCGGCAAAGACGGGGTCGATCAGCAGCGGCACGTGGCCGAACAGGTCGTGGAAGCAGTCGGGTTCCTGCAGGTAGTCGAGCTGGTCGGGGCGGCGCATCCACCAGGTGACCGGAAAGCGCCGGTTCGCGAGATGCTCGAAGAACACTCGGTCGGGCACGAGGCCCGGCACCGCGACGATCTCCCAGCCCGTGGCCGGCTTCAACTGGCGGTTCACGTCGGCGAACGACGGCACGCGATCGGCCGGCAGGTCGATCTTCCCGAGCCCCGCGACGAACGCGTCGCATGCGCGACCGCGCAGCAGCGCCGACTGGCGTGCATAGAGCTGCTTCCACACCGCGTGGTCGACCTGGCCGTAACGCGCGAGCGGCTGGTCGATGGTGAAATCGGCGCGGGTTTCGAGGCCCGCATCGAACTGCTCCTGCAGTTTCGCGGTGACGACGGTGGACATGATCTGGCTCTGCACGTGGCGGTTGGGAACCATGCAAGTGTAGAGCGGGCTGCGCGCGGAATGGGCGCAATGTTGGCGCTGATTCGCTCGATGATGCGATAATCGCGCATCAAATCACGAATTAATGCGGAGAATGCTCATGCTGGAACTCGATCACTTCGATCTCGCGCTACTGGACGTGCTGCAGCGCTTCGGCCGCGCGACGCATCAGCAGCTCGGCGAGGAGGTGCCGCTGTCGCCGTCGCAGATCGGCAGGCGGCTGCAGCGGCTCGAGGCGGCCGGCGTGATCGAAGGCTACCGCGTGATGCTGCGCCCCGAAAAGCTCGGGCTCGGCGTCACCGCATTCACGAGCCTGAAGCTCAAGCACCATGGCGATTCGATCATCGAGCAGTTCCAGCAGCAGATCGACGTGCTGCCCGAAGTGCTCGAATGCCATGCGGTGGTGGGCGATGCCGACTACCTGCTGCGGATCGTCGCGCCCGACCTGAACGCGCTGTCGCAGTTCGTGATGAAGAAGCTGATGCGTGTGCCGGGCGTCGACAGCGTGCGCTCGAACATCGTGCTGACGACCTTCAAGCGCAACGGCGCGCTGCCGCTCGCGCACCTGGCGCCCGGCGCCGCCTAACGCGGTGGCCGGGTCGAAGGCGGCGCGGGTTGCGCCGCCGTAGGGCAGGGCCGGATCAGGCCGCTTCGTGCTGCGTGTCGGCGTTCAGCAGGTCGACATAGGCGACCGCGACGAGATCGTCCTGCGACACGCCGAGCTTCGCGAACACGTCGTGCGCTTCGGCTTCGCCGCCGGCTTCGTCGTCGTCGGGGCCGAGCACGACTTCCAGTTCGATGAAATCGCCGAGGCCGTCGACGCGGTCGAGGTGAATGCGCGTGCGGCCCGCGAGGTACACGTGCCGTTCCTTCGTCACGATTCCGCGCGTGGTCAGCGCGGTGGCGAGCAGCGCGTGCATCGCGTCGGGGTTCGTCACCGGGCTGCGCGTGTAGTACGACGCCTTCGGGCCGTCGCGGTCGTCGCGCTGATAGAAGATCAGTTCGGCCGGCGTGCCGTCCTCGAAGCGGCGCAGCTTCAGCCGGCCGCGCGGCACGTCATAGAAGAAATCCTGCTGGCGATAGAACAGCGGCGCTTCGGTCGCGAGGGTCGCCGCGCGTTCGCGCAGCTGGTCGAATTCGCGGGCGCGGGCTTTGATCTCGATGTTGCGGGCCATGCGGGTCTCCTTCAATCGGGGTCTCGCGGTGTGCGAACGCACAATCTAGCAAAAACGCGGAGACGGTGGCGTGACGACGGACCAGGGGCGTGGCGAGATGACGCGCGCAGGCTGCGCCGCGCCGTCTTCAGCACCGCTCATATCGCCCACTGGGCTTCGATGAGCCGTAGCGCCGCCGCGATCGCCGGCTCGTCGTGCCGCTCGGCGAGCGCCACGAACGTCAGTTCGGTCGGCACCGTCACGCGTTCGACGATCGTCAGCGCATGCGCGTGCGCTTCGGCCAGCGCGGTCGAGTCGCGCGCGAGCGTCAAGCCGATGCCCGATTTGACGAGATCGAGCATCGACTGCTCCTGGTCGACTTCGGCAACCTTGACCGGCTGCGCGCCGGCATCCGCGAAGCGCCGCGACAGCAGCCGGTGGTGCGCGGACGCCGGCGGCGTCCAGATCCACGGCAGCGCGGCGAGCGAGCGCCAGTCGTGCGCGCGCTGCACGCGCTCCCGCCAGCCGGCCGGCGCGAGCACGCGGTACTGGAAATGTGTGAGCGTGACGGTGTGGAACAGTGCGCCGTCGAGCGGATCGTCCTCGCCTGGCCGGCCGATGTAATAGCCGACGTCGAGCGCCTGCGTGCGCACCTGTTCGATCACCCAGCCCGACATGCCGTGCCGCAACGCCGTCTCGATCTGCGGATGGGTTTCGACCAGCGCGCGCAGGAAGCCGCCGAGCCTCAGGAAGCCCGGATCGAGGATCGTGCCGATCCGCAGCCGGCCGCGCACCTCGTGCCGCAGCGCAGCAGCGGCGCGCTGCACGTCGGCGGCGGCGGCGAGCGCGCGTTCCGCATGCGGCAGCAGCGTCTGGCCGTCGCGTGTGAGCGCGAGGCCGCGCGACGTGCGGGTAAACAGCGTGACGCCCAGCGTTTCCTGCAGATGCTTGATCTGCAGGCTGACGGCCGGCTGCGTCAGGTGCAGGTGTACGGCGGCGCGCGTCAGGTTGCCTTCGCGCGCGACCGTCGCGAACGCGCGGAGCAGGGTGAGATCCATCGTCGTGATATGAGCGCAGCTTATAACGCAGTTCAGCATAACTCATTGGATCGGCGGGCGGCTGCCGGAGTACGCTTCATCGGTCGTGGCGCGGGGCCGCAAGCGCGGCCGGCGACGCACTATGCTGGAAATGACGCGCGGGATTGCGCCGCGTGGCGGACAACTATGAGATTGGGACGGGATTCGCGTCAGCACAAAAGCGCTGATGCGGGCCGACCGCCGTGGGGTAGGAGTAAGCGCTGAAGTGCTAACGCCTACCAACCACACCATGGGATTCGAGTAAGCGCTAAAGCGCCAACTCGGGCCGACCGCCGTGGGGTTGGAGTAAGCGCTGAAGCGCCAACTCCAACCAACCACGCCATGGGGCCCGAGTAAGTGCTGAAGCGCTAACTCGGGCCGACAGGAGACAAACGATGACGACTCAACGCACGCTAGAAGGCGAATTCGATTACGTGATCGTCGGCGCGGGCACCGCGGGCTGCGTGCTCGCGAACCGCCTGACCGAAGATCCCGACATCCACGTGCTGCTGCTCGAAGCGGGCGGCAAGGACGACTATCACTGGATCCACATCCCGGTCGGCTATCTGTATTGCATCGGCAACCCGCGCACCGACTGGCTGTACAAGACGCAACCCGAAGCGGCGCTCAACGGCCGTGCGCTGTCGTATCCGCGCGGCCGCGTGCTCGGCGGCTGCTCGTCGATCAACGGGATGATCTACATGCGCGGCCAGCGCGAGGATTACGACAGCTGGGCGCAGGAAACCGGCGACGCCGGCTGGGCGTGGGACAGCGTGCTGCCGATCTTCAAGCGCAGCGAGGATCACCATGCGGGCGCGAGCGACGCGCACGGCGCGGGTGGCTACTGGCGTGTCGAGAAGCAGCGGCTGCGCTGGGAGATCCTCGAATCGTTCGCGCAGGCCGCGCAGCAGACGGGCATCCCGGCAACCGACGATTTCAACCGCGGCGACAACACTGGGGTCGGTTATTTCGAGGTGAACCAGAAGCGCGGCGTGCGCTGGAATACGTCGAAGGCGTTCCTGCGGCCCGCGATGGCGCGCCCGAACCTGACCGTGATCACCGGCGCGCAGGCGCAGCGCGTGATCTTCGACGGGCGGCGCGCGGTGGGCGTCGAGTATCGCGGAGGCGGCACCGACTACGTTGCACGGGCGCGCTCGGAGGTGCTGCTGACGTCCGGCGCCGTGAATTCGCCGCAGCTGCTCGAACTGTCGGGCATCGGCGATGGCCAGCGGCTCCAGGCGCTCGGTATCGACGTCGTGCAGGATCTGCCGGGCGTCGGCGAAAACCTGCAGGATCACCTGCAATTGCGGATGGCATTTCGCGTCGAAGGCGTGCGCACGCTCAACACGTTGTCCGCGCACTGGTGGGGCAAGCTGATGATCGGCGCCGAATATGCGTTGCTGCAGCGCGGGCCGATGTCGATGGCGCCGTCGCAGCTCGGCGCGTTCGCGAAATCCGATCCCGACGATCCCGCCCTCACGCGCCCCGATCTCGAATATCACGTGCAGCCGCTGTCGCTCGAACGCTTCGGCGAGCCGCTGCACAGCTTCAATGCGTTTACGGCGTCCGTGTGCCATCTGCGGCCGACGTCGCGCGGCAGCGTGCATATCGCGAGCGCCGATCCGGGCGCAGCACCCGCGATCGCGCCGAACTATCTGTCGACCGACCTCGATCGCCACGTCGCCGCGAACGCGCTGCGCCTCACGCGCCGGATAGCGTCCGCGCCGGCGCTCGCACGCTATCGTCCCGAGGAAATCCTGCCGGGCCTGCAGTATCGGAGCGAAGCCGAGCTGATCGAGGCGGCCGGCGCGGTCGGCACGACGATCTTCCACCCGGTCGGCACCTGCCGGATGGGGCGTGCCGACGATGAGCGCGCGGTGGTCGACAGCCGGTTGCGCGTGCGCGGCATCGCCGGGCTGCGGATCGTCGATGCGTCGGTGATGCCGTTCATTACCTCGGGCAATACCAATTCGCCGACGCTGATGATCGCCGAACGCGCGAGCGACATGATCCGTGCCGATCGCCGCGCGGCGCGCGAAGCGACGCCGGTGCGCACAGAGGCCGCAGTGACGGCCGCGTGACGGAACGCTGGCACGCACGACAGCGGGCCGTCATGATGACGCCCGCTGATTCGCTATGCGAAACAAGCTGCCGTTGCAGAACCGGTGCCGATGGCGTCGATTGCATCGGTTAGCCGGCAAGATCCATGCAAGCCGTGCAGCCGCACGGCTTTTTTGTTGCGTGCGTGCCGGGCCGTGCAAATGGTCAACGGATGATGATGCACGTGTCAAAAAAACGGGGTGAAAAATCGTGCACAGCCGCGCGCGACATGGCGGCCAGCCCTATAAGTGCAAATCCCGATGATTGCACTGCACCAACGGCGAGACAATGTGGCGCAGTGTGCATACGCGTCGGCGCGGGAGACCACCCTCGAGGCGTAACACGGCGCCCGGGGCAGCCCGCTCATCCGCTGACCTGTTTCGCGGACGCTTCTCGCGAACTTTCCCGGTGCTTCGCCTGACTTCGTACGGAAGGGAACATGATTCTCGGCGACACGATTCTGGAAACACGCGGACTGACCAAGGAATTCAGGGGCTTCACGGCCGTCAACGGCGTGAACCTGCGTGTGCGTCGCGGTGCGATCCATGCGTTGATCGGACCGAACGGCGCGGGCAAGACCACCTGCTTCAACCTCCTCACCAAGTTCCTGACGCCGACGGCCGGCCAGATCGTCTTCAACGGGATCGACATCACCGACGAGCGGCCCGCGCAGGTGGCGCGGCGCGGCATCATCCGCTCGTTCCAGATCTCGGCCGTGTTCCCGCACCTGACCGCGCTGCAGAACGTGCGCATCGGCCTGCAGCGCGCGCTTGGCACCGAATTCCATTTCTGGCGCAGCGAACGCACGCTGAAGCGGCTCGACGACCGCGCGATGGATCTGCTCACGCAGGTCGGCCTCACCGATTTCGCGCAGGTGCCGACCGTCGAGCTCGCATACGGCCGCAAGCGCGCGCTGGAGATTGCGACCACGCTTGCGATGGAGCCCGAACTGATGCTGCTCGACGAACCCACGCAGGGGATGGGCCACGAGGACGTCGACCGCGTGACCGCGCTGATCAAGAAGGTCGCGAGCGGCCGCACGATCCTGATGGTGGAGCACAACATGAACGTGATCGCGGGCATCTCCGACACGATCACCGTCCTGCAACGCGGCGAGGTGCTGGCCGAAGGCTCGTATGCGGAAGTGTCGAAGAATCCGCTCGTCATCGAGGCCTACATGGGCAGCGCCGACGCGGCGCTCGCGGGGGCGCACGCATGAAGCACAGCGAACGGGAGGAACGCGAATTGAGCGGCGTCGAAAGCGGTACGCCCGCGCTGGAGATCACGGGCCTGGAGGCCTGGTACGGGGAATCCCACATATTGCACGGTGTCGACCTGACGGTGCATCGCGGTGAAGTCGTCACGCTGCTCGGCCGCAACGGCGCGGGCCGCACGACGACGCTGCGCGCGATCATGGGCCTCACGGGCCGCCGCAGCGGGTCGATCAAGGTCGCGGGCAACGAGACGATCGGCCTCGCGACGCACCGCATCGCGCATTTCGGCGTCGGCTACTGCCCGGAGGAGCGCGGGATCTTCTCGAGCCTGTCGTGCGAGGAGAACCTGATGCTGCCGCCGCCGATCGGGCCGCGCGACCACGCGATGTCGATCGACGAGATCTACACGATGTTCCCGAACCTCGCGTCGCGCCGGCAGAGCCAGGGCACGCGATTGTCCGGCGGTGAGCAGCAGATGCTCGCGGTCGCGCGGATCCTGCGCACCGGCGCGAACCTGCTGCTGCTCGACGAGATCTCCGAAGGCCTCGCACCGGTGATCGTGCAGACGCTCGCGCGGATGATCGTCGCGCTGAAGGCACGCGGCTACACGATCGTGATGGTCGAACAGAATTTCCGCTTCGCCGCGCCGCTCGCCGACCGGTTCTACGTGATGGAGCACGGCAGCATCGTCGAACATTTCCAGGCGGCCGAACTGGAAAGCAAGATGCCGACCCTGCACGACCTGCTCGGGGTGTGACGCCGCCCCGTCTCTCTTGCCGCTAGCCGTGGCGGCTTCGAACAACCACAACGCATCAGAACAACAGGAGACGTCAATGAAAATGAAGACCCTCGCACACGCCTGTCTCGCGCTCGCGACTGCCGCGTTCACCGCCGGCGCCGCGCAGGCCGCGGATACCGTGAAGATCGGCTTCATCACCGACATGTCGGGGCTTTACGCGGATATCGACGGGCAGGGCGGCCTCGAAGCGATCCGCATGGCAGTTGCCGATTTCGGCGGCAAGGTGCTCGGCAAGCCGATCGAGGTCGTCTACGCCGATCACCAGAACAAGGCCGACATCGCCGCGTCGAAGGCACGCGAATGGATGGACCGCGGCGGGCTCGACCTGCTGGTCGGCGGCACGAACTCCGCCACCGCGCTGTCGATGAACCAGGTCGCGGGCGAGAAGAAGAAGGTCTACATCAACATCGGCGCGGGCGCCGACACGCTGACCAACGAGCAGTGCACGCCGTACACGGTCCACTACGCGTACGACACGATGGCGCTCGCGAAGGGCACCGGTTCGGCGGTGGTGAAGCAGGGCGGCAAGACGTGGTTCTTCCTGACCGCCGACTACGCGTTCGGCAAGGCGCTCGAGAAGAACACGTCGGATGTCGTGAAGGCAAACGGCGGCCAGGTGCTCGGCGCGGTGCGCCACCCGCTGTCGGCATCGGATTTCTCGTCGTTCCTGTTGCAGGCGCAATCGTCGAAGGCACAGATCCTTGGCCTCGCGAACGCGGGCGGCGACACGATCAACGCGATCAAGGCCGCGAAGGAGTTCGGCATCACGAAGTCGATGAAGCTCGCCGCGCTGCTGATGTTCATCGACGACGTGCACAGCCTCGGCCTCGAGACGACGCAGGGCCTCGTGCTGACCGACAGCTGGTACTGGAACCGCGACGCGGCGTCGCGCCAGTGGGCGCAGCGCTACTTCGGCAAGATGAAGAAGATGCCGTCGAGCCTGCAGGCAGCTGACTACTCGTCGGTGACGACCTACCTGAAGGCCGTGCAGGCCGCCGGCACGACCGACTCCGACAAGGTGATGGCCGAGCTGAAGAAGATCAAGATCAACGACTTCTACGCGAAGGGCTACATCCGCACGGACGGCAGCATGATCCACGACATGTACCTGATGGAAGTGAAGAAGCCGTCGGAATCGAAGGAGCCGTGGGATTACTACAAGGTGCTCGCGACGATTCCGGGCGAACAGGCGTTCGGGACCAAGCAGGAGACGCGCTGCGCGTTGTGGAAGTAAGCAGGGCGTAGCGGCGCGCGCGGGCGCGCCGTTCGGTGGCGGCTGCAGCGATGTGCCCGCTGCGCCGCCCGCGTACGCAACGCATGAAGGTTGCGCACGCAACGAAACTCATTCTGACGGCTAAGTCGATGGAAATCTTTGGCATTCCGTTGCCGGCGATGCTGAGCCAGTTGCTGCTCGGGCTCGTCAACGGCTCGTTCTACGCGATCCTGAGCCTCGGGCTCGCGGTGATCTTCGGGCTGCTCAACGTGATCAACTTCGCGCACGGCGCGTTGTTCATGCTGGGCGCGATGCTCGCGTGGATGGGCCTGTCGTATTTCGGGCTGCCATACTGGGCGATGCTCGTGATCGCGCCGCTGGTGGTCGGCGCGTTCGGGATCGTGATCGAGCGCTCGATGCTGCGCTGGCTGTACAAGCTCGATCACCTGTACGGGCTGCTGCTCACGTTCGGGCTCACGCTGGTCGTCGAAGGCGTGTTCCGGTCGATCTACGGATCGTCGGGCCAGCCGTACGACGTGCCGTCGCAGCTGTCCGGCGCGACCAACCTCGGCTTCATGTTCCTGCCGAACTACCGCGCGTGGGTGGTCGTCGCATCGCTCGCGGTGTGTCTCGCGACCTGGTTCGTGATCGAGAAGACGCGCCTGGGCGCCTACCTGCGCGCGGGCACCGAGAACCCGAAGCTCGTCGAGGCGTTCGGCGTGAACGTGCCGATGATGATCACGCTCACCTACGGCTTCGGCGTCGCACTCGCCGCGTTCGCGGGCGTGCTGGCCGCGCCGGTGATCCAGGTGTCGCCGCTGATGGGCCAGCCGATGATCATCACCGTGTTCGCGGTGGTCGTGATCGGCGGGATGGGCTCGATCCTCGGCTCGATCGTCACGGGCCTGCTGCTCGGCGTGATCGAGGGTTTCACGCGCGTGTTCTACCCCGAAGCGTCGGCCACCGTCGTGTTCGTGATCATGGCGATCGTGCTGCTGTTCCGCCCGGCGGGCCTCTTCGGCAAGGAAAAATGATGCAGAGAAAAGTGCTCTACGGCGTGCTGCTCGCCGCACTGCTCGCCGCGCCGTTCATCGGCGCGTACCCGGTGTTCGTGATGAAGGTGCTCACGTTCGCGCTGTTCGCGGCGGCGTTCAACCTGCTGATCGGCTATACGGGGCTGCTGTCGTTCGGCCATGCGATGTTCCTCGCGACCGCCGGCTATGCGACCGGTTATTCGATGCAGACGCTCGGTTTCACGCCGGAGCTCGGCGTGCTCGTCGGTACCGTTGCCGCGACGCTGCTCGGGCTCGTCGTCGGGCTGTTCGCGATCCGGCGGCAGGGCATCTATTTCGCGATGATCACGCTCGCGTTCGCGCAGATGGTCTACTTCATCTACCTGCAGGCGCCGTTCACGCACGGCGAGGACGGCCTGCAGGGCGTGCCGCGCGGCCACCTGTTCGGGCTGCTCGACCTGTCGAACGACGTCGCGCTGTACTACGTCGTGCTGGCCGTGGTGGTGGCTGCGTGCGCATTCATCGTGCGGGTTGTGCATTCGCCGTTCGGCCAGGTGCTCGTCGCGATCAAGGAGAACGAAGCGCGCGCGATCTCGCTCGGCTACGACACCGACCGCTTCAAGCTGCTCGCGTTCATCCTGTCGGCGGGCATCGCGGGGCTGGCCGGTTCGCTGAAGGTGCTCGTGCTCGGCTTCGAGACGCTGTCGGACGCGTACTGGACGATGTCGGGCCTCGTCGTGCTGATGACGCTCGTCGGCGGGATGGGCACGCTGTTCGGCCCGCTGCTGGGCGCGGCGCTGATCGTTGCGCTGGAAGACCGGCTCGGCGACATCGGCGAATGGCTTGCATCGACCACGGGCGTCGCGTGGTTCCATTCACTCGGCGAATCGGCGACGATCGTCACGGGGCTGATCTTCATCGCGTGCGTGCTCGCGTTCCGGCGCGGGATCGTCGGCGAGATGGTCGCGCGGATCAAGCCGCTCAGGGCGTCCTGAAAGCGTGCGGCGCGCGTCACCGGGCGTTGATGCGAAGCACCATCGGGCATGTTCCGGAAGGGCGTCGCAGCGTGCTCGGGCCGGCGCCGTGCGGTCGGCTGGTGCCCCATTTTCGTGCGGCGATGCACCATAGGGGTAAATGCTAAGTTGTCGCAGTGTGAAAGGTCCTTTAATCTTCGTCCTAGTTCTGATGCACCGCGAAACGAATTTGCAGGTGGAGAACGAGGAGACAATCGAGGCACAAAGTGCCCGGACCCCAAAGCGCTGTTGGACGGAATCCAACAGCGCTTTTTCATTTGCGTGCACGGATTTGCGTTGATGGTGCATCGGCCGGCGCAGTGGCCGCATTTCGCGCTTGCGTTCGCACCGCGCTTCTTTCACGCTTCGCCGCGTCCCCCCGTTTTTCCCGTTTTCCGCTTTCCCACGATTCGTTCGCAGACGATACGCAGCCGTGCGCTGGCCGTTCGGGCTAACCCGGTTGGCGTGCGCAAAACGCGTCCGTTACACTCAGCTTTCGCCGACCGCACGGTCGGGAAAATCGGTCGGCAGTTCTCCTACAAGCAGAATGCAGAAGAGGGAGTACGGTTGGATGAGCAGCGCAGGACGATGGATCGGGGCAGGAAGGGCGGCTGGTGCCGTTCGTTCGTCGTGGGGTGGGCCGAATGTCGCCGTGGCCTTTCCGAGCCGTTCTGCGGGCTGTAGACGCGCTCCGGCGCCGTCGCCGGTCGTTGCGTGCGCATCCGTATCGGACTTCACCTCTGCACGCGCATGAGCGGCCGGCTTCCCGATCGTGCGCCCGTCGCGGGCCGGGCCGCATCAGGCCGGATCGACGCGCGTTTCCCTGACCGTTGCGCATGCATCGAGCGCCCGCACGATTCCGCCTTTCTCCGCTTCCTTCATCCAGACGACACCGCTGCTGCGCATCGTGACGGTCGAACGACCGTTTCGACCGGCAGGCGGCGCATGCGTGCGCGGTGCCGTCCGGGCGCCGTCGCGGGTGCGGCGTTTCACGGGAAAACGAGCGTAGGCGTGGCCGGGCGAGATAGTTAAATTATTAACTTGTTTTTGGGGACCGGGAGCCGCCCGAGCGACCCGTGGCTTTTTCGAGCAGCGTTTGGAGACAACGTAAATGAAGATGAATCGATGGATGGAGGCCGTGCTCGCCGCGGGCCTCGTGTGTGCGGCGGCAACGGCGTCGGCACAGGTGAAGATCGGCGTGACGCTGTCGGCCACCGGGCCGGCCGCGTCGCTCGGGATTCCGGAAAAGAACACGATCGCGCTGCTGCCGAAGGAAATCGCGGGCAAGAGCGTGCAGTACATCGTGCTCGACGACGCATCCGACACGAGCCGCGCGGTGCAGAACGTGCGCAAGCTGATCGATGAAGATCACGTCGACGCGATCATCGGCTCGTCCGTCACGCCGAACTCGCTCGCGATGCTCGACCCTGTGTCGCAGGGCAAGACGCCGACGATCTCGCTCGCGGCGAGCGCGCAGATCATCGCGCCGATGGATGCGAAGCGCGCGTGGATGTTCAAGGTGCCGCAGAACGACCAGCTGATGGCCGACGCGATCGCCGGCTACATGGCGAAGCACGGCGTGAAGACGGTCGGCTTCATCGGCTTTGCCGATGCGTACGGCGACAGCTGGTACAACACGTTCAACGCGGCGGCCGCGAAGAACGGCCTGAAGGTCGTGTCGAACGAGCGCTACAACCGCACCGACGCGTCGGTGATGGGGCAGGTGCTGAAGCTGATGGGCTCGAATCCCGATGCGGTGCTGATCGCCGGCTCGGGCACGCCGGCGGCGCTGCCGGCGAAGACGCTGAAGGAGCGCGGCTACAAGGGCAAGGTGTACCAGACGCACGGCGTCGCGAACAACGACTTCCTGCGCGTGTGCGGCAAGGACTGCGAAGGCGAGATCCTGCCGGCCGGCCCCGTGCTCGTGACCGACCAGCTGCCCGATTCGAATCCGGTGAAGAAGCCGGCGCTCGGCTACAAGGCCGCGTACGAGAAGGCGTACGGCGCGGGCTCGCTGGCGACGTTCGGGGGCCATGCGTGGGATGCGGGGCTGCTGCTGCAGCGTGCGATTCCGGAAGCGCTGAAGAAGGGCCAGCCGGGCACCGAGGCGTTCCGCGAGGCGCTGCGCGCGTCGATCGAGAACGTGAAGGACCTGCCCGTGTCGCACGGCGTGATCAACATGACGCCGACCGACCACAACGGCTTCGACACGCGTGCGCGCGTGATGGTGCAGATCGTCGACGGCAAGTGGAAGCTGCAGGCCGAGTAAGCATCACGTGAAACCGGCGTGCGCGGCGCGGATGGCGCCGTGCATGCCGTCGGCAGGGCGCTGGGCCTGACAGGCCGCGCCCGTGCCCATGTCCATGTCGTGTGGAACCACCGGGGCTCGCCGCGTGGCGCCCGACGCGCCGATCTTGCGGCCCGTGCACCCCGGCCTTTCCTGTCTTCCGTTTCTCCGCAGCATTCTCGATACACGAAACGTATGGATCTCTCGATTGCGGCGATCCTCGCGCAAGACGGCATTACGACCGGCGCCATATATGCATTGCTGTCGCTGGCGCTCGTACTGGTGTTTTCCGTCACGCGGGTGATCTTCATTCCCCAGGGCGAATTCGTCGCCTACGGTGCGCTGACGCTTGCCGCGTTGCAGGCGCAGAAATTTCCCGCCACCTGCTGGCTGCTGTTCGTGATGGGCATCGCGTGCTTCCTGCTCGAAGTCGGCGGCCTGATCCGGCATCGCGAACGGCGCCATCAGCTCGGCCGCACGCTCGCGACACTCGGCAGCCGCTACGTCCTGCTGCCGCTGGCAGTGTTCGCGATCACACGCAGCTTTGCCGCGCAGCCGCTGCCGATGCTCGCACAGATCGCACTGACGCTCGCGATCGTCGTGCCGATGGGGCCGTTCGTCTACCGGCTCGTGTACCAGCCGATCGCCGAAGGCACGACGCTGCTGCTGCTGATCGTGTCGGTCGCCGTCCACTTCGCGATGGTCGGCCTCGGGCTCGTGATGTTCGGCGCGGAAGGCTCGCGCACCAACGGCTTCTCGGATGCGTCGCTGTCGATCGGCAGCATGACCGTGTCGGTGCAGAGCATCCTGGTGGTCGTGACGGCGCTCGTGCTGATCGGCGCGCTCTACGTGTACTTCGGCCGCACGATCGCCGGCAAGGCGCTGCGCGCGACGTCGGTGAACCGGCTCGGCGCGCGGCTCGTCGGCATCGGCACGACCGAGGCAGGGCGGCTCGCGTTCACGTTCGCGGCGGGGCTCGGCGTGCTGTCCGGGATCCTCGTCGGCCCGCTGACGACGATCTACTACGACTCGGGCTTCCTGATCGGCCTGAAGGGGTTCGTCGGCGCGATCATCGGCGGGCTCGTCAGCTATCCGCTCGCGGCCGCCGGCTCGCTGCTCGTCGGCGTGCTCGAATCGTATTCGTCGTTCTGGGCGAGCGCCTACAAGGAGGTGATCGTGTTCACGCTGATCATTCCGGTGCTGCTGTGGCGGAGCTTCGCGACGCCGCACGCGGAAGAGGAAGAGGAGTGACACGATGAAGACGATGGTACGCAACAAGACCTTCTGGGTGTTTCTCGTGGTGCTGTTCGCGCTGCCGGTGCTGCCGGGCGCGCTGCAGGTGCCGGAATACTGGATCACGCTGCTGAACTACATCGGCCTCTACGCGATCGTCGCGATCGGGCTCGTGCTGCTCACGGGCGTCGGCGGGATGACGAGCTTCGGGCAGGCCGCGTTCGTCGGCATCGGCGCGTATGCGACCGCGCTCCTGACGACGCGCTACGGCGTGTCGCCGTGGCTCGCGCTGATCGTCGGTGTCGTGCTGACGGCGCTCGTCGCGCTCGTGCTCGGCGCGGTCACGATGCGGCTGTCGGGGCACTTCCTGCCGCTCGGCACGATCGCGTGGGGCCTCGCGCTGTTCTACCTGTTCGGCAACCTCGAGTTGCTCGGCAAGTACGACGGGATCAACGGGATTCCGGCGCTGAACCTGTTCGGCATCGAACTCGAAAGCGGCCGCAGCCTGTACTTCCTGATCTGGGCCGTCGTGCTGGCCGCGATCGTGTCGGTGCAGAACCTGCTGAACAGCCGCCCGGGCCGCGCGATCCGCGCGCTGCGCGGCGGCGGCGTGATGGCCGAGGCGATGGGCGTGAACACCGCGTGGATGCGCGTCGTGATCTTCGTCTATGCGGCCGTGCTCGCAGCCGTCTCGGGCTTCCTGTACGCGCACCTGCAGCGCGCGGTGAACCCGACGCCGTTCGGGCTGAACCACGGGATCGAGTTCCTGTTCATGGCCGTGGTCGGCGGTGTGTCGCACGTATGGGGCGCGGTGCTCGGCGCGGCGATCCTGACCGTGCTGCAGGACTACCTGCAGACGCTGCTGCCGAAGCTGCTTGGGTCGGAAGGCAACTTCGAGATCATCGTGTTCGGCGTGCTGATGGTGCTGCTGCTGCAGTACGCGCGCCAGGGCGTGTGGCCGTTCGTCGCGAGACTGTTCCCGCGCGGGCCGCGTGCGCATGTGCCCGAGCACGCCGATCCATTGCCGCAGCGTGCGAAGCCGGCGGCCGGCGAGCCGCTGCTCGTCGTCGACAACGCGCGCAAGCAGTTCGGCGGGCTCGTGGCCGTCAACGACGTCAGCTTCAACGTGAAAGCGGGGCAGATCATCGGGCTGATCGGCCCGAACGGCGCCGGCAAGTCGACCACGTTCAACCTCGTGACGGGCGTGCTGAAGCCGACGGGCGGCACGATCACGTTCCGTGGCGAGCGCATCGACGGGCTCACATCGCGGCAGATCGTCCGCCGCGGCATCGGCCGGACGTTCCAGCACGTGAAGCTGTTGCCGGCGATGACGGTGCTCGAGAACGTCGCGATCGGTGCGCACCTGCGTGGTCATACCGGCGTGTGGCGCAGCGTCGCGCGGCTCAATGCCCATGAGGAAGCGCAGTTGCTGGCCGAGGCCGCACAGCAGATCCGCCGCGTCGGGCTCGAAAAGCACATGTACGACGAAGCAGGCAGCCTCGCGCTCGGCCAGCAGCGGATTCTCGAAATCGCGCGGGCGCTGTGCTGCGATCCGACGCTGCTGCTGCTCGACGAGCCGGCCGCCGGGCTGCGCTACCAGGAGAAGCAGCAACTCGCCGATCTGCTGCGCCGGCTGAAGACGGAGGGCATGAGCGTGTTGCTCGTGGAACACGACATGGATTTCGTGATGAATCTCACCGACCGGCTGGTGGTGATGGAGTTCGGCACGCGGATCGCGGAAGGGCTGCCGCAGGACGTGCAGCAGGATCCGGCGGTGCTCGAAGCGTATCTGGGCGGGGTGGAGTGATGACGGACACGACGATGCCGATTCTCGACGTGCGCGGGCTGGCAGTCCGGTACGGGAAGGTGGAGGCGCTGCACGGCGCGGCGATCAAGGTTGGTGCGGGACAGATCGTCAGCGTGATCGGCCCGAATGGTGCCGGCAAATCAACGCTGCTGAACGCGATCATGGGCGCGCTGCCGGTGAGCGGGCATGCGTCGGGCGCGGTCGTGTATCGCGGTCACGACGTTGGCGCATTGCCGGTCGAGCAGCGCGTCGCACGCGGGATGTGCCTCGTGCCGGAAAAGCGTGAGCTGTTCAGCACGATGACGGTCGAAGACAACCTCGTGCTGGGTGCGTATCGGCGCAAGCAGGCTGGCGAAGCGAACTTCCTCGATCAGCTCGATCACGTGTTCGCACTGTTTCCGCGGCTGAAGGAGCGGCGCAAGCAGGCAGCCGGCACGCTGTCCGGAGGCGAGCGGCAGATGCTCGCGGTTGGCCGCGCGCTGATGGGTAAGCCTGACCTGCTGATGCTCGACGAGCCGAGCCTCGGGCTGGCGCCGCTGATCGTGAAGGAGATCTTTCATATCATCAGTGCGTTGCGCGGTACGGGCGTGGCGACGCTGCTGATCGAGCAGAACGCGCGGGCTGCGCTGCAGATCTCCGACTACGGCTATGTGCTGGAGACGGGCGAGTTTGCGCTGGAAGGGCCGGCGGCCGAACTCGCGCAGAATCCGCGCGTGATCGAAACGTATCTTGGGTTGGCGAAGAAAACGGCTTGATCGGTGGCGCGGTTGGCGAGAAGCGGGCGGCGTGTTTCACGTGAAACACGCCGTTTTTGTTTTTGGATTGAGGTCTGACTCCGATACATCGACGGTTAACAACCAGGGGATAAGTACCGGAGGAACAGTCAAAAGATCTGTGCAGTGGCGGTGGGTGGAGGTATCCACAGTGCAGATGGCGATCCGGTTTATCGTTCGGAGCTGGCTACTCGTTCCACAGGCCGACGATGTGCCGCGTCACAGGGGATAACTGTCTAGCGAACCGACGGAAATTCTGTGAGGAAGAGGGTGGGTGTGGTCGCACAGAGTATTTCGTCCGGGGTGTTGGGTGGGGCACAGGCGTCGAACGGGTTGTATGTTCCATGTGAAATTGCCGGACAAATGGATCGCTGCACAGGCACAACGATGTGCGTCGGGCGGGCCGGAAGCATTGCCGGAGTGGGCTCTGAGCCACAGATTCATTGGTCCATCGCCGAAAAATCGCGGAATTGCACAGACCCTACCAATCGGACGGCATTCGGGTGAAAAGCGAACCCGCTATAATTCGGCCCATACATTTCTCAGATAGGTTCGTGCGCAGTCCTGCGTACGGAATCCACCATGCTTTTTCCCACAGAATTTGACGTCATCGTCGTCGGTGGCGGTCATGCCGGCACCGAAGCCGCGCTGGCGTCCGCCCGTATGGGCGCAAAGACACTGCTGCTGACCCATAACATCGAAACGCTTGGGCAGATGAGCTGCAATCCGTCGATCGGCGGCATTGGCAAGGGCCATCTGGTCAAGGAAGTCGATGCGCTAGGTGGCGCAATGGCAGCCGCGACCGACGAGAGCGGTATTCAGTTTCGGATCCTCAATTCGTCGAAGGGTCCGGCCGTGCGCGCGACGCGCGCGCAGGCGGATCGCATCCTGTACAAGGCCGCGATCCGCCACCGGCTCGAGAATCAGCCGAACCTCTGGCTGTTCCAACAGGCCGTCGACGACCTGATGGTCGAAGGCGACCGCGTGGTGGGCGCCGTCACGCAGATCGGCATCCGCTTCCGCGCGCGCGCGGTCGTGCTGACCGCCGGGACGTTCCTCGACGGCAAGATCCACGTCGGCCTGAACAACTACACGGGCGGCCGCGCGGGCGATCCGGCGGCCGTGTCGCTGTCGTCGCGCCTGAAGGAGCTGAAGCTGCCGCAGGGCCGCCTGAAGACCGGTACGCCGCCGCGTATCGATGGTCGTTCGATCGATTTCTCGAAGCTGACCGAACAGCCGGGCGATCTCGATCCGATTCCCGTTTTCTCGTTCCTGGGCCGCGCGGAGCAGCATCCGCAACAGCTGCCGTGCTGGGTCACGCACACGAACGAGCGTACGCACGACATCATTCGTGGCGGTCTCGACCGTTCGCCTATGTATACAGGCGTGATCGAAGGCGTCGGGCCGCGCTACTGCCCGTCGATCGAGGACAAGATTCACCGGTTCGCATCGAAGGAGTCGCACCAGATCTTCCTGGAACCGGAAGGGCTGACGACCAACGAGTTCTACCCGAACGGGATCTCGACGAGCCTGCCGTTCGACGTCCAGCTCGAGCTCGTGCACTCGATGCTCGGCCTCGAGAACGCGCATATCCTGCGCCCCGGCTACGCGATCGAGTACGACTACTTCGACCCGCGCGCGCTGAAGGCGTCGCTCGAGACGAAGGCGATCAACGGGCTGTTCTTTGCGGGCCAGATCAACGGGACGACCGGCTATGAAGAAGCGGCCGCGCAGGGGCTGCTGGCCGGCCTCAATGCGGGCCGCTACGTGCAGGAGAAGGACGCATGGTGCCCGCGCCGTGACCAGGCCTACCTGGGCGTGCTGGTCGACGATCTCGTGACGCGCGGTGTGGCCGAGCCGTACCGGATGTTCACGAGCCGCGCCGAGTATCGCCTGAGCCTGCGTGAAGACAATGCGGACATGCGCCTGACCGAGGTCGGCCGCGAACTGGGGCTCGTCGACGATGCGCGCTGGGACGCATTCAGCCGGAAGCGCGACGCTGTTTCACGTGAAACCGAACGCCTGAAGTCGACGTGGGTCACGCCGAAGACGTTGCCGGTGGAAGAGGCGACCGCGCTGCTCGGCAAGGCGATCGATCACGAATACAGCCTCGCCGAGCTGCTGCGCCGTCCGGGTATCAGCTACGACGGCGTGTGCGGCCTGAAGGGCGGCGAATGCGGCCCCGCAGAGCCGCTGGCCGACGATCCGGTGCTGCTGGAGCAGATCAAGGAGCAGGTCGAGATCGGCATCAAGTATCAGGGCTATATCGAGCGTCAGGCATCGGAGATCGAGCGCAACGATGCGAACGAGAACACGCGTCTGCCGGACGGCATCGATTACCGCGAAGTCCGCGGCCTGTCGTTCGAGGTGAGCCAGAAGCTCAACGAGTTCCGGCCGGAAACGATCGGGCAGGCGTCGCGTATCTCGGGTGTCACGCCGGCGGCGATCTCGCTGCTGATGGTGCACCTGAAGCGCCGCGGCCTGGGCCGCCGTAATGGCACTGCCGAAGCGGCAACGGAGCAGGGGGACGGCACCGTCCCGACGCAACAATGACGGCGCGTCGCGCGCCGGCGGTTAATCGGGACGTACTGGAAGAGATGCTCGTCGAAGGCACGACCGCGCTCGACCTTGCTCTGACGGATGCACAACGTAACCAGCTGCTCGACTACGTCGCGCTGCTCGGCAAGTGGAACGCGGTCTACAACCTGACTGCGATCCGCGACCCGAAGCAGATGCTGATCCAGCACATCCTCGATTCGCTTTCCATCGTCTCGCATCTGCGTGGCCGTGCATCGGCCCGCGTGCTCGACGTTGGCTCGGGCGGCGGGTTGCCCGGTATCGTGCTGGCGATCGTCGAGCCGGACTGGCAGATCACGCTGAACGATATCGTGCAAAAGAAGTCTGCATTCCAGACTCAGATGCGCGCGGAGCTGAAGCTCGCGAACCTGTCGGTGGTCACGGGGCGGGTCGAATCGCTGCAGCCGGGTATCGAAGTGCCGGAAAAATTCGACATGATCGTATCCCGCGCTTTCGCGGATCTATCCGACTTCGTTAAACTTGCTCGACATCTGGTCGCGCCGGGCGGATCGATCTGGGCAATGAAGGGCGTCCATCCGGATGACGAGATTGCGCGGTTGCCGGAAGGCAGCCGCGTCAAGCAGACGATACGGTTGGCGGTACCGATGCTCGATGCCGAACGGCATCTGATCGAGGTAGCCGTCGACGAGGCGAATTGAAGGGCGGGCGCGCGGTAGCGCGCCGTTTGTTTGAAGGTAAAGGGAACACACCAACGATGGCAAAGATCTTCTGCGTTGCGAACCAGAAGGGGGGCGTCGGCAAGACGACGACATCGGTCAATCTCGCCGCAAGCCTTGCAGCGCAGGAGCAACGAGTCCTGCTGATCGATCTCGACCCGCAGGGTAACGCGACGATGGGCAGCGGGATCGACAAGGCTGCTTGCGAAGCGACCGTGTACGAGGTGCTGATCGACGGCGTGTCGGTGACCGACGCGCGCATCCGCCCGGAAGGCGTCACCTATGACGTGCTGCCCGCGAACCGCGAGCTGTCCGGTGCCGAGATCGAACTGATCAGCATCGACAATCGCGAGCGCCGGCTGAAGGCCGCACTCGAGCACGTGGCCGAGGATTACGATTTCGTGCTGATCGACTGTCCGCCGACGCTGTCGCTGCTGACGCTGAACGGGCTGTGTGCGGCGCATGGCGTCGTGATCCCGATGCAGTGCGAGTACTTCGCACTGGAGGGCTTGTCGGATCTCGTCAACACGATCAAGCAGGTTCACGCGAACATGAATCGCGACCTGAAGATCATCGGCTTGCTGCGCGTGATGTTCGATCCGCGCATCACGCTGCAGCAGCAAGTCTCCGATCAACTGAAAGCGCACTTCGGCGACAAGGTATTCGACGCGGTGATTCCGCGCAACGTGCGCCTGGCGGAAGCGCCGAGTTACGGGCTGCCGGGCGTCGTGTTCGACCGCAGCTCGCGCGGTGCGCAAGCGTATCTCCAGTTCGGTGCCGAGATGATCGAGCGCGTTCGCGCGTTCGAGGTGTCGTGATCCGGACATGAGCGAAGCGAGGAAGAAAGACATGAACGCGGTACCAAAGAAGAAGGGCTTGGGACGTGGCCTCGAAGCGCTGCTCGGCGGCAGTGCCGATATCACCGAAGCGGTGAAGATCGAAGGGGCACCGAACACGCTCGCGCTCGGCAAGCTGCAGGCCGGCAAGTACCAGCCGCGGACGCGGATGGACGAAGGCAGCCTGCAGGAGCTTGCGGCAAGCATTCGCGCACAGGGCGTGATGCAGCCGATCCTGGTACGGCCTATTTCGTCAGATAAATACGAGATCATTGCGGGCGAGCGCCGTTTCCGCGCGGCGCGCCTGGCGGGCCTCGATGAAGTGCCGGTGCTCGTGAAGGATGTGTCGGATCAGGCCGCCGCGGCGATGGCGCTGATCGAGAACATCCAGCGCGAGGATCTGAACCCGCTTGAAGAGGCGCACGGTATCCAGCGTCTGCTCGACGAGTTCGGTTTCACGCACGAACAGGCGGCCGAATCGGTCGGCCGTTCGCGCAGCGCGGTGTCGAACCTGCTGCGCCTGCTGAACCTGGCTTCGCCGGTGCAGACGATGTTGCTGGCCGGTGATCTCGACATGGGGCACGCACGCGCGCTGCTCGCCGTCGATGCGGCCACGCAGATCACGCTTGCCCATCAGGTCGTCAACAAGCGCATGTCGGTGCGCGAGACCGAGAAGCTCGTCACGCACACGACGAAGGAAGTGCCGGCGGTGAAGGCGCGCGCGAAGGACGACGGCGGCCGCGATACGCGCCGTCTCGAGGAGGAGTTGTCTGACCTGCTCGCGTCGACGGTGAAGATCAAGCTCGCCCGCCGCGGGCGAGGGCAGGTGACGATCGACTTCGGCAACCTCGACGCACTCGAAGGCATTCTCGTGCGATTGCGCGGCAACGTCGCAACCGAAGAGTAAAGGGCGGGGCGCATGGAGGAGACGCGCACACCGGCGCCGCGCCGGTGGTTGGGGTGGCTTGCGCAGGAGCCCGTGCTATCGGTGCTCGCGCTTGGGCTGATTGTGCTGCAATGGGTGCGTCCGCAACCATTTTCCGTGTTGGCCGATCGGGTTGATTGGCAGACGGTCGCGACGCTCGCGGGCCTGTTGATGCTGACCAAGGCGCTCGAGTTGTCCGGCTGCCTGATGTGGCTCGCGCACCGGATCGTGCACCACGTGCATTCCGAGCGCGGGCTCGCGATGCTGCTGGTCGGGTTCGCCGCGTTGCTGTCGATGTGGCTCACCAACGACGTCGCGCTGTTCGTCGTCGTGCCGTTGATGGTGTCGCTGCGTGCGCTGACGCCGCTGCCGTTCCGGCGGCTCGTGATCGTCGTCGCGCTGGCCGTCAATGCGGGGTCCGTCGCGACGCCGCTCGGCAATCCCCAGAATCTGTTCCTGTGGCAATTGAGCGGCGTGTCGTTCGGCCGCTTCGTGGTGACGCTCGGGCCGCTCGCGATCGCACTGATGGCGCTGCTGCTCGTGCTGACCGCGTGCGCGTTTCGCGCGAAGCCGCTCGATCTGTCCGGCGACGTCGTCGCCATTCCCGTCCAGCGCATGCACGCGCTGATCGCGGCGGTGCTGTTCGCGGCATTCGTGCTGCTCGCCGATGCGCATCATCCGCTGCCGGGCCTGCTTGCCGTCGCGATCGTGCTGCTTGCCATAAAACGTGACGCAGTCCTCAAGATCGACTGGCTGCTGCTGCTGATCTTCGTGCTGATGTTCGTCGTGCTGCGCAGCGCGGCGGCGCTGCCCGTCATCCATGACGCGATTGCGCATGCACGTCTCGACTCGCCGCTGCGCATCTTCGCGGCCGGTGCCGTGCTGTCGCAGGGCATCAGCAACGTGCCGGCCGCGATCCTGCTGTCGGAGTTCACGCGTGACTGGCGCGCGCTTGCATTCGGCGTATCGGTCGGCGGTTTCGGTTTCGCGATCGGTTCGCTTGCGAACCTGATCGCGGTGCGTCTCGCGAAGGAGCCGCGCATGTGGCTACCGTTCCACCTGGTCTCGATTCCGTTCGCGCTCGCGAGCGCGGCACTCGGCGCGTGGCTGCTCGTTCACGGTTGAACGATGCCGGTTCATGCGGCACAGGCGTGCCATTCGGGTGGCGGGGAGGGCGCACAGCATTCGCGCTGGTTGCGGGGCTGTTGATAAGTGTGGCGATCCACAGTCGATCGACTGTGGTGGCATGACAACTGATTGGATAATTCGGCGCGCCAGCGTCGGCCCGGGTTTCGCGCATCAGATGCGCGTGGGTGGCCACAGTGTTTTGTCTGCTCGGCGTTTCGCGCGGAGCGCGAGCCCGGGGCCGCGTCACAGCGTGGTTATTGGGTGCCGATCGTGCCGTCCCGCCAGCGCCCGCGCCGGGCATCGCTTCCTCGCCATTTCATCGACGCCGGATTATTTCGAGCAAGAAATACCGGTGCAAAAAAGCGACCTTACAACTGTCATCGTACATCGTCGAATCGCATGTTTTTTCACATCATGAGGTGACGTTTTACGCTGGTTTTTGTCGCGTCTAAAGCCTTGAATCACTTGCAACTATCGCTTACAATCGCCCGGATTTGTTAGCTAGGCACCCCTGAAAGCTTTCAGAAAGCTTGGGGCCGGGTTCAAGGATTTTGCGGAAGATTGCGATGGCGGGTCAGGCGCCGGACGACAGGCACGATGATCAGCGCACGCAACGCACCGCTTCAGCGGCCGGCGAGCGGCGCGAATTCGATGATGACTGGGATGCCGAGCAGCAAGAAAACAATATCGTTCCGCTCACACGGGTAGAAGCCGAAAAGCTGTTCGGCCCGGACGTGAGCAAGCCCTCGCGCGTGACCCCCTATAAGGTGGTATTCGCGCAAGTGGTTCTGTCCCTGGTTGCAACGCTGGCGTGGTGGCTGTTTTCGAAGTCGCCGGGCGCCGCTGCGCAATCCGCGTTTCTGGGCGGAGCGATCGGCTGGGTGCCCAGTGCGGTGTTCGTGGCACGACTGAAGGCAGGTGGCTCGGCCACCGTGATGAGCTGGGTGATGGGCGAAGCCCTGAAGCTCGCTCTGACGATCGGGATGTTCACTGCAGTGGCGTTCGGCTGGTCCGGCGTGCACTGGGTACCGTTCCTCGTCACGTACCTCGTCGTGCTGAAGACGTACTGGATCGCGCTGGCCTGGCGGTAAGGAACAAGCAGCGTGCGGTTTCGACAACGAACCGCACCGGCCCGTTCCCGCAATAGCGTGTTGCGGAACTGGCAAAACGATTTTCGACAATTTGGGTGGCATTAACGATATGGCAGCTAGCGAAGGCACGCGCGGTCCGGATCCGTCCGAGTACATTGCGCACCACTTGCAGAATTTCTCCACCTCGCATCAGACGTCGATTTTCGACATCCACGTCTGGAATCTCGACACGCTGTTCTGGTCGATCGTTTGCGGCATCGTGACGATCCTCGTACTGCGTCTGGCCGCCCGCAAGGCGACGTCGGGCGTGCCGGGCCGTTTCCAGTGCGCGATCGAGATGCTCGTCGAGATGGTCGAAGACCAATCGAAGGCCATCGTTCACGGCAATCGTACCTTCATCGCTCCGCTCGCGCTCACGGTGTTCGTGTGGGTCACGCTGATGAACTCCCTCGACTTCCTGCCGGTCGACCTGCCGGGCCGCGTGATCGAGCTGCTCGGTCTGTCGAATGTAATTTCCCACCATCGCATCGTCCCGACGGCCGACCTGAACGGCACGCTCGGCATCGCGCTCGGCGTGTTCGTCCTGATGATCTACTACAGCATCAAGATCAAGGGCGCGGGCGGCTTTGTGCATGAGCTGCTGTCGGCACCGTTTGGCGCCCACCCGCTGCTGTGGATCCCGAACCTCGCGCTCAACATCGTCGAATATCTCGCGAAGACCGTCTCCCTCGGTATGCGGCTGTTCGGCAACATGTACGCGGGTGAGCTGTTGTTCCTGTTGATCGCCCTGCTCGGCAGCATGTGGAGCTTCGGTGGCGACGCAACGTTCCTCGGCTTCGTTGGCCACGTGATCGCGGGCAGCGTCTGGGCAATCTTCCACATCCTGATTGTTCTGTTGCAGGCATTCATTTTCATGATGCTGACGCTGGTGTATCTCGGCCAGGCGCACGACAAGCACTAAGCGCGGCGTGCAAGAAAGAGTTTCCGTTTTAGTTTTTTAAATCTCAGTTCCAAGTCTTTTCACAAAGGAGTGATCATGCAAGCTTACATCGCCAACATCCAGGGTCTGACCGCCATCGGTATCGGCATCATCATCGGCCTGGGTGCAATCGGCGCCTGTATCGGTATCGCACTGATGGGTGGTAAGTACATCGAAGCCTGCGCACGTCAGCCGGAACTCATCAACCCGCTGCAAACGAAGATGTTCCTGCTGGCTGGTCTGATCGACGCGGCATTCCTGATCGGCGTGGGTGTTGCAATGCTGTTCGCGTTCGCGAACCCGCTCCTGTCGAAGCTCGTCGCAGGCTAAGGTTTCTCGGAAACATGCGTCCGGCGCAAGCCGGCGCAGGGCGGAACGGAGACTTGGGGCGCTGATCGAATGCAACTCGATGAGCGCCTTACCGTTTCATTTTTCCGGAATAGCAGATAAGGAAACACCGTGAATCTCAACGCAACTCTGTTTGCGCAAATGGTCGTGTTCCTGGTCCTCGCGTGGTTCACGATGAAATTCGTGTGGCCGCCGTTGATCAACGCCCTCGACGAACGTTCGAAGAAGATCGCCGACGGCCTCGCCGCCGCCGAGAAGGGCAAGGCAGAACTCGACGCAGCGCACAAGCGCGTGGACCAGGAACTCGCGCAGGCCCGCAATGACGGCCAGCAGCGCATCGCCGACGCTGAAAAGCGTGCCCAGGCGGTCGCCGAGGAAATCAAGTCCAACGCCCAGGCTGAAGCCGCCCGCATCATCGCCCAGGCGAAGGCGGAAGCAGAACAGCAAATCGTGAAGGCGCGCGAAGCGCTGCGTGGCGAAGTCGCTACGCTGGCCGTGAAGGGCGCCGAGCAGATCCTGAAGCGCGAAGTCGATCAAACGGCCCACGCCCAACTGCTGAATCAACTGAAAGCCGAGCTCTGATCATGGCCGAACTTGCAACCATCGCCCGCCCTTACGCAGAAGCGCTGTTCCGCGTGGCCGAGGGCGGTGACATCGCCGCCTGGTCCACGCTCGTGCAAGAGCTGGCCCAGGTTGCGCGTCTGCCGGAAGTGCTGTCGGTCGCGTCGAGCCCGAAGGTGACGCGCACGCAAGTAGCCGAGTTGCTGCTTGCTGCGGTGAAGTCGCCGCTCGGTGCTGGCGCCGAAGCGAAGAACTTCGTGCAGATGCTGGTCGACAATCATCGCATCGCGCTGCTGCCGGAAATCGCAGAGCAGTTCGAGGCGCTCAAGAACGAACGTGAAGGTGCAGCCGACGCCGAGATCGTGAGCGCGTTCCCGCTGAACGGCGCGGATCTCGAGAGTCTCATCTCGGGCCTCGAACGCAAGTTCAAGCGCAAGCTGAAACCGACGGTCGAAGTCGATTCGTCGCTGATCGGCGGCGTGCGCGTGACGGTCGGCGACGAAGTGCTCGACACCTCGGTTCGCGCGCGCCTCGCATCGATGCAGGCTGCGTTGACCGCCTGAGCGCCACGCCGGCACGCAACAGAATTGACTATCAGGAGCGAATAATGCAACTCAATCCCTCTGAGATCAGCGAGCTGATCAAGAGCCGGATCCAGGGCCTTGAAGCGAGCGCAGACGTTCGCAACCAGGGCACCGTGATCTCCGTGACCGACGGTATCGTGCGTATCCACGGCCTGTCGGACGTGATGCAGGGCGAAATGCTCGAGTTTCCGGGCAACACGTTCGGCCTCGCGCTGAACCTCGAGCGCGACTCGGTCGGCGCGGTGATTCTCGGCGAATACGAACACATCTCGGAAGGCGACATCGTCAAGACGACGGGCCGCATTCTCGAAGTCCCGGTTGGTCCGGAACTCGTCGGCCGCGTGGTCGATGCGCTCGGCAACCCGATCGACGGCAAGGGCCCGGTCAACGCAAAGCTGACCGACGCGATCGAAAAGATCGCCCCGGGCGTGATCTGGCGTAAGTCGGTGTCGCAGCCGGTGCAGACGGGCATCAAGTCGATCGACGCAATGGTGCCGATCGGCCGTGGCCAGCGTGAGCTGATCATCGGCGACCGTCAGTGCGGCAAGACCGCAGTGGCGCTCGACGCGATCATCAACCAGAAGGGCAAGGACCTGATCTGTATCTACGTCGCGATCGGCCAGAAGGCTTCGTCGATCATGAACGTGGTTCGCAAGCTCGAAGAAACGGGCGCGATGGAATACACGATCGTCGTCGCCGCTTCGGCTTCGGATTCGGCAGCGATGCAGTACCTCGCACCGTACGCCGGCTGCACGATGGGCGAATACTTCCGCGACCGCGGCCAAGACGCGCTGATCATTTATGACGACTTGACCAAGCAAGCTTGGGCATACCGTCAGATCTCGCTGCTGCTGCGCCGCCCGCCGGGCCGTGAAGCATACCCGGGCGACGTGTTCTATCTCCACTCGCGTCTGCTCGAGCGTGCTGCTCGCGTGTCGGAAGAGTACGTCGAGAAGTTCACGAACGGCGAAGTGAAGGGCAAGAGCGGCTCGCTGACGGCACTGCCGGTCATCGAAACGCAGGCTGGCGACGTGACCGCGTTCGTTCCGACGAACGTGATCTCGATTACCGACGGCCAGATCTTCCTGGAAACCGACCTGTTCAACGCAGGCATCCGCCCGGCAATCAACGCCGGCGTGTCGGTGTCGCGAGTCGGTGGCGCCGCTCAGACGAAGGTCGTGAAGAAGCTGTCGGGCGGTATCCGTACCGACCTCGCGCAGTATCGTGAACTGGCAGCATTCGCCCAGTTCGCATCGGACCTCGACGAAGCGACCCGCAAGCAGCTCGAGCGCGGCCGCCGCGTGACGGAACTGCTGAAGCAGCCGCAGTACCAGCCGCTGCAGGTGTGGGAACTGGCCGTGTCGCTGTACGCCGCAAACAACGGCTACCTCGACGACCTCGACGTCAAGCAAGTGCTGTCGTTCGAGAAGGGCCTGCGCGAAAGCCTGAAGACCAGCAACGCTGACCTCATCAAGCGCATCGAAGACACCAAGGATCTCTCGAAGGACGACGAAGGCGCACTGCGCTCGGCGATCGAATCCTTCAAGAAGTCCGGTGCCTATTGATCCGCGAGTGACACACTGAGGCCGCGCGGGTGCTGATGCGCCCGCGCCGCTTCGGTCAAGGAGCAAGCTATGGCTGGAATGAAGGAAATTCGCGGCAAGATCAAGAGCGTGCAGAACACGCGCAAGATCACGAAGGCGATGGAGATGGTGGCCGCATCGAAGATGCGCCGCGCGCAGGAACGCATGCGCGCCGCTCGTCCGTATGCGGACAAGGTCCGTGCCATCGCTGCGCACATGAGCCGCGCGAACCCGGAGTACCGCCACCCGTTCATGGTGGCGAACGAAGGCGCGAAGACGGCCGGCATCATCCTCGTCACGACGGACAAGGGTCTGTGCGGTGGTCTGAACACCAACGTGCTGCGTGCGACGGTGCAGAAGTTCAAGGAGCTGGAAGAGAAGGGCCAGAAGGTCGAAGCCACCGCGATCGGTAGCAAGGGCCTCGGGTTCCTGAACCGCTTCGGCGCGAAGGTGCTGTCGCAGGTCGTGCACCTCGGCGACACCCCGCATCTGGACAAGCTGATCGGCGCCGTGAAGACGCAGCTCGATCTGTACTCGGAAGGCAAGCTGTCGGCGGTTTATATCGCTTACACGCGCTTCGTCAACACGATGAAGCAGGAAGCCGTGATCGAGCAGTTGCTGCCGCTGTCGTCGGAGCACTTCGAAGCCGATGACGGTACGCCGGCCACGTCGTGGGACTACATCTACGAGCCGGACGCGCAGGCAGTCGTCGACGAACTGCTCGTGCGTTACGTCGAGGCGCTGGTGTACCAGGCCGTCGCGGAAAACATGGCGTCCGAGCAATCGGCGCGCATGGTCGCGATGAAGGCCGCGTCCGACAACGCGAAGACGGTGATCAGCGAACTGCAGCTCGTGTACAACAAGAGCCGTCAGGCCGCGATCACGAAAGAACTGTCGGAGATCGTCGGCGGCGCAGCCGCTGTTTAAGCGCGCGCCCGGGACGACAACTGCGCCTTTGCGCGAGTAAAGAATCAGGTATTTAAAGGAAAAGCGATGAGTACTGCTGCTTTGGTAGAAGGCAAGATCGTACAGTGCATCGGCGCCGTTATCGACGTGGAATTCCCGCGCGACAGCATGCCGAAGATCTACGACGCGCTCATTCTCGATGGCTCGGAACTGACGCTCGAAGTCCAGCAGCAGCTGGGCGACGGCGTTGTCCGTACCATCTGTCTGGGTGCATCCGACGGCCTGCGCCGCGGCCTGACCGTGAAGAACACGGCGAAGCCGATCTCGGTGCCGGTCGGCAAGCCGACCCTCGGGCGAATCATGGACGTGCTTGGCCGTCCGATCGACGAAGCGGGCCCGATCGAAAGCGAAACGACGCGTTCGATCCACCAGAAGGCTCCGGCGTTCGACGAACTGTCGCCGTCGACCGAACTGCTCGAAACGGGTATCAAGGTTATCGACCTGATCTGCCCGTTCGCAAAGGGCGGCAAGGTTGGCCTGTTCGGCGGTGCTGGCGTGGGCAAGACCGTCAACATGATGGAGCTCATCAACAACATCGCGAAGGAACACGGCGGTTACTCCGTGTTCGCGGGCGTGGGCGAGCGTACCCGTGAAGGGAACGACTTCTACCACGAAATGAAGGACTCGAACGTTCTCGACAAGGTCGCGCTGGTGTACGGCCAGATGAACGAGCCGCCGGGCAACCGTCTGCGCGTTGCGCTGACCGGCCTGACGATGGCCGAGCACTTCCGTGACGAAGGCCTCGACGTGCTGTTCTTCGTCGACAACATCTACCGTTTCACGCTGGCCGGTACCGAAGTGTCGGCACTGCTCGGCCGTATGCCGTCGGCAGTGGGCTATCAGCCGACGCTGGCTGAAGAAATGGGCAAGCTGCAAGAGCGCATCACGTCGACCAAGAAGGGCTCGATTACGTCGGTCCAGGCCGTGTACGTCCCTGCGGATGACTTGACCGACCCGTCGCCGGCTACGACCTTCGGCCACTTGGACGCAACCGTCGTTCTGTCGCGTGACATCGCTTCGCTGGGTATCTACCCGGCGGTCGACCCGCTCGACTCGACGTCGCGCCAGATCGACCCGAACGTGATTGGTGAAGAGCACTACTCGATCACCCGTCGTGTTCAGCAGACGCTGCAGCGCTACAAGGAACTGCGCGACATCATCGCGATTCTGGGTATGGACGAACTGTCGCCGGAAGACAAGCAGTCGGTCGCGCGCGCTCGTAAGATCCAGCGTTTCCTGTCGCAGCCGTTCCACGTTGCTGAAGTGTTCACGGGCTCGCCGGGCAAGTACGTGCCGCTGAAGGAAACGATCCGCGGCTTCAAGATGATCGTCGACGGCGAGTGCGACCACCTGCCGGAACAGGCGTTCTACATGGTCGGCACGATCGACGAAGCCTTCGAAAAGGCCAAGAAGATCTCGTAAGGATTCGAGTGAGTCGCACGGCGCGTGCGGGTCGGGGTGTCGGTCTTCATTGATCGACAGTCAGGCCGGTCGCGCCGACCGCAACACGCTCAATCCGCCGTGCATGGGACGAGGGCAGGCGCCGCGAGGCGTTCGCACTCGTCGACAGGAGTCCATATGGCAACCATCAAAGTAGACGTCGTCAGCGCGGAAGAGCAGATCTTCTCGGGCGAGGCGAAATTCGTCGCGCTGCCGGGCGAAACGGGTGAGCTGGGCATTCTGCCGGGTCACACGCCGCTGATCACGCGGATTCGTCCGGGTGCGGTGCGCATCGAAGTCGAGGGCGGCAACGACGAATTCGTGTTCGTCGCGGGCGGCATTCTCGAAGTGCAGCCGGGTGCCGTGACGGTGCTCGCCGATACCGCGATCCGCGGCAAGGACCTCGACGCGGCGAAAGCCGAGGAAGCACGCAAGCGTGCCGAGGAAACGCTGCAGAACGCGAAGTCGGATCTCGACCTCGCGAAGGCGCAATCCGAGCTCGCGACCGCGATGGCGCAGCTCGAGGCGATCCAGCGTCTGGCGAAGATTCGCAGCCGGCACTGAGCCGCGCCGCGTATCCCGCGAAAGAAAGCAGCCTTCGGGCTGCTTTTTTTTCGTCCGTCGTTTTCGTCTGTTTTTTGCGGGCCGGATCATATCGTCCGGTCGTGCTATTTCATCCGTCCGCCGCGATTTGCTGTCAGAGTATCGTCAGCCGCGCGCGTCATCATCCGTGTTGAGGCTTTCCGTCGCGAATGCGCGGCGGAGGCGGGCGGTGGAAGCGCGCAGGCCGATCAGACAAAAAGGACGGAGACATTCATGGCAGCAGACCTTGGCGTGGGGGCGCTGATCGCGCCCGAAAACGGATTGTCGTACGTGCGCGGCACGACCGACGTGCCGCTCTCGGAAGCGACGCTCGGCCGGTTCCTGCTCGACACGGCCGGCCGCTTTCCCGATCGTCCGGCCGTCGTGTTCCGCGAGCAGCAGGTGCGCTGGACCTGGCGCGAGTTCGCGAACGAGGTCGACGTGCTGGCGGCCGGCCTCGCGTCGCTCGGCATCGTGAAGGGCGACCGCGTCGGCATCTGGTCGCCGAACCGCAGCGAATGGCTGCTCACGCAGTTCGCGACCGCGCGGATCGGCGCGGTGCTCGTCAACATCAATCCGGCCTACCGGCTGTCGGAGCTCGAATACGCGCTCAACAAGGTCGGCTGCAAGGCCGTGATCGCCGCCGAGCGCTTCAAGACATCCGCGTACGTCGAGATGCTGCAGACCATCGCGCCGGAGCTCGCGACCGCGACGCCGGGCGAGCTGCATGCGGCGCGCGTGCCGAGCCTGCGCACGGTCGTGTCGATGGGCGACGTCGCGCCGGCCGGCATGTTCCGCTTCGCGGACCTGATGGCGCGCGGCCGCCAGGCCGTCGATCCCGCGTTGCTCGATGCGATCGGTGCGACGCTCACGGCCAACGAGCCGATCAACATCCAGTTCACGAGCGGTACGACGGGTAGCCCGAAGGGCGCGACGCTCACGCATCGCAACGTCGTCAACAACGGGCGCTCGATCGCGACGGCGATGCGTTTCACCGAGCAGGACACGCTGTGCATCCCGGTGCCGCTGTATCACTGCTTCGGGATGGTGCTCGCGGTGCTCGCATGCGTGTCGAAGGGCGCGGCGATGGTGTTCCCGGGCGAAGCATTCGATCCGGTCGCGACGCTCGCGGCGGTGGCCGACGAACGCTGCACCGCGCTGCACGGCGTGCCGACGATGTTCATCGCCGAGCTCGATCACCCCGCGTTCCCGAACTTCGACCTGTCGACGCTGCGCACCGGGATCATGGCCGGTTCGCCGTGCCCGATCGAGACGATGAAACGCGTCGTGTCGCAGATGCACCTGTCGGAGATCACGATCGCGTACGGGATGACGGAGACGAGCCCCGTGTCGTTCCAGAGCTCGACCGACGATCCGCTCGAGAAGCGCACGACCACGGTGGGGCGCATCCAGCCGCATCTGGAGGTGAAGGTCGTCGATCCGAGCGGCGCCATCGTGCCGGTCGGCGCGACGGGCGAGCTGTGCACGAAGGGCTATTCGGTGATGCTCGGCTACTGGGACGACGACGCGAAGACGCGCGAGGTGCTGGTGGACGGCTGGATGCACACGGGCGACCTGGCGACGCTCGATGCGGACGGCTACTGCAACATCGTCGGCCGGCTGAAGGACATGGTGATCCGCGGCGGCGAGAACGTCTATCCACGCGAGATCGAGGAATTCCTGTTTCGGCATCCGAAGATTCAGAGCGCGCAGGTGTTCGGCGTGCCCGATGCGAAGTACGGCGAGGAGCTGTGCGCGTGGATCGTGCTGCGCGCGGACGAGCAGATGACCGAGGACGACGTGCGTGCCTTCTGCCAAGGGCAGATCGCGCACTACAAGATCCCGCGCTACATCCGCTTCGTCGACGAGTTGCCGATGACGGTGACGGGCAAGGTGCAGAAGTTCGTGATGCGCGACCGGATGATCGAGGAGTTGAAGCTCGACGTGCAGAAGACCGCGTAGCGGGGCATGGAGGCGGGAAAAACGCGGCGGCCTGCGGGCCGTTGCGTTTTCGATGGACGAAAAAAAGCGGGCTTATTAGCCCGCTAAAAACCACACGCTACGGGGTTAGCGCGAGGAGACCAAAGATGAAACCGAGTCCGGCGGGGGGCCGGAAACGACTCCAACAGGGATGCCCCTTGGAAGGGCTTCGGTACGTGACCGACTGGCTCGCAGCGCTTCGCGTCCGCTCACACTTGGCACACGAGACCGCATCCGTGTTGAAACCGTTGAGGCCATTGTGGGCGAATTAATGACCCCTCGCGGTAACAAAGTGTTTCAGGTTGTAACGCCCGCCAGATAAGGCTTTCCGGGATTTTTTTCTGTTTTTGAGGGTCTGAAAAAGGTCATTTTTACCCATATTTTCCGCAGCGTTTTCAGCGCATGCGCACGATGCGTTTTTCGTGCGTATCAGGCTCGACGAACTGCCGATTTACACGCGAGAAAATGCGCGGTTCGGCCGATACCGCGCATGACGAGTCATTCGTCAGAAAGATTTTGAAACGTGATTGGCCTGCGCGGAAGTCGGCCGTTCGGCCAATTCGGGGGCTGCCGGCCGATTTTGCCGGCGCCGGCACGCTGCGTCGAAGTGTAACGGCGGCGCTTCGGCCGCCGCCGCGCAGCGACTTTCGCGGGCGTCAGCCGCGGGGTCGGTGCCCGCTATCGACTACCGCGCGCGCACCCGCTTACTTCAGCCATTTGTCCGAAATCGCCTGGTATTCGCCGGTCGACAGCGCGAGATGCAGCCATTGATCGACGTACTGCTGGAACGCGACGTCGCCGCGCGGCACCATGTACGCCTTCTCGCCGAACTGGAACGGCTTGTCCGGATGCACCGAGCACAGGCCCGGATTCAGCTTTTGCTGCAGCAGCGTCTCGGACGCATCCGTCACCATCACGTCCGCCTTGCCCGCGAGGATTTGTTTGAAGATCGTTACGTTGTCCGGATAGACGGTGAGGTTCGCGTGCGTGAAATACTGCTTCGCGAAACGCTCGTTGGTGCCGCCCGGGTTCACGATCACGCGCGTCTCGGGCCGGTCGATCTGCGCGACGGTCTGGTATTTGTCGGCGTCCGCGCAGCGTACGATCGGCGTCTTGCCGTCCACGACGTACGGCTGCGTGAAGAACGCGCGCTTCTGGCGCTCGAGCGTCGTCGAGACGCCGCCCACCGCGATGTCGCATTTCGCGACGAAGTCGCCGGTCAGGTTCGGCCAGCTTGTCTTCACGTAGTCGGTCTTCACGCCCAGCGACTTCGCGAGCGACTCGGCCATGTCGATGTCGATGCCCTCGAAGCGGCCGTCTGCACGGTAGTACGAATACGGCTTGTAGTCGCCCGTCGTGCACACCCGCAGCGTGCCGCGCGCGAGCACGTCGTCGAGCCGCGAGCCGGCGCCCGCGCCGGTCTGCGCGTGCGCGGCGGCGCAGCAAAGCAGCGCGGCCGCGGCGAGCGTGGCGAATGTCTTCATCGGTCTCCTCCCTGGTTTCGTTCGATATGAGCGTCCGATCATAACGGAGCCATCGCGCGCGTCATATGGCCGCCATCGCGTCGGCATGCGCAGCCTTGTGGCGGCTGTCCGGTAAAATGCCGGTTTGCCCTCGCATCGTCGCTCCTACCGTGGCCCATACCCTGCTCAACGACACCTTCCTGCGTGCGCTTCTGCGCGAGCCGACCGACTACACGCCGATCTGGCTGATGCGCCAGGCCGGCCGCTACCTGCCCGAATACAACGCGACGCGCGCGCGCGCCGGCAGCTTCCTTGGGCTCGCGAAGAATCCCGACTACGCGACCGAAGTGACGCTGCAGCCGCTCGAGCGCTTTCCGCTCGACGCCGCGATCCTGTTCTCGGACATCCTGACGATTCCGGACGCGATGGGGCTCGGCCTCGACTTCCAGGTCGGCGAAGGGCCGAAGTTCGCGCATCCGGTGCGCACCGAGGCCGACGTCGCGAAGCTCGCGGTACCGGACATCGAAGAGACGCTCGGCTACGTGACGGGCGCCGTGCGCGAGATCCGCCGCGCGCTCACCGACGGCCAGGGCCGCCAGCGCGTGCCGCTGATCGGCTTCTCGGGCAGCCCGTGGACGCTCGCGTGCTACATGGTCGAAGGCGGCGGATCGGACGATTTCCGCACGGTGAAGTCGATGGCGTATTCGCGCCCCGACCTGATGCACCGGATCCTCGACGTGAACGCGCAGGCGGTGGCCGCGTACCTGAACGCGCAGATCGAAGCGGGCGCCCAGGCCGTGATGATCTTCGATACGTGGGGCGGCGCGCTGGCGGACGGTGCGTACCAGCGCTTCTCGCTGGACTACATCCGCCGCGTGGTTGCGCAGCTCAAGCGCGAGCACGACGGCGAGCGCGTGCCGGTGATCACGTTCACGAAGGGCGGCGGGCTGTGGCTCGAGGAGATCGCGGCGACCGGCGTCGACGCGGTCGGCCTCGACTGGACGGTCAACCTTGGCGCCGCGCGCGAGCGCGTCGCGGGCAAGGTCGCGCTGCAAGGCAATCTCGACCCGACGATCCTGTTCGCGCCGCCCGCCGCGGTACGTGAGCAGGCGCGCGCGGTGCTCGACAGCTACGGCAACCATCCGGGCCATGTGTTCAACCTCGGGCACGGCATTTCGCAATTCACGTCGCCCGATCACGTCGCCGAACTCGTCGACGAAGTGCATCGCCACAGCCGCGCGATCCGTAGCGGAGCCGCCGGCTGAACGCAAGCGCTGTCATGCTGCACTGCGGGGTGACAGCGTTTCGCTGTTGGCGCTAAACAGGGCGCAACCCCGCACCGGTTGCCGATTCAGTGCTTGTCAAGACTTGACTTATACACATTTTCCTCGTTGCAGCGCGGTAGAGCCCTGTATCGGTCAATTTGTCTCGCTATGGTTCGGTAATTTGAATAGCAGCCTTATGGAATAAGGCTCTGCGGGGCACCGCGACAAGCGCGGAAAATCAGCGGAAAGCGCGGCCCCGCGCGCGTTGCGGCCAGTGAGCAACGAGTTCTCAACAAAGTTATCCACAGGCTGGGCAGGGTATACGGCGATTCCTAATGCGAATCCAAAACTTAGCGCCGAATCTGAAGTTTTACTTTAAGTCCGTCGCCTCGATGCGGGCGCGGATGCCGGCTGTCCATGGCCATGCGGCGCGTGCCGCCGCCGGAGCGCCGTAATGAGCGGTACCTATCTGCGCGTCGCGCTCGACCATCCGCTCGCCACCCTGTTCGATTACCGCTGCGACGCGCAACCGGCGCCCGGGCCCGGCACGCTCGTGCAGGTGCCGTTCGGCAAGCGGCAGGCCGTCGGGCTGGTCTGCGAAGTGACGACTCACACCGACGTGCCGCCGTCCCGGCTGCGCGCGATCGACGCGATCTGCACCGACCTGCCGCCGTTGTCGCCGGACTGGCTCGCGCTCGTATCGTTCGCCGCCGACTACTACCAGCGCGGGCGTGGCGAGGTCGCGCTGCCGGCGCTGCCGCAGGCGCTGCGCGATGCCGGGCGCTGGGGGCGGCTGCTCGCGCCCGAGGTGCGTTACCGGCCGACGGAAGCCGGCCGCGCGGCGCTGCCCGATGCGTTGCCCGCGCGCGGGGCCGCGCTGCGGCGGCTCGCGCAGGCGCTGGTCGACACCGGTTCGCTGGCGTTGCCCGATGCGCGCGCGCTGCATCCGAAGGCGGTCGCGACGTTCGACGACTGGGCGGCGCGCGGCTGGGTCGACGTCGAGGAGATCGGCTGGGCCGATGTGCCTGTGCCCAAAGCTGTGGATAACCTGTTGGCAGCCGGTGGACGAACTGTGCCGCCGGCGCTCACGGACCAGCAGGCCGAGGCGCTCGACGCGATCCGCGCCGCGCAGGGCTTCGCGCCGTTCCTGCTGCACGGTGTGACGGGCAGCGGCAAGACCGAGGTCTATCTGCATGCGCTCGCGTCGCTGCTCGACGCGCGGCCGGACGCGCAGGCGCTCGTGCTCGTCCCCGAAATCAACCTGACGCCGCAGTTCGAGGCCGCGTTTCGTGCGCGCTTCGCGGGCGCGCTCGCCGACGACGCGATCGTCACGCTGCACAGCGGGCTCGCCGAGGGCGAGCGAGCGCGCAACTGGCTCGCCGCGCATACGGGCCGCGCGCGGATCGTGCTCGGCACGCGCCTCGCGGTGCTCGCGTCGATGCCGACGCTCGCGCTGGTCGTCGTCGACGAGGAGCACGAGCCCGCGTACAAGCAGCAGGAAGGGCTGCGCTACTCGGCACGCGATCTCGCCGTGTGGCGCGCGAAACAGCTCGGCATCACGGTCGTGCTCGGCTCGGCGACGCCATCGCTCGAAAGCTGGTGGCAGGCCGAGCAGGGCCGCTACACGCGGCTCACGCTGTCGCGCCGCGCAGTGGCCGACGCGACGCTGCCGACCGTGCGGCTGATCGACCTCGAAGAGGAGCGGCGGCGCGGGCGCGCGTCGATGGGCGGGCTGTCGGGGCCGCTCGTCGCGGCGCTGAAGGCGCGGCTCGAACGCGGCGAGCAGAGCCTCGTGTTCCTGAACCGGCGTGGCTACGCGCCGCAGCTTGCCTGCGACGCCTGCGGCTGGGTCGCAGGCTGCCCGCGCTGCAGCGCGTACGTCGTGCTGCACAAGCCCGAGCATGCGTTGCGCTGCCATCACTGCGGCTGGGAATCGCGCATTCCGCGATCGTGCCCCGAGTGCGGGAACGTCGACATCGCGCCGCTCGGGCGCGGCACGCAACGCATCGAGGAGGCGCTCGCCGAGGCCGTGCCGGGCGCACGCGTGCTGCGGATCGATGCGGACAGCACGCGCCGCAAGGGCAGCGCGCAGGCGCTCTTTTCCGACGTGCATGCGGGCGAGGTCGATATCCTCGTCGGCACGCAGATGATCGCGAAGGGGCACGACTTCCAGCGCGTGTCGCTCGTCGGCGTGCTCAATGCCGATACCGCGCTGTTCTCGCACGACTTCCGCGCGAGCGAACGGCTGTTCGCGCAGCTGATGCAGGTGAGCGGCCGCGCGGGGCGCGCCGGGCTGCCGGGCGAGGTGCTCGTGCAGACGCGTTACCCGCGTCATGCGCTGTACCACGCGCTCGGGCGGCAGGATTACGTCGGCTTCGCGAATTCGACGCTCGGCGAGCGCCGCGACGCGCACCTGCCGCCGTTCGTCTACCAGGCGCTGCTGCGCGCCGAAGGGCGCACGCTCGACGCGGCGCTCGCCTTCCTGCTGCAAGCCGCGGCCGCGTTGCCGGGGCTGCCGGGCGCCGATCGCGTGACCGTGTACGACGCGGTGCCGATGACGATCGTCAAGGTCGCGAACGTCCACCGCGCGCAGTTGCTGCTCGAAAGCGCGTCGCGGGCGGCGCTGCAGCATGCGCTGCGTGCGTGGCAGCCGGAGTTGCGCGCGCTGAAGGGCGTGCTGCGGTGGAGCGTCGAAGTCGATCCGCTGGATATCTGAGCCGCGCGCCATGCGGCCGTCGTGCTGCGTGGCGCTGCGTTGAAGCCCGGGCCGCCGCGCCGGGCACCCCCGAACCGTCTGTTGCCGCACGGCCGCACCCGGGCGCCCCGTCCGCCATCACACCCAGTGCAACCGGTTTTCGTGCGCCGCCAGGCCCGCGGAAGGTTGCGCACGCATGTCAAACCGGCCCGCTCAGGGAAAACACCGATCCCCCGACCACGGGCAACCCCTAGGTTGCAACCGCATAAGTGGCTGATTATATTGAGTAACTTGTGGGTGCAACCTATCTCGCAATTTGGTTGCACCTTTTTATTGCGTGCCGTAGGATTTCGCGCATCCTCTCACACCACATTGCCGGGCTCGCACCGGCGCACGAACCCACCATGGCAAGCACGACTCTCGGCGTCAAAGTCGACGACCTTCTCCGCTCGCGCCTCAAGGACGCCGCCGCGCGTCTCGAGCGCACTCCCCACTGGCTGATCAAGCAGGCGATCTTCGCGTACCTCGAGCGGATCGAGCACGGCCAGTTGCCGCCCGAGCTGTCGGGCCACAGCGGCGTGACGGAGCTCGCCGACGGTCAGTCCACGGATGGCGACGACGACAACTCGCCGCATCCGTTCCTCGAGTTCGCGCAGAACGTGCAGCCGCAATCGGTGCTGCGCGCGGCGATCACGGCCGCGTACCGCCGCCCCGAGCCGGAATGCGTGCCGTTCCTGCTCGGCCAGGCGCGCCTGCCCGCGAACCTGCAGGCGGACGTGCAGGCGCTCGCGACGAAGCTCGTCGAGGCGCTGCGCGAGAAGAGCTCGGGCGGCGGCGTCGAAGGGCTGATCCACGAGTTCTCGCTGTCGAGCCAGGAAGGCGTCGCGCTGATGTGCCTCGCTGAAGCGCTGCTGCGCATTCCCGATCGCGCGACGCGCGATGCGCTGATTCGCGACAAGATCAGCAAGGGCGACTGGCGTTCGCACGTCGGCCACGCGCCGTCGCTGTTCGTGAACGCGGCGACCTGGGGGCTGATGATCACCGGCAAGCTCGTGACGACCAACAGCGAGGCGGGGCTGTCGTCGGCGCTGACGCGCCTGATCGGCCGCGGCGGTGAGCCGCTGATCCGCAAGGGCGTCGACATGGCGATGCGCCTGATGGGCGAGCAGTTCGTCACCGGCGAGACGATTTCCGAAGCGCTCGCGAACAGCCGCAAGTACGAAGCGCGCGGCTTCCGCTACTCGTACGACATGCTCGGCGAAGCGGCGACGACCGAAGAGGACGCGCAGCGCTACTACGCGTCGTACGAACAGGCGATCCACGCGATCGGCAAGGCGGCCGGCGGCCGCGGCATCTACGAAGGCCCGGGCATCTCGATCAAGCTGTCGGCGCTGCACGCGCGCTACTCGCGCTCGCAGCAGGACCGCACGATGAGCGAACTGCTGCCGCGCGTGCGCGCGCTCGCGCTGCTCGCACGCCGCTACGACATCGGCCTGAACATTGACGCGGAAGAGGCCGACCGCCTCGAGCTGTCGCTCGACCTGCTGGAAGCGCTGTGCTTCGACCCGGAGCTCGCGGGCTGGAACGGCATCGGCTTCGTCGTGCAGGGCTACCAGAAGCGCTGCCCGTTCGTGATCGACTACCTGATCGATCTCGCGCGCCGCAGCCGTCACCGCCTGATGATCCGCCTCGTGAAGGGCGCGTACTGGGATACCGAGATCAAGCGTGCGCAGGTCGACGGCCTCGAAGGCTATCCGGTCTACACGCGCAAGATCTACACCGACGTGTCGTACCTCGCGTGCGCGAAGAAGCTGCTCGCGGCGCCGGATGCCGTCTACCCGCAGTTCGCGACGCACAACGCGCACACGCTTGCCGCGATCTACCAGCTCGCGGGCCAGAACTACTACCCGGGCCAGTACGAATTCCAGTGCCTGCACGGGATGGGCGAGCCGCTGTACGAGGAAGTCACGGGCCGCGACAAGCTGAACCGTCCGTGCCGCGTGTACGCACCGGTCGGCACGCACGAGACGCTGCTCGCGTACCTGGTGCGCCGCCTGCTCGAGAACGGCGCGAACACGTCGTTCGTGAACCGCATCGCGGATAAAACCGTGGCGGTGAAGGAACTGGTCGCCGATCCGGTCGACGAGGCGTCGAAGGTCGTGCCGCTCGGCGCGCCGCACGCGAAGATCCCGCTGCCGCGCCACCTGTACGGCGACGAGCGTCCCAACTCGATGGGCCTCGACCTGTCGAACGAACACCGTCTCGCGTCGCTGTCGTCCGCGCTGCTCGCGAGCGCGCATTTCCCGTGGCGCGCGGCGCCGATGCTCGACGACGACACGCTCGTCGACGCGCCGGCCCGCGACGTGCGCAACCCGGCCGACCAGCGCGACCTGGTCGGCACGGTCAGCGAAGCGACGGCCGAACACGTGAGCGCGGCGCTCGCGCACGCGGTGGCCGCCGCGCCGATCTGGCAGGCGACGCCGGTCGATGCACGTGCCGATTGCCTGGTGCGCGCGGCCGACCTGCTCGAAGCGCAGATGCACACGCTGATGGGTCTGATCGTGCGCGAAGCCGGCAAATCGCTGCCGAACGCGATCGCCGAGATCCGCGAAGCGGTCGACTTCCTGCGCTACTACGCCGCGCAGATCCGCGACGAATTCTCGAACGACACGCACCGTCCGCTGGGCCCCGTGGTCTGTATCAGCCCGTGGAACTTCCCGCTCGCGATCTTCATGGGCCAGGTTGCCGCGGCCCTCGCGGCCGGCAACACGGTGCTCGCGAAGCCGGCCGAACAGACGCCGCTGATCGCCGCGCAGGCCGTGCGCCTGCTGCGCGAGGCCGGCGTGCCGGCCGGTGCGGTGCAACTGCTGCCGGGTACCGGCGAGACCGTCGGCGCGGCGCTGGTGGCCGATCCGCGCACCCGCGCGGTGATGTTCACCGGCTCGACCGAAGTCGCGCGCCTGATCAACAAGACGCTGTCTTCGCGCCTCGATCCGGACGGCAAGCCGATCCCGCTGATCGCGGAAACGGGCGGCCAGAACGCGATGATCGTCGACTCGTCGGCGCTCGCGGAGCAGGTCGTCGCGGACGTGATGCAGTCGTCTTTCGACTCGGCCGGTCAACGGTGTTCGGCGTTGCGCGTTCTGTGTCTGCAGGACGATGTTGCGGACCGCACGCTGACGATGCTGAAGGGCGCAATGCACGAGCTGGCGCTCGGCAACCCCGACCGGCTGTCGACGGACGTCGGCCCGGTGATCGACGGCGAAGCGAAGCAGACGATCGACACGCACGTCGCGGCGATGAAGGACAAGGGTCACGGCGTCACGCAGCTGCCGGCGCCCGAGGCCTGTGCGCACGGTACGTTCGTGCCGCCGACGCTGATCGAGATCGGCAGCATCGACGAGCTGAAGCGCGAGGTGTTCGGCCCCGTGCTGCACGTGGTGCGTTACCGCCGCAGCCAGCTCGACAAGCTGCTGGAGCAGATCCGCGCGACCGGCTACGGCCTGACGCTCGGCATCCACACGCGGATCGACGAGACGATCGCGCATGTGATCTCGAATGCGCACGTGGGCAACATCTACGTGAACCGCAACGTGATCGGCGCGGTGGTCGGCGTGCAGCCGTTCGGCGGCGAAGGGCTGTCGGGCACGGGCCCGAAGGCCGGCGGCGCGCTGTACCTGCAGCGCCTGCTCGCGACGCGTCCGTCGGGCCTGCCGCGTTCGCTCGCGCAGTCGCTGGTGGCGGACGGCGCGGTGGAAGGCGATGCACGCGGCAACCCGGCGGCGGCGCTGACCACGCTGCGCGACTGGCTGATCGAGCAGCGCGAGCCGGCGCTGGCCGCGCGTTGCGACGGCTATCTGGCCCAGGTGCCGGCCGGTGCGACCGCGGTGCTGAGCGGCCCGACCGGCGAGCGAAACACGTATACACTCGGCCCGCGCGGCACGGTGTTGTGCGTCGCGGCAACGCCGGGCGGTGCGCGTGCGCAGTTCGCGGCGGTGCTGGCGACCGGTAACCGCGCGCTGTTCGCGGGTGCGGCCGGCGAGGCGCTGGTCGCCGCGCTGCCGGCGTCGCTGAAGGTGCACGCGGCCGTGCGCAAGCAGGTCGACGTGCCGTTCGACGCGGTGCTGTTCGAAGGCGACAGCGACGAACTGCAGACCCTCGTGAAGGACGTCGCGCAGCGGCCGGGCCCGATCGTGTCGGTGCAGGGCGTGTCGGTGGGCGCGTTCGAGAACGGCGACGCGGAAGATTACGCGCTGGAACGGCTGCTGACGGAGCGCTCGGTGAGCGTGAACACGGCCGCGGCGGGCGGCAATGCGAATTTGATGACGATCGGCTGATCATCCTTGCCGTTCGGATCAAACAAAGGAAGCGGCAAGGCGATCCCGAAGCCGCTCCATTTACCCTGGTACCAAGGAGATGCTATGCAACACACGATGAAAAAGCTGGCAGGCGCGACGTTTGTCGCCGTCATGTCGCTGGCGGGGACGGCCCATGCGGATGACGTGAAGATCGGTTACGCAGGGCCGATGACGGGTGCGCAGGCGCACTACGGCAAGGATATGCAGAACGGGATCGTGCTCGCGATCGAGGATTTCAACGCGACGAACCCGAAGATCGGCGGCAAGCCGGTGAAGTTCGCACTCGACACGCAGGACGACCAGGCTGACCCGCGCACCGGCACGACGGTTGCGCAGAAGCTCGTCGACGACGGCATCAAGGGCATGCTCGGCCACTTCAACTCGGGCACGACGATCCCGGCCTCGCGCATCTACGCGAACGCGGGCATCCCGGAAATCGCGATGGCGACGGCACCGGAATACACGCAGCAGGGTTACAAGACGACCTTCCGCATGATGACGTCCGACACGCAGCAAGGCTCGGTGGCCGGCACGTTCGCGTCGAAGGATCTCGGCATGAAGAAGATCGCGATCGTCGACGACCGCACGGCCTACGGCCAGGGTCTCGCCGACCAGTTCGAGAAGGCCGCCAAGGCCGGCGGCGCGACGATCGTCGACCGCGAATTCACGAACGACAAGGCTGTCGACTTCAAGGCAATTCTGACCAAGCTGAAGGCCGGGAAGCCGGACCTCGTCTACTACGGCGGCGCGGATTCGCAGGCTGCACCGATGGTCAAGCAGATGAAGACGCTCGGCATCACCGCTCCGCTGATGAGCGGCGAAATGGTGAAGACGCCGACGTTCCTGAAGATCGCGGGCAACGCGGCCGACGGCACGATCGCTTCGTTGGCCGGCCTCCCGCTGGAAGAAATGCCGGGCGGCAAGACGTACGCTGACAAGTACAAGAAGCGCTTCGGCGAAGAAGTGCAGACGTACTCGCCGTATGCATACGACGGCGCGATGGCGATGTTCAACGCGATGAAGAAGGCCGATTCGACCGATCCGGCGAAGTACCTGCCTCTGCTCGCGAAGACCGACATGGCCGGCGTGACGTCGACGCACGTCGCGTATGACGCGAAGGGCGACCTGAAGAACGGCGGCATCACGATGTACAAGGTCGAGAAGGGCGAGTGGAAGCCGCTGAAGAGCATCGGCGGCAAGTAAGCAGCCGATGACGTGACGCGCGGGCGGCGGCACATGTCGCTGCCCGGCCGATCATGCGAAAAAGCCACCGGGCCGTCGGGCCGGGTGGCTTTTTCTTTTTCCGTGGCCGGGCAAGCGGCTATTCGCGGCGCACGCGCAGCAGGAACTTCTGCAGCTTGCCCGTCGGCGTGCGCGGCAGCGCCTGCGCGAACATGAATTCGCGCGGAATCTTGTACGCGGCGAGCCGTGCGCCGCAGAACGCGCGCAGCGCGTCCGCGTCGGGCACGCTGCCCGCGCGCAGCACCACGTGCGCGACGACCGTCTCGCCCCAGTCGGGATGCGGGACGCCGACGACGGCCGCCTCGGCGATGTCCGGGTGCGCGCCGAGCACGTCCTCCACTTCCTTCGAATAGACGTTTTCGCCGCCGGTCACGATCATGTCCTTCAGCCGGTCGACGATGAACAGGTAGCCATCCTGATCGATCCGCGCGATGTCGCCGGTGCGATACCAGCCGTCCGGTGCGAACGCGGCGCGTGTCGCGGCTGCATCGTCGAGATAGCCGAGCATCATGCTGTCGGTCTTCAGCCAGATCTCGCCGGTCTCGCCCGGCTGCGCGTCGATGCCGTCCATCCGCACGACGCGCAGGTCGACGCCCGGGCCGCCCGTGCGGCCGATCGAACCGGCCTTCGAGACCTGCTCGTCCGGATACAGCGTCGTGCCGGCCGGGCCCGCCTCCGTCATGCCGTACACCTGGAAGAACGCGTCGCTGCGATACGCGCGCGCGAGCCGCTGGGCCTGCGCGGGGCCGATCGGGCCGCCGCCGTACAGCCATGTGCGCACGCTCGACAGGTCGAACGCCGCGAAGCCGTCGATCGTGTCGAGCGGCAGCAGGTACGACACAGGTGCGCCGAAATACAGCGTCACGCGCTCGCGTTCGATCGCCTGCAGGAACCGCAGCGGATGGTATTCGCGCAGCAGCACGACGGTGCCGCCCGCATACAGCGTGCCGCCGAACCAGTTGTTGAGCGGCGACGAATGCCAGATCGGCATCGCCATCAGCGTGCGCTCGTTGCGGCCGATGCCGATCGCGAGTGCCGCCTGCATCGCCGCGAGCGTCACGGTGCGGTGGCTGTGCACGCAGCCTTTCGGGTGGCCGGTGGTGCCGGACGTATAGAGGATCTGCGCGATGTCGCCGTCGGCCGGCTCGATGCCCGCGAGGCCATCCCTTGTTGCGCACAGCGTGTCGAAGCACGGCACGCCGTCGAGCTCGCCTTCGGTCACGAGCCGCCGCGCGGGATGCACGAGGCGTTCGACCACCGGCGCGAGCGCCACGTCGAACAGCAGCACCTTGCTGCGGCTGTGTTCGAGCACGTAGTCGACTTCCGGCGCCTGCAGCTTGTGGTTGATCGGCACGAACGTCGCACCGAGCCGCCACGCGCCGAACATCAGGTCGACGAAGGCCGGCGTGTTGAAGCACATCGCGGCGACGCGGTCGCCGGCCGCGATGCCGAGTGCGCTCAGCACGGCCGCCGTGCGGTGCGAGCGCTCGCGCGCGGCGGCATAGGTGATCGTCGCAGATTCGCTGACGAGGAACGGCTTGTCGGGCGTCGCACGGGCGGCGCGGTCGAGGGCGGCGACGAGGTTCATCATCGGTGCTCCGGGCAGGCGAACGAAGGCGAACTGGGCCTTGTCAAGCGATCCAAAAGGGCATCAGGCCGGGTATGCGCGCTGCAGCAGCGCGGCGACGTCGATCGCGTGCGGGTCGAAGCCGCCCGCGATGCGGCCCCAGTCAGGCGCGGCGAGCCGCGTCGCGACGAATGCGTCGGCGACGGCCGCCGGCGCGTCGCGGCGCAGCAGGCACGCCTGCGCGACCACCGCGAGCCGCTGCGCGAACACGCGGCCGGACGCCTCGAGCGTGTCGGCCGGCGCCGCGAGCATCGCGCGCAGCGTATCGAGCGCCGCGCGGATGCGCGGTTCGCCCGCGCCGAGGTCGGCGAGCTCGGCGAACAGCGCGGCGGCCGCGTCGGGCTCGCGCGATATCGCGCGCAGCACGTCGAGACACATCACGTTGCCCGAGCCTTCCCAGATCGAGTTGACGGGCGCCTCGCGGAACAGCCGCGCGATCGGGCCGTCGTCGACATAGCCGTTGCCGCCGAACACTTCCATCACCTCGCCGGTCAGTTCGACCGCGCGCTTGCACACCCAGAATTTCGCGGCGGGCGTGACGATGCGTTTCCACGCGCGTTCGCGCGGCGAGTCGTCGCGCTCGAACGCGTCGGCGAGACGCATCGACAGTGACAGCGCCGCTTCGCTTTCGAGCGCGAGATCGGCGAGCACGGTGCGCATCAGCGGCTGCTCGGCGAGCGCGCGGCCGAACGCATGGCGCTGGCGCGTGTACGCGATCGCCTGCACGACACCCTGGCGCAGCATCGCCGCGCTGCCGAGCACGCAATTCAGCCGCGTGTAGGTGGCCATCTCGATGATGGTCGGAATGCCGCGGCCTTCATCGCCGAGCATGATGCCCCACGCGTCGTTCAGCTCGATCTCGCTGCTCGAGTTGCTGCGGTTGCCGACCTTGTCCTTCAGCCGCTGGATCTCGACCGCGTTCTTCGTGCCGTCCGGGCGCCAGCGCGGCACGTAGAAGCACGACGGGCTGCCGGCTTCGGTGCGCGCGACGACGAGATGCGCGTCGCACATCGGCGCCGAGAAAAACCACTTGTGGCCGCGCAGCCGGTATTCGCCACCGCGTCCGCCCGCGCCGACCGCGGTCGCGAGCGTCGTGTTCGCGCGCACGTCGGAGCCGCCCTGTTTCTCGGTCATGCCCATGCCGAACCAGATCGAGCGCTTGTCGGCGACCGGTACGTCGCGCGGATCGTAATCGTTGCTGTAGAGCTTGTCGCGCAGCAGTTCCCACAGCGCGGGCTCCTTCTGCAGCACCGGGATCGCGGCCTGCGTCATCGTCGCCGGGCACAGCGAGCCGGCCTCGATCTGGCCATGCAGGTAGAAGCCGGCCGCGGTTGCGGCCCAGCGGCCGCGGCGCGACTCGCGGAACGCGAGCGACACGAAGCCTTCGTTGCGGTACTGGCCGAGCAGCGCGTGCCAGGCCGGGTGGAATTCGACGAGGTCGATGCGCCGGCCGCGCCGGTCGAACGTGTTCAGTTCCGGCGTGTGGCGGTTCGCTTCGTCGGCGAGCCGCGCGGTGTCGGCGCTGCCGAGCCGCGCGCCGTACGCATCGAGCTGCGGCATGGCCCAGTCGGCGCCCGCGCGGGTGAGCGCGTCGCGCAGCGCGATGTCCGTCGCGAAGAGGTTATAGTCGACCAGTTCGTCGAACTGGTTCGTGACGGCGTGAGTCGATTCGGTCATCGAGGTTGTCTCCGGTCTCATGCTGCGCGGGCGGCCGGCGCCATGCCGCACGGATGGCGCTGCGGCGCCGGTTCCGGCCCCCGGTAAAACGCATTCCCTGCTGATTTCCAGAGTAGCAAATATGCCGCCGCGACATGTTCAGGTTCCGGCGCCGCCCGGCCAGCCGGCGGCGCAACCCGCGCCAGCGTTGCGCCGCCGGCCGCGCCAGTCGCGCGCGCAGGCGAGTTCCGACGCGCTGCAGCAGGCGTTCGTTCAGCTTTTGCTCGAACGCGGCTACGCGAAAGCGACGATCCGCGAGATCGCGGCCGTCGCGGGCGTCAGCATCGGCACCTTCTACGAGTATTTCGGCGACAAGCAGAGCCTCGCGGCGCTCTGCATCCACCGGCACGTGCTGGCGTTGGCCGACCGGCTGCGCGATGCCGCGACGCGACTGCGCGGTGCGCCACGGGCCGAACTCGCCGCCACGTTCGTCGACCTGCAGGTCGAGGCGATCGGCGCCGACGCGGCGTTGTGGGGCGCGCTCTTCGCGCTGGAGCGGCAGGTGTCGCCGCTCACCGCCTACCGCCGGCATTACGACGCGTATGTCGCGCTGTGGCGCGACGCGCTCGCGCACGCGGCCGATCCGCCGCCCGCCGCACGGCTCGACGGGCTCGCGCGGATGGCTCACACGATCTGCTACGGCGGTCTCTCGCAGGCGTTGCTGACGCTCGGGCCCGCGTTCGACCTCGCCGCGTTGCGCGGCGAACTGCGGGCGGTGCTGCTCGCCTACCTGACGGCGGCCGGTCAGTAACATCCCCTAGGGGAAATGCCGGATTCGCATGTCAGCCTGGCAGGCGAGCCTTGCCGTTGCATGCTCCTCTTCACGAGCCATGAGAAAAATGCATGGCCGCCATGACGAACTTTCGATTGTTCGCCGATATTGGCTCGGGCTAAATCATGCGGCAGATGCAGGCCGCGCGCGTCGCGCGGGGCTGCCCGAAGGACATCAGAAGGAGGAGTCATGCGAAGCGCCACCGCGCCCCGTTCGAAACTGCCCGACGTCGGGACGACGATCTTCACGGTGATCGGCCAACTGGCTGCTCAGCACGATGCGTTGAACCTGTCGCAGGGCGCGCCGAATTTCGCGCCCGATCCGGCGCTCGTCGAAGGCGTCACGCGCGCGATGCGCGACGGGCACAACCAGTACGCGCCGATGGCCGGTGTCATGGCGCTGCGCGAGCGGCTCGCCGAGAAGACCGAGGCGCTGTACGGCGCGCGCTACGACCCGGCCACCGAGATCACGGTGATCGCGAGCGCGAGCGAAGGGCTCTACGCGGCGATCAGCGCGCTCGTGCATCCGGGCGACGAGGTGATCTACTTCGAGCCGTCGTTCGACAGCTATGCGCCGATCGTGCGGCTGCAGGGCGCGACGCCGGTGGCGATCAAGCTGTCGCCCGAACATTTCCGCGTGAACTGGGACGAAGTCGCCGCGGCGATCAACCCGCGCACGCGGATGATCATCGTCAACACACCGCACAACCCGACCGCGACCGTGTTTTCCGCCGACGATCTCGAACGGCTCGCGCAGCTCACGTGCGACACCGGCATCGTGGTGCTGTCCGACGAGGTCTACGAGCACGTCGTGTTCGACGGCGCGCAGCACCAGAGCGTGGCGCGCCATCGCGAGCTGGTCGAGCGCAGCGTGATCGTGTCGTCGTTCGGCAAGTCGTTCCACGTGACGGGCTGGCGGGTCGGGCATTGCCTCGCGCCGGCCGAGCTGATGGACGAGATCCGCAAGGTGCACCAGTTCATGGTGTTCGCGGCCGACACGCCGATGCAGGTCGCGTTCGCGGAAATCCTCGCGCGGCCGGACAGCTATCTCGGCCTGTCGGCGTTCTACCAGGCCAAGCGCGACCTGCTCGCGCGCGAGCTGGCCGATTCCCGTTTCGAGCTGCTGCCGAGCGAAGGCTCGTTCTTCATGCTCGCGCGCTTCCGGCACTTCTCGGATGAAAGCGACAGCGATTTCGTGCTGCGCCTGATCCGCGACGCGCGCGTCGCGACGATTCCGCTGTCGGCGTTCTATACCGACGGCACCGATGCCGGCGTGATCCGGCTCAGTTTTTCGAAGGACGACGCGACGCTGGTTGAAGGCGCGCGGCGGCTGCGTTCGCTGTAAGGCCCGTACGGAAATTGGCGACGGGCATCCGGCGACGGGAGCGTCGCACCGACCAGACACAGGAGATCACGATGAAGCACACGGCCACTCTGAAACTCGCGTTCGCACTCGCGTGCGCCATCGGCTCGGGCGCGGCGCTCGCCGATGCGCAGACGCTGCGCTTTGGCCTCGAGGCGCAATATCCGCCGTTCGAATCGAAGGCGCCGAACGGCGACCTGCAGGGCTTCGACATCGACGTCGGCAATGCCGTCTGCCAGACGGCGAAGCTGTCGTGCAAATGGGTCGAGACGTCGTTCGACGGCCTGATTCCCGCGCTGAAGGGCCGCAAGTTCGACGTGATCAATTCGGCGATGAACGCGACCGAGCAGCGCCGCCAGGCGATCGATTTCACGACGATCATCTATCGCGTGCCGACCCAGTTGATCGCGCGCACCGGCAGCGGCCTGCTGCCGACGCCGGAATCGCTGAAGGGCAAGCGCGTCGGCGTGCTGCAGGCGTCGATCCAGGAAACCTTCGCGAAGGCGCACTGGGAGCCGGCCGGCGTCGCGATCGTCGCGTACCAGGACCAGAACCAGGCGTACGCGGATCTCGTGTCGGGCCGTCTCGACGCGTCGCTCGTGCTCGCGCCGTCCGGCCAGCGTGGCTTCCTGTCGCGTCCGGACGGCAAGGGCTTCTCGTTCGTCGGCCAGCCGGTGCACGACGACAAGATCCTCGGCAGCGGCATCGCATTCGGGCTGCGTAAAGGCGACAGCGCGCTGAAGGCGAAACTCGATGCGGCGATCGACAAGCTGAAGGCGGACGGCACGGTGAAGTCGCTCGGCCTGAAGTATTTCGGCGATATCGACATCTCGGCGAAGTAAGCGGGGCCGCGCGCGATGCAGAACCGGAACACGGCCGCCACGGGCGGCGAACAGGGCGGCGCATCGCTGTCGGGTGACGCACTCGAAGCCGCGCTCGAAGCCGCGCTCGCCGCGGAACTGGGCGAGGCGCTCGTCACGCGCCCGGCCGACATCGATCCGCGTTACTTCACCGCGTACAACGAGCCGGCCGGCGTGCGGCCGCGCGCGCTGGTGCGCCCGCGCAGTGTCGACGACGTGTCGCGCACGCTCGCGCTGTGCGCGCGGCTCGGCCAGCCGGTCGTGCCGCAGGGTGGTTTGACGGGGCTCGCACGTGGCGGCGTCGCGCTCGGTGGTGAGGTCGTGCTGTCGATGGAGCGCTTCGCAGGCATCGAAGCGCTCGACGCGGCGGCCGGCACGATGACGGTACGCGCGGGAACGCCGCTGCAGACGGTGCAGGAAGCCGCGGAAGCGGCCGGTTTCACGTTCGGCGTCGATCTCGGCGCGCGTGGCTCATGCCAGATCGGCGGCATGCTCGCGACCAATGCGGGCGGCACGCGCGCGATCCGCTACGGGATGATGCGCGAGCAGGTGCTCGGGCTCGAGGCCGTGCTCGCGGACGGCACGGTGGTGTCGTCGATGAACCGGATGCTGAAGAACAACGCGGGTTACGACCTGAAGCAACTGTTCATCGGCAGCGAGGGAACACTTGGCGTCATCACGCGCGCCGTGCTGCGACTGCACCCGTTGCTCGCCGCGCCGGCCACGGCGCTCTGCCGCGTGCGCGACTACGACGCGGTGGTCGCGCTGTGGAACCGCGTGCGCATGCTGCCGGAGGTCGTCAGCTTCGAGGCGATGTGGCCGGCGTTCTACGATTACGTTGCGCGTCATACGCCGGGTGTTTCAGCGCCGTTTGTCGGCGACGATGGTTTCACGGTACTGATCGAATGCGCGACGAGCGCACCGGGCGGCGACGCGCACCAGGCGCTGGAAACCGGTCTCGCGGCGGGGTTCGACACAGGGCTCGTGGAGGATGCGGTGCTCGCGACATCGGAGCGGCAGGCGCGCGACCTGTGGACGTTGCGCGAAGGTCTCGCGATCGATGCGTTGCCGCATCTCGTCAACTTCGACGTGAGTCTGCCGACGGGCGAACTCGGCGAATTCGCCGAGCGCTGCGAGGCGGCGCTGCGGGCGCACTGGCCGGACGTCACGTGCCTGTTCTTCGGCCATGTCGGCGACGGCAACGCGCATATCGGCGTGTCGCTGGCCGGGATGACCGACGCGGAGCTCGACGCGCTCGATCACTGCGTGTACGCGGTGGTGCGGGACATGGGCGGCTCGGTGTCGGCTGAGCACGGGATCGGCGTGCTCAAGCGCGCTTATCTCGCGCATACGCGCAGCGACGCGGAAATCGGGCTGATGCGACGCCTGAAGGCCGCGCTGGATCCGCTCGGCATCCTGAATCCCGGCAAGGTGCTTTGATCGGGCCGATGCGCGTTGCCGGCGGGAGCCGGCCCGCATCACGCGTCAGCCGTTCACCCAGCGCAGCGCGCCGATCTTCAGGTGTTCGACGACGCTGCGTGCCCATTCGAGTTCGGCATTGAGCAGGACGAGCGCGTGCTCGTTCTGCAGCAGGAACAGGCGCGGCACCTGATCGGCCTGCGCGTTGGCGCGCAGCGTTTCGAGGCGCTCGCGCTCGGCGTCGAGCCGCGCGATCCGAAGCTCGAGCTGGTGGCGTGCATCTTCGGCGTCGAGCAGCGGCAGGAACGCGAGACCGGCGCCGAACGCCGGGAATTCGCGCGCGGGCTCCGCGAGCAGCGTATGCAGCCACGCCTGCCCGGCCGTGTGCCCGGCCTCGGTCAGCGCATACAGCGTGCGCTCCGGAAACGCGCCGTCGCGCTCGGTGTCGTGCACGGCGATCATCCCGTCGCGCAGCAGCCGGTCGATCGTCTGATAGAGGCTCGTGCGTTGCCGCACGTTGACGACTTCGTCGTACCCGCGAGCCTTCAGTTGCTGCAGCATCCCGTATGGATGCATCGGCGTTTCGGTGAGCGTCGCGAGGACGGCCAGCGCGAGCGGGGATGGGCGACTAGCTGACATGAATAGTTATGATGTATCTAGTAATAATATAACTATTCTCAACCAGACTATCATATTTCACAAGGGTTTCAGCCGAGGTGCGAGCGCTTCGCGGCCGGCGCGACGGTTTCCATCGTCGCGAGACCGTGCACGATGCCGCAATCCTCGACCGAATGCTCGCCGACGCACTGGCGGCGCAATTCGGTGAGCTGGTCGCGTAGATGCGTGAGTTCCGCGAGGCGCGCATCGACGTGCCCGATGTGTTCGTCGAGCAGCGAATTGATCGAATCGCACGGATCGGCCGGCGTGTCGGTGAGCTGCAACAGCGCGCGGATTTCGTCGTGCGCCATGTCGAGCGCGCGGCAGTTGCGGATAAAGCGCAGCCGTTCGACGTGCACGTCGGTGTAGTTGCGGTAGTTCGAGTCGGTGCGCTCCGCATCCGGCATCAGACCCTCTTTCTCATAGAAACGGATCGTCTCGGGCGTGCAGCGGGCCGCTTTGGCCAGTTCGCCGATCTTCATGACCTTTCTCCCTGTAAGGGGTTGACCTTGTAGTGGCTTCAGGGTGTTAACTCTACACCGTTAGCCATTGAGGAGGTTGTCATGACCGACGCCCAGCGTACCCACGACCCACGACACCGTCATGCCGGCGGCGCCGCTCCGTGCTGCGCCGACGCGCACGATACGGATACGGCCACCGTCGCCGATGCGGCGCCGGCGGCCGGCGAGCACGCGCACGGCGAGGTCGCCGCAGCGCGCGGCGCGCAGTCGCGCGCCGATAGCCACGACCACGATCATGAACATGAACATGATCACGGGCACGCGGGTCGTGAAGATGGTCACGTCCACGGCGCCGGTTGCAGCCACGGCAGCGGCAAGGAACACGACCACGACCATGGTCATGACCATGCGCACGAGCACGAGCACGAGCACGAGCACGAGGACGGCGACGGGCATGTCCACGGCGCCGCCTGTGCACACGGCAGCGCCGCGCACGACCATGCCGGTCACGACCACGACCACGACCACGACCACGACCACGACCACGACCACGACCACGCGGCCGGCGATTGCTGCGCGCCTGCCGCGCTGACGCTCGCGCCGCTGCCGGTCGCCCAGGCGACTGCGTCGGGCCACGTGCGTTCCGCGTTCCGGATCATGCAGATGGACTGCCCGACCGAGGAAACGCTGATCCGCAAGAAGCTCGGCGGGATGAGCGAAGTGTCGGCGCTCGAGTTCAACCTGATGCAGCGGATGCTGACGGTCGAGCACGTGCCGAACGCCCAGCCGGCGATCGAAAGCGCGATCCGCTCGCTCGGGATGACGCCCGAGGCAGCAGCGCCCGGCGCGCCGGCTGCGCGCGTCGCCGACGCGCCCGCGAAGCCGTGGTGGCCGCTGGCGCTGGCCGGCGTCGCCGCGATCGCGTCCGAGGGCGCGACCTGGGCCGGCCTGCCGGTGTGGCTCGCGGCGGCGCTCGCGCTCGCTGCGGTGCTTGCGTGCGGGCTCACCACGTACAAGAAGGGCTGGATCGCGATTCGCAACGGCAACCTGAACATCAACGCGTTGATGAGCATCGCGGTGACGGGCGCGATGGCGATCGGCCAGTGGCCGGAAGCCGCGATGGTGATGGTGCTGTTTACGATTGCCGAGTTGATCGAGGCGAAGTCGCTCGACCGGGCGCGCAATGCGATCCAGGGCCTGATGCAACTCGCGCCGGATACGGCGACCGTGCAGGACGCCGATGGGTCGTGGCGCACGATCGAGGCCGCGCAGGTGGCGCTCGGCGCGGTCGTACGCGTGAAGCCGGGCGAGCGGATCGGGCTGGACGGCGAAGTCGTCGCGGGCCGCTCGACGGTGAACCAGGCGCCGATCACCGGCGAGAGCCTGCCCGTCGAAAAGACGACCGGCGACGCCGTGTACGCGGGCACGATCAACGAATCGGGTTCGTTCGAATACCGCGTGACGGCCGTCGCGGCCAACTCGACGCTGGCGCGGATCATCCACGCGGTTGAGGAAGCCCAGGGCGCGAAGGCGCCGACGCAGCGCTTCGTCGACCAGTTCGCACGCGTCTACACGCCGATCGTGTTCGCGGTCGCGCTGCTGGTGGCAGTGGTGCCGCCGCTCGTGATGGGCGGTGCGTGGCACGACTGGATCTACCGCGCGCTGGTGCTGCTCGTGATCGCGTGCCCGTGCGCACTGGTGATCTCGACGCCGGTGACGATCGTGTCGGGGCTCGCGGCCGCGGCGCGGCGCGGGATTCTCGTGAAGGGCGGCGTCTATCTGGAAGAAGGGCGCAAGCTCGTGTGGCTCGCGCTCGACAAGACCGGCACGATCACGCATGGCAAGCCGGTGCAGACCGACTTCGACCTGCATGCGGCCGATGCCGACGAGGCACGTGTGCGGCACCTCGGCGCGAGCCTCGCGGCGCGTTCCGATCACCCGGTGTCGCAGGCGATCGCAACTGCAGCGCGCGATGCCGGCACGACGGCCTTTGACGATGTGCAGGACTTCGAAGCGATCGTCGGGCGCGGCGTGCAGGGCACGATCGACGGCACGCGCTACTGGCTCGGCAATCACCGCCTCGTCGAGGAACTCGAGCGCTGCTCGACGGCCCTCGAAGCGAAGCTCGATGCGCTCGAACGGCAGGGCAAGAGCGTTGTGGTGCTGGTCGACGAAGCGCGCGTGCTCGGCATCTTCGCGGTGGCCGACACGATCAAGGACACGAGCCGCGAGGCGATCGCGGATCTGCATGCGCTTGGCATCCGCACCGCGATGCTGACGGGCGACAACCCGCATACCGCGCAGGCGATCGCGCAGCAGGCCGGCATCGACGACGCACGCGGCAACCAGTTGCCGGAAGACAAGCTCGCGGCGGTCGAGGAACTGGCGGCCGGCGGCGCGGGTGCGGTCGGGATGGTCGGCGACGGGATCAACGATGCGCCGGCGCTCGCGCGCGCCGATATCGGCTTCGCGATGGGCGCGATGGGCACCGACACGGCAATCGAGACGGCCGACGTCGCGCTGATGGACGACGACCTGCGCAAGATTCCCGCGTTCGTGCGGCTGTCGCGCGCGACGCATCGCGTCCTGGTGCAGAACATCGGCTTCGCGCTCGGCGTGAAGATCGTGTTCCTCGGCCTCACGGTCGCGGGGCTCGGCACGATGTGGATGGCGGTCTTCGCGGACGCGGGCGCAAGCCTGATCGTCGTGGCCAACGGTTTGCGGCTGTTGTCGTCCTCGGGGGCGTTCGGCAGCGCGCAGGCCAAGCGTTGAGGAGCAGGCGATGAGCTTTCTGAAACGAATCCTGGGCGGCCACGGAGGTGGCCATGGCGGCGGGCACGGCAACAGCGGCCACGGTGGCGGGCATCATGGCGGGCAGCGCCAGGACGGGCATGGCGGCCACGATGCGCGCGGCCGCGATCGCCACGGCTGGGGCTGGCAGGCGCCGGCCGACAGTCGAAGCGGGCAGGGCGGGAACGTGCCGCTGAGCCAGCTTGCCTGTGCGGGCTGCGGCGCACTCAATGCGACGGATGCGCGTTTCTGCGCGCAGTGCGGTGCCGCGCAACGCGGCAAGTCCTGCAGCCGCTGCCACTCGGCGCTGGCGGACGACGCGCGGTTTTGCCCCGGGTGCGGGACGCAGGCTGCATAAGCAAGTTTGTCCGCGCATTCGCGCCGGCGGCGTGTGAACGCCGGCCGGCGCGCTTCGTTTCAGGGCCGGCGCACGGCCCTTCGATCAGCGCAGCGGCAGGTAGAGCTCGGTGCGCAGATCGGCCGGCGCGGTATCCATCGGCGAATTGAGATACAGCTCGAACGGCGGCGCGTTGGCGGCTTCGCGGCCCGAATGGCGCAGCCAGTCGCCGTAGAGCCACTGGTAGGCCGTCTTCAGGTCCGCATACGGCCCCGTATGCAACAGCACCGCGTATTCGCCGCCTGCCACCGTCGCGCGCTCCACTGGCGGCGCGGGTTCGACGTCCGGCGCGCCGTCGGCCGGCATGATGCAGGCTTTTGCACGCAACTGCGCTTCGGGCGTCGTGTCCGGATCGTCGTAGAAGATGCCGATTACCTTCGCGCCCGGGCCGATCAGCCCGTGTTGCCCGACCCACGCGCCGATTCGCATGAATGCGTCGCTGACCTTCATGTACGGCCCGGTGTGCGTCACGGCATAGCCGTGCAGATCCGGCAATCGCCGGATTTCGACTTCATGCTTGAACATGTCTCCTTCTCCTCGTTGTAGCGGATAGATGGGTCGGTGGCTGCCGGTGCGCCGGTGCTGCGCGGGCGGCACGCCGTATGCGTCGCGAAACGCCCGCGCGAACGCGTGCGTCGAACCGTAGCCCGCGCGCCGCGCGATCTCGTCGATCGGCCGCGCCGTGCACACGAGATCCTCGGACGCGCGCACGATCCGCATCCGCCGCACCGTCAGCACGATCGACTCGCCATACAGCGCGCGATAGACGCGCTGCCAGTGATACGGCGACAGGCACGCGACTTCGGCGAGCCGGTTCAGGTCGAGCGGGCCGTCGAGGTGCGTGCGGATGTATTCGTGGACGCGAGCCACGCTCGCCGCATAGCGGATCCACGCGGGTTGGTCGGTTTTCGTTTCGACGGTCATCGGCGTGTACGGGCAGGAACCGACGCCACGGTAGCACGGCCCGAATGGACAAATCTTGCGGAAATGCGTAGGGCTATCCATCCGCCCCTTTTTAATTTTGACGAAATGGGGTCTTGCCCCTCCGCGATCTATGTCTAAAGTTAAAGACGGTGAAATCGGGTGATCGCGTCATTTTTCTCGGGTAAGTTGCTCCGTCGGGGCAGCACGCTTTTCGAAGTACGCAGGTAGTTCGTCGATGTTCAATCGCAACACCACGTTTTCGGGAGAAGAAGAAATGGATGCTTCCAGCTTCATCACGTCGCTGCAGACCACGCTAGGGGGGTATCTGCCAAAGATCGCCGGCGCGATCGGCATCCTGGTGATCGGCTGGCTGATCGCCGTCGTGGTGCGGGCCGGCGCGATGCGCCTGCTCGGCGCGCTGAAGGTCGATCAGCGGATCAACGAAAGCACTGGCCAGGGCGCGTACGTCGAACGCATCATCGCGGGCGGGCTGTTCTGGCTCGTACTGCTCGTCACCGCGGTGGGCATCTTCAACGTGCTCAACCTGTACGCGGTCTCCAACCCGTTCTCGTTGCTCGTCACGCACATCGTCAACTACCTGCCGAACCTGATCGGCGGCGCGGCGCTGACGCTGATCGCGTGGCTCATCGCGTCGCTGTTGCGCAGCCTCGCGAACCGCGCGCTGAAGGCGAGCAAGATCGACGACAAACTGTCCGAAGGCGCCGGCATGCAGCCGATGAGCGGCTATCTCGGCGACGTGCTGTTCTGGCTCGTGATCCTGATGTTCCTGCCGGCGATCCTCGCGTCGTTCGCGCTGTCGGGGCTGCTGTCGCCGGTGCAGGGGATGGTCGACAAGCTGCTCGCGATCGTGCCGAACCTGTTCGCGGCCGCGGTGATCGGCATCGTCGGCTGGATCGTCGCGCGCGTGCTGCGCGGCCTCGTGACGAACCTGCTGGTCGCGGCCGGCGCCGATCGCCTCACGCAGCGCCTCGACAGCCCGACGCCCGTGCGCGTGTCGAGCCTGATCGGCACGATCGTCTACGTGTTCGTGTTCGTGCCGACGCTGATCTCCGCGCTCGACGCGCTGAAGATCGACGCGATCTCGGTGCCGGCCACCAACATGCTGAACCAGTTCCTCGGCGCGGTGCCGGACATCGTCGCGGCGATCGTGATCGTGCTGGTGACGTTCTACTTCGCGCGCTTCGTCGCGTCGCTCGCGCAGAAGCTGCTGGAAGCCGCGGGCGCCGACGGGCTGCCGGCCGTGCTCGGCGTCGAGCGCGTGTTCTCGGGGATCCTGCAGCCGTCGGTGCTGGTCGCGCGGCTGATCGTGTTCTTCGCGATGCTGTTCGCATCGGTCGAAGCGGCGAACCGGCTCGGCTTCTCGCAGGTGCGCGACGTCGTCACGCTGTTCATCGAATTCGGCGGCCACGTGCTGATGGGCGGCGTGATCCTCGTGATCGGCGTGTGGCTCGCGGGCCTCGCGCGCCGCGTGATCGAGCAGGCCGACCGCGAGCACAGCGTGCTGTTCGCGCGCATCGCGCAATTCGCGATCCTGGGCCTCGTGTTCGCGATGGGGCTGCGCGCGATGGGCATCGCGAACGAGATCGTCCAGCTCGCATTCGGCCTCGTGCTCGGCGCGATCGCGGTGGCGGTGGCGCTGTCGTTCGGCCTCGGCGGCCGCGAAGCTGCCGGCAAGCTGCTCGACCGCTGGTTCAACCAGCGCAGCGGCGGGCAGTAACGCCACGCTCGCGCAGCCGTCCGGTCGCGTCGTGCGGCCGGAGGGTGTTGTACGCGCGAGCGCTTGCATCCGATGGCGCGCGAATGGCACGCGACAGCGTCCGTTCGCGTGTCGTCTCGCGCGTACGACCACTACGCCGGAACCGGCCAAGGCCGCAACGGTGTCTTCCGCTGCGCGCCGGCCCCTTGCCGATCGGCGTCGGCCGTCGCGCCGCGTCCGCGTTTCCGTCAGCGAAATGTCAGCCGCGATCTTTGCCGAATTTCGATAACACGTCGTTTAATGACTCTCTAGCATCGATTCTCAGTCGCGCAGGCCGGCAGGCCCGGCGCCTTTGAGGAGAGAGTCCGATGAAAGCAGAGTCGAATGGCCGGCCCGCCGCCGGCGCCAAGTCGTCCGGCCAGCCCGCGCTGCAGCAGACGCTCGGGACCTGGCAACTGTGGGGCATCGCGGTCGGCCTCGTGATTTCCGGCGAATACTTCGGCTGGAGTTACGGCTGGGCGAGCGCCGGCACGCTGGGTTTCGTCGTCACCGCGCTGTTCGTCGCGGCGATGTACACCACCTTCATCTTCAGTTTCACCGAGCTGACGACGTCGATCCCGCATGCGGGCGGCCCGTTTGCGTATGCGCGTCGAGCGTTCGGCCCGACCGGCGGCTATCTCGCCGGTGCCGCGACGCTCGTCGAGTTCGTGTTCGCGCCGCCCGCGATCGCGCTTGCGATCGGCGCATACCTGCACGTGCAGTTTCCGGGGCTGGAGCCGAAACATGCGGCGATGGGCGCGTATCTCGTGTTCATGGCGCTGAACATCGTCGGCGTGCAGATCGCGGCGACCTTCGAGCTCGTCGTTACGCTGTTCGCGATCTTCGAGCTGCTGGTGTTCATGGGCGTCGTGTCGCCGGGCTTTGCGTGGAGCAACTTCATGAAGGGCGGCTGGTCGGGCGCCGATCATTTCAGCCTCGGCGCGTTCCACGGGATGTTCGCGGCGATCCCGTTCGCGATCTGGTTCTTCCTCGCGATCGAAGGGGTTGCGATGGCCGCCGAGGAGGCGAAGAACCCGAAGCGCTCGATTCCGATCGCGTACGTGGCCGGGATCCTGACCCTCGTGGCGCTTGCGGTCGGCGTGATGGTGTTCGCCGGCGGCGCGGGCGACTGGACCAAGCTCGCGAACATCAACGACCCGCTGCCGCAGGCGATGAAGTACATCGTCGGCGCGAACAGCGGCTGGATGCACATGCTGGTGTGGCTCGGGCTGTTCGGGCTGGTCGCGTCGTTCCACGGGATCATCCTCGGCTATTCGCGCCAGATCTTCGCGCTGGCCCGCGAAGGCTACCTGCCCGAATGGCTCGCGAAGGTGCATCCGCGCTTCAAGACGCCTTACCGCGCGATCCTCGCGGGCGGCGTGGTCGGCATCGCGGCGATCTACAGCGACGAGCTGATCCAGTTCGGCGGGCAGACGCTGACCGCGAACATCGTGACGATGTCGGTATTCGGTGCGATCGTGATGTATATCGTGAGCATGGCGTCGCTGTTCAAGCTGCGCCGCTCGCAGCCGAATCTCGAACGGCCGTTCCGCGCACCGCTGTACCCGATCTTCCCGGCGTTCGCGATCCTGGCAGCACTTATTTGTCTCGGGACGATGGTGTACTTCAACGGGCTGGTCGCGCTGGTGTTCCTCGGCTTCCTCGCGTTCGGCTACGCGTACTTCCTCGCGACGCGTTCGCAGCGTGCGAGTGCGCCGGGCGACGTGCTGCTGGAAGAATGAGCAGGGTGAAGGTGAACGGCCGTTCCTGACGGCATCCGGCGCGCCCCGTCGAACGGGCGCGCCGTCGGCTTTTGGCAAGGATGGGCAAGGAGACTCGCAGATGTCCTATACGGAGACGATCGGTCCGCGCACGTACCGTTTCGCGGACCTGAAGACGCTGCTCGCGAAGGCGAGCCCGCTGCGTTCCGGCGACCAGCTCGCCGGTGTCGCGGCGGCGAGCGAGGAGGAGCGCGTCGCCGCGAAGATCGCGCTCGCGGGCGTGCCGCTGAAGGCATTCCTGAACGAAGCGGTGATCCCGTATGAAGACGACGAGGTCACGCGCCTCATCGTCGACGATCACGACGCGCAGGCATTCGCGGAAATCTCGCACCTCACCGTCGGCGATTTCCGCAACTGGCTGCTGTCGCCGGCGGCCGACGGCGCGGCGCTCGAACGGATCGCGGCGGGCCTCACGCCCGAGATGGTCGCGGCCGTGTCGAAGCTGATGCGCAACCAGGACCTGATCGCGGCGGCGAGGAAGCGCCGCGTGGTCACGCGCTTTCGCAACACGGTCGGGCTGCCGGGCCGGATGTCGGTGCGGCTGCAGCCGAACCACCCGACCGACGACGTGAAGGGGATCGCCGCGTCGATGCTCGACGGGCTGATGTACGGCTGCGGCGACGCGATGATCGGCATCAACCCGGCCACCGACAGCCTCGCGGCGATCGTGAAGCTGCTCGCGATGATCGACGGCTTCCGCGAACGCTACGGCGTGCCGACGCAGTCGTGCGTGCTCACGCACGTGACCAACACGATCGCGGCGATCGAGAAGGGCGCGCCGGTGGATCTCGTGTTCCAGTCGATCGCGGGCACCGAGAAGGCGAACGCGAGCTTCGGGATCTCGCTCGCACTGCTCGGCGAGGCGCGCGAGGCGGCGCTGTCGCTCAAGCGCGGCACGGTCGGCAACAATCTCATGTACTTCGAGACGGGCCAGGGCAGCGCGTTGTCGGCGAACGCGCATTTCGGCGTCGACCAGCAGACCTGCGAAGTGCGCGCGTATGCGGTCGCGCGCAAGTTCGAGCCGTTCCTCGTGAACACGGTGGTCGGCTTCATCGGCCCCGAATACCTGTACGACGGCAAGCAGATCATCCGCGCGGGGCTCGAGGATCACTTCTGCGGGAAGCTGCTCGGCGTGCCGATGGGCTGCGACATCTGCTACACGAACCACGCGGAAGCCGACCAGGACGACATGGACACGCTGCTCACGCTGCTGGGTGCGGCCGGCATCAACTTCATCATGGGGATTCCGGGCGCGGACGACGTGATGCTGAACTACCAGAGCACGTCGTTCCACGACCAGCTCTACGTGCGCGAGGTGCTCGGCCTGCGCCGCGCACCGGAATTCGAGGAGTGGCTGGAGACGATGGAGATCGCCGATGCGCACGGCGCATTGCGCGCCGCGACGTCACGCGTGCCGCTGCTCGCGGGCGCGAACGACTGGATGGGGATTTCGTCATGAGCGACGCCGTCGAGAAGAACCCGTGGGCGCAGCTGAAGTCGTTCACGAATGCGCGAATCGCGCTCGGCCGCGCGGGCAACAGCCTGCCGACCGCGCCGCTGCTCGCGTTCAACCTGTCGCATGCACAGGCGCGCGACGCGGTGCACCAGCCGCTCGACGCGGACGCGCTGCGGCGCGAGATCGAGGCGGCGGGCCTGCTGCCGACGCTCGGCGTGCAGAGCGCCGCGCCAGACCGCGACCACTATCTGCGCCGGCCCGACCTTGGCCGCAAGCTGTCGGATGACAGCCGCGGGCTGCTGGCCGGCTACGGCGCGGCGCTCGACGACGCACCCGACGTCGTGTTCGTGATCGGTGACGGGCTGTCGGCGTTCGCGGCCGCGAAGCAGGCGCTGCCGTTGCTGCAGGCCGTGCGGCCGCGGCTCGACGCGGACGGCTGGCGGATCGGCCCGGTGGTGGTCGCGACGCAGGCACGCGTCGCGCTCGGCGACGAGATCGGCGAGCTGCTGCGCGCGAAGGTCGTCGCGATGCTGATCGGCGAACGGCCGGGGCTCAGCTCGCCGGACAGTCTCGGCGTGTACCTGACGTGGGCGCCGAAGGTCGGCTGCCACGACGCATTGCGCAACTGCATCTCGAACGTGCGTCCCGAAGGGCTGCCGTACGCGGGGGCCGCGCACAAGCTGCATTACCTGATGACGCACGCGCGCCGGCTCGGGCTGACGGGCGTCGGGCTGAAGGATGACAGCGACGCGTTGTTGCCGCAGGCGGAAGCGGAGCGGATCGGGGCGGACTGAACGGCTCGGAACGATGCGCGCACGTTGCTGCCGCACAGCGGCGTTCCGTCGTGCCGTGCGGGCGACGTGCTGGACACCGGTCGAGGCGTCCGTCCTCGGTTACTTGAACAGCCGCTCGCACAGAAAATCGACGAGCACGCGCAGCTTCGGCGACAGCTGCCGGCTCGACGGCCACACGATCGAGAATTGCCCGGGCGCGATCCGGTAGTCGTCGAGCACGGTCACGAGCATGCCCGCATCGAGCGCGTCGCGGGCGAGGAAGTCGGGCATGTAGCCGATGCCGAGCCCCGCGAGCACGGTGCCGCGCAGCGCTTCCATGTTGTTGCAGGTCATCGCGGTGCGCAGCTTCAGCGGCGTGCCGTCGTCGGCCGCGAGCGCCCAGTCCTGCAGCTTGCCGGTGGTCGGGAAGCAGTAGCGCACGCATTCGTGCGCTTCGAGATCGTGCGGCGTGCGCGGTGTGCCGGCCTGCGCGAGATACGCGGGCGTCGCGCACAGCACGAACGCGAACGGGCCGAGCCGCCGCGACATCAGGCTCGAATCGGACAGCGGGCCGCTGCGGATCACCGCGTCGAAGCCACCTTCGACGACATCCACCATCCGGTCGTTGAAGTCGAGATCGAGCTCGACGTCCGGGTAGCGCTGCCGGAATTCGGGCAGCACCGGCAGCAGGAACCGGTAGCCGATCACCGGCAGGCTCACGCGCAGCTTGCCGCGCGGGCGCTGCGCCGATGCCGTCACGGTCGCCTCCGCATCGCGGAAATCCTCGAGGATCCGCTGGCAGCGTTCGTAGAAATGCCGCCCTTCGTCGGTGAGCGTGACGCGCCGCGTCGTGCGGTTGAACAGGCGCACGCCGAGCGACTGCTCGAGTTTCGCGATCGTCTTGCCGACCGCCGACGCCGAGATGCCGAGCGCGCGGCCGGCCGCGACGAAGCTCAGTGCTTCGGCGGTGCGGACGAAGGCGACGATGCCGGTCAGGTTTTCCATTGAATCGAAGGGCGTGCGCCGACGCGTGTAGCCAAGGGAATTGCGGAATTATAGTCCGTTATATGCGGAGCTTTGCGTAGTTTTTCGTGGATTGAATCGGATTTATCTTCTGTCGCTCTGACGGCGCATCCGCGCCGGCTTTTCGAGGAGCGATGATGGATCAGCCTTTTTCAGCCGCTTCGGCTCAGTCGGCACGTCGGCGCGCGTGGGTGCTGGCCGCCGTCTGCCTGGCCGCCGTCGCGCTGCCGCTGTCGTTTTCGGGCGGCGCGGTCGCGACGCCCGCGATCGGCCGCGACCTGCACGGCGGCACGGTCGCGATGAACTGGATCACCAACGCGTTCATGCTCGCGTTCGGCAGCTTCCTGATGGCGGCCGGCGCGCTGGCCGACCAGTTCGGCCGCAAGCGCCTGTTCGCGATCGGCGTTGGCGGCTTCACGCTGATGTCGGTCGCGCTCGCGTTCGCGCCGTCGATGCTCGCGGTCGACCTGCTGCGCGCTGCGCAGGGGCTCGCGGCGGCCGCGGCGCTCGCGGGCGGCACGGCCGCGCTCGCGCAGGAGTTCGACGGCGCGGCGCGCACGCGCGCGTTCAGCCTGCTCGGCACGACCTTCGGGATCGGGCTTGCGTTCGGGCCCGTGCTGGCCGGCGCGCTGATCGGGCATTACGGCTGGCGCGCGATCTTCGTGACGAGCGCGGTGGCCGGCGTGCTGTCGCTCGGCGTCGGGCTGCCGCGGATGCACGAGTCGCGCGACCCGCACGCGACGGGGCTCGACTGGCCCGGCACGACCGCGTTCACCGCCGCGCTGACGCTGTTCACGTTCGGTGTGATCGAGGCACCCGCGCGCGGCTGGTCGAACACCCTCGTGATCGCGCTGCTGGCCGGCGCTGCGCTCGGCGCCTGCGCGTTCGTGAGGATCGAGACGCGGGTCGCGCGGCCGATGCTCGACCTGTCGCTGTTCCGGATCGCGCGCTTCGTCGGCGTGCAGGTGCTGCCGGTGTCGACCTGCTGCTGCTACATCGTGCTGCTCGTCGTGCTGCCGCTGCGCTTCATCGGCATCGACGGCTTCAGCGAGATCGACGCCGGCTGGCTGATGCTCGCGATTTCCGCGCCGATGCTGGTCGTGCCGCTCGTCGCGGCGACGCTCACGCGCTGGCTGTCGGCCGGCGTGATCTCGGGGCTCGGGCTCCTGGTCGCGGCGGCCGGGCTCGTGTGGCTGGGCGTCGCTCTGCGCGGCGGCGCGGGGCCCGCGGCGATCGGGCCGATGCTCGCGATCGGTGTCGGGGCCGGCATGCCTTGGGGGCTGATGGACGGGCTGTCGGTGAGCGTCGTGCCGAAGGAGCGCGCGGGGATGGCAACGGGGATCTTCAGCACGACGCGCGTGGCCGGCGAGGGGATCGCGCTCGCGATCGTCGGTGCGGTGCTGGCTGTGCTTGCGCGGACGGGGTTGACGCAGGCAGCAGGCGCTGCCGGCACGCCCGACGCGACGCTGCGTGCGGCCGCGCGGCTCGCGACCGGCGATCTCGCGGGTGCGGCGGCTGCGTTGCCGGGTGTCGGGCATGCGGCGCTGCTCGCGAGTTACACGCATGCGTTCGATCGGTTGTTGATCGGGTTGGCGGTCGTTACGGTGCTGTGCGCGGGCGTGGTGTTCGCGTTTCTCGGCGGGCGGCGGGTGGCTGCCGAAGCGGGCGACGACACCGACGGGCACGCACATGCCGACGTGCCAGTGCGCAACCGGATCGAAGCGGCTTGTGCGGAGACGCAGGGGCGTTGAGCGTCGCGTCGTCGCGCACGGGTGCTTCGGCCACGGTGGCCGGGGTGCCTTCGTATTACGTCATCGCTGCATTCGCACCCTGACGATCCGCCACGCGCATCACGCCAGCACCAGCGGCGGCATCGCCACCTCCGCCCGTGCCTGCGCCCGTTCCACTTCGACCACCACATAGCGCCGCGCGTCCGGCCACAGATGCGCACGGCCTTCCGCCGCCTCGTCGATCGTCGCGCGGCCCTGCACGAGCCAGGTCGTCTGGCGGACGAAATCGACGAACAGCAGCGCGATGGCCGGATTCACGAGCAGGTTGCCGATCGTGTTGAACAGGTTGTTGCCGGCGAAGTCGGGCAGCACGAGCGTGCGGCGGTCGGGCAGGTCGACGAGCGGCTCGAACGAGCCGTCCGCGCGTGGCTGGCGGCCACGGTACGAGCAGTCGCTGTTGCCTCCCGCGTCGGCGGTCGCGACGATCAGGAACGCCTGCTCGCGGATGAACGCGATCGCGTCGTCGGTCAGGGGGCCGCAGTCGTTCATGGCGTCGGTCGGCGCACGCGCCGTTGCGTGGGAATGCGCGATGCGCACGCAAGCGACATGCCACGTGGCGCGGCCGGCATCCGCACGCAGGCGCGCCCGCGCACTGTAGAAATTTCGAACACCGGACCGGCCACTGCGCAGTCGCGCTGTTCAGAAACGGCACACCCGCCGTGCCGCGTCGGTGAACACGGCACGGTGCGCACGCGGGCCGGCCGTGGTCGCGGTGCTTTCGTCCTGTTTGGCACGCATGTTGCGTAAACGAGGGCAGCGCAATTCCAACCGGCGCTGTACTCACACAAGCACGATGAACAGGAGACATGTATGAACCCGTTTGACCTGAAGCAACTGGGCCTCGACGTCGAATACCCGTACCGTCAGCAATACGACAACTACATCGGCGGCAAGTGGGTTCCGCCGGTGAAGGGCGAGTATTTCGAGAACGTGTCGCCGATCAACGGCAAGCCGTTCTGCCGCGTGCCGCGCTCGGGCGCCGACGACATCGAGCTGGCGCTGGACGCCGCGCATGCCGCGCGCCGCAAATGGGGCAAGACGTCGGTGGCCGAGCGCGCGAACCTGCTGCTCGCTGCCGCCGACCGGATGGAAAAGAACCTGAAGCTGCTGGCCGTGGCCGAGACGATCGACAACGGCAAGCCGCTGCGCGAGACGATGGCGGCCGACCTGCCGCTCGCGGTCGACCACTTCCGCTACTTCGCGGGCTGCATCCGCGCGCAGGAAGGCGGCATCTCCGAAATCGACGACAACACCGTCGCGTACCACTTCCACGAGCCGCTCGGCGTCGTCGGCCAGATCATCCCGTGGAACTTCCCGCTGCTGATGGCCGCATGGAAGCTCGCACCGGCGCTCGCGGCCGGCTGCTGCGTGGTGATGAAGCCGGCCGAGCAGACGCCCGCGTCGGTGCTGGTGCTGATGGAGCTGATCGGCGACCTGTTCCCGGCCGGCACGATCAACATCGTGAACGGCTTCGGCAAGGAAGCGGGCGAAGCGCTCGCGACCAGCAAGCGGATCGCGAAGATCGCGTTCACGGGCTCGACACCGGTCGGCAAGCACATCCTGCGTGCGGCGGCCGACAACCTGATCCCGTCGACGGTCGAACTGGGCGGCAAGAGCCCGAACATCTTCTTCGCCGACGTGCTCGACCAGGACGATGCGTTCCTCGACAAGGCGCTCGAAGGGCTCGCGATGTTCGCGCTGAACCAGGGCGAAGTGTGCACGTGCCCGTCGCGGATCCTGATCCAGGAATCGATCTACGAGAAGTTCATCGAGAAGGCCGTCGCGCGCGTCGAGCGCATCAAGGCCGGCCACCCGCTCGACCTGCAGACGATGATCGGCGCGCAGGCGTCGCAGCAGCAGCTCGACAAGATCCTGTCGTACATCGACATCGGCCGCGACGAAGGCGCGCAATGCCTGACGGGCGGCGAGCGCACGGCACCGGCGGCGGAACTCGGCACGGGCTACTACGTGAAGCCGACGATGCTGCTCGGCAACAACAAGATGCGCGTGTTCCAGGAAGAGATCTTCGGGCCGGTCGCGTCGGTGATGACGTTCAAGGACGAGCAGGACGCGATCGAACTCGCGAACGACACGTTCTACGGGCTCGGCGCCGGCGTGTGGACGCGCAACGGCACGCGTGCGTACCGGATGGGCCGCGAGGTCGAGGCCGGCCGCGTGTGGACCAACTGCTATCACCTGTACCCCGCACACGCGGCGTTCGGTGGCTACAAGCAGTCGGGGATCGGCCGCGAGACGCACAAGATGGCGCTGTCGAACTATCAGCAGACGAAGTGCCTGCTGGTGAGCTACCAGGCCGAGGCGCTCGGGTTCTTCTGATCCGCGCACGGGCGTCCTGGCCGGTCGGCGGTGGTATGCGTCGGCCGGTCGGGGCGCCGTCTCGAGCGGCGAAGCGGCGGATGCCGGAGAGTCGTCGAACGCGTGTCGTGCCGGGCGAGGGTGGCTGCCTGGCCGACGATGGTGCGCGGATGCGTGCCGCGCGGCCGACCGGTGATCCGGTGGTTCGCCGTTTCAGCCCATTCGCATTCGCAACCCGGCATCGGCTGCGCATCGCCGCGGCTTGCGCCGGAAACGATACCGGCGGCCGTCCGTTCGCAGCGGCAGCTTGAGCCGGCGCGCCGGACATCAAACCCCATGTCAGAACCGCCCCGATCCAGTCCGCGCCATCCCGTGTTCCACGCGGGCGAACTCGATGCGCATCGCCGCTTCGGCGTCGCCGACGAAGCCGAGCGGATGAGCGACGTCGTGACGACGCGGCTGAGCATCGGCGTGCGGCAGTTCGTCGAGACGCAGCCGTTCATGTTCGTCGGCACCGCGTGTGGCGGGCAGGCGGGCGTGACCTGCGACATCGTGCAGAGCCGGCGCGACGCGAACGGCGACCTGCTGCCGGTCGTGCGCGTGATCGACACGAAGACGCTGCGCTTCGCGCTGCCGGTGTATGGCGAGGGCGATGGCGGCCGGATCGATGCGGCGCAGTGTGACGGCAGTGGTGTCGGGCTGCTGTTCGTCGATTTCCTGCGCGGCATCCGCTACCGGATCAACGGGCGCGCGACGCTGCGCACGGATCTGTCCGAGGCGGACGCGGCGCCGTGGCCGGCCGACAGCGCGATCGTCGAGCTGGCGGTCGCGCAGGCGTACGGCAATTGCGGCACGCGGGTCGTGCGGATGCGGCCCGCGAACGGTGGCTAGCCGGCCGCTGCGCATTGCCGGGCGGGCGACGCGTACCGGATGCGCTGGCGCGGCGCGTGCCGCACCGGCGGGTTCGTGCGACAAGGCGTTCGGGCATGCCCGCATGGCGCGTTCGTGCCGCGCAGCGTCGAATGACGGGCTTTGCGCGGGTCGCGCACGGTTCGGCACGGGACTTGCGTGACAGGCGCGGTTCCAGGCAGGTGAGGGAGGACACGATGGACCAACACGTGGCGTGCAGCGAAGAACCGACGGCCGAAGATACGCGGCGCAACGCGCAGGGCGACGATGCGCTGGCCGGGCAGGCGGTCGTCAGCGTCGCGCATGACGCCGACGAGCAGGCGCGCAACCTGATCGGCTGGCGGCAGACCTACGACCAGCTCGCGGCCGGCCGCTTCGTCGGCACGCTGACCGAGCTGCCGCTCGACACGATGAAGCTGTTTCGCGAATCGACGAGCCACCTGCTGCGCCAGGCGTGCGAGGTGCGCGGCGATGCGTACTGGTTCGGCATCCCGCTCGTGTGCGACGGCACCGCGCGCGTCGACGCGTGCCGCATCGGGCCCGGCGCGCTTGCGTTCCGGCCCGGCAACGTCGAATTCGAACTGGTGACGCCCGCGCAGTTCTCGATCTACGGCGTGGTCGTGCGCGGCGACGTGTTGCGCCGCTATGCGGAGGAGGTCGAGCGCCACGCGCTCGACGAACGGCTGTTCACGCAGCGTGTGATGCAGGTCGGCGATGCGCGGCTCGCGCGCCTGTGCGCGCTGCTCGGCCGCCGGCTCGACGGGGCGGTGGCAATGGCCGGCCCGCTGGCCGACGCGCAGCGCGACGATCTGCAGGCCGAGGTGCTGGCCGCATTGTTCGACGTGTGCGCGCAACCGGCCGACGACGCTGCCGGCCGTGCGCCGTCGATGCGCCGCTGGATCGTCGAACAGGCACGCGACTACGTGCTCGCGCACCGCACGCGCCCGGTCGGCGTGCCCGAGCTGTGCGAGCAGTTGCACGTGAGCCGGCGCACGCTGCAGTACTGCTTCCAGGACGTGCTCGGCATGGCGCCCGCGACCTACCTGCGCACGCTGCGGTTGAACGGGGCGCGGCGCGATCTGTGCGGCCGCGCGGCCGGCTCGGTGCAGGACGTGGCGGAGGCATGGGGCTTCTGGCATCTCAGCCAGTTCGCGACCGATTACCGGCGGCTGTTCGGGAAGCGGCCGTCGGAGACGCTGCGCGATCGCGCGGTGATGGTGGCCGTGGGGTGAGCGCGGGACGGTAGTCGAAGCGGCTCTGGCTTCGACGCGGACTTCGGCACTGGCTCAGGCTCAGGCATCGGCTCAGGCACCGGCTCAGGCACCGGCTCAGGCACCGGCTCAGGCACCGGCTCAGGCACGGGCTCAGGCACGGGCACGGGCACGGGCACTGGCTCAGGCTCAGGCTCAGGCTCAGGCTCAGGCTCAGGCTCAGGCTCAGGCTCAGGCTCAGGCTCAGACACCGGCTCAGACACCGGCTCAGACACCGGCTCAGACACCGGCTCAGACACCAGCTCAGACACCAGCTCAGACACCAGCTCAGACACCAGCTCAGGCGGCGCGTACACGCAGCTACGCTTTCGGCCTCGCAACGGGCCGCCGCACCCGGTTTCCCTATTCGGCGGTAGCCGCCGCTTCGCGCGGCGCGGGCCACGCCAGCGCATCCCAGTCGATCGCGCGATAGGCGGCTTCGACCGCCGCGAGATCGGCCGGCCGTTCGCTGCGATGCAGCCCGCGCAATTCGGCGGGCACGTCGAGCGCGACCGGCACGCAGTGCGGATAGTCGCGCACGCGCAGCGTCGGCCCGATCGTCGTGAAGCATGCGAGCGTCGGCACGTCGAAACCGTCGGCGAGATGCAGCGCGGCCGTGTCGGGCGCGAACAGCAGGCGGGCGCCCTTGACCCATGCGATGAAGCGGGCCGTATCGCCGGCCGCATCGACGCTCACGTCGAGATACGCGGGATGCGCAACCGGCCCGAACCCGGCCACCGGCAATCCGTAGCGCTGCGCGAGCTGCTCGACGAACGTTGCCCGCAGTGCGGGCGGCACGCTGCGCAACGCGGTGCTCGCGGTCGGGCAGAACAGCACGTACGGACGCTGCCATTGCGCAGGCAACGCAGGCAGCGGCAGCCGCGCGAGCCAGCGGTTGCGCTTGGCCGACGCCGGCACCGACGCGGGTTCCACGCCGAGCGCGTCGAGGAAGAAATCGATCATCGGCAGCCGCGCGAACGCGGGCCAGTACAGATGATTGCCGACGTCGATGCACGGCGCGTCCGCCGGCAGCGCGTCGGCGAGGTACGGCAGCGTGCGCGACGGCGCGACGAGGTCGGCGGCGAGCGCATACAGCGCCTCGACATAGCGCGGCGCGCGGGCCGGCCGGTACAGCATGAAGCGCAGGCCCGGGTGCGCGGCGCGCAGCGCGGCGAGGGCCGTGAGCCCGATCACCGAATCGCCGAGCGTGACGCCCATCCCGTTGATCACGTGCACCTGCCGTGCGCCGTCATAGTCGAGCCGGAACGGCCGGTGCGCGGCGTGCAGCAGGCCGCGCGCGGGCGCGGCCGGCACGTGGCCGACGGCACGCGCACCGCCGTGCTCGAGGTCGTAAGGCGCGACGAGCGTGCCGTCCGGTGCGAGCAGCGTGCCGGGGAGCGTGAGCGCGTCGTCATGCGACAGCGCGACGGCGGGCGGCACGGTGCGCGTGTCCACCGTCATCCGCCGCGCGCGCGGCGGCCCTGTTCGCGGATCTGTTCGAGTGTCGCGGCCGGCGTGCTGGCGTCCTGCGGGATGCGGATCTCGATCAGCGCGGGCAGCCCGCAGGTCAGTGCGCGTTCGAGCGCGGGCGCGAAATCGGCGGTGCGCTCGACGGTCTCGCCATGCGCGCCGAACGCGCGCGCATAGGCGGCGAAATCGGGGTTCGTGAGCCCCGTGCCATGCACGCGCCCCGGATAGTTGCGTTCCTGATGCATGCGGATCGTACCGAAATGACCGTTGTTGACGACGATCACGACGATGTTCAGTCCGTATTGCATCGCGGTCGCGAGTTCGTTGCCGGCCATCATGAAGCAGCCGTCGCCCGCGAGCGCGACGACGGCACGCGACGGGTACAGCGACTTCGCGGCGAGCGCGGCCGGCACGCCGTAGCCCATTGCGCCGCTGGTCGGCGCGAGCTGCGAGCGGAAGTGCCGGTACGCGAAGTGGCGATGCAGCCAGATCGCATAGTTGCCGGCGCCGTTGGTGAGGATCGCGTCGTGCGGCAGGCGCTCGCGCAACTGCACCATCACGTCGCCGAGCTGGACATCGCCGGGCATCGGCAGCGGCGCATGCCATTCGCGATACGCGCGGTGCGCGTCGGCGGCCGTGCCGGCCCAGGCGGGGTGCTCGGGCGCCTCGAGGGCGGCGAGCGGCGCGGCGATCTCGGGCATCCCGGACACGATCGGCAGGTCGGCCGCATACACGCGGCCGAGCTCGTCCGCGCCCTGGTGCACGTGGATCAGCGTCTGGCGGGTCTTCGGGATGTCGAGCAGCGTATAGCCGGCGGTCGTCGCTTCGCCGAGACGCGGCCCGATCACGAGCAGCAGGTCGGCGTCGCGGATGCGCTTCGCGAGCGCGGGGTTGATCCCGAGCCCGACGTCGCCCGCGTAGTTCGGGTGCGCGTTGTCGATCGTGTCCTGGTAACGGAACGCGCACGCGACCGGCAACTGCCAGCGCTCGACGAAGGTGCGCAGGTTCGCGCACGCGTCGGGCGTCCAGCCGCTGCCGCCGACGATCGCGAACGGCCGCTCGGCGCGCGCGAGCCGCTCGCGCAGCTCGTCGACCTGCGCGGCCGACGGCGCGGCCGCGACGCGTTTCGCGGCCGGCACGACGGGCTGCGGCGCGCATGCGTCGGACAGCACGTCTTCCGGCAGCGCGAGCACGACCGGGCCGGGACGGCCGGACGTCGCGATGTGGAACGCATGGCTCAGGTATTCGGGAATGCGGCGCGGGTCGTCGATCTGCGCGACCCATTTCGCCATCTGGCCGAACATCCGCCGGTAGTCGATTTCCTGGAAGGCTTCGCGGTCGAGGTGCTCGCGTGCGCACTGGCCGACGAACAGGATCATCGGTGTCGAATCCTGGAACGCGGTGTGCACGCCGATCGACGCGTGGGTCGCGCCGGGCCCGCGCGTGACGAACGCGATGCCGGGGCGGCCGGTCAGCTTGCCGACGGCCTCGGCCATGTTCGCGGCGGCCGCCTCGTGGCGGCAGACGACCGTCTGGATGCGCGCGGTGTCGTCCGCCAGCGCATCGAGTACGGCGAGGAAACTCTCGCCCGGCACGCAGAACACGCGTTCGACGTGATTGGCGAGCAACGCATCGACGAGCAGTCGTGCGCCGGTGGTGGCGTGCTGCTCGAGATCCTTGGAATGCGACATGGGCTGCCGTCTCCCTGGGTAGCGGGACGTACAGCTTACGCCCGTTGACGGGGCGCCGGTGCGCCGGCCGCTGAAAAGTGCCGGAACGCAGGGGGGATTCGTGGCACGCGCTTCGGGTTCGGCCGAACGGCCAGCTTGTGTGCGCGCCCCCGACGCTGAAAAATCAGGCGCTACGAATGTCGAGCCGGCTCGCTTGCCGTGGGCGCCGCGAATGGGGCCCCTATCCGGAATGAACAGAACGGCGTGCCGGCGTTCGCTTTCGAATCGATATCAGGGTGAGCGCACATGTACACACATGGATTTACATCGTCGGCCAAGCGGATATACTGTACATCCACGGTACATCCGGATGTTGGGGGCGACATGCATACGACGAGGGTATTTCGGAACGGCAACTCGCAGGCCGTGCGAATTCCTGCCGACCTGGCCTATGAACGCAGTGATATCGAACTGGAAATCGAGCGCATCGGCGACGAAATCCGTATTCGGCCGGCGCGGCGGCCGTTGACCCGCGTCCTCGAGAAATTCGCGCAATTCGGGCCGGATTTCATGGCTGAAGGGCGTGGTGACCACGAGCAGGCCGAACGCGAGGGTTTGTGATGCCGCGCTACATGCTCGACACCAACATGTGCATCTACCTGATGAAGAATCAGCCGGAGCAGGTTGCGAGACGATTTGCGCAGTGCTACACGGGGGACGTCGTGATGTCGGCGATCACGTACGCAGAGCTCGAGTACGGCGTCACGACGTGCGCGAGCCCTGCGCGGGAGCGCGGCAATCTTGCCGCGCTGATCGACGACATTCCGGTCGCGCCGTTCGACGTCGCGGCTGCGCAAGCGTACGGCCCGGTCCGCGAGGCAACCCGCGAGCGGAAGAAGGATCACCTCGACAAGCTGATCGCCGCTCATGCGGTGTCGCTCGATGTTGTCCTCGTGACCAACAACGAGCGGGATTTCGACAGTTATCCGGGATTGCGGCTGGAGAACTGGCTGGACGATTGATGCCGGGTACCGTGTCCGGCGGTCACGCGGGAGATTGATCCGTCCCGCGCGGCCACCCGTGCGGCATCAGCACTCGACGATATTCACCGCCAGCCCGCCGCGCGACGTTTCCTTGTACTTCGTCTTCATGTCGGCACCCGTCTCGCGCATCGTCTTGATCACGGAGTCGAGCGACACGTAGTGCGAGCCGTCGCCGCGCAGCGCCATGCGCGCCGCGTTGACCGCCTTCACCGACGCCATCGCGTTGCGCTCGATGCACGGGATCTGCACCATCCCGCCGACCGGGTCGCAGGTGAGGCCGAGATTGTGTTCCATCCCGATTTCGGCCGCGTTTTCGACCTGCTGCGGCGTGCCGCCGAGCACGGCCGCGAGCGCGCCGGCCGCCATCGAGCATGCGACGCCCACTTCGCCCTGGCAGCCGACTTCCGCACCCGAGATCGACGCGTTCAGCTTGTAAAGAATGCCGATCGCGGCAGCCGTGAGCAGGAAGTCGATCACGCCCTGTTCGTTCGCACCGGGCGTGAAGCGCGTGTAGTAGTGCAGCACGGCCGGGATGATGCCGGCCGCGCCGTTGGTCGGCGCGGTGACGACCCGGCCGCCGGCCGCGTTTTCCTCGTTGACCGCGATCGCGTACAGGTTGATCCAGTCGATCATCGACAGCGGATCCTGCAGCGCGCGCTCCGGGCTGCCCGTCAGCGTGCGGTACAGCTGCGGCGCGCGGCGCTTGACCTGGAACGGGCCGGGCAGGTTGCCGTCGGCTTCCGGGTTGCCGATCCCGCAGCCGCGCGACACGCACGACTGCATCACGGCCCAGATCTTCAGCAGGCCGTCGCGCGTTTCTTCCTCGGTGTGCCACGTACGCTCGTTTTCCCACATCAGCTGCGCGATCGACTTGCCGGTCGACTGAGTCAGCGCGAGCAGCTCGGCACCGGTGCGGAACGGGTGCGTCATCTGCTCGGCCGCGCTCAGCACCTTCGTGTTCGGTGCGCCGGCCGTCACGACGAAGCCGCCGCCGACCGACAGGTAGGTGCGCTCGACCAGCACGTTGCCGCTCGCGTCGGACGCGCGCAGTTTCATGCCGTTCGGATGCTCGGGCAGCGCCTGACGGTAGAACGCGATGTTCTCCTTCAGCACGAACGGCACCGGATGCGTGCCGAGCAGCGCGAGCTGCTTCGATTTGCGGACGTCTTCCAGCCGCGCGTCGATGGTTTCGGGATCGACGGTGTCGGGCGCGTCGCCGAGCAGGCCGAGCATCACGCCGCGGTCGGTGCCGTGGCCCTTGCCGGTCGCGCCGAGCGAGCCGTACAGCTCGACCTTCACGTGCGCCGTGGCGTCGAGTTGCCCGTCGCGCTCGAGGCCCTGGACGAACATCAGCGCCGCGCGCATCGGCCCGACCGTATGCGAGCTGGACGGACCGATACCGATCTTGAAGAGGTCAAAGACGCTGACTGCCATGTTGATTCCTGCCTTGCTTTAAGAATAATGCTAGCGCGCCTGCAATGGCAGGCACGCGGCGAGCCATGCGGGCGGCGTTGGGGAAAGCTGTTGCGCGACGCGGGCATAGCGCCCGTCGAGCCGCGCGGCCAGATGAAAGAGTTCGGTGGCGTTTTTCGGGTCCCACTGCCCCGTGTAGCCCGGCAGGCCGGCCTCGCGGCGTTTCGCGTCGAACGGCACCGGCGAATTCACGAATTCCTCATGCGTCTTCTCGCCGAGCGCGTACGGCACGAGCCAGTCGAGCGCGACCGCGAGCGTCGCGCCGTTCGCGCCCCGTTCGCGCAGCCAGTTGCGGTTGAAGCGGCGCGCGGCGAGCGCGGCCGTCACCAGCGGCTGCAGGTCGTAGACCGCGTAGTGCAGTGCATCGCGTTCCTCGAAGTCCCAGGTCTTGCCGTCCGGGCCGATATTGTCGGCAAGATGCTCGACGAACAGCCGCTGCGCGGCGTTCATCATCTTGCGGTCGCCGAGCGTGAATGCTGACAGCGCGATCAGCTTGATCCGGTGGCTCTGCCAGTTGTTGCGCCAGGTGCCGGTGAGCGGGCGCTTCTGCGCGTCGATCTGCGCGACATAGCCGGCGCCGAGCTTCGCGATGAACGCGGCCGTCGCGTTGCGGGTCTTCACCGGCAGCGCGCTGGCCGTCATGTCGTACGCGACGATCAGGCTTTCAAAACGTGTTTCGTCGATCGGGTTGAAGCTCGGCTGGTAGGTCGCGACCCACGCGGACAGGAAGCGGTCGACGAGCTGCAGGTAGCGCGGCGCGTTCGTCACGCGCCACGCGAGCGCAGCATCGCGCATCAGGTCGAGATCCTTCAGCGCGGCCGCACTTTGGTCGTAGATACCTTCGTGCGGCAGCGTGCCCTCGGTGTGTACGCGCGCCATCGCCTTCGGCTGCTCGCCGATGCGCGCGTCGACGCTGCGGATCAGCGCCTGGACGCCCGGCTCGGCTTGTGTCGTCTCGCTCGCCTGCAGTGCCGGCGCCGCGCAGAAATTCATCGCCGCGCGCGCGCTGCCGGCCGCGCCGAGGCCGGCAGCGGCAAACGACAGCGACGCAACAAGCATCGGCACGACGCGGCGCGCGCGCGGCCGCCCTTGCATTGCACCATGGCCCGGAAACATCGGACGCACCATGCGGAACTCCTTCATTGGCTGGATCGCGTGTGATGTTAGCCGGATTGTCGGGCGAACGTGAACCGGTTCGAGCGGCGAACAAAAAAACCGCACGCAACCCCGGGTTGCGTGCGGTGTGGTCACCATCGGGCGGCTCCTGGCCTGGCGTGCGTTATGCGTATTCCGACATCGGCACGCACGAGCAGAACAGGTTGCGGTCGCCATAGACGTTGTCCGCGCGGCCGACCGGCGGCCAGTACTTGTTCGTGCCCAGCGACGCGACCGGGTACGCGGCCTGCTCGCGCGAGTACGCGTGCGGCCATTCGTTCGCGGTGACGACGGCCGCCGTGTGCGGCGCGTGACGCAGCGGGTTGTCCTCACGGTCGGCGCGGCCTTCCTCGACCGCACGGATTTCGTCGCGGATCGCGATCATCGCGGCGATGAAGCGGTCGAGTTCTTCCTGCGATTCCGATTCGGTCGGCTCGACCATCAGCGTGCCCGGCACCGGGAAGCTCATCGTCGGCGCATGGAAGCCGTAGTCCATCAGGCGCTTCGCGACGTCGTCGACGCTGATGCCGCTCGATTCCTTGATCGGACGCAGGTCGAGAATGCACTCGTGCGCAACCAGCCCGCCCGGGCCCGAATACAGCACCGGGTAGTGCGGCGCGAGGCGCTTCGCGATGTAGTTCGCGTTGAGGATCGCGGTTTCCGTCGCGGCGGTCAGGTTCTTCGCGCCCATCATCGCGATGTACATCCACGAGATCGGCAGGATCGACGCCGAGCCGTACGGCGCGGCCGATACCGCGCCGATGCCGTCTTCTTCGCGCGTGTAGCCGGTCGAACGCTGGTTCGGCAGGAACTTCGCGAGGTGCGCGCCGACTGCAACCGGGCCGACGCCCGGGCCGCCACCACCGTGCGGGATGCAGAAGGTCTTGTGCAGGTTCAGGTGCGACACGTCGCCGCCGAACTGGCCCGGCGCGGTCAGGCCGACCATCGCGTTCATGTTCGCGCCGTCGACGTACACCTGGCCGCCGTGCGCATGAACGATCTCGCAGATCTCGCGGACGTTCTGCTCGAACACGCCGTGCGTCGACGGATACGTGATCATGATCGCCGCGAGGTCCTTCGCGTGCTCGTCGGCCTTCGCCTTGAGATCGGCGATGTCGACGTTGCCCTGTGCGTCGCATGCGACGACCACGACCTTCATGCCGGCCATGTGCGCGGATGCCGGGTTCGTGCCGTGGGCGGACGCCGGGATCAGGCACACGTCGCGATGGGCTTCGCCGCGCGATGCGTGGTAAGCGTGGATGATCAGCAGGCCCGCGTACTCGCCCTGCGAGCCCGCGTTCGGCTGCAGCGACACGGCCGCGTAGCCGGTGGCCGCGACGAGCATCTGCTCGAGCTGGTCGATCATCTCGCGATAGCCGACGGTCTGTTCGGCCGGTGCGAACGGGTGGATGCCGCCGAATTCGGGCCACGTGACGGGCAGCATTTCCGACGTCGCGTTCAACTTCATCGTGCACGAGCCGAGCGGGATCATCGAGCGGTCGAGCGCGAGATCCTTGTCCGACAGGCTGCGCAGGTAGCGCAGCATTTCGGTCTCGGAATGGTGGCGGTTGAACACGTGGTGCGTCAGGTACGCGCTCGTGCGCTCGAGGCCGGCCGGCAGCGCGGCGACGCCGGCGAGGCCCGCGTCCAGCGCGTCGACGGCCGGTGCGGTGCCGCCCGCGGCTTGCGCGAACACGGCGAGCAGATCGGCGAGGTCGTCGCGCGTCGTCGTTTCGTCGACCGACACGCCGACTTGCGTGTCGCTCACGCGGCGCAGGTTGATGCGCTTCGCCTTCGCGAATTCGTGAACCTGCGCGGTGCGCGCGCCGGTGTCGATCGTCAGCGTGTCGAAGAACGTGTCGTTGACGGTCGTGAAGCCGAGCTGCTTCACGCCGGCGCCGAGCAGTGCCGCGATGCGGTTCACGCGCAGCGCGATCGTCTTCAGGCCGTGCGGGCCGTGGTAGACCGCGTACATGCTGGCCATGATCGCGAGCAGCGCCTGCGCGGTACACACGTTCGACGTCGCCTTCTCGCGGCGGATGTGCTGTTCGCGCGTCTGCAGCGCGAGGCGCAGCGCGGGCTTGCCCTGCGCGTCGACCGTCACGCCGACGAGGCGGCCCGGCATCTGGCGCTTGAATTCGTCACGCACCGCGAGATACGCGGCGTGCGGGCCGCCGAAGCCCATCGGCACGCCGAAGCGCTGCGTGTTGCCGATCGCGACGTCCGCGCCCCAGTCGCCGGGCGGCGTGAGCACGGTCAGCGCGAGCAGGTCGGCCGCGACGACCACGTGGCCGCCGGCCGCGTGGATCGCTTCGGTGAGTGCGCGGTAGTCGCGCACGTCGCCGTTCACGCCCGGGTACTGCAGCAGCACGCCGAATGCGTTCGATTGCGCAGCGTCGTCGGCCGGGCCCGTCTTGACCTCGATGCCGACCGGCAGCGCGCGCGTGCGGATCACTTCGAGCGTTTGCGGCAGCACGTCGTCGGCGACGTAGAACACGTTCGACGCCGGCTTGCCGGTGCGCTGCAACAGCGTCATCGCTTCGGCCGCGGCGGTGGCTTCATCGAGCAGCGACGCATTCGAGATCGCGAGGCCCGTCAGGTCGGCGACCATCTGCTGGAAGTTCAGGAGCGCCTCGAGGCGACCCTGGGAAATTTCAGGCTGGTACGGCGTGTAGGCCGTGTACCACGCCGGGTTTTCGAGCACGTTGCGCAGGATGACGGCCGGCGTGTGCGTGTCGTGGTAACCCTGACCGATATACGAGCGGAACACCTGGTTCTTGTCCGCGAGAACCCGCAGTGCGGCGAGGGCTTCGGCCTCGCTCTTCGGCTGCGCGAACGGGCCGAGCGGCAGCGTTTCGGCGCGGCGGATCGAGGCCGGGATCACGGCGTCGATCAGGGCGGCGCGCGACGCGAAGCCGAGCGTGTCGAGCATGGCCTGCTGGCTGGCGGCGTCGGGGCCGATGTGGCGTTCGGCGAACGCATCGTGCGTTTCGAGCGCGGCGAGCGAGAGGGGCGTGCGGTTCATCAGGCGGTCCGGGTGTTCGAGCTTCATGGCGTTCCTTGGTCGGCCCAGGCTGGCGCTTGCGCGCCCATTCGGGCCCCATGCTGTGCGGTCGACCCGGGGCGGCGCGTTGGCGCCGGCCCGGGTTCCGCGCGGGGCAGGGCGGCTGACCCGTCCCGCGCGATTCAGGGAGGGTTAGTCGATCAGCTTGCTGTAGGCGGCAGCGTCGAGCAGGTTGTCGGTCGATGCGCCGGCCGCGAGCTTGATCTTGAACAGCCATGCGTCATACGCATCGCCATTCACGTCTTCCGGGGCGTCGGCCACGTCCGTGTTGATCGCGACCACTTCGCCGGTCACGGGCGAATAGATGTCCGACGCGGCTTTCACCGATTCGACGACGCCGATCGCGTCGCCTGCCTTCACTTGCGTGCCGACTTTCGGCAGTTCGAGGAACACGATGTCGCCAAGCGTGTTCTGCGCGTGATCGGTGATGCCGACCGTCAGCGTGCCGTCTGCTTCGGTGCGGATCCACTCGTGTTCGTCGGTGTATTTCAGATCGGCCGGGACGTTGCTCATCGGATGCTCCTGATAAAAGGGTTTGTTCGTTTTGCTGGCGCGCCGCCGGGGCGCGCCGGGTGTGGTGTTGCGCCGGGCGCCATCTCCCGGCTTCCCGGGAGGCGGGCCTCCCGGCCGTTACGCAGCGAGGACCTTGCCGTTGCGCACGAACGGCAGTTTTACCACGCGCGCGGGAAGATTCTTGTCGCGAATTTGCACCTGGACCAGGTCGCCGATCTGGACGGCCGCCGGCACGCGCGCGAACGCGATCGATTCCTGCATCGACGGCGAGAACGTGCCGCTCGTGATCTCGCCTTCGCCGTGCGGCGTGACGACCTTCTGGTGCGCGCGCAGCACGCCGCCCGCCTTGCCGTTTTCCTTCTGCAGGATCAGGCCGACGAACGCGGCGCGGGTGCCGTTGGCTTCCAGTGCGGTGCGGCCGACGAAGTCGCGCGGCGCGGAGAGATCGACCGTCCACGCGAGGCCCGCGTCGAGCGGCGACACGGTGTCGTCCATGTCCTGGCCGTACAGGTTCATGCCGGCCTCGAGGCGCAGCGTGTCGCGCGCGCCGAGCCCGCACGGGCGCACGCCGTTTTGCTGCAGCGCGTTCCACAGCGCTTCGACGTGCACGGCCGGGACGATCACCTCGAAGCCGTCTTCACCGGTATAGCCGGTGCGCGCGACGGTGAGATCGCCGAACGGCGTGCCGGCGACCTGCGCGGCGTTGAACGGCTTCAGCTCGCTCGTTGCGGCGCGCGCGGCGGGCACCGTCGCCCAGGCCTTTTCGCGGGCGTTCGGGCCCTGAACGGCGACGATCGCGAAATCGCGGCGCGGCGCGATCGTGACGCCGAAGCCGCCTTGCTCGTTCAGCTGGTTGAACCACGCGATGTCTTTCTCGGCCGTGCCGGCGTTGACGACGACGCGGAAGAATTCTTCGGTGAAGTAATAGACGATCAGGTCGTCGATGACGCCGCCTTGCGGATTGAGCAGGCACGAGTAGAGTGCCTTGCCGGGCGTCTTGAGCTTGCCGACGTTGTTCGCGATCGCATGCTCGAAGAACGCGCGCACGCGGCTGCCGGTGAAATCGACGACGCACATGTGCGACACGTCGAACATGCCGGCGTCGCTGCGCACGGCTGCATGTTCTTCGATCTGCGAGCCGTAGTTGACGGGCATGTCCCAGCCGCCGAAGTCGACCATGCGGGCATTGAGCGCGCGGTGCGCGGCGTTGAGCGGGGTGTGATTCAGTGCAGTCATCGAGGCCTCAGGCAAGGCGCTTGCGCGCGGATCAGAACGGCCATGTGCCGACCACCGCGGCCGACGGCCTGCGAGCGATCCGGTACATGCCCCTCTGTCCTCGATACCTGAGAGATTGCGCTGCCGGCCAAGCCTGGCGAACGCGCGCCCCTTCGGTGGGCAGCTTGCCCGCGCAGCGGATGCGCTGCGGGCTACTGCCGCTCTCCAGAGTGCGGGGAGAGTAGGGCCCGCGCAATGCGCGGACGGGATTCCCCGACGCGGTCGGTCCTTTTGCCTGAGAGTTTGCGGGTGTGCCCCTTCGGCGGCGCAACCGGGTTGAAACAGCCCGGTCACACGCTCTCCCGACGCGTGCGGGCGACTGTACGCGAGCGGGTGGGCATTGTCAATTTGAGCAAAAGAATGTCGCTTCGCGACAAGCGGCGGCAACCGGTGCCGCCGCTTTTTCCGCACCGGCGGGCGCCGGCGCGTTACTCGCCGATCGCGCGTGCGGCCGTGTCGAGTTCCTGATTCAGCACACGCTGTTCGTCGCCGGACAGGCCGCCGCTATGCTGCGCGGACATGTCGTTCGATTCCTGGCGGATCACGTCGAGGCGATGGTGAAGCTGCGCACCGTAGGGTGGCGGGTAGTAGCCGCCGTTCACGCGCGCATCGATGCGGCGGTGCAGGTTGTCGATCCGGCCCTGGATCTGCTGCAGCCGCTCGTTCGCGACGACCTGCGGATTGGGCCGCGGCGGGGGCGCCGGGCGGACCGGCTGCGGCGGCTGCACGATACAGGCCGCAAGTGAGGAAACCAGGACGCAGCACGCTGCCGCGCGAATCAACCGTTGCATCAACATTCTCCTGACGGATTGGTGTCGGATCGACTTTTTTGAGAAACGCGTCAGACCGGTCGGGCGCTGACTTTCGTTCCCCCGGCATTTGTAACCGAATGTTCCGGCTGATCCAACGGCACGTGCGCCGGCCGGCCATTACCGGCGCGGCGCGCGGGTGTCAGATCGTGCGGCGCACGAACGGCAGCCGGCGGCCGTCGTGCTCGCTCTGGGCGGCGAGCTCGATGATCGTCATCACGTCGACGGCGTCTTGCGCGGTGACGGGGAACGGCGCGCCGTCGCGGATCGATGCGGCGAGCGCGCGGTAGAACTCCGCATACTGGCCGTCGAGCGTCGGCACCGGGCGCTCGACCTCGACGTCGCCGTCGAGCACGCGCAGCAGGCCGGGCGGGTTGCCGCCGCCGAATTCGACGTCGTCCGCGGTGAGGCCGGCCTTGAGCTGGTCCTCCTGCGTGTCGAGCCCGAACTTCTGGTAGCTGCCGAGCGTGCCGTGCAGCGTGAAGCGCGCCGGTTCGATCGCCGACAGCGCGCTCGCATGCAGCGCGACGTCCTTGTCCGGATAGCCGAGTTGCAGATGCACGAAATCGGGCGCCGTGCCGTTGTCGCGGCGCGTCTTGACGGTCGCGCCGACCGTTTCCGGCAGGCCGAACAGCGCGAGCGCCTGGTCGATCAGGTGCGGGCCGAGGTCGAGCAGCAGGCCGCCGCCGCGGGCGGGCTCCTCGCGCCAGCGCGTGCGCGGCGTCGGCCGGAAGCGGTCGAAGTGCGACGCGAAATAGGTGAGCCGGCCGAGCTCGCCTGATTCGACGATGCGGCGCACGGTGAGGAAATCGCCGTCCCAGCGGCGGTTGTGGAACGGCGCGAACAGCCGGCTGCGCGCGTTCGCGAGCCGCGCGAGCGCGAGCGCTTCGTCGGCGGTGAGCGTGACGGGCTTGTCGACGACCACGTGGCGGCCGGCTTCGAGCACCTGGCGCGCGAGTGCGAAGTGCGTGTCGTTCGGCGTGGCGATCACCACGCATTCGATGTCGTCGAGGCCGAGCAGCGTGTCGAGATCGGGGACGACGCGCGCGCCCGGATACGCAGCCTGCGCGCGATCGGGTTGCCCCGTTGCGATCGCGGCGACTTCAGTGCGGCCGCTCGTGGCGATCACGGGTGCGTGGAACGTCGCGCCGGCGAAACCGAAACCCATCAAACCAATCCTGAGCAATGACGACATGGCAATCCCTGGCTGCGAAGGAAACTAAAGGACGGTGCGCCGAGACGGCGCGAAGACGACCGGCTATTTTGGCATGGCGCCGCCGCTTGCACCGGCGCGTTTGGGCGAAACGCGCGGCGCGAGGCGGCGCCTGCGCAGCGAGCGCCGGCATTTTGCGCGGGCCTCCGCCTGCTGTGCGCGCGGGGTTGCCTGCCGGCCCACGCGGTGAACGGCCGGCGCGGGGGCGCCGCGCCCCGTCATGCGGCGGCCCGCTGCCGCACGGCGGCGGCGACCTGGGCAGCCCACGCGGTGCAGGCGGTTGCACCGGGGTGGAAGCCGTCGGTGGCCATCAGGTGGCGCTCGAGCGGCAGCGCGACGCGCAGGAACGTGCAGTGCGGCTGCGTGGCGGCCCAGCCGGCGAGCGCCGCGTTGAGCCGCTTCGCGCGCAGCCCGAGATACCACGCGAGCGGTTGCGGCAGCGCCGGGAAGCGCTCCATCGGCGGCACCGCCGACAGGATCGCGTGCCCGACCCGGAAGCGCGCGCCGAGCAACCGGACGAGTTCGGCCTGCTGCGCCTGCCAGCGGGCCGGCGGCACACCGCCCGTCACGTCGTTGACGCCGAGCGACGTGACGGCCACGTCGAACGGCTCGGCCGGCTCGGCCGGCTCGGCGGCGAGCCAGTCGACGAGCTCCTGCGTGGTCAGGCCCGTGCGCGCGAGCAGCTTCCAGCTCACGCGATGGGTGGCCGCGAGCGCGTTCGCCAGTTGCCCGGACAGCGCGTCGCGCTGCGTCGCGACGCCGACGCCCGCGGCGGCCGAATCGCCGACCACCAGCACGCGCAGCGGCGGGCCCTCGCCCGCCACGCCGTCGCGCGGGCCGGCCGCCTCGGGCAGCCGCGGCGTGACGCGGCGCACGTAGCGCCCCTGCGCGAACAGCAGCGGGCCGAGGGCAGCGGTGGCGAACGGGTATCCCATGATGTCGATCCGGTGACGATTCAGGCGGTTCAGGTGTTTCAAGCGGGCCGGCGCGGGGTGCCGCCGGGTGGACATATTGTGGCCGATCGGTGCGTGAACGGGGCCGGATTGGCCGAACGGACAGGGGGCGGCCGCGGGATCCGCCCGCGCGGCCCCGTCCGGCGGCGCTCCAGAAAAGCACGCCGCCGACGTGTTAACATGCCCGTCCTGCCCGCGTGTCCGCCTGCTTCGCCAGCCTGCCGCGCACGGCATCCTCCCGGCGTTCCGCCGTCAACCGCAACACCATCCGCCATCATGTCCGCAGGCCTCAATCCCGCCCAGAACGAAGCGGTGCGCTACCTCGACGGTCCCTGTCTCGTGCTCGCCGGCGCGGGCAGCGGCAAGACCCGCGTGATCACGCAGAAGATCGCGCACCTGATCGAAGCGAAAGGCTTCGAGCCGCGCCACATCGCCGCCGTCACGTTCACGAACAAGGCGGCCGCCGAAATGCGCGAGCGCGTGTCGAAGCTGCTCGAGGGCAAGACGCTCACCACGCCCGGCAAGGAAGGCCGCAAGGTGCCCGTCAACCAGCTCACCGTCTGCACGTTCCACTCGCTGGGCGTGCAGATCCTGCGCCAGGAGGCCGAGCACGTCGGCCTGAAGCCGCAGTTCTCGATCATGGATTCGGACGACTGCTTCGGGATGATCCAGGAGCAGCTCGGCACGACCGACAAGGGGCTGATCCGCAAGATCCAGAGCATCATCTCGCTGTGGAAGAACGGCCTGATCATGCCCGACGAAGCGATGGCGATCGCTGCCAACGAGGACGAGCATCAGGCCGCGATCGTCTACCGCAACTACGTCGCGACGCTGCATGCGTATCAGGCGGTCGACTTCGACGACCTGATCCGCCTGCCGGCCGAGCTGTTCGCGAAGAACGAGCAGGTGCGCGACCGCTGGCAGAACAAGCTGCGCTACCTGCTGATCGACGAGTACCAGGACACCAACGCGTGCCAGTACGAGCTGCTGAAGCAGCTCGCCGGCCCGCGCGCGGCGTTCACGGCGGTGGGCGACGACGACCAGGCGATCTACGGCTGGCGCGGCGCGACGCTCGAGAACCTCGCGCAGCTCGGCAAGGATTTCCCGAAACTGCACCTGGTCAAGCTCGAGCAGAACTACCGGTCGACGGTGCGCATCCTGACCGCCGCGAACAACGTGATCGCGAACAACCCGAAGCTGTTCGAGAAGAAGCTGTGGTCCGAGCACGGGATGGGCGATTCGATCACCGTCACGCCGTGCAACGACGAGGAGCATGAAGCCGAATCGGTCGTGTTCCGGCTGTCCGCGCACAAGTTCGAGCGGCGCGCGCAGTTCCGCGACTACGCGATCCTGTACCGCGGCAACTTCCAGGCGCGGATCTTCGAGCAGGTGCTGCGGCGCGAGCGGATCCCGTACGTGCTGTCTGGCGGCCAGTCGTTCTTCGACAAGGCCGAGATCAAGGATCTGTGCGCGTACCTGCGGCTGATCGCGAACGCCGACGACGATCCCGCGTTCATCCGCGCGGTCACCACGCCGCGCCGCGGGATCGGCAACACGACGCTCGAAGCCCTCGGCTCGTTCGCGGGCCAGGCGAAGGTGTCGCTGTTCGAGGCCGTGTACATGGGCGGGATCGAGGCGCGGCTGTCCGCGCGGCAGGTCGAGCCGCTGCGGATGTTCTGCGACTTCATCCAGCGCCTGACCGAGCGCGCGGACAAGGATCCCGCGACCGCCGTGCTCGACGACATGATGGAGGCGATCCACTACGAGGCGTACCTGTACGACGCGTTCGACGAGCGGCAGGCGCAGTCGAAGTGGCAGAACGTACTCGAATTCCTCGAATGGCTGAAGCGCAAGGGCACCAAGCCCGAGACGGAGGCCGTCGACGGCGAGGCGAATGGCTTCCACAACGCGGACGGGCTCGCCGATACGGGCAAGAACCTGCTCGGCCTGATCCAGACCGTCGCGCTGATGTCGATGCTCGAGGGCAAGGACGAGGATCCGGACGCCGTGCGGCTGTCGACCGTCCATGCGTCGAAGGGGCTCGAGTATCCGCACGTGTTCCTGGTGGGGGTCGAGGAAGGCATCATGCCGCACCGCGGCGGCAGCGAGGACGATGGCCCGATCGACAACGAGCGGATCGAGGAGGAGCGCCGGCTGATGTACGTGGCGATCACGCGCGCGCAGCGCAGCTTGCACCTGAACTGGTGCAAGAAGCGCAAGCGGGCGCGCGAGACGGTCGTGTGCGAACCGTCGCGCTTCATCCCGGAGATGGGGCTCGACGAAGCGCCGCCGCCCACGCCGGAAGAGGCGCCGATGTCGCCGAAGGACCGGCTCGCGAGCCTGAAGGCATTGCTGCAGAAGTGAGCGTGCGCCGGCGGCCGGACCGGCCGCTTCCGCCGAACAAAACGAAACCCCCGCGATGCTTGCGCAGCGCGGGGGTTTTTTACGGGCCGGCTGGTGGCGGCGTGCTTACTTCGCCGAGTTGACCATGTAGTCGACGGCGGCCTTCACATCGGCGTCCGACGCGCTCGACCCGCCCTTCGGCGGCATCGCGCCCTTGCCGTGCAGCGCGTAGTTGTAGACCGTATCCATCGAGTCCTTCAGGCGCGGCGCCCAGTCTTCCTTGCTGCCGAACTTCGGCGCGCCGAGCACGCCTGCCGCGTGGCAGGCCTGGCAGGTCGACGTGTACAGCGCCTTGCCGGCGTCGGCGCCGGCCGGGGCGGCCGCGGCTGCGGGCGCTTCACCGGCCTTCGGGATCGCGGCGATCGCCGCCTGTGCCGCGGCGACCTGCACGCTGGCGGCGTCGGCTGCGCCCGATGCGGCTGCGGCGCCGTTGGCGGCCGGTGCCGCGTTGGCGGCCGGCGCGGCCGGTTCGGGGAAGTTCGCGCCGTCGTTGTTCGCCATGTAGACGATCGCACGGGCGATTTCATAGTCGCTGACGTCGTCGGGGTTCGTGCCGCCGCGTGGCGGCATCGCCCCCTTGCCGGCCAGGGCCGTCTTCAGCAGCGTGTCGAAGCCTTGCGAGATGCGCGGCGCCCAGTCGTCCTTGTTGCCGAACTTCGGTGCACCGGCGGCACCCGTGCCGTGGCAGGTCACGCAGACGGCCTTGTAGACTTCCTCGCCGGTCTTGTACGTGCGGGGCGCGTTGGCGTCCTTCACGTCGACCTTCGCGAGCGGGGCGATACGCGCGGCGACCTGTTCGTCGGATAGCGCGTCCGTGCCGGCGCCGTAACGGAACGCATGGTTCGCATAGTTGGCGAACAGGACGATCAGGACGATCGGAATCGCGAACGACGCGATGATGACGGCAATCAGCTGCCCGGGAGTTTTGACGGGAGATTCGTGGGGTGCTTCGCTCATGCTTGCCTCGTCTCCGTGATTAGGAATTGTGAGCGCGGTGCAACGGCAAATGGCAGTCCAATGAAGCCCGGTCGATTATAGACGGAACGTTTACATCACGGCGAGCGGTGCGATGGCGCGTGTTTACCCGCACGCAGCGCGGCCCGGCGGGGATTCGTCGGGCAAGGTGGACGCGCCATGGGAAACCGGGTATCCTTGCCGTCTTGCCAATCGTGGGCGGCCTGTATATTGGGGTCGCTTCATTGTCACAGGCGCCCGTAGCTCAATGGATAGAGTACTGCCCTCCGAAGGCAGGGGTTGCTGGTTCGATCCCAGCCGGGCGCGCCAAAACATGCCTGTTCAGGCACTCGGCGGTTTCGCCGTCTCGTCATTTTCCCGTTTGCAGTAATATCCCGGCCAGTCGGCAGTTGTCGATCGCATGCGCGCCTGATTCGGCGCAACCATTCGCTGATCCGGTTCGACGTGCTCGAAGCTCATCTGAAAGGGCTGGTTGAAAATGTCGACCGAAACGAGAAATAGCCGCGTCGCCTCGCGCGCGGCGATCACCGCATGAGCCAATCACTCCCCGTTCAATTCATCAACGGCCCGGACGGTACACCGGCCTTCGTCGTGATTCCGTACGCCGACTATGTCGCGCAGCAGCGGGTCACGCGCGACCCGGTTCCGCACGAAGTCGTGACGCGTGCCGTGTTCGACGGCAGTTCGCCCGCGCGCGCGTGGCGCGAGTATCTCGGGCTGACGCGGGCCGAGGTCGCGCAGCGGATCGGCATCAGTCGTTCCGACTACGCGAAACGCGAGAAGCGCGAAAAGCTGCGCAAGTCGGTGCGCAGGAAGATCGCGGCCGCGCTCGGCATCACGCTCGCGCAGCTCGATTTCTGACGCGCGGCGCGGCATACGCGCCTGACGCCCCGGACGCGGCTGGCGTGCCGGTGTCGTGTTGCCTCGTCGTTGTGCGAGAATCGCCGGCAACGACAACTCCAAGCGTCGATCGCGGCGGCCGTCCGCGCATCGCGCCGACTCCCGATGGCAGCCATCCCGTCTACCTCGACCGCAGTCGATGTCCGTGCGCTGACCGATGCGCAGCAGGCGCTGCTCGCGCGTCTCGACGCCTATTCCCCTGACGACCCGAACGCGCCGCTGCCGTACAGCCGGCGCCTGGCCGAAGCCGAAGGCTGGTCGCATGCGCACGCGCTGGCCGTGATCGTCGAATACAAGCGCTTCGCGTTTCTCGCGCAGGCGGCCGGACATCCGGTCACGCCGTCGGTCGCGGTCGACGCCGCGTGGCATTTCCACCTGCAATACACGCTCGAATACTGGGACGTGTTCTGCGCCGGCGTGCTGCGCACGCGGTTGCATCACATGCCCGGCACGGGCGCGCCGGACGAGGCCGTCGTGTACGCGCAGCGTTACCGCGACACGCTGGACAGCTATCGCCGGCTGTTCGGCTGCGCGCCGCCCGAGTCGATCTGGCCGCCGCCGCCCGGCCTGCGCGGCACATCCGGATCGTCGCAGCCGGAACCGTTGGCAGTGAGCGGGGCGGGGCGCGCGGATTCGCCGGCCACGGCGCCGGCCGGCAGGACCTGGCGCGACCGGCTGCCGAAATTCGCATGGCCGGCTGCCGCCGCGAGCGTCGCCGCGACCTGCGCATCGGCGCAGGATTTCAACGTGCTGAACTACGCGGGCCCGCAGTTTCTCGCGTTCTACGTGCCGGCGTGCGTCGTCGCGTTGTTGTTGATCATGGTGCTGCAGGCGATCGAGTTCCGGCGCCGCCGGTGGGGCGGGCGCACGCGCAAGGCGTCGGCCGACCTGAGCACCGACGAAGTCGCCTATCTCACCGGCGGCGAAGCACGGGTCGCCCAAGTCGTGACGATGTCGCTCGCGCATGCGGGCGCGGTCGACCTGTGGACGGTCCCCGGACAGGGCGGCTACGTGCAGATCGCCGACCTGAACCGCGCGGGCCGGCATGACGACCACTGCGCGTGGCTCAAGGAGCGGCCGTCCGGCACCGTGCGCTACAACCTGTTTCGCGAGCGCCTCGCCGGGTACGCGCAGGAGGTCGTCGACGGGATGCGCGCGCAGGGCTGGCTCTGGGCGCCCGGCGAGATGCGCGCGTCGCGCATGGCCGCGCGTGCGATCGTGCTGATCGTGCTGGGCATCGGTGCCGCGAAACTCGCGATCGGCCTGAGCCGCGGGCGGCCCGTGCTGCTGCTTGCGGTCTGCATGGTGGTGTTCGCGGTCGCATACCGGCTCGTCGCGCGGCGGCTGACCGGCTTCGGGCGCGGCGGGGCGACGGCTGCGGGGCGAGCCGCGCTGCTCGCGCGCCGGATCGCGCACGATCCACGGGCTGCACGCAACCCGCGACCCACGCCCGAGACGCAGGCCGCGCAACAGACGCAGGATCGCGAACGCGGCGATCCGGACCCGCTGCTGTGGACTGCTGCGCTGTTCGGCACGGCCGCATTGGCCGGCACCGCATGGTCGGTGTATTCGCAAACCGTGCAGACCGCGTCGCGGATGTCGTCGCTGGTTGCCGCGAAAGCAGGCAGCGGCAGTTCGTTCGATGCGTCGGACAGCAGTTGCTCGTCGTCGAGCTGCAGTTCGTCGAGTTCGTGCAGTTCCAGCTCGTGCAGTTCGAGCAGCTGCGGCGGGTGTTCGTCGAGTAACTAGGCGCGGGTGGTGCGGCGGCGCGCATCGTATTCGGCAAGGCGTACGTCGGCTGGCTGCGAGTACGGTTGTCGGCGCACGCCCGATCGACCGGACAAAAAAATGCCCGCACAAGGCGGGCATGAGTCGAACGAGCACGCCCTCACTTCGGCGTGTAGTGCTTGTTGTCGGTGGGCGCGTATCGCCGCAGGCGATACGCTGCGTGTTCTTACAGGCGTGCCATGTCGTGATACTCGCCGACGGCCTGCACGCGGCCCATCGCGACGTGATACTCGTCGGTGAGCTCGCGCTGGGCGTGATGCGCGTTGGCGACCACGCGTTCGTTGCTGGCCTGAATGCGGCGAATGGCGGCGATGCCTTCCGGCGGCTGGTTGGCGGTCAACGCCATGACGAGCGGCGAGCGGACTTCCGCAAGGCGTGCGACTTCCGTCCAGTCGGCCATTGCGGTCGCGTGTTCGATCTCGTCGGTCAGCGCATTCAAGCGCTCGATCAGTGCGTGCTGTTCCATGCTTGGCCTCGTCTGCGTCGGTTACTTGTTGTTCGACATCGCGCCGGCACTGTTCTGGCCGCCGAACAGCTGCGTCAGGTACTGCGAATTGTTGTTCATCGTCGCCATCAGCGTGTTGAGCGCGGTGAATTGTGCCTGATACTGGTTCGTCAGCTGCGTCGCGTAGTTCGACAGCGTCGTCTGCTGTTGCGCGATGCTCTTCAGGTCGGCATTGAGCGCGGACGTCCGCAGGTCGATCAGGCCGCCCGTCTTCGTAAAGTTGTTGATTGCCGTCGACATCTGCGCGCCGACGCCGTTCGTCGAATTGAAGAGCGCGGCGACGCTTGCCGGGTTGCTCTGCAGCGCGGTATTGAGCTTGGTGCTGTCGGTCTGCAACGTGCCGTCGGCTTGTAGCGTGATGCCGATCGACGACAGCGTGATCGTCGAGCTGCCGCTCTTCACACCTTGCGTCACGAGCGCCGCGAGCGTGTTCTTGACCGTGCTCAGCGTCGAGTCGCCGAGCAGCGGGCCTTGCGTCGTTGCCCCCGCCGTGAACTGGGTGAGCGTGCCCATCGTCGTGACGAGCGTGTTGTAGAGGTTCACGAAGTTGTTGATCGCCGTTGCCTGCGTCTTCGTGTCGGATGCGATCGTCAGCGTCTGGGCCTGCGCGGCGCCGACCGCGGCCGACGTCAGGTTCAGCGTGACACCGGCGATCGCGGTGGTGACCGTGTTGGTCGAGCTCGTTGCGCTGATCCCGTTGATCGAGAAGGTGGCATTCTGGGCCGCGGTGCTCTGCGTCCACGCGGCGCTGCTGTTGGCCGACGTGAAGGTCGACGGGCCGCCGTTCTGTCCGGGAACCGACTTGACGCCGAGATTCGACAACCCGGCGTCGCCGCTCAGGTTGCTGACCGCGACGCTGATCGTGTTGGATGCGCCGGTTGCCGCCGAGCTCAACACGAGGTGGGCGCCGTCGGTACCGGTGACGACCGTCGCCGTGATGCCCGGGTTGCCGGATGCGCCGTTGATCGCGGCCGCGATGCCCGCCACCGTGTTGTTCGAGCTGTCGATGTTGACGGAGAACGACTGATTGCCGAGCGACAGGGCCAGCGTGCCGTTGCCGAGGCCCTTGGTCGGATCGGCGAAGCCGGTGGACGACAACGCCTGCGCCGCCGCGATCTGGGTGACGTTCACGTTGTAGGTGCCGGCAACGGCGCCCTGGCCGGCCGTCGCGGTGAGGCCGTTGCCGCTGGGCGTCGCGGTGAAGGTGCTCTGCAGCGAGCCGTTGGAGAGCGTCGTCAGGCTCGCCTGCAGCGCGCTCAGCGCGGAAGACAGCGTGCCGAACGCGGAAATCTGGGTGTTGTCGGTGGTTTGCTGGGCGGTCAGCGCGGAGGTCTGGCCGGCCGTTTTCGCATTCACGAGCGCCGTTACGAGCGAGTTGACGTCCATCGTCGAGTTGCCGGTCGAGCCGCTGATGATCGACTGCGCAGCTTGCTGAAGCGCGCTGTTCGCATTGGCGGTGGACGTATTGGTGTTGACGGTGGACATGTGACGGCTCCGTGCCTGGGATGAGCGATGCGTATCTGGTGATTGAATGCGTATTGCGCGAAGGCTTTGGGTTGTCGCGATTCAGGCAACCGATTCGCGCAAGCCAAAGCGCCCGGGGCGCCGCGCGATGCATTGCGCGGGGCCCCGGGCGAGACGCCGTGAAGCGATTACTGCAGGAGCTTCAGGACCTGCTGCGGCAGCGAGTTCGCTTGTGCGAGCACCGAGATGCCCGCTTGTTGCAGCACCTGTGCCTTGCTCAGGTTCGCGGTTTCCTGCGCGAAGTTCGCGTCCTGGATTTGCGATTGAGCTTGCGACAGGTTGGTCGCTTGCGCTTGCTGCGTCGTGCTGATCGCGGTGAAGCGGTTTTGTGCAGCACCCAGCGTTGCCTGGATGTTGTTCACCGTGGCCAGCGCGTTGTCGATCGATTCCATTGCCTGGTTGGCGCCGGCCGTCGTGCTGATGTTGATGTCGGCGACGCGCGGCGGCACGTTGGCGAGGTTGGTCGAGTTGATTGCGCTTTGCGAAGCCAGGCCTTGGGTCGTCGCGTTGGTCGTCGCGCTGCCGATGGTGGCATTCAGCGTAAGCGAAGCGCCGGCCGCCCCCGTCGCAGCGGTGACGGAGAACACCTTGTTGGTGACGGCGGCCGCCAGTGCGTTGCCGTTCTGATCCTGGAACGTGAAGCCGCCGGCGCCGTCCGACAGCACGGAGATCGACGTGATGGTTGCACCCGACTCGTTCGGGGCGATAAAGCCGCCGTTCGAATCCAGGCTGAGGCCGGTGATCGTGCCAAGCGCGGTGCCAGCGGTCGCGCGACCCGCTACGCCGGAGCCGTTCCCCGCGTTGGTGGCGTTGATCGCGGTCACCGAGCTGGTCGTCGCGGCGGATGCTGCTGCCGGAACGCTGGTGATCGAACCCAGTGCGCCGCCTGCCACCGGGGTCAGCGAAAGTGCCGTACCCGCGCCGGCCGTATTGGCGCCGAACAGGCTCGTGACCGTGGCGCTAGCCAGTGCCTGGTTGTTCTGGTCGGTAAACTTGAAGCCGCCCTGGCCGTCGGACAGGATGTTGATCGTCGTGATCGACGGCGTTTGCGTGCCGGTCGTCGCTGCGCCGGCGCTCGTCAGGCTCAGGCCCGTGAGCTGGCCGAGCGTCGCGCCGTTCGTCGGCAGGCCCGTGCCCATGCTTGCTGCCGAGACGCTTTGCGTCAGGTTCAGCGTGATGGTTTGACCGACGTTCGCGCCGACCTGGAAGCTGACGTTACCGGCCGACCCGTCGAGCAGGTTCTTGCCGTTGTAGTTCGTCTGCGAAGCGATACGGTTCACTTCGGAGATCTGCTGCGAAACTTCCTGTTGCAGCGCTTGCTGGTCGCTGGTCGACAGCGAGCCGCTCGATGCCTGAACGGCCAGCTGGCGGATACGCTGCAGGCTCGACGTGATCTGCGACAGGCCGCTCGATGCGGTCTGGATCATCGACACGCCGTCGTTCGAGTTCGACACGCCCTGGTTCAGGCCGTTGATCTGCGTCTGCATCCGGGTTGCGATCGCGAGACCGGCTGCGTCGTCTGCTGCGCTGTTGATGCGCTTGCCCGACGACAGGCGGGTGATTGCCTGCGACAGGGCGTTTTGCGAGCCGTTGAGGTTCTGCTGTGCAACCAGCGAGTTGATGTTGCTGTTAATTCCGAGCATGGAAATTCTCCTGTTTAAGCCGAAAGCCCTGGAAAGCCGTTTTGGCGTCGGCGGAAGCACTCGTTCATTGCTGGCCGCCTCAGAGCAGGATTTCGGCGCACCAAAACAAAACTTGAGGGGCACGTTGAGATTCGGCCCGATTTTTTATCCTTCTTTGTCATTTCGGACGGGCCCGGCGCGATGCCGAATGAAACGGGGGCAGAAACAGGATGGCGGCCGGCTCCGGCACGCAGTCGTAACGCTGTGCACACGCGCCCGACAAAAGGGTGGTTTTGTCTGTGATTCCCTGCTATGATGGCGGGCTGAATTGAGATTTCTGTCAAGCCTCTGCCGTTTTCGGCATGTCTGCTGGCAGTCAAACGCGGCGCTGCACGCGGCTTGTGAAGCGTACTCGCGGTGCTTTCCGCCTCTCTTTTCCGGCCTCCGAGGCCGTATTTCCGCTCGTTTCGCCTGTTTGTGGGGACGCTCGGATGGCCGGTGCGTGGCGCTTGGCCGCTACGTTTTTGACCGTTTAAGCAATTTAGGAACGACATGACGACGATTCTTCTGAAAGAAAACGAGCCGTTCGAAGTGGCGATTCGCCGCTTTCGCCGTGCTATCGAAAAAAATGGCCTGATCGCTGAACTGCGCGAACGCCAGTCCTACGAAAAGCCGACCGCAGTCCGCAAGCGCAAGAAGGCAGCAGCCGTCAAGCGCCTGCACAAGCGCCTGCGCAGCCAGATGCTGCCGAAGAAGCTCCACTAAGAGCGTCTTCCGGTTCGCCGCGAAACGGCGGAGCGTGCTTCGAAAGAAGCCGCTCCGCCGTTTTGCTTTTGGGGGCCGGAAAAATCCCGGGGGCGCGGCGGTTCCGGCGCGCCCCGCCCCGCGCCGTGCTGTCAGCCCGCCTTGCGCCGGCGTGCCGGCTGCTTGCCGCCGAGCGCCGCGCATTGCGCGTGGCACGGGCAGCCGACCTCGTGATCGTTGACCATGCCGGTGGCCTGCATCAGCGCATAGCAGATCGTCGAACCGACGAACTTGCAGCCGTATGCCTTCAGCGCCTTGCTGAGCGCGTCGGACTGTTCGGTCGACGCGGGGGCGTCGCGGTACGACTGCCACGCGTTCTGGATCGGCGTATCGCCGACGAACGACCACAGGAACGCGGCGAGCGACCCGTGCTCTTCGCGAATGCGCTGCACCGCGCGCGCATTGGTGACCGCCGATTCGACCTTCGCGCGGTTGCGCACGATAGCGGGATTCTCCAGCAGCTTCTCGATGCGCTTCGGCGTGAAGCGCGCGACGGCATCGACGTCGAAATCCGCAAAGGCCTCGCGATAGCCCGCGCGCTTGTTCAGGATCGTCGACCAAGACAGCCCGGCCTGCGCCCCTTCCAGGATCAGCATTTCGAACAGGTGGCGATCGTCGTGCGACGGCACGCCCCACTCGGTATCGTGATAGTGAGCGTCCGCTTCCGTCTTCACCCAGTTGCACCGCTGCGACATCGTCTGCCTCGTTTTCAGTATCGACTCGAACGCGTCAGCATAGCGTAAGCCCTTTTCACGGGACAGCCGGCCGAACGGCAGATGGGCGCGCGGCGCCGATCCGGTTAAGCTTGGCGCCTGTTCGAATCAGCGGGATGAAGGCATGGCGGCATTACTTTTTGCGATCGGCATCGACGGCGGCGGCACGGGCACGCGCGCGGTGCTGGCCGACCGGCACGGGCGCGAACTCGCGCAGGGGCGCGGCGGCCCGTCGGGGCTCGGGCTCGGCATCGAGCGCGCGTGGGCATCGATCGGTGCGGCCTGCGCCGACGCGTTCACCCAGGCCGGTCTCGCATTCAACTGGTCGCAGTGCGCGCTCGGTTGCGGGCTCGCAGGCGTCAACAACGCGGCATGGCTGGCCGCGTTCCGCGCGCAGGCGCCGCTCGGCGCGCTTGCGGTCGAGAGCGACGCATATACCACCGTCGTCGGCGCGCACGGCGGCGCGCCGGGGCTGATCGTCGCGCTTGGCACCGGCAGCATCGCGGCGGCGCTCGATGCTGCCGGCGCGTGCCGGATCGCGGGCGGCTTCGGCTTTCCGTCCGGCGACGAGGCGAGCGGCGCATGGCTCGGCGTGCGTGCGCTCGCGTATGCGCAGCAGGCGCTCGACGGCCGCGTGCCGCGCGATGCGTTCGCCAGCGCGCTGCTCGCGGAAACGGGCGCGCAGGATCGCGACGCACTCGTCCAGTGGTCGTGCGATGCGAACCAGACGATCTACGCGCGGCTTGCGCCGATCGTGTTCGCGCACCGTTCGCATCCGGTCGCGGGTGCACTGATCGCGCAGGCGGGCGACGAGATCGGCAAGATGATCGACGCGCTCGATCCGCAGCAGGCGCTGCCGGTCGCGCTGTGCGGCGGATTGGCGGACGCACTTGCACCGGCCGTGCCGGCGCGCCATGCCGCCCGGTTGCGCGTGCCGCTCGACGATTCGGCGCACGGCGCGCTACAGCTCGCGCTGCAAGCGCTGCGGGCGGCGGAAGGCGGTTGAAGTCGCTTGAAGTCGCTTGCGGGTGGCTGAAGGCGCCCCGAAGCGGGGCCGTTGGCGGCGATCGACCGGGAACCGTCCGGCGGGCAACCGGGCACGACGTTAGAATGGCCGTTCCGCTGAGCCCTGAGCGCCATTCTTCCGTCCCATGTACAAAGTCATCGCCACCGATCTCGACGGTACCCTGCTGAACAGCGACCACCAGCTCGATCCGTACACGATCGACACCGTCCGCCGGCTCGACCGCGACGGCCTGCAGTTCGTGATCGCCACCGGGCGCCACTACGCGGACGTCGCCGGCATTCGCGACGTGCTCGGCATCCGGCCGTACCTGATCACGTCGAACGGCGCGCGCGTGCACGCGCCGGACGACACGACGATCCACGCGCAGGACATCGATCCGGCGATCGTTCGCGGTCTCGTGCAGCCCGATATCGTCGGCGCGCATGGCCGGGTGATCGTCAACCTGTTCACCGACCAGGGCTGGCTGATCGACCGCGATGCGCCGCACCTGCTCGAATTCCACCAGGATTCGGGCTTCCGCTACGACGTGATCGACATGGCCGCGCACGACGGCACGGATATCGCGAAGGTGCTGTACATCGGCGATCCGGCCGATCTGGCGGTCGTCGCCGAGCAGATGCGCGTGCGCTTCGGCGATGCGCTGTACGTCACGTACTCGCTGCCCGACTGCCTCGAAGTGATGACCGCGAACGTGTCGAAGGGCCGCGCGCTGCGCTCGGTGCTCGCGCGGCTCGGCGTCGATACCGGCCACTGCATCGCGTTCGGCGACAACATGAACGATATCGACCTGCTCGAAACCGCCGGCCACGCGTTCATGATGAACAACGCGAACCCCGACCTGATCGCACGGCTGCCGCACATCCCGCGGATCGGCAACAACTTCGACGCGGGCGTTGCCCGCCATCTGCGCACGCTGTTCTCGCTCGAAGGCAGCGCCGCCGCATCCTGAGCGTCCCGCCCGGACGGAAATGAAAAACGGGCGCCAGTGGCGCCCGTCGAAATTACCTGCCTCGATCTTCTTGGACAGCGTGAGGCTCGCTGCTCTGCTCGCTTGACCCCGTAGTGTTTTATTCGCTTGTGCGAGCCGATGCCGGCAGCTGGTCGACGGCGTTGTCACGCCCTGCGACCAGCGGGTAGATGATCCCGGCGAGTACCGCGCCAATGATCGGCGCCACCCAGAACAGCCAGAGCTGGCCGATCGCTTCGCCGCCCACGAACAGTGCCGGGCCGGTCGAGCGGGCCGGGTTCACCGACGTGTTGGTGACCGGGATCGAGATCAGGTGAATCAGCGTCAGGCAGAGGCCGATCGCGATCGGCGCAAAGCCGGCCGGTGCGCGCTTGTCGGTGGCACCCAGGATCACGAACAGGAAGAAGGCCGTCATCACGACTTCGCAAATGAACGCCGCGCCGAGTGCGTAGTGGCCGGGCGAGCGCTCGCCGAAGCCGTTCGTCGCAAAGCCGCTGCCGACGACGTCGAAGCCCGGCTTGCCGGTCGCGATCAGGTACAGCACGAATGCGCCGATCGTCGCGCCGACTACCTGCGCGACGATGTACGGCACGAGATCGCGTGCGGGGAAGCGGCCGGCGACCGTCAGGCCGACGCTCACCGCCGGATTCAGGTGGCAACCCGAGATGTGGCCAATTGCGAATGCCATCGTCAGCACAGTCAGGCCGAAGGCAAGTGCGACGCCGGCAAAGCCGATGCCGAGGCCCGGAAAGGCGGCGGCCAGCACGGCGCTTCCGCACCCGCCGAGCACCAGCCAGAACGTGCCGAATACCTCTGCAGCGAGACGCTGAGAAAGATTCATGTAAGGACCTCGTTCAAGTGGATTGAAGACAGCCGGATGACACGACGGATTTAAACCGTCACCCGGAATTGGTCTGGATTATAGGAAATGAATCGGGTCGGGGAGGGTCAACGATTGTTAAATTTGAATGGCTGACGAATGCCTTTTATTAGAATAAGTCCGCATTCTCGATATAGTCGAATCGGTTAAAGATGACAGTATTAATTTCGAAGGGCAGGGCGGCAGTGCGGATGGCGTAACGGATGTGGGTATCCCGGCCGGATTCGCCGGGGCCGCATCATCAAAGGGGAGTCGAAAAATGTCTCAATACGCGAAACTCAAGGCGCAGATCGCCGATCTGCAGGCCCAGGCGGACGACGTGCGCCGCCAGGAAGTGGCGGCGGTGATTGCCGAAGTCCAGCAAAAGATTGCCGAATACGGGCTGACGGCCCAGGATCTGGGTTTCGCGGAGCGAGCGAAGCGCGGGCGCCCGCCGAAGAAGGCGCCGCTGCCGCCGAAATACCGCGATCCGAAGTCGGGCGCGACGTGGAGCGGGCGCGGCAAGCCGCCGAATTGGATCGTCGGTAAAAACCGCGATCGTTTCCTGATCGAATGACCGAAAGCCCAAACAAAAGAGCCGCATCGAGATGCGGCTCTTTTGTTTTGCGCGCCGATTTCGGCGCGGATTTGATTACGGAATATTTCCTCGCGGATTTCCGTGTCAGGCGCCGGCGACCCGGCGCAATGCCGGTTGCCGGGTTTGCGTGCAAAGCGATTCGTAAGTGTCGACATAACGCTGCGCCATTGCCTTTGAGCTGAAACGCGTGTCGAAACGTTCGCGGATGGCGGTGCGCGACAGGCTGTCGAGCCGGTGCAGCGCGCCGACCGCGCCCTGCACGTCCTCGACGATGAAGCCCGTGACGCCGTCCTCGATCACTTCCGGCACCGAGCCGCGGTTGAACGCGACGACGGGCGTGCCGCAGGCCATCGCCTCGATCATCACGAGGCCGAACGGCTCCGGCCAGTCGATCGGGAACAGCAGCGCCTTCGCACCGGACAGGAACGCGGGCTTCTGCGCCTCGTTGATCTCGCCGATGAACTCGACGTGCGCCTGGCCGAGCAGCGGCTCGATCACTTCCTTGAAATAGTCGGCGTCGGCCTTGTCGACCTTCGCGGCGATCTTCAGCGGCAGCCCGCTTTGCGCGGCGATCCGGATCGCGGTGTCGACGCGCTTTTCCGGGCAGATCCGGCCGAGGAACGCGAGGTATTCGGGCTTCACGCCCGGCTGCGGCGTGAGCAGCGTGTCGGGCAGCCCGTGATACACGGTGCCGGCCCACGCGGCCTGCGGCAGCGGCTTGCGCTGGTTGTTCGAGATCGACACGACCGGCGCGTCCGGGAACGCGTCGAACACCGGCTGCAGCTCCGGCAGGTCGAGGCGGCCGTGCAGCGTCGTCACGTACGGCGTGTCGAGGCGCGACATCAGCGGGAACGGCAGGTAGTCGAGGTGGAAGTGCAGCACGTCGAATTCGTGCGCGACCCGGGCCACCTGCTCGAGAAGCCGCATATGGGGCGCCATCGAATCGCGGATCGACGGGTCGAGCCGCAGGGCGCGCGGCCAGGCCGCCTCGAGACGGGCCGACGTGACGGAGTCGCCGCTGGCGAACAGCGTCACGTCGTGGCCGAGTTCGACGAGCGCCTCGGTGAGGTAGGACACGACACGCTCGGTGCCGCCGTAGAGTTTCGGCGGAACGGCTTCGTAAAGCGGCGCGATCTGGGCAATTCGCATGGGGTTCTCCTGTTTCGATCCGAGGGCGCGGTGGCGCCGATGTGGATCCCGTGCAAGGTTGCGGAACTCGCCGACGCACGCGGTTGGCGGTACGTGGCCGTGCCCTGGGCGGGGTGCGCGGGGCGCCGGACGGCAAGCTGCGGGGCGGGCCGGCACGGCTCGCGCCGCCGCCCATTGGAGTCCATTATCGATATCGCCTTGAGGGGTTCGAGTGTTTTTTCAAACACTTAAGGCTTGTTACACGATGAAATACGCGAAAACCCCGAAAAAAAGGGCGCGGGAACAGGAATGGAGATAGACGCAACTATTGTTGCGTCATCGTGAAAAACCACTATAATTTTTACCGATCCGATTGTTGGCAGCCCTGCCGGCAAGCCTTCCACGACCGAGTGGGGGCCATTGGACACATCGCAGCCGAATCCGCGCTGCCACTCGCTTCCCCGCTTGAGCCTTTCAATTCGCTTTGTCGGAAAAATTCCTACACGGTTTACAGACAAATCCTGCATGGCATACGCCACTTCGCTGATACCGGCGTAAATGCCGTTTAGCCAAAATTCGCCCTGTAAGACTATAAACGAGCCGACTGCCCGCCAAGAGCGTGCCGATCGAGCAAACGTTTTCATAACACGAATGGCCAAAGCAAAGCTCTTTAACGGGGGAATCATGAGCGCTACCAGCGAAATGCTCAGTGAGATCAAAGAGGTCAACCTGTCGTACCTCCTCCTCGCGCAACGCCTGCTGCGGGAAGACAAGGCGATGGGCATGTTCCGCATGGGAATTTCCCAGGAACTGGCCGACGTGCTCGGGAACCTCACGCTCGCACAGACCGTGAAGCTCGCCGCGTCGAACCAGATGCTGTGCCGCTTCCGCTTCGACGATCACGCGCTGCTGTCGTCGCTCGCCGACAAGGGCCGCAGCGATGTCGTCGCGCACGCCCACTCGGCCATCCTGATGGCCGGGCAGCAGGTCGAAGGCGTCCGCTGATCCATCCCGCCTTGCGACTGTCCCGGCGTGCCGCGCCGGTGGGCAGCGTATTGGCCATCCATCCGAATAACGTCAAGCGGACGGTTTTCACCATGGCAAGCAAAAGCGTCGTGATCGAGGTGAAGGAAATCACCCTCGCCATCGAACTGATCGAACTGGGCGCCCGGCTGCAGTTGCTGGAAGCGGAGACGAGCCTGTCGCGGGACCGTCTGATCAAGCTGTACAAGGAACTGAAGGGCGTGTCGCCGCCGAAGGGGATGCTGCCGTTCTCGACCGACTGGTTCATGACGTGGCAGCCGAACATCCACTCGTCGCTGTTCTACAACATCTACCGGTTCATGCAGGACCACGGCCGTTGCGAGCCGATCCAGTCGATCGTGAAGGCGTACCGGCTCTATCTGGAGCACGTGAACCTGTCCGGCGACGAGGCCGCGCTGAGCCTCACGCGCGCGTGGACGCTCGTGCGCTTCTTCGATTCGGGGATGCTGCAGATGACCCCGTGCACGCGCTGCGGCGGCCACTTCGTCGCGCATGCGCATGATCCGCATCAAGGTTTCGTCTGCGGCCTCTGCCAGCCGCCGTCGCGCGCGGGCAAGACCCGCAAGGCCGCCGCCGCGCGCGCCGAACTGGCCGCCGCCGCGGCCTGAGCGCCGGGCCGGGCAGGGCCGGGCGGGGCGCGAGCGGCCGCGCCGGGTGGCGCGAATCGTCTGCGAATTGCTGGTAAACACCTCCGCGCCGCCGCCGGGCGGCCGCGAAAGTTTTCCTGCCGACTGCCGTAAACCTGTTTAACGGCGGTCTCCCCGCCGGTCATTCGTGAGGGACAGGCAGTGCTGATTATCGTGGGAACACTCGTGACGCTGTTGTCCGTCTTCGGCGGTTATGCGCTGGCAGGCGGGCATCTGGGCGCCTTGATCCAGCCCGTCGAGATCCTGATGATCGTGGGCGCGGGCGTCGGCGCGTTCATCCTCGGCAACGGCGGCAAGACCATCAAGGCCACGCTGCGGGTGCTGCCGACGCTGTTCAAGGGCTCGAAATACACGAAGGACGTCTACATGGAGCTGATGGCGCTGCTTTACGTGCTGCTCGCGAAGGCACGCAAGGAAGGCACGCTCACGCTCGAGGCCGACATCGACGATCCGGAAAAGAGCCCGATCTTCACGCAATACCCGAAGATCCTCGCCGATCACCACATCGTCGAATTCCTGACCGACTACCTGCGCCTGATGGTGGGCGGCAACATGAATGCGTTCGAGATCGAGAGCCTGATGGACGAGGAGATCGAGACGCACCACGCGGAAGGCGAAGGCCCCGCGCATGCACTGATGCGCGTCGGCGACGCGATGCCGGCGTTCGGGATCGTCGCGGCCGTGATGGGCGTCGTGCACACGATGGCGTCCGCCGACAAGCCGCCCGCGGTGCTCGGCGCGATGATCGCGCAGGCGCTGGTCGGCACGTTCCTCGGGATTTTGCTGTCGTACGGGCTGATCGGACCGCTCGCGAGCCTCGCGGAGCAGCGCGTCGCCGAGTCGACCAAGATGTTCCAGTGCATCAAGGTGACGATCCTCGCGACGCTGAACGGCTATGCGCCGGCGATTGCGGTCGAGTTCGGCCGCAAGGTGCTGTTCTCGACCGAGCGGCCGTCGTTTTCCGAGCTCGAAGAGCACGTGCGCCGCGTGAAGGCGAAGTGACGCGGAGCGCACGATGAGCAAGAGCAAGGATCGCGCAATCGTCGTCAAGCGGGTGGCCCCGGCGAAGAAGGGCCACCACGGCGGCGCATGGAAGCTCGCATACGCGGACTTCATGACCGCGATGATGGCGTTCTTCCTGCTGATGTGGCTGCTGAGTTCGGTCACGCCGGTGCAGCTGAAGGGGATCGCCGAATACTTCAACACGCCGCTGAAGGCCGCGCTGTTCGGCAACGGCGACCGCAGCTCGCAGGATTCCAGCATCATCAACGGCGGCGGCCGCGACCTGTCGAGCATCGACGCCGGCACGCTGCGCCGCACCGACGGCACGACGCAGCTCGCCGAGCGCTTCGCGAAAGTGGGCGACGAGCATTCCCGGTCGCAGGCGCAGGGCGCGCAGGACCGGCTCGAGCAGGCACGCCTGCACGACCTGCAGATCAAGCTGATGGCCGCGATCGAGGCCAACCCGACGCTGCGCCAGTTCAAGCAGCAGATCCGCATCGATTCCACGCTGATGGGGCTGCGCATCGAGATCGTCGATACGCAGAAGCGGCCGATGTTCGCGATGTCGAGCGACCAGGTCGAGCCGTACATGCGCGACATCCTGCGCGAGATCGGCAAGACGCTGAACGACGTGCCGAACCGGATCATCGTCCAGGGCCACACCGACGCCGTGCCGTACTCCGGTGGCGAGGGCGGGTACAGCAACTGGGAGCTGTCGGCCGACCGCGCGAACGCGTCGCGCCGCGAGCTGATCGCCGGCGGCATGGACGAGGCGAAAGTGCTGCGCGTGCTCGGCCTCGCGTCGACCCAGAACCTGAACAAGGCCGACCCGCTCGATCCGGAAAACCGCCGGATCAGCGTGATCGTGCTGAATCGTAAATCCGAAGAGGCGCTGATGCGCGACGATGCGACGACCACGACGCTGTCGTCCGATGCGGCCGGTTCGCAGCAGCTCGCGCAGCAGCTGGCCCCGTCGCCGGCCGCGCGCCCGGCGCTCGCGGCGTCCGCCGTCGCCGTGCCGAAACCCTGACGTTTACAAGATTCCGAGACACGTATGAAACGACCCCCACGCTCACTTTGTTCGCTGCCCCCCGCGGGGGCGGTCAGCCTCCTTGGGGCGGCCCGGCGGAGGCTGACATGATCCGAACCATTCTCGCCATCGACGACTCCGCGACCATGCGTGCGCTGCTGCAGGCAACGCTGATGCAGGCCGGCTACGACGTGACGGTGGCGCCGGACGGCGAGGCCGGCTTCGACCTGGCGGCCACCGTGCCGTACGACCTGGTGCTGACCGACCAGAACATGCCGCGCAAGAGCGGGCTCGAAGTGATCGCCGCGCTGCGCCAGCTGACCGCCTATACGGAAACGCCGATCCTCGTGCTGACGACCGAAGGCAGCGACGCGTTCAAGGACGCCGCGCGCGACGCGGGTGCGACCGGCTGGATCGAGAAGCCGATCGACCCCGCCGTGCTGGTCGACCTGGTCGCGACGCTGTCCGAACCGGCCGCTTCCTGACATTCACGCGACGCATTCAACCCGGGACCGGGCATGACTCTCGACATCACTCAGTTCTACCAGACATTTTTCGACGAAGCGGACGAGCTGCTCGCGCAGATGGAGCAGCTGCTGCTGAACCTCGACGTCGATTCACCCGACCCCGAGGATCTGGCCGCGATCTTCCGCGCCGCGCATTCGATCAAGGGCGGCGCGGCGACGTTCGGCTTTTCCGCGCTGACCGATACGACGCACATCCTCGAATCGCTGCTCGACCGCGCGCGCAACCATGAGCTGACGCTGACCAAGGACATGGTCGACGCGTTCCTCGAGACCAAGGACGTGCTGTCCGACCAGCTCGTCGACTACCGCGCCAGCGCCGAACCCGACGCGGCCGCCGCCGCGACGATCTGCGCGAAGCTCGAACGGCTGAAGGCCGAGAGCAGCGCGGGCGCGCCTGCGGCGCCGGTCGTTGCTGCTGCTGCCGCTCCGGCGGCTCAGATCGCGGAACCGGCCGCCAGCGACGATCGCGCGCCCGACCACGTGATCGAGCAGGCCGTCGCGGCCGCGCATCCGGCGGCCGACGCGGGCGAAGGCGGCCCGCACCTGAAGATCACGCTCGTGGGCGTCGATGCGAAGGATCGCGAACTGCTCACCGAAGAACTCGGCAACCTCGGCCGGATCGTGGGCCGCGAGGAAGCGGGCGCCGACCTGACGCTGTGGGTCGAATCGGACGTGCCGTCCGACGACATCGTCGCCGTGTGCTGCTTCGTGATCGACGAAAGCCAGATTCGCGTTGCGCACGGCACGGCGCCGGCCGCGCCGGCTGCCGCGCAGGAAGCCGCGGCACCGGTGGCAGAACCGGCCGCCGCCGCGCAACCGGTGCGCGCCGAAGTATTCGCGCCGCAGGCCGCCGCGCCGCAACCAGCCGCATCGGCAGCGGCGCCCGCGCCCGCCGAGCCGGCCGCCGCCGCCGCCGCCGCCGCGCAAGCGCAACAGCCGTCCCAGCACGCGCACGCCGACCACGCACCGCAGGCCGCCGCGCATCACGACGACAAGCGCGCGCGCCCGGCCGCCGCGGCTGCATCGGGCGCCGAAGGCAGCTCGATCCGCGTCGGCGTCGAGAAGGTCGACCAGCTGATCAACCTGGTCGGCGAGCTGGTAATCACGCAGGCGATGCTCGCGGAAACCGCGAGCGCATTCGATCCGGCGCTGCACGACCGCCTGTTCAACGGGATGGCGCAGCTCGAGCGCAACGCGCGCGACCTGCAGGAAGCGGTGATGTCGATCCGCATGATGCCGATGGACTACGTGTTCAGCCGCTTCCCGCGGCTCGTGCGCGACCTCGCCGGCAAGCTCGGCAAGCAGGTCGAACTGGTTACGTTCGGCCAGGCGACCGAACTCGACAAGAGCCTGATCGAACGGATCATCGATCCGCTGACCCACCTCGTGCGCAACAGCCTCGACCACGGGATCGAGACCGTCGACAAGCGCGTCGCCGCTGGCAAGGACGCGGTCGGCCAGCTCGTGCTGTCGGCCGCGCATCACGGCGGCAACATCGTGATCGAGGTGAGCGACGACGGCGCGGGCCTGAACCGCGAGCGGATCCTCGCGAAAGCCGCGAAACAGGGCATGCAGGTGTCCGACACCATCAGCGACGACGAAGTCTGGCAGCTGATCTTCGCGCCGGGCTTCTCGACCGCCGAGACGGTGACCGACGTGTCGGGCCGGGGCGTCGGGATGGACGTCGTGAAGCGCAACATCCAGTCGATGGGCGGCCACGTCGAGATCACGTCGCTGGCCGGCCGCGGCACGACCACGCGGATCGTGCTGCCGCTCACGCTGGCGATCCTCGACGGGATGTCGGTGAAGGTCGGCAACGAGATCTTCATCCTGCCGCTGAACTTCGTGATGGAGTCGCTGCAGCCGTCGAACGACGACATCTACACGGTCGGCAACGGCGAGCGCGTGGTGCGCGTGCGCGGCGAATACCTGCCGCTCGTTGCGCTGCACGAGGTGTTCTCGGTCGAGGACGCGCGTACCGACCCGACGCAAGGGATCGTCACGATCATGGAAACCGAGGGGCGCCGCTTCGCGATGCTGATCGACGAGCTGGTCGGCCAGCAGCAGGTGGTCGTGAAGAACCTCGAAACCAACTACCGCAAGGTGCACGGCATCTCGGCGGCGACCATCCTCGGCGACGGCAGCGTCGCGTTGATCGTCGACGTCGCGGCGCTGAACCGCGAAACCCGTGCGACGCACGGCGCCCGTGCCGGCGCCGAGCTCGCGATGTTCTGATGTCTCTCGCCATTCAACCGATTGGGGGCAAACGTGGCTGCTGAAGTCCAAATGATCAATCCGGCCGCGGCGAACGCGGCAACGAGCCGCCGCAACGCGGAGCAAGGCGACGCGGCGGGACAGGAATTCCTCGTGTTCACGCTCGGCGACGAGGAATACGGGATCGACATCCTGAAGGTGCAGGAAATCCGTGGCTACGACAGCGTCACGCGCATCGCGAACGCGCCCGAGTTCATCAAGGGCGTGATCAACCTGCGCGGGATCATCGTGCCGATCGTCGACATGCGGATCAAGTTCCATCTCGGCCGCGTCGAGTACGACCACCAGACCGTCGTGATCATCCTGAACGTCGCGCATCGCGTGGTCGGGATGGTGGTCGACGGCGTGTCGGACGTGCTGACGCTGCAGACCGACCAGATCATGCCGGCGCCGGAATTCGGCGCGACGCTGACGACCGAGTACCTGACGGGCCTCGGCACGGTCGACGGCCGGATGCTGATCCTGATGGACATCGAGAAGCTGATGTCGAGCCGTGAAATGGCGCTGATCGAGACGCTCGGCGGGTAAGCGCGCCGCGCGCGCAGGAATTTCGGGAGAATCTGCAATGTTGCATAACTGGTCGATCCGTACGACGCTCACGGCGGTCGGACTCATCCTCGCGGCGCTTGCCGCAGCCGTTGGCGGGCTCGGCCTGGTGGCGCTGAATCACGCGAGCCGCTCGCTCGACGAGATCGCGCACGTCGACCTGCCGGCGCTCCACACGCTCGACGACACGTCGTCGTACCTGCTGCGCGCGCGCGTGTCGCTCGACCGCTTCCGTTCGCTGACGGAGGGGGGCAACACGGCCGAAGCGGCCAAGGTGCTCGACCGCGCGCAGGAGCTGTATGCGAAGTCGAACCAGAACTGGCAGGCGTTCCAGCAGACGCCGAAGCTCGGCATCGACCAGGCGCTCGTCGACGACCTGACCGCGCGCTACACGACGATCGTGAAGGAAGGCGTCGAGCCCGAGTTCGCGGCCGCGCGCGCGGGCGACATGGCCGCGTACCACGCGGTCGCCGATACGAAGATCAGCCCGATGTTCGTCGCGTACGACCAGGCCGCGTCGGCCGTGATCGCATCGTTGCAGAAGCGCGCGGAAGATCGCCAGGCCACGACGCAGTCGCAGATCTCGCTGATGGTCGGGCTGATCGCGGCCGGCATCGCGATCGCGTTCGTCGTCGTGGTCGCGATCCGTTTCGCGCTGCGCGGGCTGATCGTGAAGCCGCTCGAGGACGCGATCGCGCACTTCGAGCGGATCGCCGGCGGCGACCTCACGCAGCCGGTCAACGTGTTCAGCACGAACGAGATCGGCCGGCTGTTCGGCGGCGTCAAGCGGATGCAGGACGCCGTCACGACGATGGTGCAGGCCGTGCATCGCGGTACCGAATCGATCGACGTCGGCGCGCGCGAGATCGCGACCGGCAACATTGACCTGTCGCAACGTACGGAGGAGCAGGCCGCATCGCTGCAGGAAACCGCGTCGAGCATGGAGCAGCTGACGGGCACCGTGCGGCAGAACGCGGAGAACGCGCGGCAGGCCAGCCAGCTCGCGGTGAACGCATCGGACATCGCGACGCAGGGCGGTGACGTGGTCGGCCAGGTCGTGTCGACGATGCAGGACATCGCGGCGAGCTCGGGCAAGGTCGTCGACATCATCGGCACGATCGAAGGCATCGCGTTCCAGACCAACATCCTCGCGCTGAACGCGGCGGTCGAAGCCGCCCGCGCGGGCGAACAGGGCCGCGGCTTCGCGGTGGTCGCGGGCGAGGTGCGCTCGCTCGCGCAGCGCAGCGCGAGCGCCGCGAAGGAAATCAAGCAGCTGATCGGCGATTCGGTCGAGAAGGTCGAAAGCGGATCGGCGCTCGTGTCGCGTGCCGGTTCGACGATGGACGAGATCGTGCAGGCCGTGCGCCGCGTGACCGACATCATGGGCGAGATCAGTGCCGCGTCGGACGAGCAGTCGACCGGCATCGAGCAGGTCAACCGCGCGGTCGGCCAGATGGATTCGGTCACGCAGCAGAACGCGGCGCTCGTCGAGCAGGCAGCGGCCGCGGCCGCGTCGCTCGAGGAGCAGACGCGCCAGATGAAGGCGATCGTGTCGAGCTGGCACGTGGCGGGCGGCATCGTGCTCGCGCCGTCGCGCGGGGTGGCACGGCCGGTCGCGCATGCGCCGGCGGCCGTGCCGGCGCTGCCGTCGGAGCCGCGTTTCGACGCGGCGCCGGTCGCCGCGCTGCCGGCCCCGCAGCCCGCCGCACAACCGGCACGGCGCGCCGCGCCGGCGCCGCGTGCTGTGGCTGCGTCGGGCGCGAGCCACGAACCGAAGCGCGCGGCCGATGCCGGCGCGCACGTGCAGAAGGACGCACCGGCTTCCCGCGGTACCGCCGCGGGCGGCTATGGGCCGCGTCTCACGAAATCCGCCGCACCGGCCGACAAGCCGGCGGCGAAGCCCGCACTCGTGCGCCCGGCGCTGAACGGCGAGAAGCCGGCGGCGGCCACGGCCGGCACGTCCGACGACGACTGGGAGACCTTCTAAACCATGCCGCACGCGCGCGCGCCGTTTCGACCCGATGCACCGGATGCCTCGCCTCGCGCGGGCGAGCCGGGGCGCGATTTCGCGTTCACGGGCGCGGATTTCGCACGCATTCGCGCGCTGATTCATCAACGCGCGGGGATCTCGCTGTCCGAGCACAAGCGCGACATGGCGTACAGCCGCCTCGCGCGCCGCTTGCGGGCGCGCGGCCTCGACACGTTCCGCGACTACCTCGACCTGCTCGAGCAGGAAGACGATCCGCTCGAGTGGGAAGCGTTCACCAATGCGCTGACCACGAACCTGACCGCGTTCTTCCGCGAGTCGCACCATTTCCCGATCCTGTCGGATTTCGTGAAGGGGCGGCCGGCGCCGGTATCGGTCTGGTGCTCGGCGGCGTCGACCGGCGAGGAGCCTTACTCGATCGCGATCACGCTGATCGAGGCGCTCGGCGAATCGGCGGCACGCGGCGCGTCGATCCTCGCGACCGACCTCGACACGCAGGTGCTCGCGAAGGCGGAGGCCGGCATCTACACGTACGACCAGGTCAAGCACCTGGCACCGGAGCGGCTGAAGCGCTTCTTCCTGAAGGGCACGGGCCCGCAGGCCGGCCGCGTGAAGGTGCGCCCCGAGCTGCGCGCGATGATCCGCTTCGAGCAGCTGAACCTGACCGATGCGGACTACGGAATCGCGAAGCCGTTCGACGCGATCTTCTGCCGCAACGTGATGATCTATTTCGACAAGCCGACACAGGGGCAGGTGCTGTCGCGCTTCGAGCCGCTCGTGAAGCCGGGCGGGCTGCTGTTCGCCGGGCATTCGGAAAACTTCACGTATGTCTCGCAGGCGTTCCGGCTGCGCGGGCAGACGGTGTACGAACTGACCCGCGACGCCGGGCAGGGCGCACGGCCGCGTGGCGCGCAGGCGCTAGCGATGCCGTCGCCGGTGCGCGCACGGGCCGCGGGTGCCGTATCGGCCCTGGGAGAGCGCGGATGAGCGCCCTGCCGATCGCCACCAATCGCTACTTCGACAGCCACTTCGGCCGTCCCGGCGTGAAGCTGTTGCCGAACGAGTTCTACACGACGTCCGAGGACATGGTGCTGATGACCGTGCTCGGCTCGTGCGTCGCCGCGTGCCTGCACGACCCGTATGCGGGCATCGGCGGAATGAACCACTTCATGCTGCCGGACGATGGCGCCGATCCGGGCGCGGCCGCGTCGGAATCGATGCGCTACGGCGCGTATGCGATGGAAGTGCTGATCAACGAGCTGATCAAGGCCGGCGGGCGCCGCGAACGCTTCGAGGCGAAGGTGTTCGGCGGCGCGGCCGTGCTGGCCGGGATGACGACCATCAACATCGGCGACCGCAACGCGGATTTCGTGCGTCGCTACCTGGCGCTCGAACGTATCCGCATCACGGCGGAAGACCTGCAGGGCGTGCATCCGCGCAAGGTCGCGTTCATGCCGAACAGCGGGCGCGCGATGGTGAAGAAGCTGCGGCTGCAGGTGCCGGGCGTCACCGAGCGCGAAGCCGCACTGGCCCGCGAGGCCGATCGCGCCCGCGCCGCACGGCCGCGTCCGCAGGTCGAGCTGTTCGCGGCGAAGCGTCCGGCCCCGCCGCAGCCGGCGCGGCCGCGCATCGAGCTGTTCGGCGCGCGCGGCGCCGCGCCGGCCGGCGGCGTGCGGGCGGCGAACCTATCAAGAAAGCAGGAGGCATGACCGCAGTGCAGAAGATCAAAGTATTGTGCGTCGACGATTCGGCGCTGATCCGCAGCCTGATGACGGAGATCATCAACAGCCAGCCCGACATGACGGTGTGCGCGACCGCGCCCGATCCGCTCGTCGCGCGCGAGCTCATCAAGCAGCACAACCCCGACGTGCTCACGCTCGACGTCGAAATGCCGCGCATGGACGGGCTCGACTTCCTCGAGAAGCTGATGCGCCTGCGGCCGATGCCGGTCGTGATGGTGTCGTCGCTGACCGAGCGCGGCTCGGAAATCACGCTGCGCGCGCTCGAACTCGGCGCGGTCGATTTCGTCACGAAGCCGCGCGTCGGGATCCGCGACGGGATGCTCGACTACGCGGAAAAGCTCGCCGACAAGATCCGCGCGGCGTCGCGCGCACGCGTGCGCCAGGCGCCGCAGCCGCAGGCCGTCGCACGCGCGGCGGCGGGCCAGCCGGCCGCGCCGATGATCAACAACCCGCTCGTCAGTACCGAGAAGCTGATCATCATCGGCGCATCGACGGGCGGCACCGAGGCGATCCGCGAAGTGCTGACGCCGCTGCCGCCGGATGCGCCGGCCGTGCTGATCGCGCAGCACATGCCGCCGGGCTTCACGAAATCGTTCGCGCAGCGGCTGAACGGCCTGTGCCGGATCGCGGTGAAGGAAGCCGAGCACGGCGAGCGCGTGCTGCCGGGCCACGCGTATATCGCGCCGGGCCACGCGCACCTGTTGCTTGCGAGAAGCGGGGCGAACTATATTGCGCAACTGTCGGACGAGCCGCCGGTGAACCGGCACCGTCCGTCGGTCGACGTGCTGTTCCGCTCGGCGGCGACCCACGCGGGCAAGAACGCGATCGGGGTGATCCTGACCGGGATGGGCCGCGACGGCGCGGCCGGTCTGCTGGAAATGAAACGCGCGGGCGCTCACACGTTCGCGCAGGATGAAGCAAGCTGCATCGTGTTCGGGATGCCGCGCGAGGCGATCGCGCTCGGCGGCGCGGACGAGATCGTGCCGCTCGCCGAGATGAGCCGCCGCGTGATGGCGCGCCTGGCGACGATGGGCGACCGCGTGCAGCGCGTTTGAATGGAATGTCACGGGGCGCGTGCCACGATACGCGTCCCGACGGAAACGAATCTGGAAAGGAACGACGATGGACAAGAGCATGAAAATCCTGGTGGTGGACGATTTCCCGACGATGCGCCGGATCGTCCGCAACCTGCTCAAGGAACTGGGCTACTCGAACGTCGACGAAGCCGAGGACGGTCTTGCCGGCCTAGCGCGGCTGCGCGGCGGCGGCTACGACTTCGTGATCTCGGACTGGAACATGCCGAACCTCGACGGCCTCGCGATGCTGAAGGAAATCCGCGCGGACGCGACGCTCACGCACCTGCCGGTGCTGATGGTCACGGCCGAGTCGAAGAAGGAGAACATCATCGCGGCCGCGCAGGCCGGCGCGAGCGGCTACGTCGTGAAACCGTTCACGGCCGCGACGCTCGACGAGAAGCTGAACAAGATCATCGACAAGATGGCGAAGGCCGGGAGCTGACGTGAACGAGCCGATCCATGCCGCATTGACCGGCGCCGGGTTCAGCGCCGACGGCCAGGCCGAAGGCGCCGATTTCGCGAGCGACCGCATCCTCGCGCGCATCGGCCATGTCACGCGCACGCTGCGCGACTCGATGCGCGAGCTCGGGCTCGACAAGCATGTCGAGCGTGCGGCGGAAGCCGTGCCCGATGCACGCGACCGGCTGCGCTACGTCGCGACGATGACCGAGCAGGCCGCCGTGCGCGTGCTGAATGCGATCGAGGTCGCGAAGCCGATGCAGGAGCGCATCCAGAACGAGGCCGAGGCACTCGATACGCGTTGGGCGCAGTGGTATGCGGCGCCGATCGAGCACGCGGAAGTGCGCGAGCTGATGGACGATACGCGCACGTTCCTGCGCACGCTGCCGGAATCGACGTCGGCGACCAGCGCGCAACTGCTCGAGATCATGCTCGCGCAGGATTTCCAGGACCTGACCGGGCAGGTGATCAAGAAGATCATGGACATGGTCTACCTGATCGAGCAGCAGCTCCTCACCGTGCTCGTCGAGAACATCGCGCCCGAGCGGCGCGAGCAGTTCGCGGCCACCGCGGCCGCGCTCGCGGCCGTGCAGATGAGCTCGACCGGCAGCCCCGAGTCGCTGCTGAACGGCCCGCAGATCGCGCCGGAAGGCAAATCCGACGTGGTCCAGGACCAGGGGCAGGTCGACGACCTGCTCGCCAGCCTGGGCTTCTGACTCTGCCGCATGCATCGGCGCGCCATGTTTCGCGAGGGCGCCCGATGCGCGCGTCACCGCGCCACCCTATCGTTTCCCCCCATCCGCCGCACATGTGCGGCCCGGCGATCCTGTGTCAAATTGACACTTCGACACACTCAGCAGGCATACTACGCGTCAGCAGCAACGTAGCGTCATTCGTACGATTTCATATGTTGGGAGGCGGCGCGGGCCCGATGGCCGCACCGTCGGCAACGAAGCCAGTCCCTTGGGGGGGAACGTGAAGCTGAAACGCTTGGGCTGGGCCGTCGCGCACGCGGCGGCTGCAATGGGTGTGTTGTGGAGCGTCCACGCACACGCGGAACTGGGCGGCGCGCCGATGACGCCGCCGGCGGACGATCAGGCCGCAACCGTGCGCGCATTGCAGCGCGCGATGCGTCCGGCAGACGGCGTGCAGACGAGCACGGCCACCTATACCGTCCGCGAGATCACGCTCGGATCGGGCACCGTCATCCACGAATACACGTCGGCCGCCGGCAGCGTGTTCGGCCTCGCGTGGCGAGGGCCGACGATGCCGGATCTCGCGTCGCTGCTCGGCAGCTATTTCCCGCAGTACACCGCTGGCGTCCAGGCGGCGCACCAGGCGCGCGGCTGGCGCGCGCCCGTGTCCGTCAATACGAGCGGCCTCGTGATCCGGACGGGCGGCCACATGGGCGCCTTCTCGGGCCAGGCGTGGCTGCCGGCGGCGCTGCCTGCCGGCCTGGCCGGCACCGATATCCAGTGACAGCGGGAGAGCGATCTTGAGCATTCCTCGTACATTCAAGCGCTGGCTCGGCGTGCTGGGCCTCGCGGCGGCAACGGCCGTACTCGTGACGGCATGCGGCGGCGGCGACGGCGGCGGCAACTCGGGCAACAACGGCAACAACGGTTCGGGCGGCTCGGACGGCAATTCCGGGAACAAGGCGGTCATCACCGTCAACGCCGGCGTTGCGAACGTGATCAACATCCCGACCGTCAGCGTGAAGGTCTGCGCGCCGGGCACGTCGAACTGCCAGGTGGTCAACAACGTGCTCGTCGATACCGCGTCCTACGGGCTGCGGCTCGTCGGCAGCGCGGTGTCGGGCGTGCTCGCCAGCTTCCCGCAAGTGACGAGCGGCGGCGCGCCGGTCGCCGAGTGCGGCAAGTTCGTGTCGAGCTATACGTGGGGGTCGGTGCGCACGGTCGACCTGTCGATCGGTTCCGAGCAGGCGAGCTCGCTGCCCGTGCAGATCGTCGGCGACCTCGGCACGACGAACGTGCCGAGTTCGTGCACGAACGGCGGCGCATCGGCCAATACTGCGAGCGCGCTCGGCGCGAACGGGATCCTCGGCATCGGGCCGGCGCCGGTCGACTGTGGCACGACCTGCGCGACGTCGACGTCGTCGAGCAACAACTACTACGCGTGCCCGAACGGCAACAACGCGAACTGCACGGTCGCGCTCGTGCCGATTGCGCAGCAGGTGGCCAACCCGGTTCATCGTTTCGCCGACAGCAGCGGGGTGAGCGTGACCATGCCGAGCATCTCGGATAGCGGGCAGGCGAGCGCAACCGGGACGCTGACGTTCGGCCTGCCCGACCTGACCGGGAAGACCGTGATGACGTCGACCACGACGGGCGATGTCAGCGCAACGTTCCAGGGGCGCAACGTGACTGCGTTCTTCGATACGGGTTCGAACGCGTATTTCTTCAACGATTTGACGAACACGTCGACGACCTGCCCGAAGAACACACAGTTCTACTGCCCGGTATCGCCGCCGGCCAGCTACTCGGCGACGCTGAGTGGCCAGAACGGCGTGGCCGCGACCGTGGCGATGTCCGTCGCGAACGCGGATGTGCTGTTCTCGAACCCGTCGACGTTCGCATTCGACGACATCGCGGGCCCGTTCGGATCGTCTGGCTCGCTCGACATCGGCATGCCGCACTTCTACAACCGGACGATCTTCTTCGGGATGGACAAGACGGCGAGCGGCGGCGCGCAGCCTTTCGTCGCGTTCTGACGCGGTACGGCCGGACATGGAAGCAGGGGGCGAGCGATCGCCCCCTTTTTTTATCCGGCGGCCGCGCGCGGCACGACGGGTCGGACCGGATCGCCGCCGCGCGCGGGCCCAGCGCCTACGATGTAATACCGGCACTCGTCCGGCACGATATCGAGGAGGCAGCGCCATGAACCCGCGCATACAACGCATCACGCCATTCCTGTGGTTCGACCGCGACGCCGAGGCGGCGGCCGGTTTCTACGTGTCGGTGTTCGACAACGCGCGCATCGTGCACGTCGCGCGCTACGGCAAGGCCGGCGCACACGTAGCCGGCAGCGCGGAGGGCGCGGTGATGACCGTCGTGTTCGAGCTCGACGGGCTGGCGTTCGTCGCGCTGAACGGCGGCCCGGTATTCCAGATCACGCCGGCCGTGTCGTTCGTCGTCAACTGCCGGGACCAGGCCGAAATCGACCGTTACTGGGCGCGCCTGTCCGAAGGCGGCGACGAGCGCGCGCAGCAGTGCGGCTGGTTGCGCGACCGGTTCGGCGTGTCGTGGCAGGTCGTGCCGGTGCAGATGGCCGAACTGATGACGGGCGATCCGGCGCGCGCGGAGCGCGTGATGGCGCAGGTGATGACGATGAAGAAGCTCGATCTCGGCGCGCTGCAGCGTGCGGCGGCGGGCCAGGGCGCGGGCCCGTGACCGGCACGAACGGGCGCTAGACCGGTGGCCGGCCGTTGCGCATCAGGCGCGTGTGGTCGAGGAAGCGGTGGCCTGGCCCGTACGTGGTGCTCTCGATCTGGACGGCATCGGCCGGCGCGGCCAGGTGCCCGGCGCCATCGACCGACACCGATTCGATCTCGACGACCGGCACGCACCAGGCCGCGCGGGCGCGTTCCGCCGGTTCGCCGCGCGCGTCGGCGCAGCGGAACACGAAGCTGGCGGGGAAATCCTGCGCGCGCAGGGTTTGCGTCGACCCGTTCCACGCGTGATGCAGGGCGATCGTGCCAGGGTGCGGCGCGTCAGGCGCCTGCGCACCGGACGGCAGGGCCGGCGTATGCGCGCAGCCGGCGGCCAGCGCGCACGCGAGCAACAGCGACGGGACGAGCGGATGACGGTGCATGGTGCGGTTCGACCGGAATCGGGATTGGCGAAGGGTAGCGCGCTTTGCACGCCTGCGTCATGCCGGCAGGTTAATCGAATGCGGCACCTTCGCGCCGATTATCGATCGCGCTCGATTTCATTTGGTTGTAATCAAAAGCTGGATTATCTCGAGCTGTAATTTCCGTCACGTTTTCAAGATTATTAAAATGACGCGGCATGCAAGCCTGCGACGCAGCGTTACGCCATTGCGGCCGTTCTCGCGTTGTATCGGCAGGCCGGATGAGCGGGCGGGCGCGCCGGCCAGCATGCGAAAAGAGATGGAGTGCGTCGAAATTCAAACATATAATGCCGGCGTTGTTTCCGGGGTGCCAATATAAAACAGGAGGGTAATAAAATGAATTTTTCAGAAGCCGTTCGTTCCGTACTCAATAAATACGCGACATTCGAAGGCCGTGCGCGTCGTGCCGAATACTGGTATTTCGTGCTGCTGAGCTTCATTCTTTCGATCGCCGCCCAGGTCATCGGCGTGGCGGGCCGTCACGCGGGCCTGATCACGCTGCTGCTGCTCGGCGTGCTCTCCCTGGTTTCGCTGGCGCTGATCATTCCGGGCATCGCGGTCAGCGTCCGCCGCCTGCACGATACGGGCCGCTCGGGCTGGTTCCTGCTGATCGCGCTGATTCCGATCGTCGGCAGCATCCTGCTGCTCGTGTGGACGTGCTCGCGCGGCACCGAAGGTCCGAACCGCTTCGGCGCGGATCCGATTCCGGCGGCCTGACCGACGCCTGCCCCGACGCGCGACGCCGTCGCGTCGGGGCCTGATTTCGCGTCGCACTCGCGGCGTCGTTACGCTGCTTCACGCTTTCCGCCCCTTTTCCTCGCTTCACGCGGTCGCCGCTCCGTCCGGAGCCCAGCCCCGTCATTGCGCCGGCCGGCACGTTGTTCCGCCGCGCCGCACACCGTTCCGTCCCCCTGTCGAGCCCCGTTCGCACCGGCTCGCCCGATTCTTCGAAATACCCCCCTTTCCCGGCTTTGCTCGACCGATCGGCGTTTGACGCCTCCATGAATAATCGGTGTCACTGGAAAGCGGCATTCCGCCGTACCCGACTGGAGGCCCCGTGGCAGACGAGAGCGATCTCGACAAGACCGAAGCCGCCACTCCCAGGCGCCGCGAGAAGGCGCGCGAGGAGGGGCAGGTCGCGCGTTCGCGCGAACTGGCTTCGTTCGCGCTGCTCGCGGCCGGGTTCTACGGCGCGTGGCTGCTCGCAGGCCCGTCGGGCGGGCATCTGCAGGCGATGCTGCGCGGCGCGTTCACGTTCGATCGCGCGACCGCGTTCGACACCAACCGGATGCTGTCGGCGGCCGGCAGCGCGAGCCTCGAAGGCTTCGCCGCACTGCTGCCGCTCCTCGCGCTCACCGGCCTTGCCGCGTTGCTCGCGCCGATGGCGCTCGGCGGCTGGCTGATCTCGCAGAAGACGTTCGAGCTGAAGTTCGACCGGCTGAACCCGATTTCGGGCCTCGGCCGGATCTTCTCGATCCAGGGGCCGATCCAGCTCGGGATGTCGCTCGCGAAGACGCTGGTCGTCGGCGGGATCGGCGGCATCGCGATCTGGCGCAGCAAGGACGAGTTGCTTGGTCTCGCGACCCAGCCGCTCGGCGTGGCGCTGCCCGATGCGCTGCACCTGGTCGCCGTGTGCTGCGGCACGACGGTCGCCGGGATGCTGGTGGTCGCCGCGCTCGATGTGCCTTACCAACTCTGGCAGTACAACAAGAAGTTGCGCATGACGAAGGAAGAAGTGAAGCGCGAGCATCGCGAGAACGAAGGCGATCCGCACGTGAAGGGGCGGATCCGCCAGCAGCAGCGCGCGATCGCGCGCCGCCGGATGATGGCGGCCGTGCCGAAGGCCGACGTGGTCGTCACGAACCCGACGCACTTCGCCGTCGCGCTGCAATACACGGACGGCGAGATGCGCGCGCCGAAGGTCGTCGCGAAGGGCGTGAACCTCGTCGCCGCGCGCATCCGCGAACTCGCGGCCGAACACAACGTGCCGCTGCTCGAAGCGCCGCCGCTCGCGCGTGCGCTGTATCACAACGTCGAACTCGAGCGCGAGATTCCCGGCTCGCTGTACTCGGCCGTCGCCGAAGTGCTCGCGTGGGTCTACCAGCTCAAGCGCTTCCGTTCGGAAGGCGGTGCGTTCCCGGCGGTGCCGGTCGATCTGGATGTGCCGGCCGACCTCGACAAAGGCGCGTCGGTGTCCGCCGACGACGAGCGCGAGGAGCAGGAAGACAGCCTCGGTAAGGCGGGTACGGCATGATTCGCCCCCACGCTCACATTTGTTCGCTTGGGGAGGCGCAGCCCCCCCATCTCCCGACAGCAGTTGAATCGGGGTCGCGGGCGGCCCGGCGGGAGGCAGCATGAGCACCCCGACCAGCCTGTTCGCGAAGCGCCCGAACCTGCTCGCGGGGACCAACCTGCGCGCGCTCGCGGGCCCGATCCTCATCTGCATGATTTTGGGGATGATGATCCTGCCGCTGCCGCCGATGCTGCTGGATCTGCTGTTCACGTTCAACATCGCGCTGTCCGTGATGGTGCTGCTCGTCAGCATGTACACGATGAAGCCGCTCGACTTCGCGGCGTTCCCGAGCGTGCTGCTGTTTTCCACGCTGTTGCGCCTGTCGCTGAACGTCGCGTCGACGCGCGTCGTGCTGCTCGAAGGCCACACGGGCCCCGATGCGGCCGGCCAGGTGATCGAGGCGTTCGGCCATTTCCTCGTCGGCGGCAACTTCGCGGTCGGCATCGTCGTGTTCGTGATCCTGATGATCATCAACTTCATGGTGATCACGAAGGGCGCGGGGCGGATCGCCGAAGTGTCCGCGCGCTTCACGCTCGACGCGATGCCCGGCAAGCAGATGGCGATCGACGCCGACCTGAACGCGGGCCTCATCAACGAAGAGCAGGCGCGCAAGCGCCGCCAGGCCGTGTCGCAGGAAGCCGAGTTCTACGGGTCGATGGACGGCGCGTCGAAGTTCGTGCGCGGCGACGCGATCGCCGGCCTGATCATCATGGCGATCAACGTGATCGGCGGGCTGATCGTCGGGATGGTCCAGCACGACATGACGTTCGCCGCGGCCGGCACGAACTACACGCTGCTGACGATCGGCGACGGCCTCGTCGCGCAGATCCCGTCGCTCGTGATCTCGACCGCGGCCGGCGTGATCGTGTCGCGCGTCGCGACCGACGAGGACATCGGCACGCAGATCACCGGCCAGCTGTTCACGAACCCGCGCGTGCTGAACATCACCGGCGCGATCATCGTGCTGATGGGGCTGATCCCCGGCATGCCGCACTTCGCGTTCCTCGCACTCGGCGGCGGCGCGATCTGGCTGGCCCGCACGCAGACCAAGCGCGCGGCGGCCCGCAAGGCAGCCGGCGACGTGACCGACATCGCGCCGCCCGCCGTGCTGCCGTCGGACAGCCACGAGGCAACCTGGGACGACGTGCAGCTGATCGATCCGCTCGGGCTGGAAGTCGGCTACCGGCTGATTCCGCTCGTCGACAAGAACAGCGACGGTGAGCTGCTCAAGCGCATCAAGAGCATCCGCAAGAAATTCGCGCAGGAAATCGGCTTCCTGCCGCCGGTGATCCATATCCGCGACAACCTCGAACTGCGGCCGAACGCATACCGGATCGCGCTGAAGGGCGTCGAGATCGGCGTCGGCGAAGTGTTCCCGGGCCAGTGGCTCGCGATCAACCCCGGCCAGGTGACGGCCGCGCTGCCGGGCGCCGTCACGCAGGATCCCGCATTCGGGCTGCCGGCCGTGTGGATCGACGTCGCGATGCGCGAACAGGCGCAGGTGTACGGCTACACGGTGGTCGACGCGAGCACGGTCGTCGCGACGCACCTGAACCATCTGGTCGTCCAGCACGCGGCCGAGCTGCTCGGCCGCCAGGAAGTGCAGGCGCTCGTCGAGCGCACCGGCAAGGATGCGCCGTCGCTCGTCGAGGACCTCGTGCCGAAGACGATCTCGCTGACGACGCTGCAGAAGGTGCTGCAGAACCTGCTCGAGGAAGGCGTACCGATCCGCGACATGCGCACGATCCTCGAAGCCGTGTCCGAGAACGCGGGCCGCGGCGACGCGTTCGAGATCACGGCCGCGGTGCGGCTCTCGCTCGGCCGCGCGATCACGCAGCAGTGGTATCCGGGCGCCGGCGAAATGCAGGTGATGGGCCTCGACTCGAATCTGGAGCGCGTGCTGTCGCAGGCGCTCGCCACCGGCGCGAACCCGGGCCTCGAGCCCGGCCTCGCACACAACCTTCTGACCGGCACGCAGCAGGCGATGCTGCGTCAACAGAATCTCGGGCTGCCGCCCGTGCTGCTCGTGCAGCACGCGCTGCGCGCGATGCTCGCGCGTTTCCTGCGCCGCAGCCTGCCGCAATTGAAAGTGCTGTCGTATGCCGAAGTGCCGGACACACGCACGATCAAAGTCGTTAACGTCATCGGGGGTTCCGCTTGAACATTCGCAAATTCACCGGCGCAACGAGCCGCGACGCACTTCGTCTCGTGCGCGAGGCACTCGGCGCCGACGCGGTCGTGCTGTCGAACCGCACGCTCGATGACGGCAGCGTCGAAATCGTTGCACTAGCCGATTCGGACCTGGCCGCGGTGACGCCGCCGGCCGCGGCGCGGCCGCGCATCGCGGCATCGCGCGCGGCGGAATCCGTGCCGGCCGCCGCGGTGCCGGGCATCGTGTCGCGCCCGGGCGCGGCGCTGGCCCGCCCGGCCGTCAATCCGTATGCAGCGGGCGAAGGCGGGCTGCCGGACGTGTTCTCGTCGGTGTTCGGCGCCAGCGCCGACGCGGACGCGGACGATGCGGCAGCGGCACAAGCTTCGGCGATCGATGCGGACGCGTTGGGCGGCACTGCGCCGGGCGACATCCCGGCTGCGGCCGCACCGTCTTCCGTCTTCCCCGTTTCCAGCGCGCCGGCTGCGGCTTCCGAACCCGCACCGTGGCTGGTCGAGCACGCGAAGCGCCTGACGCAGCAGCGCGACGCGCTGATGGCGCGTGCACAGGCGACGCCCGCCGCGCCGCAAGCGAGCGCGCCTGCCCCGCAGGCCGCCGCGAGCGCGACGCCGCCCGACTGGGCACGCGACATCGTGCGCGACGCCGAACGCCGGATGCCGGCCGCCGCCACCCGCGCGCCCGACACGAACACGAGCGCGGCGCATGCCGCGAAGGCGGCCGAGCGCACGCGCCTGTCCGCCGACGCGGCCGCCGTGGTGGCCGATGCGGTGAAGTCGCGCATCGAGCGGATCGTCAACGATACGGTGATGCAGGAGCTCGGCGAACTGCGCGGGATGATGGAAGAGCAGTTCGACAGCCTGATGTGGCACGACCGCCAGCGTCGCAGCGCCGTGCATGGCGCGCTGACGAAGCACCTGTTCGCGGCCGGTTTCTCCGCGCAGCTCGTGCGGATGCTGGTCGACAACCTGCCGGCCGGCGACGATGCTCAGACCATCGAACAGGCCGCCGAATGGGCGCAGTCGGTGCTGGCGTCGAACCTGCCGGTGCTCGACAGCGAGGACGCGCTGATGGAGCGCGGCGGCGTGTTCGCGCTGATGGGGCCGACGGGGGTCGGCAAGACCACCACCACCGCGAAGCTGGCCGCGCGCTGCGTGATGCGCTTCGGCGCGAGCAAGGTCGCGCTGCTGACCACCGACAGCTACCGGATCGGCGGCCACGAGCAGCTGCGCATCTTCGGCAAGATCCTCGGCGTGCCGGTGCACGCGGTGAAGGATGCCGGCGACCTCGCGCTCGCGCTGTCCGAGCTGCGCAACAAGCACATCGTGCTGATCGACACGATCGGCATGAGCCAGCGCGACCGCGCGGTATCCGACCAGATCGCGATGCTGCACGGCGCGAACGCGCCGGTGCAGCGCCTGCTGCTGCTCAACGCGACGAGCCATGGCGACACGCTCAACGAAGTCGTGCAGGCGTACCGCAGCGCGGGCGAACATCCGGACCTGGCCGGCTGCATCCTCACGAAGCTCGACGAGGCGACCCACCTCGGCGGCGTGCTCGACACCGTGATCCGCTACAAGCTGCCGGTCCACTACGTGTCGACCGGCCAGAAGGTGCCGGAGAACCTGTACGTCGCATCGACCCGCTTCCTGCTGAAGAGCGCGTTCTGCGTACCGCGCGACGGCTCGCCCTTCGTGCCGCAAGACGAGGACATGCCGACGCTGCTTTCCGCATTGACCGCACGTTCCACCGCCGAGCTGCACGAGGTGCGATTTGGATAAACGAATCATCGATCAGGCCGAAGGGCTGCGGCGCCTGCTGGCCGGGCGCGCATCGCGCATCGTCGCGGTGACGGGCGGGCCGGCGGGTGTCGGCTGCACGACCGCCGTCGTGAACCTGGCGGCGGCGCTCGCGTCGCTCGGCAAGGATGTGCTCGTCGTCGACGAGCGCGCCGACGTGCAATCGGCCAGCGCGACGCTGGCGGGCGCGTGGCTGCGCGACGGCGAGCGCACGCGGGTGGCGGCCGGCTTCGGCCTGTGCGCTGCCGCGCGGCTTGCGCGCGCCGGCTACACCGACGCGCAGCTGAGCGATTTCATCGACGGCCCGGCCGACATCGTCCTCGTCGACGCGCAGCTCGGCGCCGACGGCGCGTTCTCGGCGCTCGCGCGCGAGGCGCACGACGTGCTGGTCGTCACGCGGGTCGCCGCGCAGGCGATCACCGAGGCGTACGCGTGCATGAAACGGCTGCATTTCGCGCATGCGTTCGCGCAGTTCCGCGTGCTGACCAATCACGTCGGCAGCCATGCGGACGCGAAGGTCGCGTTCGACAACCTCGCGGGCGTCGCAAGCCGCTACCTGACGGTGTCGATCGCCGATGCCGGCTGCGTGAGCGCCGATCCGCTCGTCGAGCATGCGCGCGAACTGATGCGGGCCGCGGTCGATGCGTTCCCGTCGTCGGCCGCTGCGCGCGACTACCGGCAGATTGCCGCCGACCTGCTGTACTGGCCGATGCGCCCGCGTTCGGGTGCGGGCCGCGCGGTGCACGCGGGCGGCAAGCCGTCGTATGAGGCGGGCGCGGCACACGCCGCGTGAGTGCCACCGGAAGGAGAGAGCCATGATGTACAACGCTCAAGGAAAGATGTCCCAGGCCGACGTGCTCGCGCAATATGCGCCGCTCGTGCGACGCCTCGGGCTGCAGCTCGTCGCGAAGATGCCGGCGAGCGTCGACCTCGACGACCTGATCCAGGCCGGCATGATCGGCCTGATGGACGCGGCCGGCCGCTACAAGGAAGACCAGGGCGCGCAGTTCGAGACCTACGCGACCCAGCGCATCCGCGGCGCGATGCTCGACGAGCTGCGCAGCAACGACTGGCTGCCGCGCAGCCTGCGCAAGACGTCGCGCGAGGTCGAGCACGCGGTGCACCAGGTCGAGCAGCATCTCGGCCGCTCGGCGAGCGAGACCGAGATCGCGCAGCACCTGAACATGCCGCTCGACGAATACCAGGGGATGCTGCAGGACCTGCACGGCAGCCAGCTGATCTATTACGAGGATTTCGACCGCGCGGCCGACGACGAGCCGTTCCTCGACCGCTACCGCGTCGATCACGCCGATCCGCTGTCGGCGCTGCTCGACGAGCACCTGCGCGAAGCGCTCGTCGAGGCGATCGAACGGCTGCCGGAGCGCGAGAAGCTGCTGATGTCGCTGTACTACGAACGGGGTCTGAATCTGCGCGAGATCGGCGCGGTGCTCGAAGTGAGCGAATCGCGCGTGTGCCAGCTGCACAGCCAGGCCGTCGCGCGCCTGCGCGCACGGCTGCGCGAACAGGCCTGGGTCGGCGCGGAGTCCTGACCCTTTCCTGACGGCCGCGCGCGCCGACGCCGCGCGCTCGTGCCGGGTAAGTGCCGTGTGTGTGCGTGCTTGCGCATACCGCGCGCCGATTTGCTACAATCCCCTCCGTTTTCCGAGGAGCGTTGCGACGGACCATTCTGCGTCCGCCAGGCTCGGAAGGCTTCACCAAGCAGCCGTGCGGCAAAACCGTGCCGGCTCCGCTTCCTGAACGGCGCTCACGTCACCAATCTAGAAACTTTTTAGAAAGGAGGGCGTGATGAACGCCATTATCGATTCCAAAGCTTCCAACGATTACGTCGTCGCCGACATGGCGCTGGCCGGCTGGGGCCGCAAGGAACTGAACATCGCCGAGACCGAAATGCCGGGCCTCGTGCAGATCCGCGACGAATACAAGGCGCAGCAGCCGCTGAAGGGCGCGCGCATTGCCGGTTCGCTGCACATGACGATCCAGACGGGCGTGCTGATCGAGACGCTGAAGGCGCTCGGCGCGGACGTCCGCTGGGCGTCGTGCAACATCTTCTCGACGCAGGACCACGCAGCGGCCGCGATCGTCGAAGCCGGCACGCCGGTGTTCGCGTTCAAGGGCGAATCGCTCGACGAATACTGGGAGTTCTCGCACCGCATCTTCGAATGGCCGAACGGCGAATTCGCGAACATGATCCTGGACGACGGCGGCGACGCCACGCTGCTGCTGATCCTCGGCTCGAAGGCCGAGAAGGACCGTTCGGTGATCGCGAAGCCGACCAACGAGGAAGAAGTCGCGCTGTACAAGTCGATCGCGACGCACCTCGACGCGGACCCGACCTGGTACTCGACGCGCCTCGCGCACATCAAGGGCGTGACCGAAGAAACCACGACCGGCGTGCACCGCCTGTACCAGATGGAAAAGGACGGCCGCCTGCCGTTCCCGGCGTTCAACGTGAACGATTCGGTCACGAAGTCGAAGTTCGACAACCTGTATGGCTGCCGTGAATCGCTGGTCGACGGCATCAAGCGCGCGACCGACGTGATGATCGCGGGCAAGGTCGCGGTCGTCGCGGGCTACGGCGACGTGGGCAAGGGCTGCGCGCAATCGCTGCGCGGCCTCGGCGCGACCGTGTGGGTCACCGAAATCGATCCGATCTGCGCGCTGCAGGCGGCGATGGAAGGCTACCGCGTCGTGACGATGGAATACGCGGCCGACAAGGCCGACATCTTCGTGACGGCCACCGGCAACTTCCACGTGATCGGCCACGATCACATGAAGGCGATGCGCCACAACGCGATCGTCTGCAACATCGGTCACTTCGACTCGGAAATCGACGTCGCGTCGACCCGCCAGTACCAGTGGGAAAACATCAAGCCGCAGGTCGACCACATCATCTTCCCGGACGGCAAGCGCGTGATCCTGCTGGCGGAAGGCCGCCTCGTGAACCTCGGCTGCGCGACCGGCCACCCGTCGTTCGTGATGTCGAACTCGTTCGCGAACCAGACGCTCGCGCAGATCGAGCTGTTCGTGCGCGGCAACGAGTACGAGAACAAGGTGTACGTGCTGCCGAAGCACCTCGATGAAAAGGTTGCACGCCTGCACCTGGCGCGCATCGGCGCGAACCTGTCCGTGCTGTCGGACGAGCAGGCTTCGTACATCGGCGTGCAGAAGGACGGCCCGTTCAAGCCGAACCACTACCGCTACTGATCCGATGCGCCGCCGCCGCGGTGCCGTGCGCGCGTCGCCGACGCGCCCACGGTACGGCGGCACGGCGCGGGATCGCCGGCTGCCGCGGTGCGCCTTCGGGCCCCGCGGCGGCCGGCGGCGGCCACTGATCGTACCGATCGACAACCGAACCGGAGCACTCCATGAGCGTCATCCTCACCTGGGTCATCAACGCGCTCGCGCTGCTGATCATCACCTACCTCGTGCCGTCGATCCACATCAAGAGCTTCGGCACGGCGCTGATCATCGCGGTCGTGCTCGGCCTGATCAACACGGTGATCCGCCCGGTGCTGATCCTGCTGACGCTGCCCGTCACGATCGTCACGCTCGGGGTGTTCATCCTCGTCGTGAACGCGCTGTGTTTCTGGTTCGCGTCGTCGCTGCTGAAGGGCTTCGAGGTGTCGGGCTTCTGGTCCGCGTTCTTCGGTTCGATCCTGTACAGCATCGTGTCGTGGCTGCTGTCCGCGCTGATCTTCGGGCAGCGCGACATCGGCTGACCTTTTCGAATCATGAAACCGATCGAACTCTCGTTTGAATTCTTCCCGCCGAAGACGGCGGAAGGCGTCGAGAAGCTGCGCGCCACGCGTGCGCAGCTGCTGCCGCTGAAGCCGAAATTCGTGTCCTGCACGTTCGGCGCCGGCGGTTCGACGCAGCAGGGCACGCTCGATACGGTGCTCGACATGCAGAAGGACGGCCTCGAGGCCGCGCCGCACCTGTCGTGCATCGGCTCGTCGCGCGACAGCCTGCGCGCGATCCTCGACCAGTACCGCTCGTACGGCATCCGCCACATCGTCGCGCTGCGGGGCGACCTGCCGTCGGGGATGGGCGAAGTCGGCGAACTGCGCTATGCGTCGGAGCTCGTCAGCTTCATCCGCGCCGAGCATGGCGACTGGTTCCACATCGAAGTCGCCGCGTATCCGGAGTACCACCCGCAGTCCCGCTCGCCGAAGGCCGATCTCGAGAACTTCGCGCGCAAGGTGAAAGCCGGCGCGAATTCCGCGATCACGCAGTATTTCTTCAACGCGGACGCGTATTTCCGCTTCGTCGACGACGTGCGCAAGCTCGGCGTGGACGTGCCGATCGTGCCGGGCATCATGCCGATCACGAACTTCTCGCAGCTGATGCGTTTCTCGGAAATGTGCGGGGCGGAAGTGCCGCGCTGGGTCGCGCGCCGGCTCGAGAGCTTCGGCGACGATCGCGAGTCGATCCGCGCGTTCGGCGCGGACGTCGTCACGGGCCTGTGCCAGCGTCTCGTCGACGCGGGCGTCCCCGGGCTGCATTTCTACACGCTGAATGCGGCCGCGGCGACGAAGACGGTCTGCGAACGGCTCGTGTAAGCACGGCGCCTGCCTGCAGCACACACGAAAGCCCCGCCGGTTCCGCCGGCGGGGCTTTTTTCATCGGGCGCCGCGCGTCAGCGCTGCGCCTGCATCAGCGGCGGGCGGCGGTCGAACCACGGCCGCGCCTGTTCGAGCTGCCGGGCGAGCCTGAGCAGCAGCGCGTCGTCGGCGTGACGCGCGACGAACTGCACGCCGATCGGCAGCCCGCGCGCGTTCCAGTAGAGCGGCACCGACATCGCCGGCTGGCCGGTCAGGTTGAACAGCTCCGTGCAGCCGGCCCACGTGAACGCCTTTTCCGACGACTTCGCGAGCATTTCCTTCAGCAGCGGCTTCACCGGCAGCGCGGCGAGTACCTTCATCTGCGCCGATTCGAACGGTGTCGGCTGCAATTCGCCGATCTTCACCGGCGGGCCCGCGAGCGACGCGCACAGGATCGCGTCGTAGCGCGACACGAGGCCGGCCACCTGCACGGTGAGCTGGCGCTGCCATTCGAGCACGTCCGGCAGGCGCGTGCGCGCGAGGCGCCGGCCGACCACGGCCATCGCCCACGTCGCGGCTTCGAATTCGCCGCGCTTCGGCGTGCGGCCGGTCATCGCGCGCGCGCCGAGCACCATTTCCTCGGCGATCGTCGCCCATAGCGTGAGGAAGGTTTCGGCCGCGCGCGCGTAGTTGACGTGCAGCGTCGCCGGCTCGACATGGTGGCCGAGCGATTCGAGCAGCGCGGCCGCATCGTCGAGCGCCGCGCGTGTGTCGTCGGCGAGCGCCGGCGCGAGCATCGGGTCGAGCACGAGGCCGATCCGCAGCGGGCCGGGCGGCGTGTCGAGTTCGCCGAGGAACGTGCCGGGGGCGCCGGTCGGCAAGGTCTGGCCGGTCGTCACGTCGAGCAGCAGCGCGCTGTCGCGCACGCTGCGCGTGACCGCATGCTGGACCACCAGCTCGCCGTTCGACGGCAGGTCGACGAGCACCGGGTTGCGGCTCGGCTTCAGGCCGAACAGCCCGCAGCACGACGCCGGAATGCGGATCGAGCCGCCGCCGTCGGACGCATGCGCGACCGGCACGATGCCGGCCGCGACGGCCGCCGCCGCGCCGCCGCTCGAGCCGCCGGGCGTGTGGTCGAGATTCCACGGGTTGCGGCACGCGCCGAACAATTCGGGTTCCGTGTACGGCATCTGGCCGATCTCCGACGTGTTGGTCTTGCCGAACACGTTGAGACCGGCCGCGCGGCTTCGCGCGATCACCGGCGAATCGTCGGCGGGCACGAAATACCGGTAGTGCCGGCTGCCCATCGACAGCGGCAGCCCGGCGACCGCCGCACCGAGATCCTTCACGAGATAGGGAACACCGGCGAACGGCGCGTCGGCGCCGCCTTCGGGTAGGGTGGCCGCACGCTGGCGGGCGGCTTCGTAGTCTTGCAGCACGATCGCGTTGATCGCGCCGTTGACCGCTTCGGCCTGGCCGATCGCGGCGTCGAGCAGTTCGCGCGGGCTCGCCTTGCGTTCGCGCACCAGTGCGGCGAGGCCGATCGCGTCATGCGCGAGATAGTCCGAGTGCATCGCAGTCACCCCCGTTGTGACTCGTGGCGATGACAGCAGGATAACGCGGGCCCGGTGCGCGGGGCCCGCGGCCGGCCGATTTTAGAGGTGCTCGGCGAGGAAGGTCAGCGTGCGGCCGTGCGCGAGCGCCGCGGCGCGCTGGTTGTACGACGCGCGGTCCGTGCAGTTGAAGCCGTGCTCGGCGCCCGGGTACACGTGGAACGACGCATCGCCGTGGCTGGCGAATGCGGCCTTCACCTGGTCGACGGCCGTGAGCGGGATCCCGTGGTCGTTTTCCGCGTAGTGGAACAGGATCGGCTGCGTGACCTTGCCGGCGAGATCGAGCGCGTTCTGGATGCCGCCGCCGTAGTAGGCCACGGCTGCGTCGATCTTGCCGGTCGCGGCTGCGCGGTATGCGAGCTGGCCGCCGAAGCAGTAGCCGATCGCGGCGATCTTGCCGGCCACTTCGGGGCGCGCGCGCAACGCATCGGCTGCCGCGCCGATGTCCGCGACCGCGAGACCCACGTCGGTCTTTTTCATCAGCTCGATGCCCTTGTCGCGATCCGCGCCTTCGTAGGTCAGCTCGACGCGCGGCTGCGTGCGCCAGAACACGTCCGGTGCGAGCGCGACGAAGCCGTCGGACGCGTACTGGTCGGCGACCGCGCGGATGTGCGAGTTCACGCCGAAGATCTCCTGGATGATGATGACGGCAGGGCCGGTGCCGCGCTTGGGCAGCGCGAGATAGCCGCCAAAGCTGTCGTTACCGGCGGGGATGTCGATCCATTGGGCTGTCACGTTCTGAACTCCTGGCGAACGGGGTGCGCGATGCGCGCCCCGGGGTGAAAGAGGGCGGCCTAGTGTGCCACTGATCCCGTGTCATTGCAGGGCACGCGCCCGCTTCTCGCGCAGCGATCGTTTCGATCTCGATTATTCATTTTTCGGCGCTGCGCCGCTTCGATAGAGTCGATGTGCCCGCCTTTACAAAGCGCTTTCGCGCATCGTCATCGAAGGATTCACCATGTCTGCCCGTCAGTTTTCCACGCCCTTTTCCGAACGCTTCGGCCTGCGCCTGCCGCTCGTGCAGGCGCCGATGGTCGGCGCGACCACGACCGCGATGGTCGCCGCCGCATCGAATGCCGGCGCGCTTGGCAGTCTCGGCGCCGCCGCGTTCGCGCCCGAGCGCCTCGCGACCGAAGTCGACGCCATCCGCGCGGCGACCGATCGCCCGTTCGCGATCAACCTGTTCGTGCTGCCGGACGCCGTGCCCGACGCGGCGACCGTCGCCCGCGCGCTGGCCGCGATCGACCCGCTGAATGCGGCGCTCGGTTTGCCGCCGGGCACCGCGCCCGCACGCTACGCGCCCGACTTCCGCGCACAGCTCGATGCGCTGGTGGCGTTGCGCGTGCCCGTTGCGAGCTTCACGTTCGGTGTGCTCGATGCGGCCGACGTCGCGCGCCTGAAGGCCGCCGGCACCTACGTAATCGGTACGGCGACGCACGTGGCCGAGGGGCTCGCATGGCAGGCGGCCGGCGCCGACGCGCTGTCCGCGCAGGGCGCCGAGGCGGGCGGCCATCGCGGCACGTTCATCGGTTCCGCCGACGATGCGCTGATCGGCACGCTCGCGCTCGTGCCGCAGCTGGTCGACGCGACCGGCCTGCCGGTACTTGCCGCGGGCGGCATCATGGACGGCCGCGGGATCGCGGCCGCGCTTGCGCTCGGCGCGCAGGGCGCTCAGCTCGGCACCGCGTTCCTCACCTGCACGGAAAGCGCGATCGCTGCGGACTGGAAGGCGCGCCTGCTCGCAAGCGCAGACACTTCGACGCAGGTCACGCGCGCAATCACCGGCCGCCACGCGCGCGGGCTGCGCAACACTTTGATGGCCCGGCTCGGCGAACGCGTGGCTGACGCCGCGCCGTACCCGGTGCAGAACGCGCTCACGCAGCCGCTGCGCCAGGCCGCCGCGCGCGCGAACGACGGCGACTACCTGTCGCTGTGGGCCGGTCAGGGCGCGCCGCTCGCGCGGCGGCGCGGCGATGCGCTGACGACGTCGCAGCTCGTTGCCGCACTCGATGCCGAATGGCGTGCGATAGCTGCCTGAATCGTTCATATCGGACGACGAAACGCGCGTTGTCACGCGCGTTTCATTCAATGATCACGGGCACAAAATACCGAATCGAAATGCCCCCGGAATGTTTTAAAACGACCTTTCGGCAAGTCGCCCGGAATTAGCGGAAACCCTTATCCGGCGGGGCTCGCAGCGATATTCGAGTAGTCATTCCAAAGTGCGCATATCAGTAGTGTTCCCACTACCCCAAAAAAGTCCCACAAATTAATTTGATCACCTACACTTGCGCGCAAGTACGGGCGGGCAGCTGCTAAAAGCGGCGGTTTTCACGTGCTGAGGCCAAGTGCATGAACGATGCAACCGGCGAATCGTCCAGTGATTGCAAACACAGGGATGGCAGCGGGGCACCGGGCGATGGCGTTTATTGGGACCGAAACTGGAGACTTACATGAATATCAAGATGCAAAAGCTGTTGCCGATCACCGCGGCCGCGATGCTGTGCGCTGCAGCTGCGGGCAACGCAGCGGCCGATCAAGTCGTCAAGATCGGCCACGTCGCGCCCTTGACGGGCGGCATTGCACACCTGGGCAAGGACAACGAAAACGGTGCACGTCTCGCAGTCGAGGAGATCAACGCCAAGGGTCTCACGGTCGGCGGCCAGAAAATCACGCTGCAACTCGACCCGCAGGATGACGCGGCCGACCCGCGGCAGGCCACGCAGGTTGCGCAGAAGCTCGTCGACGACAAGGTCGTCGCGGTGGTCGGCCACCTGAACTCGGGCACGTCGATCCCGGCCTCGAAGATCTACAGCGATGCGGGCATCGTGCAGATCTCGCCGTCGGCGACCAACCCGGCCTACACGCAGCAGGGCTTCAAGACCACGTACCGCGTGGTGGCCACCGATGCGCAGCAGGGCCCGGCACTCGCGAACTACGCACACTCGAAGGGTATCAAGAGCGTGGCCGTGGTCGACGATTCGACCGCGTACGGCCAGGGTCTCGCGAACGAGTTCGAGAAGAAGGCCAAGGCGCTCGGCCTGAAGGTGATGTCGCATGACGCGACCAACGACAAGGCGGTCGACTTCCGCGCGATTCTGACCAAGATCAAGGGCGAGAATCCGGACGCTATCATGTACGGCGGCATGGACGCCACCGGCGGCCCGTTCGCGAAACAGGCGAAGCAGCTCGGCCTGCGCGCGAAGATCCTCGCCGGCGACGGCGTGTGCACGGAAAAGCTGGCCGACCTGGCCGGCGACGCGACCGACAACGTGGTGTGCTCGGAAGCCGGTGCTTCGCTCGAGAAGATGTCGGGCGGCGCAGCGTTCAAGGCGAAGTACGAGAAGCGCTTCGGCCAGCCGATCCAGATCTACGCACCGTTCACGTATGACGCCGTGTACATCATCGTCGATGCGATGAAGCGCGCGAACTCGACGGATCCGGCGAAGATCCTCGCGGCGATGCCGACGACGAACTACTCGGGCGTGATCGGCACGACGACCTTCGACTCGAAGGGCGACCTGCAGCACGGCGTGATCTCGCTGTACAACTACAAGAACGGCAAGAAGTCGCTGCTCGACGAAGTGAAGATGTAACGCATCAAGCGGTCAACAGAAGGGGTGAAAGCGCGCATGCGGCAACGCATGCGCGTTTTCTTTTGGGCCGGCGCCTGCGGCGCGGTCAGATCTTCAGCCGCGCGAGCACCTTCGGCGCGATGGCCGCGACGAGCGCTGCGCACAGCGCGACGACGGACAGGCCGATCGTCAGGTTCGCGGCTTGCGCGACCGCACCGATCACGACCGGACCGAACAGCATGCCGAAATACGCGAGCCCGGCCACATGCGCGAGCCCTTCAGCCGCGTGGATGCCCTTCACGCGCGCGGCGGCCGCGAACAGCACCGGCATCATGTTCGCGAGGCCGAGGCCCATCAGCGTGAAGCCGGTCAGCACGGCGGCCGAATACGGCAGCAGCAGCGCGCCTATCATCCCCGCGCAGGCGAGCGACGCGCTCGCGAATACGAGCTGCGGCGCGCCGAAGCGGGCGCGCACGGCGTCGCCCGCGAAGCGCGCGATGGCCATCCCGCCCGAGAATGCGGCATAGGCGGCGCTCGCGAGCGCGGGGCTCGCGGCGACGACGTCGCGCATGTAGACCGTCGCCCAGTCGTACATCGCGCCTTCGGCGATCAGCGCGACGAGCGCGATGCCGCCGAGCATCCACAAGGCCGGCGAGCGCCAGCGGTTGCCGCCGCCGTGCGCGTGTTCGTGGTGCGGCACGTGCGGCAGCATGGCCGGGCTGGCGACCACGAGCACCGTCGCGCTGGTCGCTGCCGCGAGCGCGAGATGCACGGCCGGCGCCATGCCGGCCGACAGCAGCGCGCCGCCGGCGGCCGCGCCTGCCATCCCGCCGATGCTGAACATGCCGTGCAGCGACGACATGATCGGCCTGCCGATCGCGATTTCGACCGCGCTGGCCTCGGCGTTCATCGCGACGTCGAGCGTCGCCATCGAGAAGCCGAACAGCGCGAGCACGGCGAGCAGCATTGGGTAGTCGGGCACGACGAGGATCAGCGCCGCGCAGGCCGACATCACGAGCCCGCCCGCGAGGCATGCGGTGCGCGAGCCGACACGCGCGATCCAGCGCGCGATGGTCAGCATCGCGGCGATCGAGCCGACGGCGACCGCGAACAGCGCGATCGACAGCAGCCCGGGGCTCAGCGCGAACTTGTCGCGCACGGTCGGCACGTGCACGCCCCACGATGCGAACATCATGCCGGCGACGAAGAACAGCGCCATCGACGCTGCGCGCGCGCGCTGGCGGGCCGGTAGCGACAGCTTGCGATGCGCGTCGGGCGGCGCGGCGAACGGGGACGACGATTCGGGGGAGGATGCTTCGGACACGGACAGGCTCGTCAAAAAAATGCGCGGACGCACGCGGCGCCCGTCGGATCCGTCCGATTCTATCGAATCGCTTACGATCCTGCCGGGCGGTGGCCGTTCGGACGACGATCCGGTGATTGCCGGGTGACTGGTGACCGGCGACCGGCGACCGGCGACTGGTGACCGGCGACCGGCGACCGGCGACCGGCGACCGGTGTTCGGCGACCTGCGACCTGCGGCCGACCGCATCGACTGCATCGACCGCATCGACCGCATCGGCCGTTCGACCGATGCGCGGCGCACCGCGCCCGCGGGTAACATCGAAGCGCATGGCGTGTCCGATGCGCCGCCCTTCGACCGCAGGAGTCCTCTTGAACATCGATCCCGCTCTCGCGCTGCATCTGCTGCACCGCTGCGCACTCGGCACGCTCGCCACCCATGCGCGCGATCCGCACGGCTTCCCGTATCCGACGGTCGTCCCGTTTGCACCCGATGCGAGCCATCGTCCGGTGATCCTCGTGAGCGGCCTCGCGGAGCACACGCGCAATCTGGCCGCCGATCCGCGCGCGGGCTTCCTCGTCGTCGACGCACCCGGCGGCGACGTGCTGAACGCCGAGCGCGCGACGCTGCTCGGCCGGTTCGTGCCGCTCGGCGACGATCCGCACGTCACCGCGCGCTACTGCCGCTACGAGCCGGACGCCGCGCGCTATCTCGCGCTCGGCGATTTCACGTTCTGGGCGCTCGACGTCGAGCGGCTGCGCTATATCGGCGGCTTCGGGCGCATGGGCTGGGTCGACGGCACGCATCTCGATGCACTGCCGCCGCTCGCTTTCGACGAGGAACAGGCGTTATGGGACGCGTACGATACCGGCGCTGCGCGTCGCGACGGGCTCGAATTGCTCGGCGTCGATCGCCACGGCGCCGACTGGCGATATGACGGCCGCCGCGTCCGCACGCCGTTCGATTTGCCATTGGCCGATGCGGGCGCATTGCGCGAGCGGCTGATTGCGTGCGCGCGGGATGTGACGTGACGTCGCGGAGGCCGGCCAGTCCGCAGTTTGCCCGCTTAGCGTGCCGCGCCATCCGATATTCACCAAGCTGTCGTCCGGTGAAAGCTTTGATTTTTCAGAATGCAGGGTAATTGCGTATGTTGATAGACCTAATAGACAATGGCTAATGTCCTAATCTCTGTGTACGAACGTAAAAATTTGAGAAAAGGCCGCGACCGGTCAAAATGACACGCGTGAATTTCAATTGATCTCGGGATTTTCATGAATCTCGCTTCTATCAAATCTTTTTTGTGCTAATCTCTGCCTTCGAAAATCCGAGGCACATATATTTCATGAATGGTGAGCTGGCTCAGACTGGCGCCATTGGTCAGATAGAAAGGGAAACTATGTCTTCTTACAAGGACCTGCTGGCCCAGCGGGAGAAGCTGGAGAAGCAAATCGAAGAAGCGAAGTCGCGTGAATACGCTGAAGTGCTGAATGACGTGAAGCAGAAAATTGCCGACTACGGCTTTTCGCTCGCCGAACTCGGTCTCAGCCGCGCGAAGGCAGGTAAGGTTGGCCGTCCGCGCGCAGGCGTGGCTGCGAAATATCGCGATCCGGAAACGGGCGCGACGTGGTCGGGTCGCGGCAAGCCGCCGCGCTGGATTGCGGGCAAGGACCGCGAACAGTTCGCGATTTAAACATCTGTTTAAGTTGCCTGTTCTTCAAAAGAGCCGCGTGCCGTCAAGGAGCGCGGCTTTTTTGTTTCCAGCGGCCGCCACGCGCAGTGCGCTGTCATGAAAGTGTAATAATTCGCGGTGAATGGTAATACGACCCGTTCGCATAAGCGATTGATTTAAATAAGAAATTTGTGGGTATTGGCGGGATTCACGGGGCGCCCTTGATAGAATTGGGCATCCCACACCGATATCTCATATTTCATGTCCACGTTTTCCGGCGACGCGCAGAGCGCAGATAAGCACGCGGTTGCACGCAAGAGTACGTTCGTCAGTATTGTGCTGAATGTCGTGCTTGCGACATTTCAGATCGTCGTCGGCGTGATTGCGCATTCGCAGGCATTGATTGCTGACGGGGTGCATTCGATTTCCGATTTGATCTCGGATTTTGTCGTGCTGGTTGCGAATCGTCATAGCGGCGCCTCGCCGGATGCCGACCACAATTACGGACACAGCCGCTACGAGACCGTCGCATCGCTGTTTCTCGGCACGATCCTGATCGCGGTCGGCGTCGGCATGCTCTGGCGGGCGGGCGATCGTCTCGTTAATCTCGAAAACATTCCGGCGGTACATTTTTCCGCGCTGCTCGTCGCGCTGACGGTGCTCGTATCGAAAGAGGCGCTGTTTCGCTACATGCTGCGCGAGGCGCGGCGCGTCCGCTCGGCGCTGCTCGTCGCGAATGCATGGCATGCGCGTTCGGATGCCGCGTCGTCGCTCGTCGTCGCGATCGGCATCGTCGGCAGCCTGGCCGGCGTGCGGTTGCTCGACCCGATCGCGGCGGCGATCGTCGGCTTCATGGTCGCGCGCATGGGCTGGACGTTCGGCTATGACGCGCTGCAGGACCTCTCCGACCGCGCGCTCGATACGACCGATACCGACGAGATCCGCGCGCTGCTCGCGGCGACACCCGGCGTACGCGACGTGCACGACCTGCGCACGCGCAAGATGGGCGACGCCGCGCTCGTCGATGCGCACATCCTCGTCGATCCGAAAATCTCCGTCTCCGAAGGGCATTACATCGCCGAGACCGCGCGTGCGCGCGTGCTGACCGACTCGCGCGTGCTCGACGCATTGATCCACGTCGATCCCGAGAACGACGCGGCGCGCCGTCCGGCGCTCGCGCTGCCGCCGCGCGGCGAGATCGCGGCACGGCTCGAAGCCGCACTCGCACAGCGCGGGCTGCGTGCGGCGGCGATCAACCTGCATTACCTGAGTACGGGGCTCGAGATCGACGTGACGCTGGCCTGCGATCCGCACGACACCGATGCGGCGCTGGCCGGCCGGCTCGACGCCGACGCGCTGACGCGCGAGTTCGGCGCACGCCGGATCGGCTTCACGCGCACGATGCCCGCGCAGGCGTGACCCGCTGCCGGCCACCGCGCCGGCAGGCCACCCGCGCGTGCCGGCGTGTTACAGCGGCAGTTGCGTGTCGAACTTGATCTCGCGCAGCACGACGCTCGTGCGCACCTGCGACACGGCGGGGATCTTGAAGATGCGTTCGTGCAGGAACACGTCGTAGGCCTTGATGTCAGGCGCGACGATCTTGAGGATGTAGTCGGCTTCGCCGGTCGTGCTGTAGCACTCGGTGACTTCCGGGCAGGTCGCGATCTCGCGCTCGAACTGCTCGACGCCGCCCTCGTTGTGGCGGGTCAGGTGCACGTGCGCGAGCGCACACACATGCAGGCCGAGCTTCTCGCGATCGAGCAGCGCCGTGTAGCGCTGGATCACGCCCGACTGTTCCATGTCCTTGATGCGGCGCCAGCACGGCGTGCTCGACAGGCCGACCTGGTCGGAGATTTCCTGGACCGAACGGCGCGCGTCGAGCTGCAACAGGCGAAGGATTTTTTGCGAAAAGGAATCGAGCGTCACCTGCGCCTCCATGCGGCAGCTACAACACGCTGAATGTTAGAGGGCCGGGAAAGGAAAGGCAATCTGGCGTCGCGTTGTTGAGCGAGATTCGCTAATTTGCTCGCGGATCCGTGGGAATTTGTCCCGCCTCTGCGTTTTCCGACCGGTCGGTGTCCGATACTGCGAGGCCCGCGAGCGCGGCTTGCTGGCGGCGCAGGTCGGCGAGCATGTTGCAGAACAGCGCGCCTTGCTCGATCGCGTCGTCGAGCGCGACGTGCGTGTGCGGATGGTCGTCGAACCAGTGCTTCGGAAAGCGCGGCTTGATCGCCTTGCGGTACGGCAGGCCCGTCATCGCGAACGCGAGCGTCTTGATGTCGAGCGCCGACCACGAGAACGGGCAGCGGCCGGCGAAGCGCATCATGTACCAGAACATGAACGTGAAGTCGAAGCCGGCCGGCATCGCGACGAACACCGGCTTGCCGGGCAGCGCCTCGACCCAGTCGACGTATGCGACGAGCGCGGCTTCGGGCGCCTGCAGATCCTTCCGGCACGCGGCCCATGCTTCGGGCTCGGTCTTCCACCACGCTTCCTGCACCGGGTGCGCCTGCGCGCCCGGCAGCGTGTCGAGGTTGGCCGAGAACGTCGCGATCAGCTGCTTGTCCTCGGTATAGGCGGCCGACGCGAAGCTCAGCATCGAGTGCGGGCCGGGAATCGGGCCGTCGGCCTCGACGTCGGTGCTGACGTAGATTTCCGGGATGGCGGTCTGGTTCATCCAAATACCTTGTCGGACACGAACGGGTTCGTGCGACGCTCGTCGCCGAACGTCGACACGGGGCCGTGGCCCGGCACGAACGTCACGTCGTCGCCGAGCGGCCACAGCTTCTCCTTGATCGACCGGACGAGATCCTCGTGATTGCCGCGCGGGAAATCGGTACGGCCGATCGAGCCCGCGAACAGCACGTCGCCGACGATCGCGACGCGATGCGCGCGGCTGAAGAACACGACGTGGCCGGGCGTATGGCCCGGGCAGTGATAGACCTCGAGCGTCTCGTCACCGAACTGCACGGTGTCGCCGTCGTTCAGCCAGTGGTCCGGCTCGAAGGTTTCGGCGGCCGGAAAGCCAAAGCGCTCGCTCTGCATCGGCAGCTTCTCGATCCAGAAGCGCTCTTCTTCCTGCGGCCCCTCGATCGGCACGCCGTAGTGCGTCGCGAGCGTCTTCGCGCCCGCGCAGTGATCGATGTGTCCGTGCGTGAGCAGCACCTTCTCGACCTGCACGTTCTGCCGCGCGACTTCCTGTTCGATCCGGTCGAGATCGCCGCCCGGATCGACGACGGCGGCGCGGCCCGTCTTTTCGCAGACGAGCAGCGAGCAGTTTTGCTGGAACGGCGTGACCGGAATGAGCGTGACTTTCATGGAGGCACCGGCGGCTAAAAGGAGCGATTGTACCGGTCGCGCGGGCCGCTTGCCGGTCGCGCGACGCGCGTCGCGATGCGCGCCTCCGGGCATTCCCGAAGCATGCCGATTGTTACAGCCATAGTGAGAATCAATGGTCCGAAGGGGGTGCTTTTCGGGTCGACGTTTTGGTTTATGTATAATGCGCCCCATTGAGCGTGAATTTCGCGCCATTCGCTGGTGTTTCGGCCCCGTTAAAAAGGGGTGTCGGAGGCACCGTCAAGCATCAGCCGCCGGGGAGTCCGGCGGTGTATCCAGCACCGAGTATTCGGTGCTCACGTCTTGTCCGGCCGGGTGCTGCGCGCCCGCCTGCGGCCCTGCTGCCGCGCCGCCGGATGAGGCCTGTGCCGCCGTTCCTGTGAGTCGGTCGTTTCGACGCGCGCGAACGTGAAGCCATGTTCGATGGCGGCATGTGGGGTCTGGTCAGGCTGTTGGGGACAGGTTGCGCCAGACGTGAAAACTAATCAGGACGGTTGCGGCATAGACGAATGCCGCGCCCATGCAAGCCGCCTGCTCGCATCCGAGCGGGGCGTGCACGCATTTGCCGTCCGGGCCGCGTGTCTGCGTTGTGAAGCAGCGTTGTAAGGGAGCGGCCCGAACCAGAAGGCGACACGTCGATGAATTTACGTTTTCCGAGTCGATTCGGGACCATTGCATTGTTTTTTGCGCTGACGGGCTGTGCGGTGCCACCCAGCCAGACCACCGGTAGCGCGAACCAGAAGAACGCCGTCGACAAGACGGCCGCCGCCGCGAAGGCGGATAGCGACAAGCAGCTGAATTTCGATTCCGCGCTGGCATCGATGCCGGCTGCCGACAGCAAGGACGCGAAGAAGTCGTCGCTGGCGGACGCCGAGCCGATCGACGGCAAGGATGTGTCCGATTTCCGCCAGACGGGCCGCGCATCGTGGTACGGGCGGGATTTCCACGGCCGCCGCACCGCGAACGGCGAGCGCTTCAACATGAACGCGCTCACCGCCGCGCACCGTACGCTGCCGCTGTCGTCGTACATCAAGGTGACGAATTCGTCGACCGGCAAGTGGGTCGTCGTGAAGGTCAACGATCGCGGGCCGTACAAGCGCGGCCGCGTGCTCGACCTGTCGTATGCGGCCGCGAAGCTGATCGGCCTCGTGCACGCTGGCACGGGCCGCGTGAAGATCGAAGGGCTGTCGCCGCAGGAAGCGCGCGAGGCGCGCGACGAAATGTTCGCGTCGATCTCGGCGAAGTAACGCAGCGGTCGACCGCTCATGCAAAAGGGCTGCCCGAGGGCAGCCCTTTGTCTTTCCTGCACCGCGCGATGGCGGCGCCGGTTTCCCGGTGCCGGCCGGCTCGCGCGTCAGCCTTCATCCTTCAGTGCGAGCGCTCGCGCGTACAGCGTGTTGCGCGACGCGCCCGTCAGCGCGGCCGCGAGCTTGGCCGCGCTCTTCACCGGCACCTCTTCCAGCAGCAGCTTGAGCAGCGCGTCGTGCGCGGTGTCGTCGGCTTCGCCGTTCGTCTCCGGCGCGCCTTCGACGACCAGCACGAATTCACCGCGCTGCCGGTTCGCATCGCCGGCGAGCCAGGTCTGTCCTTCGGCCAGGGTGCCCTGGAACAACTGCTCGTGTAGCTTGGTGAGCTCGCGCGCAATCAGCAGCCGGCGCGCGGGGCCGAACGCATCGGCGAGTGCGGCGACCGTTTCGGCGATCCGGTGCGGTGCTTCGTAGAACACCAGCGCATACGGGTGCGACACCAGCGCCTGCAGCGCGGTCGCGCGCTGCTTGGCCTTCGGCGGCAGGAAGCCCGCGAACGTGAACGCGCCGGCCCAGTCGCCGGCCACGCTCAGCGCGGTCACCGCCGCACTCGCGCCCGGCAGCGGGATCACCGCGAAGCCGGCGGCGCGCACCGCGTCGACGAGCCGCGCGCCGGGGTCCGAGATGCCGGGCGTGCCGGCGTCCGACACGTAGGCCACGCGTTCGCCGCCGCGCAGCAGTTCGATCACGCGCTGCGCGGCTTCGCGTTCGTTGTGCTCGTGCACGGCCACGAGCGGCTTCGAGATCCCGTAGCGGGCGAGCAGCTGGCCCGTGTTGCGGGTGTCTTCGGCCGCGATGCGGTCGGCGAGGCCGAGCACGTGCAGCGCGCGCAAGGTGATGTCGGCGGTATTGCCGATCGGCGTGGCGACCACGTAGAGCGCGGCGTCCGGGTAGTGCTGCGTGTGCGCGAGTTCGAGGAGGGCAGTCATGGCAGGCAATGCGCGCAATCGCGGCGCAAGCGGAACAAGGACGGCATTGTGCCACGCGGCGCCGGCCCGGCCGGGCAACGGGCACGGTTTGCCGCGCGCGGGCGACAACTTTTCAGGCGCGGCGCAATCCAAACCGGTCGGCGCGGCGTTCGAGCAGCGCGCGCGGCAGTTTCTCGAACGCCGCGGCCTCGCGTTCATCGCGGCGAATGTGACGATGCGCGGCGGTGAGCTCGATCTCGTGATGCGCGAGCCCGACGGCATGCTCGTGTTCGTCGAGGTGCGCGCGCGGCGCAGCGTCCGGCACGGCGGTGCGGCCGCGAGCGTCGGCTGGCGCAAGCGGCGGCGCCTGGTGGCGGCCGCGCTCCAGTTCTGGGCGCGGTACGGCGCCGGTGCCGCGTGCCGCTTCGACGTCGTCGCGTTCGAGGCCGGGCGGCTCGTGTGGCTGCGCGACGCATTTCGTGCCGACGATGCGTAACCGCGAGCTGTGACGAGATGTAAAGAGTTCTTGCCGGACCCCCGGAGAGCGTGCCGGAGTACGGTAAACTCGCCGCACCCACGATGTCGCGCGATGCGTGCCACGCGCCCAGTTCACCAGGAATCGATGTCAGTCGAACGTATTCAGCAACATTTCCGCGACAGCGCCGCGCTTCACGCCGAAGCGGCCGACGCGCTGTCGCTGCCGATCGCAGCCGCGGTCGACGCGATGTTCGCCGCGCTGGCGAACGGCAACAAGATCGTCGCTTGCGGTGACGGCCCGTCGGCCGCCGCCGCGCATTACCTCGCCGTGTCGCTCGTCGGCGGCTTCGAGCGCGAGCGTCCGGGCCTGCCCGCGATCGCGCTGGCGACCGACGCATCGCAGGGCGGCCTTGCGGGCGCGGTGTCCGCCGACCAACTGTTCGCCCAGCAGGTGCGCGTGCTCGGCCAGACCGGCGACATCCTGCTGGTGCTCGATCCGGGCGGCGCATCGCCGCGCGTGCTGGCGGCGATCGATGAAGCGCACGAGCGCGAGATGACCGTCGTCGCGCTGACGGGCGGCGACGGCCATGCGGTCGCGGCCGCGCTGTCCGATACCGATATTCCGATCAGCGTGCCCGCCGTTCGCGCGGCGCGCATCCACGAAGTCCATCTGCTGACCATCCACTGCCTGTGCGACGGCATCGACGCGATGCTGCTGGGTGAGGATTGAATGAAGGAGAGCCGTCGATGAATCAAAGCCGCGTCAAACAGACGCTCGTCAGAACCACGCTGCTTGCTGCGCTGACGGCGGGCCTCGCCGTGTCGCTGCAGGGTTGTGTGCTCGGGGTCGTGGGCGCAGCGGCCGGCGGCGGCGCGCTGATCGCGACCGATCGCCGTACGCTCGGCGCGCAGACGGAAGATCGCGAGATCCAGGTCAAGTCGCTCACGCAGATCAACAACGGGCTGCCCGACCAGTCGCACGTGAACGTGACGGTGTACAACCGCCGCGTGCTGCTGACCGGCGAAGTGCCGAACGATGCTTCGAAGCAGCGCGCCGAGGAGATCGTGCGCGCCATCAACAACGTGAACGGCATCGTCAACGAGCTGTCGGTCGAGCCGGCGTCGTCGCTGTCGTCGCGCGCGAACGACTCGTACCTCGAAGGGCGCGTGAAGTCCGAGCTGATCGCGACGAAGGGCATCTCGGCGAACTACTACAAGGTCGTCAGCGAACGCGGCAACCTGTACCTGATGGGGCTCGTGACGGTCGACGAGGGCAATCGCGGCGCGGAAGCCGCCAGCCAGGTGCCGGGCGTCGAGAAGGTCGTGAAGGTGTTCCAGTACGTGAAGCCGCAGGACGCGCAGGCGCTGCAGGACGCATCGCCCGCGAGCGGCGCGCAGGCTGCCGCCGCACCGGCGGATAGCGCGACGGTCGGCGCCGTGCCCGACGCGTCGGTGCAGTCCACGCCGTTGCAGCCACCCGCGCCGATTTCGAATTCGTCGAGCGTGCACCCGGGCAACCCGAAAGCACCGTCGCAATGAAGAGCAGGCAGATGACGCAGATGAAACAATGGATGGTGCAGGGCGCCGCGGCCGTGGCGCTGCTGGCGGGCACGTTCGGTGCGGTCGCGCACGCGGATGTCGGTGACGGCCTGAAGGTGGCGCGCGGCAACGCGTGCATGGGCTGCCACGCGGTCGACCGCAAGCTCGTCGGCCCGTCGTTCAAGGATGTCGCCGCCCGCTACAAGGCCGATCCGCAGGCCGTGGCAAAGCTGTCGAAGAAGGTGAAGGAAGGCGGCTCCGGCGTCTGGGGTGCCATTCCGATGCCCGCGCATCCGCGCATGAGCGACGCCGACGTGCGTTCGGTGGTCGAATGGGTGCTGGCTGGCGCGCCGTCAAAGTAACGCTTCAGGGGTGACTTAACCCCTATTGCCAAGCGCAGAAACGCGTGTGTATGATGATTGACTGTTGGGGCGGTAGCTCAGCTGGGAGAGCGTCGCGTTCGCAATGCGAAGGTCGGGAGTTCGATCCTCCTCCGCTCCACCAACGGGATTCGAAGGGCTCGATCGCAAGATCGAGCCCTTTTTGTTTTTGGCGCCCCGGAAGCCGCGCATCTATCTCGAAATACAAACGTATACATTTGCATACGAGCGCACTATGCTTTGAGTCATCGATTCGAAGGGATGGACGTCATGCAAACCGTATCGGTACGAATTCCGGAAGACGACCTCGCGTGGCTGGTCGAGCTGCAATTGCCCGACGCGACGAGTCCGAGCGACAAGATTCGCGCGCTGATCGCCGACGCGCGCCGCCGCGTCAAGGGCGCGCATGACTTCGTGCGCTGCGCCGCGCTGTTCAGGGAGCAGGTGCGGCCCGTGCTCGACGCGATCGACGCGTACGAACACGCGACGCATCACCGCTCGGAAATCGTGACGCTGCTCGCCGCGCAACTCCCCGAACTCATGGCCAGCCTCGTGACGGCGGCGCCGCCGGGCAAACCGATCGGCGAGGCGGCTGGCGAGCTCGAGGCGCGGCTGACCGCGAAGAGCATGCGCGTGCTGCTCGGCCTGCTGCGCCTGGCCGTGACCGGCAACCCTCCCGCCTATCATCCTGACGTGCTCGATCCGTACGTGCACGAGGTCAAGGAGCTGGCGAGCCTCATTCAACCGGCTCAGGCCCATTCGTGAGCGGCCCGCGAACCCGGCGTCAGGCGGCCGGCCGGCCCGCTTGAATCCCAGAAGGAGTGACAAGTCGTGACGACAGAACATTTCGGTATCCGAGTCAAACGGTTGATGACCGCGAACGTGCATGCGTTGATCGGTTCGCTGGAAAACCGCATGCCGCAAGCGATTCTCGAGCAGTACCTGCGCGAATTCGACGATGTGATCGCGCAGGCGCGGGTGGCGCTGGGCCGGCATGAAGCGGCGCGGTACCAGGCGGCCAAGGCGATCGCGCGCATCAACAACGAGATCGAACGACTGAACGACCTGCTGGGCACCGCGCTGGCCCGCAACGACGATGCGGCCGTGCGTGCCGGCGCGGAGCGGCAGATCGAGCTCGAGGATCAACTCGGCGTGCTCCAGCAATCGCTTCACGACGCGAGCGAGCGCGCGCAGGCCGCCGAGGCGGACCTGCTCGGGCTGCGCGCGAAACGCGCGGAGATGGAAGCGGGGCTTCGCGAACTGATCGCGGCGCGCGCGCCCGGCGACGGCGAGCGCCGGACGGAAGGGCCGGTGGGCGCGGGCGTCGACCCGAGGGCCGAGCAGCTCGAGCAGGGGTTCAACCGGACGATGGCCGGCGCGACCGGGGCGGTCGGGTTGGGCACCGGTTCATCGTCGGCCGATCCGTCGCTGTTGCATCGTCTGGAAACCCTGCACAAGGAACAGCGAATCGAGGAGCGCGTCGCCCGCTTGAAGTCGCAATCTGGCAAGCTGGCGGACGACATGTCTTGATGATTCGCCCCCGAACCTGAGAGCAAAACAACAATGACTTCTTCACTGATGCTGCCGGGCAATGCGCCGTTCATCGTCGCGATCGGGCTGATGATCGTGATCGGCGTGCTGGAGTGCGTGTCGATGCTGATGGGGCTCAGCCTGACCGAGCATGCGGGCAACCTGCTGGTCCTGCATTTCGGTCTCGATCACGCGGATGGCGGCCCCGACGCAGGCGTCGTCGGCCAGTTTCTCGGCTGGCTGCACGTGGGCCGAGTGCCACTGCTGATCCTGCTGATCCTCTTCCTGCTCGGCTTTTCGGTGGTCGGGCTCGCGTTGCAGACATCGATGCAGGCCGTCGCGGGCCTCACGATGCCCACCGGGCTGGCCGTCGTCCTGGCCGTGCTTGCGGCCTTGCCGTTCGTGCGTCACACCGGCAAGTTCTTCGCGCGCTTTCTCCCGCAGACCGAGACCACCGCGGTATCCGAAGCCGATTTCATCGGCCGCACCGCACGGATCGTCACCGGCGAAGCGTCGCTCGGCAATCCGGCCGAAGCGCGGCTCGTCGACGAGCATGGCCAGCAGCACTACGTCCGCGTCGAACCGGACGAGGCCGGCCGGACGTTCGCGAAAGGCACGACGGTCCTGCTCGTGTCGCGCATTTCGGGTTCGCGTTATCACGCGATCGAGAATCCCAGGCCCGAATTGCTCTGAATCCCGTTTTACCAGCCCGCTGCCGTTGAGAGCGGCGCGGACTGGCGCACCTTGCTGTCACCATCCGTACACAGGAGTCGAACAAACATCATGATGAATGCACTCTCATTCTGGGGCGCTGTCGCATTGGCAGTGGTGGTGGGTATCTGCGTGATCGGCATGATCTTCGCGCGTCTTTACGTGCGGGCGTCGGCGGAACGCGCGTTCGTCCGCACCGGGCTCGGCGGGCAGAAAGTGATCATGAGCGGCGGCGCGATCGTGCTGCCGGTGTTTCATGAAGTGATCCCGATCAACATGAACACGCTGAAGCTCGAAGTGAGCCGCGCGACGCGCGACAGCCTGATCACGAAGGACCGGATGCGCGTCGACGTGGTCGTGGCGTTCTTCGTGCGGGTCGCGCCGACCGAAGAGGGCGTGTCGACCGCCGCGCAGACGCTCGGTCAGCGCACGCTGGCGCCGGAAAACCTGCGCGCGCTCGTCGACGACAAATTCGTCGATGCGCTGCGCTCGACCGCCGCGCAGATGACGATGCAGGACCTGCAGGACGCCCGCGAGAAATTCGTGCAGGGCGTGCAGAACACGGTCGCGGAAGATCTGACGAAGAACGGCCTGGAACTGGAAAGCGTGTCGCTGACTAATTTCAACCAGACGTCGAAGGAATACTTCGACCCGAACAACGCGTTCGACGCCGAAGGCCTGACCAAGCTCACGCAGGAAACCGAACGCCGCCGCAAGGAGCGCAACGAGGTCGAGCAGGACACCGAGGTGGCCGTGCGCGAGAAGAACCGCGATGCGCTGTCCCGCAAGCTCGAGATCGATCAGCAGGAATCGTTCATGAAGCTCGAGCAGGAGCAGCAGGTCAAGACGCGCACGGCCGAGCAGAACGCGCGGATCGCCGCGTACGAGGCCGAGCGTCATCAGGAGGCCGAGCAGAGCCGGATCGGCGCCGAACGGCAGATTCAGGAATCGGAGATCCAGCGCGAGCAGGCAGTGCGCACCCGCAAGGTGGAGGCGGAGCGCGAAGTGCGCGTGAAGGAGATCGAGCAGGCGCGCGTCACGCAGATGGCGGCGATCGAGCAGGCGAAGGTGACCGAAATCGCGCAGCAGGAAAAGGCCATCGTGATCGCGGAGAAGTCCGAGGCGCAGTCCCAGGCGCAGGCGCGCGCGAGCGAGTCGCTCGCGGATGCGGTGCGGGCCGAGCAGCAGGTCGAGACGACGCGCCGCACCGCGGAAGCCGACCGGGCGAAGCAGGTCGCGCTGATCGAGGCGGCGCAGGAGGCGGAAACGCAGGCCGTCCACATCACGACGCAGGCACGGGCGGAACGCGATGCGGCCCAGATGCAGGCCGCCGCGATGGTCGAGCTGGCCGAGGCGGCGCGCAAGAAGGGGCTCGCCGAAGCGGAAGCGCAGCGTGCGCTGAACGACGCGATCAACGCGCTGTCGTCGGACCAGACGAGCCTCAAGTTCAAGCTGGCGTTGCTGCAGGCACTGCCGGCCGTGATCCAGCAGACGGTCGAGCCGATGAAGGCAATCGACGGCATCAAGATCATCCAGGTCGACGGGCTCAACCGTGGCGGCGCGGCCGCGGATGGCGTCACGCCTGCCGCCAACGGCAGCAATCTGGCCGAGCAGGCGATGTCCGCGGCGTTGTCCTATCGCGCACATGCGCCGTTGATCGATTCGCTGCTCGGTGAAATCGGGTTGTCCGGCGGTTCGCTGCAAGGGCTCGTGCCGGGTGTCGGGACGGAGGTGTCGGCACCGGTACACGCACCGGCACCGGCACACGCACCGGCACCGGCGCACGCATCGGCTTATGCACCGGCACCCGCACCGGTCACCGTCCACTCGGTCGGCGGTGCATCGCCCAAAGCCGACGGCGCAGTGGCATAACGCGCGGGGTGTGGGGCACGCCGGCCCGGCCCGGTAGCAGCGGGTTGGACGCGGCTGGAGCGGCGCGACGAAGCCTCGTCGCGCCTGCCTTGCGTTCCCGCCGGCGTCAGGCAGGCCCGATCGTACGATCGGGCCTGTTTTGTTTCAGCGCCCGCCCGCGACGGCGGCAAGCCTCATGTTCATCGCACCGGCTAGCTCAGCAACCCGTAGGCGGCCTTGAACGTCGGCACCGACAACGCGGCGAACGCCACCGTGATGGCCACCAGAATCGCGAGTCTTTTCCGCAGCAGCACGCCGATCCCGATTCCTGCCGGATAGAACACCAGCGTCAGCACGATCGTGAGCCAGAGCCATGCGTAGCCGGCGCCGCCCTCGAAGTGCGAAATGTCACGCGTCTTCACGAGCGCGGCGTAGCCCGCGACGGTGATGCTCGCAGGCAGGCACAGCAGAGAGTAGGGGACGAGGACGATGATCTGTCGCAGGTTCGGATCGGGAGACGTCATGGCAGCGGTTCAGGTTCTGATGGACGGTGGCGAGGAGCAGGTCATCGCGTGGGCGGAGCCGCCGGATTCGCGTCGCCGGCAGGATGCAGGCGTTTTCGGTGTTTGGCAACGGCCGTCCGCCGTCATTCGGGCGCGTCGTGGCTCGTCGAACCATCCGGCGCGCGCCGCACCGCGCGATAGTGCCGCCGTGCCTTCGCCACATTGCCGCAAGTCGCCATGTCGCACCACTTGCGGCGCCCCGTCTTCGAGCGGTCGATGAACAGCCACGCGCAATTCGAACCCGCACACATCCGCAGCCGTCCGTCGGGCAACGCTTCAAGCAGCTTCACCGCATCGAGCGCGAGCCGGTGGGCGGGCAGGTACAGGTCCGCCGGATCAGCGGGATCGTCGAATCCGATGCGCCCGGCTGTCGCGATCAGCCGCCGGCCGTTCATCGCGCGCTTCCATGCTCGCTCCAGGGTTTCCAGATCCGCCGCGGCCACCGGCGCGCCGTGCGAGCGCGCGCCGACAATGCCGAACAACGCTTCACGCAGGCGCTTTGCGTCGCGCAGTGCACGCTCGGCGGTGCCCGGCGCTTCGGCTGCGCGAGCCGCGAGCTGTTCCACGTCGGACGCGGAGCAGACCGACGATCGCGCGAGCCACGCGAGCCAGGTGTCGTAATCCGGCAGCCAGTCGCGCGGCGTCTGATCGCGGCCGGTCACCGTGTTGATGAAATCGAGGACGGGGTGGCCGCCGACGAAATCGCGGGCCTCGAACACGTGCGCTTCCATAACCGGTGAAATGCGGGACATGAGCTGAATTGATGCTAACCTTTGATCGTTATTTAAAAGGTTAGCACATCCGGCAACCGGTGCTTGTGCGAGGAGAACGCATGGCGACGTCGACGGCATTACCTGGCCTGCGGGCCGACCCTTCGCAAACCGGCGGCACCCGGCCGGTGGAGTTCATCGCCGCGCCCAGCAGCCTCGGCCTGCGACCGAACACGACCGGTCTCGAACCGGAGACCTGGCGCGCCCCGGACGTGCTGCTGGCGACCGGCCTCGCCGCGCGCGCCGGCGCGAGCGTGTCGCGGCTTGCGCATCCCGCCTATGCCTTTGCGCCGCAGTCCGGAACCCGTATCCGCAACGGCACGGCGATCCGCGAGTTCTCGCTCGACCTTGCCGCGCGCGTCGCCGACGCGCGCAGGCGGCAGGCCTTTCCGATCGTGCTCGGTGGCGATTGCAGCGTCCTGCTCGGGTGCCTGCTGGGAAACCGTCGCGCGGGTGGCAACGGGCTTGTGCATGTCGACGGGCACAGCGACTTCTTTCACCCCGGCAATTACGACACCTCGACGCGGCTCGGTTCCGTGGCGGGGATGGATCTCGCGCTGTCGACCGGGCGAGGGGAGCCGCTGCTGACCGACTGGCCGGCGCTGGACGGTCCGCTCGTCGACGATCTCGACGCATGCCAGGTGGGCGAGCGTGAATCCGAATCCGCCGACTTCGAGGCCACGTATGGCGATATCGCCCGCACGGCGATCTCGCGCATCACGATCCAGCAGCTGCTGGCGCGCGGGCCTGCCGCCGTCGCGGCCGAACTGGTCGACTGGCTCGGTGCGCGGGCGCTCGGGCAGGCCTGGCTGCACGTCGATCTCGACGTACTCGATCAGTCGCACCTGCCGGCCGTCGATTCCCCCGGTTCGCCGGGACTGGACTTCGACGGGCTCGACGCGCTGCTCGGCCCGCTCGTTGCGTCGGGGCGCGTGGCGGGGATCGACTTCACCATCTACGACCCCGGACTCGACCCCGGTCTCGCGCATGCGGATCGCATCGCGCGCAGTATCGGGCGATGCGCCGCTGTGCTGCCGGCACGGTGCGGCTGAAGTGGGCGCCGAGCGGGGCAGGGTCGTCGCTCGACCGCATTCGGGCGTGGTGATGAACGACCGGCGACGTCCCTGTCGTCGTCACCCCCGCCCGAAACTCGGCCGCTTCGGATCGTACGTCCACCCCGGCACGAGATAGCGCATCGCGACCGCATCGTCGCGCGCCGTGCCGCCAACCTGCCGGTACAGCGCATGCGCGGCCTCGACCTGCGCCATGTCGAGTTCGATCCCGAGCCCCGGCCGCGCCGGCACGGCCACCTCGCCGCCGACGATCTTCAGCGGCTCGCGCGTGAGCCGCGCATCGCCTTCCTGCCAGATCCAGTGCGTGTCGATTGCGGTGATCGTGCCGGGCGCGGCCGCCGCCGCATGCGTGAACATCGCGAGCGACACGTCGAAGTGGTTGTTCGAGTGCGAGCCCCACGTGAGCCCCCAGTCGCGGCACAGCTGCGCGAGCCGCACCGAGCCCTGCATCGTCCAGAAATGCGGGTCGGCCAGCGGGATGTCGACCGCCTGCAGCCGCACCGCGTGATCCATCTGCCGCCAGTCGGTCGCGATCATGTTGGTCGCGGTCGGGATCCCCGTCGCCCGGCGGAATTCGGCCATCACCTCGCGGCCCGAATAGCCGTCTTCCGGCCCGCACGGATCCTCCGCATACGCGAGCAGGTGGCCTTGCCCGCGGCACAGCGCGACGGCCTCGTCGAGCGACCACGCACCGTTCGGGTCGAGCGTCGCGCGTGCGTCGGGGAAGCGGGCCTTGATCGCGGCGATCGCTTCCATCTCGTCGGCGCCGGCCATCACGCCGCCCTTCAGCTTGAAATCGGCGAAGCCGTAGCGCTCGACCGCGGCTTCAGCCTGCCGCGCGATCGCGGCCGGCGTGAGCGCTTCCTCGTTGCGCAGCCGGAACCACGCGTCCGATGCGTGCGTCTCGTCGCGATACGGCAGGTCGGTGCGGCGCCGGTCGCCGAGGTAGAACAGATAAGCGAGCATCGGCACCGCGTCGCGCTGCTGGCCTTCGCCGAGCAGCGCCGCGACCGGCACGTCGAGATGCTGGCCGAGCAGGTCGAGCAGCGCCGCCTCGATCGCGGTGATCACGTTGTCGAGCCGCAGGTTGATCTCGTGCGGCTGGCGCAGCACGGCCGCTTCGCCGGCCGACGTCACCTCGTGCCGGATCGTGCGGCCCGCACCCGCACCGGACAACGCCGCGCGCACCGCGTTGAGCGTCGCCTGATAGCGTCCGATCGACTGGCCGACCACGCGATCCGTCATGCGCTCGAGCGCGTGGCGAATTCCTTCGCCGCCCGGCACTTCGCCGACGCCGGTGTGTCCGCTGCTGTCGTCGAGGATCACGAGGTTGCGCGTGAAGTACGGCGCGTGCGCGCCGCACAGGTTGAGCAGCATGCTGTCGCGGCCGGCGACGGGGATCACCTGCATGCGCGTGACGCGCGGGGTGCCGGCACGGCTTGATTCGGACATCGGTTCGCTCCTGGTTCCGGTAGGGCGCGCGGGCCGCCGGCCACGCCGGTGCGGCCCGCGTCGTTCATTGAAGCTCGACGCGGCGGATCTCGCCGACGACGAACAGGTAGCAGATCACGGCGACGAGCGCGTGCGCGACGACATAGACCAGCGCGCCGTTGAACGAGCCGCTGCGGTCGACGATGTAGCCGATCGCGATCGGCGTCGTGATGCTGGAGAGGTTGCCGCACGTGTTGAGCAGCGCGCCGCTCAAGCCCGCTATCTGGCGCGGCGCGGTGTCGGCGTTGACGGCCCAGCCGAGCGCGCCGAGCCCCTTGCCGAAGAACGACAGCGCCATGAACAGCACGACGAGCACGTGCGAATCGGTGTAGTTGCAGACGATCATCGACATCGACAGCAGCATGCCGAACACGATCGGCACCTTGCGCGCGACCGACAGCGAGCGGCCCTGCTTGAGCAGCCCGTCGGACACGATGCCGCCGAGAATCCCGCCGAGGAACCCGCACACGGCGGGAATCGACGCGACGAGCCCGGCGTTGAGGATCGACATCCCGCGCGCCTGCACGAGATAGACGGGAAACCACGTGATGAAGAAGTAGGTGAGCGCGTTGATGCAGTACTGCGCGACGTACACGCCGATCAGCATCCGGTTCTTCAGCAGCGCTTTCACGTGGCGCATCGACGGGCCGCCGTCGCGGCTGCCGGTCGCCTGGTCGATGTTGACGAGCGCGCCGCCTTCGGCAAGGTAGTCGAGTTCCGCGCGATTGATGTTCGGGTGGTCCTTCGGGTCGTACATCGTGCGGTTCCACACCAGGACGAACGCGAAGCCGAGCACGCCCATCACCGCGAACACCGACTGCCAGCCGAACGAATGGACGAGCCACCCCATCAGCGGTGCGAACACGACGGTCGCCGCGTACTGCGCGGCGTTGAAGATCGCCGACGCGGTGCCGCGCTCGGCGGCCGGGAACCACGCGGACACGATCCGGCTGTTGGCCGGGAACGACGGCGCCTCGGCCGCGCCGACCAGGAAGCGCAGCCCGAACAGCAGCGCGAACGCGGCCGCGCCGCCGAAGAAGCCGATCGAGCCCTGCAGCAGCGTGAACAGCGACCAGAAGAAGATGCTGAACGCGTAGACGATGCGCGACCCGTAGCGGTCGAGCAGCCAGCCGCCCGGCAGTTGGGCGACCACGTACGACCAGCCGAACGCGGAGAAGATGAAGCCGATCTGCACGTGGCTCAGGTGCAGTGCGCGGGCAAGGCTCGGGCCCGCGATTGCGATCGCCGCGCGATCCGCGTAGTTGATCGTCGTGACCGCGAACAGGACGGTCAGCACCAGCCAGCGCACGCGGGTGCGCCGGGCCGTTGCCGACGCGGACGCCGGCAGCGCGTGAAGCGGATTCATGACTGTCTCCTCCGAAGGGCGGAAGGTGCCGTCGTGCGGCAGGCGCGTCAGGTGCGCGCTATTCGTGTGGGAGCTGCCGGCCGGAGGCCGGACGCCGATGCCTGCGGGCAGGGCGTCCGGGCCATTCTGTCATGTCGAAATTTGCGCTTTCATGCCAATTGCTGACTTGATCGATTCAGGAATTGAATCGTTCGGTCAGGCGATCACTCAGCCACCTGCGTCGTCCGCGGCGGTGCCGTGATGGCACGCCACGTGCTGTGCGAGAAACTCGACGGCGGCGCGCACGCCGGGCAACTGGCCACGCCGGTGCGGCATCAGCAGCGTCGTCGTGACGGTGCCGGCGCGCCAGCCGGGCAACACGCGCACGAGGGCACCGGACGCGAGCGCGGCGCCGGCGATCCAGTCGGGCAGGCACGCGATGCCGAGGCCGGCCATCGCCGCCTGCAGCAGCAGCGTCGATTCGTCGGCCTGCAGGCGCAGGCGCGGCGTCACGTCGACGGTGTCGCCGCCGCGTTGCAGCCGCCACGGCTGTTGGCCCGGTTGCAGCCCGTCATGCTGCGCGAGATCGGCCGGCGCGTCCGGCGTGCCGGCGCGCGCGAGATAGGCCGGTGACGCCACGGCGATGATCGGCGATGCCGCGAGCGGCCGTTGCACGAGCGCGGAATCGGGCAGCGGCGCGAAATGGCTGCGCACCGCGATGTCGAAGCCTTCCTGCGCGATGTCGACGAGGCGGTCGCTCGCGTGAATCTGCAGCAGCAGCTTCGGGTGCGCGATCGCGAGCGCCGGCAGGCAGGGCGCGAGGATGTGCTGCGCGACCGGCACCGAGCTCGTGATCCGCACGACGCCGGCCGGCTCGGCGGCTTGTCGCAGCACGGCGTCGCGCGCGCTTTCGGCCTCGATCACGGCCGCGCGGGCATGTTCGAAGAATTCGGTGCCGACCGGCGTGAGCCGGAAGCTGCGCGACGTGCGATGCACGAGCCGCGCGCCGAGCGTGCGCTCGAGTTCGGCAACGCGTTTGCTGACCGTCGATTTCGGCAGGTCGAGCCGGCGTGCGGCGGCCGACATGCTGCCGGCGTCGACCGCCTGCACGAACAGGTAGAGATCGTTCAGATTCACTTCCAGCGTCCACATGGAGAAACGACGGGTTTCGATTTTAGCGGCTACTGCGCCATCGTTCGCCGTGGGAGCATGACTGCTCGTTCAACTTCTGCGGAATCTCCCGATGTCTCCCATCCTTCTCTACGGCATTCCCGCCGGCTGCTCGTTCGGCTCGATCGTTGCGCTCGAATGGATCGGCCGCCCGTACCGGCTGTCGCGCATCTCGATGCCGGGCGTCGTGACGAGCGACGCGTTCCTCGCGCTGAACCCCGTCGCCGAGACACCGGCGTTCGTGACCGCGAACGGCGACGTGCTGACCGAAAGCCTCGCGATCCTCGGCCACATCGGCGCGCAGGCGCTCGACAGCGGCCTCGCGTTCCGCCAGGGCAGCGCGGATTTCGACCGGCTGAACCGGATGCTGGGGTGGCTGAACACGACGTTCTTCAACGCGTTCGGCGCGCTCTGGTACGTGTACGAACACGACCCCGCAGGCGCCGAGAAAACGGCGTTGCAGGCGTACGGCCGCGGCAAGGTGCTGAAGGCGCACCGGCAGCTCGAGGCGCTGCTCGAGCGCGGTGACGGCCCGTGGCTGCTGGGCGCACGGCGCACGCTGGCCGACGCGTACTTCGCCGGGATCGCGCGCTGGGCCGACTATCACGCGGTGTTCGATCCCGCAGCGTTCCCGCGCATCGCCGCATTGCGTGCGCGGCTTGCCGACGATGCAGGCGTGCGGTTCGCGCAGGCGATCGAGGAAAACCTGCCGCTGCCGGCGTCGTCGGCGTTCGAAGGGCATGTGTCGCTCGACGACGTGCTGGCAAGCGCGCGCGGCATCGCGATGCCGGCCAGGGCGATCTGACCGGCGTCGTGATCGCCCGCAGGATGGAATACGTCGACGACAATTTTTACCCGGATATTATTGACATCCAATTTATACCCGGATAAAAATAGCGTCATTCTGATTCCAGCCTGCGGGCGACCATGATGACTACCACCACACTGCTTCCTTCCTATACGGCGTTCGACGGCCACCAGCGGCTCGCGTCGGGCCCGCTCGCGACGGTCGCGCTCGCGGTCCGGCAGGCGGCCGGCGATGCGATGCCCGGCACGATCCTGATCTTCGACGATGCGACGGGCCGCTCGATCGACCTCGACCTGCGCGGCACGGCGGACGAGATCCGCGCGCGCTATGCGCCGCCGTCGGGCGATGCGGCCGGTGCTGCCGGCGAGCCGGTAGGCGCGGGCGAACAGCGCGGCCGCGGCCGGCCGAAGCTCGGCGTCGTGTCGCGCGAGGTCACGCTGCTGCCGCGTCACTGGGAATGGCTGGCCGCGCAGCCGGGCGGTGCGTCGGTCGCGTTGCGCAAGCTCGTCGAGGACGCACGGCGCACGCATGCGGCGGCCGATCGTCTCCGCGACGCGCAGGCGCGCGCGTACCACTTCATGTCGGCGATGGCGGGCGACCTGCCCGGTTTCGAGGAGGCCGCGCGCGCGCTTTATGCAAACGATCTGGCGCGGCTCACCGAGCTGATCGCCGGCTGGCCGGACGATGTGCGCGACCACGCGCTCGCGCTGACGCGCGGCGAGCTGCCGCCGTCCACCGAAGACTGCTGAAAGGAGCATTCGACGCAATGACCGTATTCGATCTGAACCAGGGCGCGATCGCGCCGGTCGCCGACGAGGTCGATCTCGTCGACCTGCGCGTGACCGGCACCGTCCCGCGCGAACTCGACGGCACGCTGCTGCGCAACGGCCCGAATCCGCCGGGCGGCCGCTTCGAAGGGAACGACGTGCTGTCGTGGTGGCCGGAAGCGGCGATGCTGCATGCGATCGCGTTCGAAGGCGGCCGCGCGACCGGCTACCGGAACCGCTGGGCGCGCACGCAGCGCTGGGCCGCCGTGCATGCGCCAGAAGAGGCATCGCATCTGCCTGACACCAACCCGAACGTGAGCGTGCTGCAGCATGCCGGCGAGTTGCTCGCGCTGGCGGAGGGCGGCGCGCCGTTCGCGATCACGGCGGGGCTCGATTCGCTCGGCGTGCCGGCGCGGCACGCGGGCTTCGGCGGTGGGATGACCGCGCACCCGAAGGTCGATCCGGTCACGGGCGAGCTGATCGCGTTTCGCGCGGACTGGCGCGCGCCGTGGCTGCGCTATGGCGTGGCCGACGCGCAGGGCGTGCAGCGCGTCGATATCGAGATCGACCTGGGCGCGCCGTCGATGATGCACGACCTCGCGATCACCGAAACCCGCAGCCTGCTGCTCGACCTGAACGTCGGCTACGACTTCTCGCTGCTGAAGCAGGGCCACCGGATGCCGCTGCGCTGGCACGACGACCGGCCCGCGCGCATCGGCGTGCTCCCGCGCCATGGCGGCGCCGTGCACTGGTTCGGCATCGAGCCGTGCTTCATCCTGCACGTCGTGAACGCATACGACTGCGACGCGTCGTGCATCGTGCTCGATGTGGTGCGCTATCCGTCGTTCCTGCGGCTCGACGCGCGCACGGGCCGCTTCGCCGACAACCCGGTCGGCGAGCTGTGGCGCTACGTGATCGACACGGCGAACGGGCTGGTCGACGAAGGGCCGCTGGCCGACGGCGGCATCGAGTTGCCGCGCATCAACGAAAGCCGGACCGGGCGCAGCTATCGCTATCTGTACGCCATGGAGCAGCCGAACAACGCGGAAATGCGCGGCGTGATGCGCTTCGACCACGCGCGCGGCACGACGACGCATTACGCGGTGCCGCCCGGCGACCAGAACGGCGAGCCGGTGTTCGTGCCGCGCCCGGGCGGCGTCGACGAGGACGACGGCTGGCTGCTGGTGATGGTCTATCGCGCGGCGACGGACACGAGCGACGTCGTGATCCTCGATGCGCGCGCGATCGACGCGGGGCCGGTCGCGACCGTGCACCTGCCGCGTCGCGTGCCGGCCGGGTTCCACGGCGCCTGGGTGCCGCGCGAGCGCTGAGCGGCGGGGCCGCGCGTCACTGCGCGCGCAGCGCGTCGACGATCTTCAGCCGCGCGGCGCGCATCGCCGGCAGGAACCCGCCGACGAGCCCCATCACGAGCGAGAACAGCAGTGTCTTCACGACGATCGCGGGCGTCAGCACGAAGCGGAACGACAGGTCCGCGAAGGTCTGGAAGTTGGTCGTCGAGAACGACGCGAACTGCATCAGCGACGCGCACGCGAGCCCCGCGACGCCGCCGACGAAGCCGAGCAAGAGCGCTTCCAGCAGGAACGCGGCGAGTACGTTCGTGCGCTTGAAGCCGAGCGCGCGCAGCGTGCCGATCTCGGCGACGCGGTTCGCGACCGACGCGTACATAGTGATCATCGCGCCGATCATCGCGGCGATCGAGAAGATCGTCGACAGCGTGATGCCGAGGATATTGATGAACTTCGACAGCGCCTTCGACTGGTCGCCGTAGAAGGTCTGTTCGCGCTTCGCCTCGTCGGTCAGCCGCGGGTCGACGTCGATGTCGGCCTTGAAGCGCGCGAAGCCGTCGGCGCTCGGGATGCGCAGCACCATCGACGAATAGCTGGTGCGCCGGAACGACTGCATCAGCTGGTCGACGTCGCCCCAGATCTCCGAATCGAAGCCGCTGCCGCCTGCATCGAAGATGCCGACGATGGTCCAGTCGCGCTGCGCGAAGTGCAGGCTGTCGCCGAGTTGCGTGCCGCTGAACCCTTTCGCGATCGCGCTGCCGACGACGATTTCCGACGAGCCGGGCGTGAACAGGCGGCCGGCGACGAGCTTCACGTGCGGGCGCAGCGCGAGGCCGGCCGGCGACACGCCGCGGATCACGACGTTCGACGGCTTGCCGGACGACGTCTTCACCAGCGAGATCAGCACGACCGCCTCCTTCGAGACCAGCGGCCGGCCGTCGGGGCCGAGCGCGACGGCCGGGTGCATCTCGAGCGCGTTGGCCTGCTGGTGGTCGATCGAACTCTGGATCTCGGTTTCGGCGCCCTTGCGGATCACCACCGCGTTGTCGGGTTCGCCGGTCGACACGAGTGTCTTCGTGAGCCCCGCATCGAGCATCTGCACCGTCGCGAACACGAAGATCACGAGCGCCATCCCGCCGGCGGTCAGCGCGGTGGTGAGCCGCCGGGTCCACAGATTGCGCGCGATGTAGTTGAGCGGGATCGCCATGCGCCTAGCCAATTGCCCGCAGGCCTTCGACGACCCGCACGCGCGCCGCCTGCCACGCCGGCACGATCGCGGCCGCGAAGCCGACCGCGACCGAGCACGCGGCCTGCAGCGCCACCGTCTCGGTCGACACCTTGAACACCGGGAAGATGCCGCCGGCCGCCTGCTTGAACAGGCTCGCGGCGGGCGGCGTCGCGAGGATCCCGAGCCCGCCGCCGGCCACCGCGATCACGACCGATTCGCCGAACACGATCAGCGCGAGGAACCCGGGGCCGAAGCCGAGCGCCTTCAGCGTCGCGTATTCGGCCGTGCGTTCGCGCGCGCTCATCGCCATCGCGTTGGCCATCACGGCCATGATGATCAGGATCACGACGTACGACACGAGACGGATCGCCGCGATGATCTGGTTCGACATCGCGACGAAGCCGAGCTGGAACGCCTGCTCGGTCTCGGTCAGCGTTTCGGCGAGCGAGTTCTTGAACACCGCGTCGACATTGCGCGCGATCGACGCGCCGTCGTCGGGGTTCGCGACGCCGAGCACGAACACGCCGACCTGGTCGGCCTGCTTCGGCGCGCGCTGGCGCACCGTCTCGTTCAGGTAGTCCCAGTGGAATACCAGCTGGCGTGTGATCGTCGAGTCGTCGCGGCCGTCGAGGATCCCGCGCACGACGAAATCCCACGTGCCCGGGTAGATCGTGCCCTTGAGCGGGATCACGTCGCCGATCTTGAAGCCGAACTGCGTGGCGAGCTGGCGGCCGACGAGGCAGCCGCGGCGGTCGCGGGCGTAGTCGGCGCGCTGCTGCGCCGGGATGATGAATTCCGGATACAGGTCGAGATAGTTGTCCGATACCGCGAAGCTCGCGAAGAAGTTCTTTGGGTCGCGGTAGATGCCGCCGAACCAGTTCGAGCGGACAACGGCCGTCACGCCGTCGACGCCGCGAATCCGGTTCTCGTAGCTCACGGGCAGCGGAAACACGAGCGAGATCGCGTTGCGCGTGACGAGCCGCCCGCTGGATGCGGCGGCCGCGCCCGCGTACCACGCGTCGACCACGGTATGCAGCAGCCCGAACGCCAGCACCGCGATGGTCAGCCCGAGCACGGTCAGCAGCGTGCGCAGCCGGTGCCGCAGCGCATTGCGCGCGATCAGCTTCAGCACGTACATCGCGCGCGCTCCCGCAGCCGGTCAGCCGGCGTGCCCATCGATCAGCTCCCCTTTTTCCAGATGCACGAGCGAGCGCGCGGCACCGGCCGCATGCGCGTCGTGGGTCACCATGATGATCGTCTTGCCGAGCTCGGCGTTCATCCGCTGCAGCATCGCGAGCACGTCGGTGGCCGACGCGCGGTCGAGGTCGCCGGTCGGCTCGTCGGCGACGATCAGCACCGGGTCGGTGATCAGCGCGCGCGCGATTGCGACGCGCTGCTGCTGGCCGCCCGACAGCTCGGACGGGTAGTGGCTCGTCCGGTCGCCGAGGTTCACCATGTCGAGCACGAGTTCGACGCGCTCGCGCCGTTCGCGGCGCGACAGGTGCGTGAGCATCAGCGGCAGCTCGACGTTCTCGAACGCGGTGAGCACCGGCATCAGGTTGTAGAACTGGAAGATGAAGCCGACGTTCGCCGCGCGCCATTCGGCCAGTTGCGCTTCCGCGAGCAGCGAGATGTCGAGCCCGCCCACGCGCAGCTCGCCGCTATCCGGCCGGTCGATGCCGGCCACGAGGTTCAGCAGCGTGCTCTTGCCGGAGCCGGACGGCCCCATCAGCGCGACGAAGTCGCCTTCGCCGATGTCGAGCGTGATGTCGGTCAGCACGGGCACGATCTGGTTGCCGCGCCGGTACGACTTCGCGACGTGGCTGAGCTCGACGAGGGGCGGCGGGGCGTCGTTCACGTGCGCTACTTCTTCGCGATGGTCACTTTCGCGCCGTCCTTCAGCTTCGCGCCCGGCGCGAGCACGACCGTGTCGCCGGGCTTCACGCCGCGGATCGCGACGAGTTCGCCGATCCGCAGGCCGGCCGTCACAGCCGTCGCATGCACGATGTCGTCCTTCACGACGAACACGACCGGCCGGCCGTCTCGCTCGACGACCGCGCTCGCCTGCACGGCCGTCACGGGCTGCCGGTCCTGCGCCGATACGGGCTTCGACAGGAATGCGATCTTCGCGCTCATGTCGGGCAGCACGCGGTCGTCGCGGTCGACGAAGCGCACCTTCACGAGCACGGTGGCCTTCGAGCGATCGACGGTCGGCACGATGCGCGACACGCGGCCCGCGAAGCGCGTGTCGGGCAGCGCGTCGAGCTGGATCTCGCACGGCTGCTCGGCGCGGATCTTCGCGATATTCGATTCGGCGACGTCGGCCTCGACTTCGAGCGTGTCCATGTCGGCGATCGTCACGACCGCGCCCTTGCTGTCCGACGCGGACGAGAACGGCGTGATGTTGTCGCCGACGTTCGCGTGCTTCGCGAGCACGATGCCGTCGAACGGCGCGCGGATCACCGTCTGGTCGACCGCGACCTGCGCGGCCTGCGCGTTGGCCTCGGCGGACGCGATCGCCGCCTGGTCGCTGCTGAGCGACGCGCGCGCCTTGTTCACGCGGGCCGTGTCGGTGTCGAGCTGCGCGGCCGGCAGGGCGCCCTTTGGCGCGAGCACCGAGGTGCGGCGCAACGCGATCTCGGCGTCCTTCAGTTCGGCCTGCTCGACGCCGAGGTTGGCCCGGGCGACCTTCACCTGTGCGAGCGCCTGCGCCAGCGAGGCCTCGACGTCGCGGCTTTCGAGGCGCGCGATGATCTCGTCCTTCTTCACGCGCGTGCCTTCGAGCACGCCGAGCCATTCGACGCGCCCCTGGCCCTTCGACGCGACCGCGGCCTTGCGCTGCGGCACGACGTAGCCGGTCGCATTGAGTTGCGTGTCGTTCTGGTACGGGTAGGCGGACGTGACGGTCGTGGTTTCGACGGCCGGCCGGCCGGTCAGCGCGAGGCCCGCGGCGATCGCGACGATGACGACCGCGGCGGCAACCGCATAGCGCAGCCACCGGCGCCGGCGGGGCGCCGGTGCGAGCGGACGCCGGTCGATCTTCAGTTTGTCCAGATTGTGATCGGGCAATTTGAGCGCCTCGAGACGGCGGCGGTCTGGCGACCGGCCGCGATCCGGTTTCCGGGGAAAGGGACGGATGGACGCCAGTATAAGCGTCGCCCCGACAGCGTGCGAGCCGGTTTGCAGCGCCGCGGCGGCGGCGGCCGGACCGTCGCCGGCACGGGAATGCACGTGCGCCCTCGGGGAAACCCGAGGGGCGCAAGCAACGTGTCAACTTGCCGCGAACGCGGTGCGTTATGGAACCAGTGCGTCAGGTTTTGTCGCGACGAAACGGCGAAAGCCGGCGTCGCGGCCTGGGGCTCCGATGCGAATGCCTCGCATCTTTACTTACCGGTACGTTTGATTTTTTCTCCGCTAAAGGAAGAACAATGAAGAAGACGCTCGCTTCGATCATCGCCGCAGCATTCGCACTCGCATCGGTTTCGGCATTCGCACAGGCGTCCGCGCCGGCAGCCGACACGTCGGCAGCTGCTCCGGCACCGGCCAAGAAGGATCACAGCAAGCCGAAGCACCAGCTGAAGCACCACGGTTCGGCCAAGGGCAAGGCGAAGGCCGCAGCCGCATCGGCAGCCGGCACGAACGACGCAGGCGCAGCAAACTAAGCGCTTCGCCCGGGGCCGGCACCGCCGGCCGCCAGTCGCGAGACCCCGCATGTTCACGCATGCGGGGTTTTGTTTTTTCAGGCGTCGGGTTCGCCGGCCGGCAGTGGCGGTGGCGGCGGCGGCGCGCGCATCGCGTCGACCACCGTGCGCATGCGCCGCCAGTGCGAGCCTTCCCAGAACACGCGCCGGCATACGTCGCATGCGGCGAAGCGCCGGTGCCGCTGCCGGACGCTGGCCGGCACGCGCGGCGCGGCAGCCGCCGCGTCGAGCGGATGCAGCGGGGCATTGCAGCGCAGGCATAGCCGGAACGGCCGCATGTGCGGCGCGAGATCGAGCCGCTCGAACAGCTCGCGCAGCTGGTCGGCCGGCTGCAGCGCGTGCAGGTAGCAGCCGCGCTCGACCGCGCGCCGCTTGAGCAGCTCGCGGTCGCGGGTCAGCACGATCCGGCCCTCTCGCGCGGCGAGCGCCGCGAGCTCGTCGTCACGGTAGTGATTGTCGTAGCAGGTGTCGAAGCCCGCGAGGCGCAACAGCTGCGCGAGGCCGCCGAGATGCGCGTCGGCGACGAAGCGCCATTGCGCCGGTGGCGGCGCACCGGCTTCGCTCGCCGCCGGTTGCGCGCGTTCCGGAAAGGCTTCGACCCGGTCACCGTCGTCGAGCGGCCGGTCGAATGCGGCCGGCGCGTCGTTCACGCAGAGCCGGCCGATTTCCGTATGCGGGACGCCGAGCGCCTCGATCGCGTGCTTCACCGTCGCATCGCGCGCGCATGCGTGCCCGAACGCGCGGTCGCGCTGCGCGCGCGGGAGAAAGGCGTTCAGTTCGTCGTGGAAGCGGAAGGTCGCGGTCGCCATGCGCGCAGTATCGCACCGCGCAGGGGCGGCCGCGTGCCCTGCAGACGCCACGCATCTGTGTTTAACTCCCCGCTTCACGGAGCGAAGGAGCGGGAAATGGATCTCGGATTTATCGGGCTGGGTGAAATGGGGCAGGCAATCGCGACGAACCTGCTGAAGGCCGGGCACACGGTGCGGGTCTGGAACCGGTCGCGCGAGCGCGCCGAGCCGCTCGCCGCGCTCGGCGCGCAGATCGTCGACACGCCGGCCGACGCGTTTCGCGGCGACGCGGTGTTCTCGATGCTGGCCGACGACGCCGCGGCGCGCGCGATCTTCGACGATGCGCTGCTCGCGCAGGCGCCGCGCGGCCTGATCCACGTCAACATGGCGACGGTGTCGGTCGCGCTGGCCGAATCGCTCGCGCACGCGCATGCGTCGCGCGGCATCCATTACGTCGCCGCGCCGGTGATGGGGCGGCCCGATGTCGCGGCGGCCGCGCGCCTGACGATCATGGCGGGCGGCCCGGCCGAGGCGATCGACCGCGTGCAGCCGCTGTTCGACGCGATCGGCCAGAAGACCTGGCGGTTCGGTTCGCTGCCGCAGCACGCGAACGTCGCGAAGATCGCCGCGAACTTCACGCTCGCGTCGGCGATCGAGACGCTCGGCGAGGCGTCCGCGCTGCTGGGCGCGCACGGCGTTGCGATGCGCGACTTCCTCGACGTGATCACCGGCAGCGTGTTTCCGGGCCCCGTCTACGAAGGCTACGGCTCGATGATCGCCGAGCGGCGCTACGAGCCCGCGCGCTTCAAGGCACGCCTCGGGCTGAAGGACGTCCGCCTCGCGCTGGAAGCCGGCGACGCCGTGTCGGTGCCGTTGCCGGTGGCGAGCGTCGTGCGCGACAACCTGCTCGACGCGCTCGCGCATGGCGGCGGCGAGCAGGATTTCGCGGTGCTCGGCGAAGTCGCGCTGCGCCGCGCGGGCCGCTGATCCGTCGCGCGACAGAAGTCCGGCGCACCGGCATAATCGACGTTTCGTTTTCCGTGACTTCCAGGCAGAGGCGGGCATGAACTTGCATACGTGGTGGCTTTTCGTGGCGACGGTGTTCGTCGTGTCGGCGATTCCGGGCCCGAACATGCTGCTGGTGATGACGCATGGTGCGCGGCACGGGCTGCAGCGTTCGACGTGGACGATGGCCGGCTGTCTCAGCGCGCTGGTGCTGATGCTGTCGGTGTCGGCGGCGGGCCTCGGTGCGGTGCTCGAAGCCTGGCCGGCGATGTTCAATACGCTGCGCTTCGCGGGCGCGGCCTACCTGATCTACCTGGGCGTGAAGGCATGGCGCGCACGCGTCGACGACGAGCAGCCTGCCGCCGACGTCGAATCCGTATCGCGCCAGGCCGCGCCGGCATCGCGCGGAGCGCTGTTCCGCAACGGCTTCCTGGTCGCGGGCAGCAACCCGAAGGCGATCCTGTTCGCGGCCGCGCTGCTGCCGCAGTTCATCAACGCGGCCGAGCCGACGCTGCCGCAGTTCGGCGTCCTCGTCGTCACGTTCGCGGTAATCGAGGTGAGCTGGTATCTCGTCTACGCGTCGTTCGGCACGCGCATCGGCGCGACGCTGAAGAGCCAGAGCGTCGCGAAGATCTTCAACCGGCTGACGGGCGGGCTGTTCGTCGGCTTCGGCGCGATGATGGCGCTGGTCCGTCACTGATTTCGAACTGACGCCGGCGCGCCGAACGCCCCGTCCCTCGCAAGAGGGCGGGGCGTTCGGCTTTTCGGGCCGGGTTCACGTCCGCGGGCGAGTCAACGCCGCTGTGCCGGCCCCGCGTCCGGCCGAGAGCCCGAAGACGGTGGCCGCGCCGGCGAACGCGAACCCCACGCCGCATACCGCGCTCCACCCGCCCCAGGCCCACGCACTGCCTGCGAGCACTGCGCCAAGCGCGCCGCCGATGAAGAACAGCCCGACGAACAGCCCGTTCAGGCGGCCGCGCGCGGCCGGGTTCAGCAGGTTGATCTCGCGGCGGCCGATCGTCTGGTCGACGATGACGCCCGCGTCGAGCAGCGCCGCGCCGCCGGCCAGCAGCGCAAGTGCGAGGCCGCGATGCGCGTGCGCGTCGAAGCCGAACCAGCCGGCGCCCGTGAATCCGAGCACGACGAGCGCCACGAGCATCGTCACGTGCGCGATCCGCTGCGCGGCCGGGCCGTGGCCGCGGTCGCCGGCGCGGCCCGCGAGCGGCGTGACGATCGCGCCGCTGGCGCCGGCGAACGCGAACAGCGCGATCCCGTGCAGGTCGAGGCCGAATGGCGGCTGCGCGAGCCGCAGCCCGACCGCGGTCCAGAATGCGCTGAACGCGGCCATCGCGAGCGCCGCCGACAGCGCATGCCGGCGCAGCACCGGCTCGTCGGCCAGCAGGCGTCCCATCGACGCGAGCAGCGCGCGGTAGCCGGCCGTGATCGACGGCGTGCGCGACGGCAGGCGCAGTGCGAGCACGACGGTGATTGCGGCGTTCGCGAGCGCCGCGAGCACGTAGAACCCGCGCCAGCCGGCCGAGCCCGCGATCAGGCTCGCGAGCGGCCGCGACAGCAGGATGCCGAGCATCAGCCCGCTCATCACGTTGCCGACCGCGCGGCCGCGCTGCGCCTCGGGTGCCATCGACGCGGCCATTGGCACGAGCATCTGGATCACGCTCGACGCGGCGCCGGCCACGAGCGTCGCCAGCAGGAACACGGTGCCCGAGCGCGTGAACGCGGGCAGCGCGAGCGCGGCCGCGCACGCGGCCAGCGTCACGACGATCAGGCGGCGGTTCTCGAGCAGGTCGACCAGCGGCACGAGCAGCACGAGCCCGGCCGCGTAGCCGAGCTGCGGCAGCATCGCGACGAGGCCGGTCAGGCCGGGCGGCAGGTGCAGGTCGGCGCTGATCGGGCCCGTCAGCGGTTGCGCGGCGAACAGGTCCATCACGATCACGCCGACTGTCGCGGCGAAGAACAGCGTCATGCCCGCGCTCAGCGCGGGCGGCGAGCCGGCGGGTGTGCGAACGGCGGCGGGGCAACGGTTGGCAGGGCAGTTCATCGGAAACCTGACGGTGAGTCGAAGGAGTCCCCATCGTAGGTGTCCGATGTTTATGCGACAATTGAAATATCTCTAACATGATTATGCGAGTTTGTTTTGAATACGCGTGATCTCCAGGCATTCGTCGCAGTCGTCGACAGCGGGTCGATGGTCGCCGCGGCCGCGAAGCTCCACCTGACGCAGCCGGGCCTGACGCGGCGCGTGCAGAACCTCGAAACGCTGCTCGGCATGCCGCTGCTGGACCGGCAAAGCAAGCCGCTGAAGCCGACCGCCGCCGGGCGCGACGTCTACGCGCTCGCGCGCAACGTGCTGGGCGCGGTCGACGAACTGATGGCGGCGGGCGCACCGGACAGCGAGCCGTCGGGCGAGTTGCGCATCGGCGTGCCGCCGTTCCTGTCCGAGCTGGCGCTCGAGCAGCCGATCGACCGGCTGCGCGACGCGTTTCCGCGCCTCACGCTGCGGGTGACGGCCGGCTGGTCGCCGGCGCTGATGCAGGGCGTCGAGCGCGGTGCGCTCGACGTCGCGGCCGTGATGGTGCCGGCCAGTGCGGCCCTGCCCGACGCGTTCGCGTCGACGCTGCTCGGCACGCAGCCGACGGTGCTCGTTGCCGCGCGCGACTATCCGCTGCCGGACGGTCCGCTGTCGATCGATACGCTGTCGGGTTTTCCGTGGGTGCTGAGCCAGGACGGCTGCGGGATGCGGTCGGCACTGAGCCGCACGCTCGGCGCGGCCGGGCTGCCGTTCGACGTCGCGGTCGAGGCGTTCGGCTCGGAGCTGCAACTGTCGCTCGTCGCACGCGGCGCGGGCATCGGCATCGCCGCGCCGAACGCGCTGGCGCGCAGCGCGCATCGCGATGCGCTGAGGGTGGTGGAAACGGTGGGGCTGGAGACGCGGATCAACGTGTGGATCGTGCACGGCGCGCTGCCGGGCCGTCTGGTGCGGCCTGTCGCGCTGCTGCGCGATGCGCTGGGCGAAGTGCTCGTCCGGGTAAACAGGGTGGGGTCAGATGCAGTGAAGGCGGTCTAGAGGCAGCATTCAAGGGAAAATCCTTATTTTCTCTACGGAAATGTTGCAATGCGGAAACCGATTCGCTATAGTTGCACCTGTCTCCTCCATGTCTCCTCTGATATGGATTCAGCCCGCCTCTTAGGCGGGCTTTTTTTTGCCTGCGATTTTGTCGCGGCCTTCCATTCGTCGTCCGTCGCGGCGCTCAGAACTTGTACGTCATCCCGACGTAGCTGATGAGCGGGTCGGCTTTAAGGTCCGATTTCGACTCCGAGAGCACGGTGCCGTCGGCCGCCTTGATCGTCACCGTCGACGTCGTCTTCAGCGGGATGTACGTTACCGACGCGATCAGCCCGAAGTGCTCGGTCATGTTGTACTGCAGGCCCGCGTTGAACACCGGCTGCCATGACGCCGACGCCTTCGCTTCCACCGATGTCGTACCCGGCTTGCCCGCGCCTGCCGCGAGAATCGCGCCGAGGTTGTCCTGCGTCTGCTTGATGAAGTTCGTGTTGAGCTGCAGGTCGCTGAACCAGTTGTACGACACGCCGAGGCCGAGGAACGGCCGGAACTTCGCGGTTGCCGCGCCGAAGTAGTACTGCAGCAGCATCGCCGGGCTCCACTGCCGCACGCTTTTCACGATCGGGTTGACCGACGCCAGCCCGATGTTCTGCGTGCCGAGCGCGCCGGCAGGTCCTGGCGGCTTGATCGTGCCCTGGCCCGACACCTTGAACACTGGCGGCACGCCGGCCACCGACGTCACCGCGATGTGGTCGGTCAGGAAGTGGCTGACCGTCAGGCCGACCGTGTCGGCGCCGCTCGTGCGCAGCCCGGTGCCCGGCGACGTGAACGACGGCGGCAGCCGCAGCGGCGTGTTGATCGGCGTCGGCGCGACGTTGGTCGTCATCGGCGTGCTGCTCTGCTGCGGCATCACGTGGAACCAGCCCAGCGTGACGACGTTGCTGCCGGCGCTCTGCGCGTGCGCCGCGAGCGGCGCCAGCACGGCGGCGCCGGCCGCCGCGCAGAGAAGGGTTTTCTTCATCACGGCTTCCCCCTCCGCTTACTGGACGAATGCGCCGATCGTGAAATACGGCGTCGATCCGGCGTTGTCGAGGAACCCGAACACGCCACCCGTGAAGATGAACTTGCCGGTCGGCGTCGTGCTGCTGGCACCCGTGTGGATCGTCGTGACCGTGCCCGGCACCGCCTGCGTGTAGTCGAGGTCGAGCGCGGTCGCGAGCGACGCCTGCGACGCATTGAACGGATCGAGCAGCGTGGCCTGCTTGTCGGTCAGCGCGGTGGTGCGGTAGTCGAACTGGCTGTCGACGCCGATGTACTCGCCGTTCTGCGAGCCGACCGCGATCGTCGTCTGCGGCGCGAGGATCGAGATGCTCGATTCGTCGTCGGCGGTGAGGCCCGGCACGCCGTTGCTGTTGGGTGTCGGGTTCGGGTTCGCGACCCCCGTGCGCACGAGGATCGGCACGAGCTGGTTGCGCAGCTTGCCGACGATCATGAAGCCCTTGCCCTGCGGCGTCGCCGACAGCGTCGGTTTCAGCTGGCTCGCGTAGTTGTTCGACTGGAACGCACCGCTGCCGTCCGCCGACTGCACGAAGTTCGTGCCTTGCTGCGTGCACGCGCCACCGGCGAACTGGCCGGTCGAGTCGCACTTGGCCCAGGAGCCGTCGGCGTTGATCGTTACCTTCGCGTCGATCGATGCCGGCGCGAAGTTCTGCGACGGCACTTCACCGAAGCCCACGTGACTGTAGGTGCCCGCAACCTTCGTGATGTCGGTCTCGATCGACGAGAAGCCGATGAACGGGTAGTACGGGAATTTCGTGTCGGGCACCGCGGCCTGGCCGAGCACGCCGTTGAACTGGATTTCCTTGCCGGGAATCGTGCCGCCCGCGACGCCCATGCCGACGAAGATGCGCGCCGGGCGCGACGGATCGAGGCTCGCGCCGTTCAGGCGGAACGCGCACTGGTTCAGCTTGTTGGTCGGCAGCAGCGTTTCCTGCGTGAGCGTGCCGCTGTCGACGGTGCCCGCGCGGGTCGGCACGACGGTGCCGGTCGTTTGCGGCACCGGTGATTCGACATAGGTGACCTGCCAGGTCATCTTGGTCGTGTCGAGCTGGACCTTCGCGAGTTCGCCGCTGCCCGCGCCACCCGTAAACACGGTGCTGTAGTCGAGCGACGCAGGGCAGAGCCGGTCTTCGACGAGCGGGGGCGGATTGCTGTCGCCGCCGCCGCAGGCAGAAAGAAGGGGGGCGGCAAGGGCCGCCGCCAGAATGAGGTTGCGCTTCATGTTGCTCCTCCAGATTTGTCTTGTGCGGCGGCCAGCTCCCTGTCGGCCGCTTCTGTTGGTTGTGCTCGTCCTGCCTGCGCCGTGCCGCGCGCTCGTGCGTTACGCGACGGCGGCCAGCCCGCCGTCGCGTCCTCGTTCGCTCTACTTGCTGATCTGCGCGCCCACGCCGAAGTACGGTGTCGACGACGTGGTCGAGTTCGCCGACGTCGACGTGACGCCGCCGTTCACCGTGCCCTGGATCAGCGCCGCGTACAGCCCGCCCGTCGCGATCACGACGCCCGACGCGGACGGGTAGTTCGCACCGCTCGGCGGCGTCGTCGTCGCGTTCAGCAGGCCCGGCGTCGCCTGGCCGTAGTCGAGCGTGAAGCCGTCTTCCTCGGCCTGCGTGCTCGGATTGATGAACGACGCGTTGCTGCCGCGGATCAGGGCCGCCGTGTACTTGAAGTTCGAGTCCGCACCCGCGTAGCCTCCGTCGATCGTGCCCGACGTGATCGCCGTCGCTGCGCCGAGCACCGCGATGCCCGATTCGTCGTCGACCTGCGCATCGGTATGCAGCGGCGCCGTGCCGAGGTTCACGTTGCCCGTACGCACGATCACCGGCACCGTCGCGCCGTTGAGCTGGCCGATCACCATGTGTGCGGTCGCCGATTTACCGGTCGCGCCGACGATCGGCAGCTGCGTTTGCGGCAGCGTCTGCGGCGCCTTCGTGCTGTCGAAGTAGCCGCCGTTCGCGGTGTTCACGGTCCACGGGTTGCCGGTCGTCTGGCAGCCGCCCGAACTCGTCGACGTGCACGCGCCGTTCGCGTCGAACGTCTCGCTCGAGTTCGTGCCCTTCGTCGCGTAGTTGCCCGACGGCACGAGGTGATAGATCAGCGCGTTGTACGTGCCCGGCAGCTTCGAGATGTCCGTCGTCGTGCTCGCGAAGCCGAGGAACGGATAGAAATCGAAGTGGCGGTTCGGCACCTGGCCGACGTTCTGCACGAGGCCCGGAATGATGGTCAGCCCGTCGTACTGGATCGTCGCACCTGGAATGCCGCCGCCTGCGACGCCCATGCCGACCAGCAGCATCGGCGGGTTCGCCTGGTTGAAGTCGGCCGCCGTCGAGTACGTGGCGCCGCTCGGCGCCTTGCCCGTGCCCGGTGTCAGGACGAACGCGCAACGCGTCTGCTCGGCGGTCGGCAGCGTGCCGGCCGGCGGGTGCATGACCGCGCCGGTGATGGTCGTGCCGGCGCGGCTCGGCGTGACCGTGCCGGTCGCGAGCGGAATCGGCGATTCGAGCCACTTGAGCGTGTAGGTCATCGCCACCGCGTCGATGTTGACGCTGACGATCTCACCGCTACCGGCGCCGCCGAGATACGTGCTCTTCACGATGTCGGCGTTGGCCGGGCACAGCGAGCCGTTGACGGGCTGCGACGGCGGCGGCCCTTGCGTGCCGCAGCTGGAACCGGAACATTGGGGCGCGTTGATCGGCGCGACCGCGCCGCCGGAATCCCCCCCACCACATGCAACCAGGAAAGGGGCAATGGCAAAGGCCGTTGCCACCCCCTTCGATAAGGTGTGCGACATGCCGCTGTCTCCAATCGTTTAATTGTGCGAGCTAATGTCGCCGCCTTGATTTTTGCTGTCAATTGATGAACCCGTCTAAAAAAGGCGATTGAAACGGGCATCGTGTATTTAATCCTTGTCCGGCAGGGCATTCGGTAAGAATTAAAACGTGCGACGGGCTGCGGGAAGTGGCCGGAGTGGGGAATGTGCGACGCCGGACAGGCCGGGGGAGAGCCTTCCTGCGTATAACGGCAGCGTTTAAAGCGGCGGTATCCGGTTTATCCCTATTCGGGATTGACTGGATAAAGACGGGGTGGGATTAATTCACTGGTAATCGCGCAATTGAAAGCTTGTAAATATTTGTAAATGCGCGGTTCGGAATTTTTTATATATTGCCTGATACGGGTAAATAAAAAGCCGGCCAGTGGCCGGCTTTGCATTGCATGCGATGTTGAATCAGCGTTTGAGACCTGCGTCCTCGGCCGCGCCGATGCTCAGGTTCATGCACTGGATCGCGGCGCCCGATGCGCCCTTGCCGAGGTTGTCGAGGCGCGCGACCGTGACGAAGCGCTCTTCGTTGCCGAACACGAACAGGTCGACCCGGTTCGTGTCGTTGTTCGCCTGCACGTCGAAGAAGCCGCCGTCGAGGTTCGCGTCCGCATCGAACGGCGCGACGCGCACGAATGCTTCGTCCGCGTAGTACTCGGCGAACACGCGCTGCACGTCCTGCGGCGTCGTACGCTTCGCGAGCTGCTCGGGCGTGAAGTAGGTCGTCACCGCGAGACCCTTCAAGAACGGACCGACGATCGGCGTGAAGATCGGCGGGTTCGCGAGGCCCGTGTGTGCGGCCATTTCCGGCAGGTGCTTGTGCGTGAGGCCGAGCGCGTACGGGCGCGGGCTCGCGAGCTTGCCGCCCGGCGCCGCGTTTTCGTAGTCGGCGATCATCGACTTGCCGCCGCCGCTGTAGCCGGTGATCGAATAGCTGTGCGCGGCGAACGTCGGTGCGACGATGCCCGCATCGACGAGCGGACGCATCGCAAGCACGAAGGCCGAGGCGTGGCAGCCCGGCACCGCGATGCGCTTCGACGTGCGAATCTTCTCGCGCTGCGCGCGGGTCAGTTCCGGCAGGCCGTACGCCCAGTCGGCGCTGGTGCGGAACGCGGTGCTCGCGTCGATCAGCGTCGTGTTCGGGTTCTCGACGAGCGACGCCGATTCGCGCGATGCAACGTCCGGCAGGCACAGGAACGTGACGTCCGACGCGTTGATCAGGCGGCGGCGCTCTTCGACGTCCTTGCGCTTCGCTTCATCGATACGCAGGATCTCGATGTCGCTGCGTGCCGACAGGTATTCGAAGATCTTGAGGCCGGTCGTGCCTTCCTGGCCGTCGACAAAAACTTTGGTGCTCATTTCGCTCTCACTGAATGAAACGGGGGCCCGCGCCCTGAACCCACCATTTTAAGACGTCATCCGGCGGGCCTGCACCGCGCGGGGCGAAAAAAAGACGGCCGGCGAGCCGTCTTGTGTCCCTTTGACGCCCGCAGGCGCGCGCGCCAGGGCGTGCTCAGCTGCGGCCGGCGACCCAGCGGGCGGTCGCTTCGGCCACGCGCCGGCCGAATGCCTTGCCGGTCTCGAGGTCGCCCGGCAGCGGGCCCTCGTCGGGCGTCGAATCCGCCGGCGACTGCGCGAGCAGGCCCGTCGAGCCGCCCAGGTAGTTGATGTCGTTGCGCGTGGCCGCCTTCGAGTTGGCAGGCATCAGGCTCGTGCCGACCCACACCATCCCATGCTGCATCGCCAGCGTGACGAAATATTGAATCGTCGAGAACTTGTCGCCGTTCATCGTCGCGGAGTTCGTGAAGCCCGCGGCGATCTTGTCCTTCCATTTCTGCGTGAACCACGCTTTCGACGTGGCATCGGCAAACTGCTTGAACTGCGCCGACGGGCCGCCCATGTAGGTCGGCGCGCCGAACACGATCGCGTCGGCTGCGTCGAGCGCGGCCCAGCCCGCGTCGTCGACGTCGCCGACGGCGAGCAGGCGCACGGTCGCGCCGGCGTCCTGCGCGCCCGTGTGAACGGCTTCGGCCAGTTTCTGCGTGTGACCGTAGCCGCTGTGATAGACGATGACGATGTTCGACATGAGGCGTTCTCCGGAAAGGAACGGGAACGGCGGGCCGCAGGCGCGCCGCGTCACGCGTCGCCGGCGGGCGGCGCGACGGATGCGCGGCGTGGCGCCGCGACCGGTGACGACGAGTCTAGCAAGCCGAAATGACGGGAAAACGCGCGGGCGCGGCGGACGCAATGTCGCGGCGGCAGGCAATCGCAGTGCGGTGGCGCGGCCGCGCGCAATGCCCGGCGCTCGTTACTGCCCGTAGTTGACCGTGAGTTGCGCGGTGCCGATCGTCAGCGTGCCGATCTCGTGCTCGAACATCGGCGCGGGGCGGCCCTGCGCGACGCGCAGGTCGTCCCCCTTGAGCGCGTAGACGGTGATCACGTAGCGGTGCGGCTTGCCGGGCGGCGGGCACGGGCCGCCGTAGCCGTCGATCCCGAAGTCGTTGCGCGCCTCGCTTGCGCCGATGCGCCGCAGGAAGCCGGACGCGCTCGCGTCGGCGGGCAGGCTCGTGACCGTCGCCGGAATACCCGCCACGGCCCAGTGCCACCAGCCGTGCCCCGGCGCATCGGGATCGAAGATCGTGACCGCGTAGCCGTGCGTGCCGGGCGGCGGGTTGTGCCAGGTGAGCTGCGGCGAGTGGTTGCCGCCCTTGCAGTCGCCGCGATCGAACACGTTCGCGGCGCGGACGCGCCCGCCCGGCGTCAGGTCGTCGCTCGTCACGGTGAACACGCCTTCCGCGTGCGCGGGCAGGGCGGTGAGGACGGCGGCGTAAAGGAGGGCGGCGAGGAACGGCGACGGGCGACCCGCTGGCGCAGGCGGAGTGATCCGGCGATCCACACGCATATGGCGCTTCTCCCGTCACGTAGGCCGGACCGATGCTTCCGGCGTTGTTGGCGTTGTGCGTTGCCCGCGCAGCTGATGGCGACGATGGATCAAGTCTAGCATTAGGGTTCGATGAGCGATGCACGCCGCGACCCGCGGTCGCGATCGTTTCCTGCGCGAATCGACGGTGTCAAGTCCTGGAATAGGTTGACAGTGTTCACCCGCTAAACGCCCGATGCACCGCATCGGGCGTTTTGTATTTGAGGGCGGCATGTGGCCGCTCGCAGTTGTAGATGTTCACCGACTGTTCGA
>NZ_JAIZSA010000013.1:0-248706 GCF_020419825.1 Burkholderia sp. AU30198 | reverse complement strand
TGGTCGAACAGTCGGTGAACATCTACAACTGCGAGCGGCCACATGCCGCCCTCAAATACAAAACGCCCGATGCGGTGCATCGGGCGTTTAGCGGGTGAACACTGTCAACCTATTCCAGGACTTGACAACCGAAAACGAAGCTCCGCTCAACGCCCGCCCGTCTTCTGCGCGTTGTCCGACTGCCGCCCGCGCACGAGCTTCCAGACCGCGCCGAGTGCGACCGGCACGACCGCCGCACCGATCCCGGCCAGCACGATCACGTTCAGATACTGGCGGATGAACGGGATATTGCCGAAGAAGTAGCCGAGCAGCACAAGCAGCAGCACCCACACCAGCGCACCGATCACGTTGAACAACTGGAAGCGCGCGACGCTCATCGACGACGCACCCGCAACGAACGGCGCGAACGTCCGCACGACCGGGATGAAGCGCGCGAGCACGATCGTCTTGCCGCCGTGCTTGTCGTAGAACGAGTGGGTTTTCTGCAGCGCGGCGCGATCGAGGAAGCGCTCGAGCACCGGGATATGGGTATTGAACACCTTCGGGCCGACCCAGCGGCCGATCAGGTAGTTCACGGTGTTGCCGGTGACCGCTGCGACGAGCAGCAGCACGATCAGCGCGCCGACGTTCATTTCACCCGTCGCCGCGAACGCGCCGCCGATGAACAGCAGCGAATCGCCGGGCAGGAACGGGAACACGACGAGCCCCGTCTCGCAGAACACGATCAGGAACAGCATGAGATAGACCCATGCGCCGTACTGCCGGATGAAATCGCCGAGGAAGGCGTCGATATGCAGGACCAGGTTGACGAAATGAAGCAGCGTATCCAAATGCGATTCCTCGATGGCGAAAGGGCCGGAACGGCCGAAAAAGGCTGACGCGCCCGCCGGTCAAGGCGGTGCGTGTAACGAACCCATGATACCGAAACTACCTTAAGGCTCCGTGAAAAAACGTAACCGCCGCTCGCCCCGGCACGCATTCGCCGCCTCGCTATAATTCGGCCATGTCCGATATCACCGAAACGGCCGCGGGCGCCGCGCCCACCCCCGCTCCGCGCCCGCTGCGCGCGATCCAGCCCCTGCCCGACCAGCTGATCAGCCAGATCGCCGCCGGCGAGGTCGTCGAACGCCCGGCGTCGGTCGTCAAGGAGCTGCTCGAGAACGCGATGGACGCCGGCGCCAGGACGCTGCGCATCGTGCTCGAAGAAGGCGGCGTCAAGCGCATCTCGATCACCGACGACGGCTGCGGGATTCCGCCGGACGAGCTTGCGCTCGCGCTGATGCGCCATGCCACCAGCAAGATCCGCTCGCTCGAGGAGCTCGAGGCGGTCGCCACGCTCGGGTTCCGCGGCGAAGCGCTCGCGTCGATCGCATCGGTCGCCGAGATGTCGATCACGAGCCGGACGGCCGATGCCGCGCATGCGATGAAGATCGATGCGCAAACGGGCGTGCTGTCGCCCGCCGCCGGCGCGACCGGCACGACGATCGAGGTCCGCGAGCTGTACTTCAACACGCCCGCGCGGCGCAAGTTCCTGAAGAGCGAGCAGACCGAGTTCGGCCACTGCCTGGAAATGATTCGCCGCGCGGCGCTCGCGCGGCCGGACGTCGCGATCTCGGTGCTGCACAACGGCAAGGCGGTCGAGCACTGGAATGCGACCGAGCCCGCGCAGCGCGTCGCGAAGATCCTCGGCGACAGCTTCGCAACCGCGCACCTGCCGCTCGACGAGCAGGCCGGCCCGCTCGCGGTCTACGGCTGCGCCGGCCTGCCGACCGCAAGCCGCGGGCGCGCCGACCAGCAGTATTTCTTCGTCAACGGCCGCTTCGTGCGCGACAAGCTGCTGACGCACGCGGTGCGCGCGGCCTACGAGGACGTGCTGCACGGCGACCGCTACCCGTCGTACGTGCTGTTCCTCGACCTGCCGCCCGAAGCTGTCGACGTGAACGTGCACCCGTCGAAGATCGAGGTGCGCTTCCGCGATTCGCGCTCGATCCACCAGTATGTGTTCCATGCCGTCCAGCGCGCGCTTGCGCGCCACGCGGGCGCGTCGCCGGAAACCACGGCGGGTGGCCATGCCGCGCATCTCGAACCGGCGCCGCGCGGGCCGTCGTCGTTCCTCGACACACCGCTCGGGCAGAGCCAGGGCCACGCGACCGGCGGCAGCGGCTTCTCGTCGCCGTCGTCCTCATCGACCGGCAACACCTGGATGCGCCAGGCACGGATGACCCAGGGCACGCTGCCCGTCGCGCAACCGCTCGCGCTCTATGACGCGCTGTTCGGCCGCAAGGACACGGGCGCGGGCACGCCGGACGGCACGACGACCGTCGCCCGCGATTCGGCCGACGCGCCGCTCGCACCGCTGCCGGGCTTCACCGCATCGCCGATCGCCGCCACCGCGCACGACGAGCAGCCGCTCGGCTTCGCGCTCGGCCAGATCCACGGCATTTACGTGCTTGCGCAAAATGCGCACGGCCTCGTGATCGTCGACATGCACGCGGCCCACGAGCGGATCCTGTACGAACAGTTCAAGAACGCGCTTGCCGACCGCTCGGTCGCCGTGCAGGCGCTGCTGCTGCCGATCTCGATGACGGCCACGCCGATCGAGATCGGCACGGTCGAGGAAGAACGCGACACGCTCGAATCGCTCGGCTTCGACCTGGCGGTGCTGTCGCCGACGACGCTCGCGATCCGCGCGGTCCCGGCGCTGCTGAAGGATGCCGACCTGCAGTCGCTCGCGCGCGCGGTGCTCGCCGACCTGCACGCGTTCGGCGGCTCGCGTGTGCTCACCGAGCGTCAGCACGAACTGCTCGGCACACTCGCCTGCCACCACGCGGTGCGTGCGAACCGGCGCCTGACGCTCGACGAGATGAACGCGCTGCTGCGGCAGATGGAGGCGACCGAACGCGCGGACCAGTGCAATCACGGCCGGCCGACGTGGTATCAGCTCACGCTGAACGATCTCGACCGCCTCTTCATGCGCGGCCAATGAGCGCGGCACCGCACTCCAGCCCGACGACGATCGCCTGCCTGCTCGGCCCCACCGCATCGGGCAAGACGGCCGCGGCGCTGGCGCTCGCCGCGCGCCGCCCGATCGAGATCGTCAGCGTCGATTCGGCGCTCGTCTACCGCGACATGGATATCGGCACCGCGAAGCCGTCGCGCGACGAGCGCGCGAGCGTGCCGCACCACCTGATCGACATCATCGATCCGGCCGACGCGTATTCCGCCGCGAGTTTCCGCGCGGATACGCTGCGCCTGATCGGCGAGATCGCCGCGCGCGGCCGCACGCCGCTGCTCGCAGGCGGCACGATGCTGTACTACAAGGCGCTGACGCAGGGGCTCAACGACCTGCCGGGCGCCGATCCGGACGTGCGCGCGACACTCGATGCCGAAGCCGCGCGCGATGGCTGGCCCGCGCTGCACGCGCGGCTCGCGCAAGTCGATCCCGATACGGCCGCGCGGCTCGCGCCGAACGATTCGCAACGGATCCAGCGGGCGCTCGAAGTGTTCATGCTGAGCGGGCAGCCGATGTCGGTGCTGCTCGCCGCGCCGCGGCGCACCGACGATGCGGCTGCCGCTTACCGCTTCGTGCCGGTCGCGCTCGAACCGTCGGATCGCTCGGTACTGCACGCACGCATTGCGCAGCGCTTCGACGCGATGCTCGATGCGGGTTTCATCGACGAAGTCGAGCGGCTGCGCCGTCGCGAAGATCTCCATCCCGACTTGCCGTCGATGCGCTGCGTCGGCTACCGGCAGGCGTGGGAATTCCTCGACGGCGACACCGACTACCGGACGATGCGCGACAAGGGCATATTCGCGACGCGCCAGCTCTGCAAGCGCCAGATCACCTGGCTACGCGCGATGCCGGAGCGGATCGTCGTCGACTGCATCGCGCCGGACTCGACGGCCCGCGCACTCGACGCGCTCGAACGCGTGCTCGACGGCAACACGCCGGCCTGACCGCGTCAGCCACGCTCGCGCGCGGCGAGACGCGCGCGGGCGCCGTCGACGATCAATGCGACGCCACGCTCGAACGTTTCGTCGCCGCTACGCGCGCGCAGCGCGCCCCAGCCCTTTGCGAGCAGCGGGTACTCGGCCGCGTCCGGCAGCGGTGCATCGGCGTCGCCGCCCGGTTCCGCCTGCTCTTCCAGCACCCAGCCCACCACGAAGCGGCCCAGCGCATACATCACGTCGATCGCTTCGTCCGGGGCGAAACCCGCGTCGCCGAGCAGCGCGACCTTGCGCTCGATCGAGCTGAAATGCAGCGCGCGCGGCCGCGTGCCGGCATGCAGGCGCGCGCCGTCGCGATACGCCAGCAGCGCGCGACGGAAACTGCGCGCGTTGTCGACCAGCCACACGTCCCATGCTTCGCCCGGCCGCGGCAGCGACGCATCGTGACGCTCGAGCATGATCGCCTCGGCCATCGCGTCGAGCAGTTCGGCCTTGTTCCGGAAATGCCAGTAAAGCGTCGGTGACTGCACGCCAAGCCGCTCGGCGAGCTTCCGCGTCGACAGCCCGTCGATGCCGACTTCGTCGAGCAGTTCGAGCGCCGCGCGCAATACCGTGTCGCGCGTCAACCGCGCCCCTGTGTCCTTCATCTCTATCACCGATAGGGAAAGCTGTGGAATAATCGCCACTCTATCACCGATAGAGTCACGCTCTTGAATCCGTCCCTGATTGCCATCCTGGCCACGGTCCTGCTCGACGCAATCGGCGTCGGGATCGTGATGCCGATCCTGCCCGGGCTGCTGCGCGCTCTCGCCGACGCAGGCAGCACCGACACCCACTACGGGATCCTGCTCGCGCTGTACGCGTTCGCGCAGTTCCTGTGCGCCCCGCTGCTCGGCGCGCTGAGCGACCGCTTCGGCCGCCGGCCCGTCCTGCTCGTCTCGCTCGCGGGCGCGGCGCTCGACTACCTGCTGATGGCGCTCGCGCCGACGCTCGCCTGGCTTTACGTCGGGCGGCTGATCGCGGGCATCACCGGCGCGAACGTCGCGGTCGCGACTGTGTACATGACCGACGTCACCACCGAACCCGACCGTGCACGCCGCTTCGGCCAGCTCGGCGCGATGATGGGCATCGGCTTCATCGCGGGCCCGTTGATCGGCGGCCTGCTCGGCGCGCTGCATGTGCGCGCGCCGTTCGTCGCGGCCGCCGCGCTCAACGCGCTCAATCTCGTGTTCGTCTGGCGCGCGCTGCCGGAATCGCGGCCGCGCTCGGCCCGCGAAGGCCATGCGGTCGGCGCGCTCAACCCGTTCGCCAGCCTGCGCCGGCTGAGCGGCGCACCGGCGCTCGTGCCGCTGATCGGCATTTACGTGATCGTGGCGCTGGTGTCGCAGGCACCCGCGACGCTCTGGATCCTGTACGGCCAGGAACATTTCGGCTGGTCGACACCGATCGCGGGGCTGTCGCTGGCGGGCTACGGCGCGTGTCACGCACTCGCGCAGGCATTCGCGATCGGGCCGCTGATCGCGCGGCTCGGCGAGCGCCGCGCACTCGCACTGGGCCTCGCGGGCGACGCGCTCGGGCTCGCGGCGATTGCGTTCGCGACCGCCGCGTGGGTGCCGTTCGCGCTGCTGCCGCTGTTCGCGGCTGGCGGCATGACGCTGCCGGCACTGCAGGCGATGCTCGCGCGGCAGGTCGACGATGCGCGCCAGGGTGAACTGCAAGGCTCGCTCGCGAGCGTGGCGAGCCTGATCGGCGTCGCGGGGCCGCTAGTCGTCACCGCGACCTATGCGGCGACACGCGCGACGTGGCCAGGGCTCGTCTGGGCCGCAGCCGCGCTGCTTTATCTGCTCATCCCGCCGTTGCTGGCCGGTGCGCGCGCCGCGAACTCGGGCTCACCGCGCCCGTCGGCATGAAAAAAGCCGCCCGGATCGACTCCGGGCGGCTTTCCTTGCTGCATCTGCTGCAGGCAGTGCGTCAGACCACGACCGTCTGCGCCTCGCCTTCGCGGGTCGCACGCACGGTGCCGATCTTCCACACCTGTTCGCCGGCGGCGGTCAGGTCGGCGATCGCTGCGTCGGCATCGGCCGCCGACACGATCACGGCCATGCCAATGCCGCAGTTGAACACGCGGTGCATTTCCGCATCGGCGACGCCGCCGTGCTCCTGCAGCCACTTGAACAGCGGCGGCAGCGGCCATGCGTTCTGGTCGAGCTCGGCGGTGAGGCCTTCACGCAGCACGCGCGGAATGTTCTCGACGAGACCACCGCCCGTGATGTGCGCCATGCCCTTCACCGACAGCTTCTGCATCAGCGCGAGCAGCGGCTTCACGTAGATGCGGGTCGGCGCCATCAGCGCGTCGGCCAGCGAGCGGCCGTGGAAATCGGCCGACAGGTCGGGGTTCGCGCGCTCGATGATCTTGCGCACGAGCGAGAAGCCGTTCGAGTGGATGCCGCTCGATGCGAGGCCCAGCACCACGTCGCCTTCGGCGATCGTGCTGCCGTCGATGATCTTGCTCTTCTCGACCGCGCCGACCGCGAAGCCGGCCAGGTCGTATTCGCCGTCCGGGTACATGCCCGGCATTTCGGCCGTTTCACCGCCGATCAGCGCGCAGCCCGACAGTTCGCAACCCTGCGCGATGCCCTTGACGACCGTTGCAGCGGTGTCGACGTCGAGCTTGCCGCACGCGAAGTAGTCGAGGAAGAACAGCGGCTCGGCGCCCTGCACGAGGATGTCGTTCACGCTCATCGCGACGAGATCCTGGCCGACGGTGTCGTGTTTGTTCAGATGAAACGCCAGCTTGAGCTTGGTGCCCACGCCGTCGGTGCCCGACACGAGCACGGGCTCCTTGTACTTCTTCGGTACTTCGAACAGCGCGCCGAACCCGCCGATGCCGCCGAGCACGCCGTCGCGCAGGGTTTTCTTCGCAAAAGGCTTGATCTTGTCGATGAGCGCGTCGCCCGCGTCGATGTCGACACCTGCGTCGCGATAGGACAGACCCTGAGCGTCAGGAGCGGATTTCGGAGGATTCATGGGGGAATGCGAGAAGGTCGGTAAAATGCGATTTTACCCGAAGCCGGCCCGTTGGCCGGAATTCCCAGCATCGAATCGTCAGGGATTGCATCTTGGTCAACACGTCCCCGTTTTCATCGCCGAGCGAACCGCGCCGAAACCGGCGTGGCGCCGCGCGTGCGGGCGCGCGTGAAGCCCATGAAGGCGCAGTTCCCGGCGCGTGCCCGGCGTACGGCACGCGTATTTTCAACCGACCCGCATTGTGACTGTTGTGTCCCGTCAACTGACGCTCGATCTCGGCACGCCGCCGCCCGCCACGTTCGACAACTTCATCATGAACGAGGAGAACGACGAGCTCATCTCGCGCCTGCAGAAGCTCGACCTCGCGCTCGCGGCGGGCCCCGTGCCGGATCGATCGTTCTACATCTGGGGCGAGCCCGGCTGCGGCCGCACCCATCTGCTGCAGGCGCTCGTGAGCGACGCGTCGTACGGCTATGCGCGCTACCTGACGCCGCAAAGCCCGCTCGGCGCGTTCACGTTCGACCCGCGCATCGGCATCTACGCGATCGACGACTGCGACCGGATGAGCGACGCGCAGCAGGTCGCGCTGTTCAACCTGTTCAACGAAGTGCGCGCGCACCCGTCGAGCGCGTTCGTCGCGGCCGGCCCCGCGGCGCCGCTCGCGCTCGACGTGCGCGAGGATCTCCGCACGCGCCTCGGCTGGGGGCTCGTGTTCCACCTGTCGCCGCCGTCCGACGCCGGCAAGATCGCCGTGCTCAAGCTCGCGGCGAAGGAGCGCGGGATCGCGCTCACCGACGACATCGCCGCCTACCTGCTGACCCATTTCCGCCGCGACATGCCTAGCCTGATGGCACTGCTCGACGCGCTCGACCGCTTTTCGCTCGAGCAGAAACGCGCCGTCACGCTGCCGTTGCTGCGCCGCATGCTGGCGCGTCCCGGCGACGACATCACACCACCGGGCACGAGCCCGAACCGCTTCGAGTAAAATGCGCTTCCATGACTAATCTGGCACTCTTTGACCTCGATCACACGCTGATCCCGACCGATAGCGACCACGAATGGGGCCGCTTCATGGTGAAGCTCGGCATCGTCGACGCGGAAAGCTTCTCGCGTCAGAACGATCAGTTCTTCGCCGACTACAAGGCCGGCCAGCTCGACATCCACGCGTACCTCACGGCGATGCTCACGCCGCTCGCGAAGTATTCGCGCGCGCAGCTCGCGCAATGGCACGAGCAGTACATGCACGAGGTGATCCGGCCCGCCATGACACCCGCCGCGCTCGAGCTCGTGCGCAAGCATCTCGATGCGGGCGACCTGTGCTGCGTCGTGACGGCGACCAACGAATTCATCACGCGCCCGATCGCCACCGCGTTCGGCGTCGACACGCTGATCGCCTGCGAGGCCGAAACGACCGACGGGCATCCCGATTCGCCGTACACGGGCCGGCCGACCGGCACGCCGAGCTATCGCGAAGGCAAGATCGTGCGAACCGAAGCGTGGCTCGCGTCGCTCGGCAAGCAATGGAGCGATTTCACGCACACCTATTTCTACAGCGACTCGCACAACGACATTCCGTTGCTCGAGAAAGTCACCGACCCGATCGCGACCAACCCTGACGACACGCTGCGTGCGCATGCAAGCAACCGCGGCTGGCGCATCCTCGATCTCTTCTGAACGTCGTGATCAAAAAATTCATCCGCAAGCTGCTCGGTCAGGACGAAACCGAGCAAACGTCTCCCGCAACGGCCCCGGCCGACGAAGCGGCCCCTGCTACCCCGCGCGCCCCGAAGGGCGCCCGTGGCGGCGGCGCGAAGAAACCGCGCAGCAACCATGAACCGACCGTCGTGCCGGCCAGCGTGCACGGCATCAACCCGGCGCTGATCTCGAAGAATGCCGTGCGCGTGACCGACACGCTGCAGCAGGCGGGCTTCCGTGCATTCATCGTCGGCGGTGCGGTACGCGACCTGCTGCTCGGCATCGCGCCGAAGGACTTCGACGTCGCGACCGACGCAACGCCGACCGAAGTGCAGCGCCTGTTCCGCCGCGCGCGCCTGATCGGCCGCCGTTTCCAGATCGTCCACGTGCAGTTCGGCCAGGAGCTGATCGAGGTGTCGACGTTCCGCGCGCTGGTCGATGCGCCGCCCGAGGCGCCCGCCTCGGAGCCGCCGAAGCGCCTGAAGCGCGACGAACTCGATCGCCGCACGCACGCGGTCGACGCGAGCGGCCGCGTGCTGCGCGACAACGTGTGGGGCGAGCAGCACGAAGATGCCGCGCGCCGCGACTTCACGATCAACGCGATGTACTACGACCCGTCGACGCAGACGGTGCTCGACTACCACGACGGGATGGCCGACATGCGCGCCCGCCTGTTGCGGATGATCGGCGATCCGGCCACGCGCTTCCGCGAGGATCCGGTGCGGATGCTGCGCGTCGTGCGCTTTGCGGCGAAGCTCGGTTTCGAGATCGAGCCGCATACGCGCGAGCCGATCAACGCACTCGCCGACCTGATCAACAACGTGCCCGCGGCGCGCCTGTTCGACGAAATGCTGAAGCTGCTGCTGTCGGGCCACGCGCTCGCATGCCTGAAGCAGTTGCGCAAGGAAGGCCTGCACCACGGGCTGCTGCCGCTCCTCGACGTCGTGCTCGAACAGCCGCAGGGCGAGAAGTTCATCACGCTCGCGCTGAACAACACCGACGCACGCGTGCGCGCCGGCAAGCCGGTCTCGCCGGGCTTCCTGTTCGCGACGCTGCTGTGGCACGACATGCGCCAGCGCTTCGAGCAATACACGGCCGAAGGCGAAATCCCGGTGCCGGCGCTCCATCGCGCGATGGACGACGTGCTCGACATGCAGACCGAGAAACTCGCGATCCACAAGCGTTTTTCGGCCGACATGCGCGAGATCTGGGGCCTGCAGTTGCGCCTCGAGAAACGCTCGGGCCGCAGCGCGATGCGGCTGCTGGAACACCAAAGGTTTAGAGCGGGGTATGATTTCCTCCTGTTACGCTGCGAATCCGGCGAGCTCGATGCGGAAGTCGGACAGTGGTGGACGGATTTCATCGAAGGCGACGCGGCCGCTCGCGAGGCATTGCTCACGCAAGGCGGCTCGAAGGAAAAATCGCCCCGCAAGCGGCGCCGCCGCGGCGGCGCGCGAAACCGCAACCAGGGTGAAGGTGCCGCCGAGCAGGCACCGGACACCTCGGACGGTTCCGACGACTGACGCGCTCGCCGGCGAACGACGTAGGAAGTGATGCCATGACGGTTGCATATATCGGACTGGGGGCGAATCTCGGCGATGCGCGCCAGACCCTGAAGGACGCGGTGGTGTGCCTCGCGCAGCAGCGCACCATCTCGATCCTCGGCAAATCGAGCCTGTATCGCACGGCGCCGTTCGAAGCGGGCGGCGACGACTACTACAACTGCGTCGTCAAGCTCGACACGACGCTGTCGGCCCGCGAGCTGCTCGCGCTTTGCCAGAAGATCGAACATCACTTCGGCCGCGAGCGCCCGTATCGCAACGCGCCGCGCACGCTCGATCTCGACATCCTGCTGTTCGGCGCCGACTCGATCGACGAACCCGACCTGATCGTCCCTCACCCACGTCTCACCGACCGTGCGTTCGCGCTCGTGCCGCTCGTCGAGATCGAGCCGGCGCTCGACATCCCCGCGCGCGGCCGTGCCGATGCCTTCCTCGCCGCCGTCGCGGATCAGCGCGTCGAGAAGGTGCAGACCTGCCAGTGCCTGATGCAGAAGGCGCTCGCTGCCAGCGAAGACGCCGACAAGAACCGCTGCCGATGACCCCGACTCCCCTCACCGTCACCGCGCCCGACCTGCGCGCCCCGCACCGCTATCTCGTGATCGAAGGCCCGATCGGCGTCGGCAAGACGACGCTCGCGCGCCTGCTCGCGGAACGCTGGTCAATGCAGACGCTGCTCGAGCGCCCGCAGGACAACCCGTTCCTCGAACGCTTCTACCGCGACACCGCGCGCTACGCGCTGCCCGTGCAGCTGTCGTTCGCGCTGCAGCGCGCGCAGCAGGCGCGCGAGCTGATCGGCGCGCTCGAAACGGGCCGCCCGGTCATCGCCGATTTCATGCCGCAGAAGAACGACATCTTCGCGCGGCTGAACCTGCCGGAAGACGAATGGCAGCTCTACCGCTCGGTCGCGACGCACGTGGACGTGCCGCAGGCGCCGTCGCCCGACCTCGTCGTCTACCTGCAGGCGAGCCCCGAAGTGCTGTTCTCGCGGATCCAGAAGCGCGGGCTGCCGATGGAGCTGCAGATCAGCGATGCGTACCTGCGCTCGCTCGTCGACGCGTACAACGAATTCTTCTACCACTACGACCGCACGCCGGTGCTGACGGTCGCCGCGGAACACCTGAACCCGCTGGACTCCCCCGAAGATCTCGCCCTGCTGGTCGAGCGCATCGAGACGATGCGCGGCCGCAAGGAGTTCTTCGTCAAGGGCGAGACGACGCGCTGACGCGTCCTCGCCTGTCGTTCCTTACCCATTCGAACCGGATTTCCCATGACCTATCTCCAGGAATCGAGCCGGCCTGCCGTCACGGTGCCCAAGCTGCAGGCAATGCGCGACGCCGGCGAGAAGATCGCGATGCTCACCTGCTACGACGCGAGCTTTTCCGCACTGCTCGACCGTTCGGGCGTCGACGTGCTGCTGATCGGCGATTCGCTCGGCAACGTGCTGCAGGGCCATACGACCACGCTGCCCGTGTCGCTCGACGACATCGCGTATCACACCGCCTGCGTCGCCCGCGCGCAGCCGCGCGCGCTGATCATGGCCGACCTGCCGTTCGGCACATACGGCACGCCAGCCGAGGCATTCGCAAGCAGCGTCAAGCTGATGCGCGCCGGTGCGCAGATGGTCAAGCTCGAAGGCGGTGAATGGCTCACCGAGACGATCCGCTTCCTCGTCGAGCGTGCGGTGCCCGTGTGCGCGCACGTCGGCCTTACGCCGCAGTCGGTGCACGCGTTCGGCGGCTTCAAGGTGCAGGCCAAGACCGAAGCCGGTGCCGCGCAACTGCTGCGCGACGCGCGTGCGGTCGAGGCGGCCGGTGCGCAGGTCGTCCTGCTCGAAGCCGTGCCGACGCTGATCGGGTCCGAAGTCACGCAGATGCTGCGCGTGCCGACGATCGGCATCGGTGCAGGCGCCGACTGCTCGGGCCAGGTGCTCGTGCTGCACGACATGCTCGGCGTGTTCCCCGGCAAGCAGCCGCGCTTCGTGAAGGATTTCATGCAGGGCGAGCCGAACATCCAGGCGGCCGTCGAAGCGTACGTGCGCGCGGTCAAGGACGGTTCGTTCCCCGGCCCCGAGCATTCGTTCTGACGTCCGTCACGGGGCCGGCGATGCGTTCGCCGGCTCCTCGATGAAAAAAGCGCGGCGCCCTTTGCGGGGCGCCGCGCTTTTTCTTTCACACGCTGCCGGCTGCAGTTGGTTGTCGGCCGGTTACTTCAGTACCGCGTCGAGCGCGCCACGCAGCGCGTTGGTCAGCAACAGCGCCTCCGCACGCGCGAGATCGTCGCGGGTCACGATCCGTTCCGTCGCGCCGAACGCACGATCGTCGAGCAGCACGCCGCGCATCACGCCCGGCAGCACGCCAGACTCGAGCGGCGGCGTCACCCACTGACCGTCGAGCTTCACGAACAGGTTCGAGCGCCCGCCTTCCGTCACCTCGCCGCGCTCGTTGACGAACAGCATGTCGAAACCGCCAAGCGCCTCCGCGGCCTGCCACGCGCGATCGTATTCGGCGCGGCGTGTGGTCTTGTGCAGCAGCAGCGCATCGCTCGCACGGGTCGGTGCGAAGCCGTGCGCGGACGCCAGCAGCACGCCGACCGGCCCTGCCGACAGCGGCTTGAGCGGTGCCGAGACGATCTCGATCGTGCCGTCCTTCGCGAGCGCGAGCTTCATCCGGTAAGCGCCGTCGCCGTCGAGCGCCGCGCAGCGCGCGTCGATCTCGCGACGCAACGCATCGGCGTCGAAGTGGAAACCGAACGCATCCGCGCTACGCTGCAGCCGCGCGAGATGGCGATCGAGATGCCGGATGCCGTCCGCACGCGTGGCGGCGGTCGTTTCGAACAGCTGGAAGCCGGGATCGGCGTCCGTCAGGAATCGCGCTTTCAATTCGCACTCCGCATATTCGTCGGCCGCGACGCTGTCGAGCACGATGCCCGCACCGACGCCCATCGTGCCGCGGCGCCGGCCGGCGGCTGCCGTTGCCGGACGGTGCGCGTCGGCACCGGCCGCACCGTCGCTGTCATCACCTTCGCCGGCTGCGTCGAGTGTCAACGTACGGATCGCCACCGACAGGCAGAAATCGCCACAGCCGGCCAGGCGATCGCCCGGCGCTTCGGAATCCGCGCCTTGCTTCGCAGCGTCGAGCCAGCCTATCGCGCCCGTGTAGAGCCCGCGCGGCGTCGATTCGATCGCATCGATCAGCTGCATCGTCTTGTGCTTCGGCGCCCCCGTGATCGATCCGCACGGGAACAGCGCACGCAGCATCTGCGCGAACGTCGTCCCGTCGCGCCAGCCGGCCTCGACCGTCGACGTCATCTGCCACACGGACGCATACGGCTCGACGGAGAACAGCGCCGGCACGCGAACCGTCCCGGTGCGTGCAATCCGCGACACGTCATTGCGCAGCAGGTCGACGATCATCACGTTTTCCGCGCGGTTCTTCGGATCGTTCGCGAGGAACGTGGCCGCTGCCGCATCGTCGCGAGGATCGGCCGAACGCGGTGCCGTGCCCTTCATCGGCCGCGCGCGCAGCACGTCGCCGTGCTTCTCGACGAACAGCTCGGGCGAGCACGACACGACCCACGCCCCGTCGGGCAACGCGATCAGCGCGCCGTAGCGCACCGGCTGGCGCGCCCGCAGCCGCCGGTACAGCGCGAGCGGCGTGCCGAACACGTCGAAGTTCAGCCGGTACGTGTAGTTGACCTGATACGAATCGCCCGCGCGCAGCGCGTCGTGCACCGCGGCGATCGCCGTGTCGAACGCATCGCGCGACACGCTCTTTTCGACATGCGCGACGCCCGCGATCGACGGCGTTGCGCCGCCGTCCTGCTGCGCGAGCCACGCGTCGACTTCGTCGCGCGACAGGCGCTCGCAGCGCGTATACAGCAAAAAGCGCAGCGGGGCATGGCCCGGCTGCGCTCGTTGCAGGTTGCGTCCGAATTCGTAATCGCCGACAACGACCGCATGCAGCCCGTCGCGCAGATCCTGCGCCACCGCCGCATCGACCTCGTCGAGCCGAGCCGGATCCGTGCACACACGTTCGCGCACGAACCCCGAATACAAACGACTCGACCGCGCGAGCGCGGTCGAGTCGCAATCGTCCAAGAGCGCGAACGACGCGCTCTCGTTGCCTTCAGTCATGCTGTTACTCGCGTTACTCGAAGAAGCTCTTCACACGATCGAACCAGCTCTTGCTCTGCGGGCTGTGACGCGCGCCGCCCTCGGCCAGCGATTTCTCGAACTGCTTGAGCAGATCGCGCTGGTTGTCGGTCAGCTTCACCGGCGTCTCGACCTGCACGTGAACGTACAGATCGCCCGCGATGCTCGAACGCAGCCCCTTGATGCCCTTGCCGCGCAGGCGGAACGTCTTGCCCGACTGCGTGCCTTCCGGCACCGGGAACGATGCACGACCGGCCAGCGTCGGCACCTCGATCTCGCCGCCGAGTGCGGCGGTCGTGAACGGGATCGGCATCTGGCAGTGGAGATCGTCGCCGTCGCGCTCGAACACCGAGTGCGGCTTGATGTGGATCTCGACGTACAGGTCGCCCGGCGGCCCGCCGTTGATGCCCGGCTCGCCGTTGCCGGCCGAGCGGATCCGCATGCCGTCGTCGATCCCGGCCGGGATCTTCACTTCGAGCGTCTTGGTTTCCTTCACCTTGCCCGACCCGTGGCAATGCACGCACGGCTCGGGGATGTAGGTGCCCGTGCCATGGCATTTCGGGCAGGTCTGCTGGATGCTGAAGAAGCCTTGCGACATGCGCACCGTGCCCTGGCCGTGACAGGTCGGGCAGGTTTCCGGCTTCGTGCCGGGCTTCGCGCCCGAGCCGTGGCAGACCTCGCACGATACCCAGCTCGGCACGCGGATCTGCGTGTCGTAGCCGTGTGCGGCCTGCTCGAGCGTGATTTCCATGCTGTAGCGCAGGTCGGCGCCGCGATACACCTGCGGGCCGCCGCGGCCGCCGCGCGCGGCACCGCCCGCGGCCTGGCCGAAGATGTCGCCGAAGATGTCGCCGAACGCGTCCGCGAAGCCGCCGAAGCCCTGTGCGCCCGCACCGCCCATGTTCGGATCGACGCCCGCGTGGCCGTACTGGTCGTACGCTGCCCGCTTCTGGCCGTCCGACAGCATTTCATAGGCTTCCTTCACCTCCTTGAAATGCTCTTCCGCATCCTTGTTGTCCGGATTGCGGTCAGGGTGATACTTCATCGCAAGCTTGCGATACGCCTTCTTGATTTCGTCGTCGCTCGCATTCTTTGCGACGCCCAGAACCTCGTAGTAATCCCGTTTCGCCATATCGATTCACTGTGCCGTCCGCGCCTCATGCACGCGGCGGCTCCTTTCGCTCGCAGTAAAGTCTCTCGACGCGTCTGGCTCCGGCCCGTTCGGGACGGTCACGCAGCGCCCGCCAAAAAACAAATGTGCCCGGAGGGCCGCGAAGCCCGCCAGGCGTGGAGTCGATCCGGCCATCCGGAAGGAAAGACAGACCGCTTGTCAGCCAACCCGTCAGCCGCGCCGCGCGCGGGTTGCGCGCGCGGCGTGCGGCACCGGGGCAACCCGGCTTAGTCCTTCTTCACTTCCTTGAACTCGGCGTCGACGACATCGTCGGCAGCCTGTTGCGCGCCGCCTGCATGGGCCGCGCCTTCCGCTGCACCCGCTGCGCCGGCCGCACCTGCTTGCTGGGCCTGCATGTCGGCGTACATCTTTTCGCCGAGCTTCTGCGAAACCTTGCCGAGCTCCTCGACCTTCGCGTCGATCGCAGCCTTGTCAGCCGACGCGTCCTTCAGCACTTCCTCGAGCGACTTCAGCGACGCTTCGATGGCTTCCTTCTCGCCCGCGTCCAGCTTGTCGCCGTACTCGGTCAGCGCCTTCTTCGTGCTGTGGACCAGCGCGTCGCCCTGGTTGCGCGAATCGGCCAGCTCGCGCAGCTTGTGATCTTCCGCTGCGTTCGCTTCCGCGTCCTTGATCATCTGGTCGATTTCAGCCTCGGACAGACCCGAGTTCGCCTTGATCGTGATCTTGTTTTCCTTGCCGGTCGCCTTGTCCTTCGCGCCGACGTGCAGGATGCCGTTCGCGTCGATGTCGAAGGTCACTTCGATCTGCGGCACGCCGCGCGGTGCCGGCGGGATGCCTTCGAGGTTGAACTCGCCGAGCAGCTTGTTGCCGGCTGCCATTTCGCGTTCGCCCTGGAACACCTTGATCGTCACGGCGCCCTGGTTGTCGTCCGCCGTCGAGTACACCTGGGCGTGCTTCGTCGGGATCGTCGTGTTCTTGCTGATCATCTTCGTCATCACGCCGCCGAGCGTCTCGATGCCGAGCGACAGCGGGGTCACGTCGAGCAGCAGCACGTCCTTGCGGTCGCCCGACAGGACCTGGCCCTGGATCGCCGCGCCAACCGCGACAGCTTCGTCCGGGTTCACGTCACGGCGCGGATCCTTGCCGAAGAATTCCTTCACCTTCTCCAGCACCTTCGGCATACGCGTCTGGCCGCCGACCAGGATCACGTCGTCGATGTCCGACACCTTGACGCCTGCGTCCTTGATCGCGATGCGGCACGGTTCGATCGTACGCTCGACGAGGTCTTCCACCAGCGCTTCCAGCTTCGCGCGGGTGATCTTCAGGTTCAAGTGCTTCGGGCCCGACGCGTCTGCCGTGATGTACGGCAGGTTGATTTCGGTCTGCTGGCTCGACGACAGCTCGATCTTCGCCTTTTCAGCGGCTTCCTTCAGGCGCTGCAGCGCGAGCACGTCCTTCGACAGGTCGACGCCCTGCTCCTTCTTGAACTCGCCGATGATGTAATCGATGATGCGCTGGTCGAAGTCCTCGCCGCCGAGGAACGTGTCGCCGTTGGTCGACAGCACTTCGAACTGCATTTCGCCGTCGACGTCCGCGATTTCGATGATCGACACGTCGAACGTACCGCCGCCGAGGTCATACACGGCTATCTTGCGGTCGCCCTTCTCGACCTTGTCGAGGCCGAACGCGAGCGCGGCTGCGGTCGGCTCGTTGATGATCCGCTTGACTTCGAGGCCCGCGATACGGCCCGCGTCCTTGGTTGCCTGGCGCTGGCTGTCGTTGAAGTACGCCGGCACCGTGATCACGGCTTCCGTGACCGGCTCGCCGAGGTAGTCTTCGGCCGTCTTCTTCATCTTGCGCAGCACTTCCGCCGAAACCTGCGGCGGCGCGAGCTTTTCGCCATGTGCTTCGACCCATGCGTCGCCGTTGTCGGCCTTGACGATGGTGTACGGCATCAGGCCGATGTCCTTCTGGACTTCCTTCTCTTCGAAGCGGCGGCCGATCAGGCGCTTCACCGCGAACAGCGTGTTCTTCGGGTTGGTCACCGACTGACGCTTGGCCGGCGCGCCGACGAGCACTTCGTTGTCGTCCATGTAGGCGATGATCGACGGCGTGGTGCGCGTGCCTTCCGAGTTCTCGATGACCTTGACCTGGTTGCCTTCCATGATGGCGACGCACGAGTTCGTGGTGCCGAGGTCAATACCGATGATCTTTCCCATTTTTCCTAATCTCCAGAAATGCTTGTTTGCTGCGCAAAACCCCGCGTTTTGGGGCGGTTTCGCGCGCCAGAATTCAACTCTGTTCCCGAAATGCGTCCGTCCGGTCCGTTTTCAAGACCCGACGAGCGATGCGGATATTAAATTTTTTCAATCGCTGCCGGCTAGCGGATCGCCGCCCGGCGGATCGCCGCCCGGCGGATCGCTGCCCGCCGGATTGCCCGTCGCCGCAGCGATCTTCGCGCGCGCCGCCGACACTGCGGCCTGGAACTGCGCGAGGCCATGCCAGCCCGTCGCGCGGCCCAGCCGCTTGCCGCGGTGGAAGAAGAACCACGTCGGCACGCCGTGCAGCCCGAAGCGGCGCCCCAACTGGTGGTGTTCGTACACGTTGCAATGGAACCACTTCAGGCCCAGTGCGCGGATCGCGTCGGGCTGGGCGAGCATCGCCTTCTTCGCGATCTCGCAGTTGAAGCAGTCGACGCCCCAGAAGAACACCACCGCAAGTGCATTGCCCGCGCCGTCGATCGCCGCGTCGAACGTGCCGGCGTCCACCGCCTGCATGTCAAACGCGTCGAACGCGGCCGGATCGACGCCGGCAGGCACCATTGCGACGGCCTTACTTCGGCTGCGCGACGGTGACGAGCGCCGGACGCAGCACGCGGTCGGCGATCGTATAGCCCTTTTGCAGCACTGCAACGACGGTGTTCGGCTCCTGATCGGCCGGTACCATCGAAATCGCCTGGTGCTGATGCGGATCGAATTTCTCGCCGACCGGGTTCAGCGCGACGACGCGGCCCTTCTCGAGCGCGCTCGTCAGCTGGCGCAGTGTCAGTTCGACACCTTCGCGCACCTTCGTGATGTCGCCGGACGTATCGCTGACGGCTGCTTCCAGGCTGTCCAGCACGGGCAGCAGGTGCTCCGCGAAGCTCTCGATCGCAAACTTGTGCGCCTTCGAGACGTCGTCCTGCGCGCGACGGCGGACGTTCTCGGTCTCGGCCTTCGCCCGCAGGAAGCTCTCCTGCAGCTCGGCGACCTTGGCTTGAGCCTCCGCGAGCGCCGCGTCGGCTGCTTCGGCGGCGGGAGCAGCGCCTTGCGCCGCCTGCTTCTCGCTGCCGATATCTTCGGCCGATTGGGTAGCCGGGTTCTCTTGCGTGTTTTCCATGTCGCTGAAAGTCGATTAGAGGTTGAAGCCAAATCGGCAACCGCCGGACCGTATACCCGGCGGCACCGCACATTGCTGGTGCAAATAAGGGTGAAAACTACGATTTCAAGAGGGTTATTCGCCGGCATTCTCCAATGCCGCGAAACAACCGCGCGTCGCACCGGTGCATCGCCCGCATAGTCCGTCAGATCGGGCGAAACGGGCTGTAACAACGCTTACCTGGCAAGTACTAGCTTGGCACAGGCCCGCTGCACTACACTCCACTCAAGCGTCGGAAAAGCGTGTTTACCCGTAGCTGACCGCCGCCTGACATCCACCTGGCGCCGTTTTCACCCTTCTTCTCGAGGGGAGTACCGTGAAACTGACCTTTGCGATCTCGGTGGTCGCGCTGGTACTCATTGCCGGCACCACCACCATCTGCCTGTCGGGAGCCGTCACCGACCGCACGACCGAATACGGGGGCGCGCGGGCGACGTTTGACCAGATGTTCAGCTCCCACCAGAAAATCTGTCGATGATGCGCCGGTCGCGCTTCGTCGGCCGGCCGTGCAATTCGGCCGCCGGCTCGCGATACGTGCGGCGCCGCTCCAGTTCGGCGAGCCGCGCGGCCCGCCCCGCTTCCGTTTCCGCGTAAAGCGTCTGCGCGACGCTCGCCGGCCCGCGCACGTCGCACACGCCGAGCACGGCAATGTGCCAGACGATGCCGTCGATCGCAATCTCGACCTCGTCGCCCACGCGCACTTCCTTCGCCGGCTTGACCGCCGCGCCGCCGATCTTCACGTGCCCCTTGTCGACCGCATCGGTCGCTAGCGAGCGCGTCTTGAAGAACCGGGCCGTCCACAGCCATTTGTCGATGCGCAGCTTCGCGCCCGGTTCGGTCGAAATCTTGTAATTCATCGCAGCCTCCGCCGGGCCGCCCCAAGGAGGCTGACCGCCCCCTCGGGGGGCAGTGAACGAAGTGAGCGTGGGGGTCGTTTCATCTCAGCTCACCGTTTCGGGCTGCGCGGCCCTGACCGGCCAGCCCTGCAGATTCTCGGCGACGATCTCGCCGAGCGCGCCGATCCACGCGGGCGCGCCGTTCAGGCACGGAATGCGGTGGAACGCCTTGCCGCCGCCGGCGAGGAATTCGTCGCGCACTTCCATGCCGATCTCCTCGATCGTCTCCAGGCAGTCGGCCGTGAAACCGGGACAGAACACGTCGGCCCGCCGCACGCCGGCTTCGCCGAACTCGCGCAGCGTCGGCGCGGTGTAAGGCTGCAGCCATTCGGCCTTGCCGAAGCGCGACTGGAACGTGACGCGACATTCGGTCGTCGACAGCCCGAGCGCGGCCATCAGCAGCGCGCCCGTTTGCTGGCACTGGTCGTGATAGGGGTCGCCAAGGTCGAGCGTGCGCTTCGGCACGCCGTGAAAGCTCAGCACGAGCTTGTCGCCGGCCGCGAAGTCGGGCCGGCCGTGCTGCGCCCAGTACTGGCGTACCTGCTCGGCCAGCGCGTGGATATAGGCCGGATGGTCGGCGTAATGCCGCACCGTGCGTACTTCCGGCTGGTTGCGCATGCGCGCGAGCGCGTCGAACGCGGCGTCAAAGGCGGTGGCCGTGGTCGACGCCGAGTATTGCGGATACATCGGCATCAGCAGCACGCGCTCGACGCCCGCGCGCTTGAACTGCGCGAGCGCGTGCGCAATGTTCGGGCTGCCGTAGCGCATCGCGTAGTCGAGCATCACGTGATAGCCGTTCGACGTGAGCAGATGCCGCACGCTGTCGGTCTGGCGCTCCGTGTACACGCGCAGCGGCGAGCCCTCGGGCATCCAGACCGCCGCGTATTTCTTCGCGGAAGCACGGCCGCGCAGCGGCAGGATCAGCGTGCGCAGCAGCACCTGCCAGACGGCCTGCGGAATCTCGACGACCCGCGGATCCGACAGGAATTCGGCCAGGTAGCGCCGCACCGCGCGCGGCGTAGGGGCGTCGGGCGTGCCGAGATTGATCAGCAGCACACCGATGCGATGGGCAGCCGCGATGCTCGAAGGCGGCTCAAGATCGAAACGCATGGGCAAGAACGTGCTCGGGGCACGGGACCGGACGGCTCTCAATTATAGCGGGCCGCTCCGTGTCGTTCTGCTGGCTGTTCGGCCGACTACCGGCACACGCGGCGCCGCGGCACGATGACGGGGCGGGATCGGGCTGGCGCTGGCCGGCTACTGCTGGCTCAGCGTGAGCGACAGCAGGCGCGCGGTGATGTCGACGATCGGTATCACGCGGTTGTACGCCATGCGGGTCGGGCCGATCACGCCGAGCGTGCCGACGATCTGCCCATTCACCTCGTAAGGCGCGGTGACGACGCTCATTTCCTCGATCGGCACGAGCGTCGATTCACCGCCGATGAAGATCTGCACGCCCTGGGCGTGGCTCGACACGTCGAGCAGTTGCAGGAGGCCCGTTTTTTGGTCGAATACGTCGAACAGCTTGCGCAGCCGAGCCATGTCGGAGGAAAGATCCGCCACCTCGAGCAGGTTGCGCTCGCCGGAAATCAGCACGGTGTCCTCGGTGTCGGGCACCTCGGTGCTGGCCGTCACCGCCAGATGCATCAGCGCGGTCATGTCGCCGCGCAACTGGTCGATCTCGTCGCGCAGGCGGCGGCGTACCTCGTCGAACGACAGCCCGGCGAAATGCGCGTTGATGTAGTTGGACGCCTCGGTCAGCTGCGACGGCGAGTAATCGCGCGGCGTCGCGAGCATCCGGTTCTGCACGTCGCCCTCGGGCGTGACGATGATCAGCAGGATGCGCTTGTCCGACAGGCGCATGAACTCGATCTGCTTGAACACGTGGCTGCGGCGCGGTGTGAGCACGACGCCCGCGAACTGCGACAGGTTCGACAGCACGCTCGCGGCGGCCGCCACGACCCGCTGCTGCGGCTCGCCGGCCTGCAGCGTGTTCTGCACCTGCCGCGCGACGGCTTCGGCGTCGATCGGCGCCTCGACCGTCAGCATCGTGTCGACGAACAGCCGGTAGCCGCGCGGCGTCGGCACGCGGCCGGCCGACGTGTGCGGGCTCGACACGAGGCCGAGCTCCTCCAGGTCGGACATCACGTTGCGGATCGTCGCCGGGCTCAGCTCGAGCCCGGAGTAACGGGACAACGTGCGCGATCCGACTGGCTGACCGTCGGCGATATACCGTTCGATCAGGGTTTTCAGGAGGGTTCGTGCGCGAGGATCTAGCATGGTGGAAAATTTTAGCGCAACCGCGCGACCGCGGCGAGTGGCGTGGCCACCGATGCGCGGGCCAGCCCGATCCGGCCCCGTCTGCGCACAGCCGGTTCTTTTCGTCAACGAGCTATGGTGTAATGCCGGCATGAAAACCGGTAATCAGTTCAACACCGTCGCGCTCGTCGGCCGGAGCAACACGCCGAACATCGCCGAGCCGCTCACCACGCTGGCCGCCTGCGTCGCCAAGCGGGGCTTCGAAGTCGTCTTCGAAGCCGAGACCGCGCGCGAGATCGGCATCACCGGCTACCCGGCGCTGACCCCGGCCGAAATCGGGGCGCGCGCCGACGTGGCGGTCGTGCTGGGCGGCGACGGCACGATGCTCGGCATCGGCCGTCAGCTCGCGCCGTACAAGACACCGCTGATCGGGATCAACCACGGGCGGCTCGGCTTCATCACCGATATCGCGGCGGCCGACATGCAGGCGCTCGTCCCGGTGATCCTGTCGGGCAAGTTCGAGCGCGAGGAGCGCGCGCTGCTCGAGGCCCGCATCATGCGCGACGGCGAACCGATCTACCACGCGATCGCCTTCAACGACGTCGTCGTGAACCGCAGCGGCTTCTCCGGGATGGTCGAGCTGCGCGCATCGGTCGACGGCCGGTACATGTACAACCAGCGTTCGGACGGCCTGATCGTCGCCACCCCGACCGGCTCGACCGCCTACGCGTTGTCGTCGGCCGGCCCGATTCTCCATCCGCAGCTGGCGGGCATCGTGCTCGTGCCGATCGCGCCGCACGCGCTGTCGAACCGGCCGATCGTGCTGCCCGACGATTCGAAAATCGCGATCCAGATCGTCGGCGGGCGCGACGTCAACGTGAACTTCGACATGCAGTCGTTCACCGCGCTCGAACTGAACGACACGATCGAGGTGCGCCGCTCGAAGCACACGGTGCCGTTCCTGCACCCGATCGGCTACAGCTACTACGCGACGCTGCGCAAGAAGCTGCACTGGAACGAACACGCCTCGAACGAAGACGACAAGGCGTCCTGACGCCGCTCCGCCCTACACCATGCTCCGCCACCTCTCGATCCGCGACTTCGTCATCGTCGCCGCGCTCGATCTCGAATTCGACAGCGGCTTTTCCGTCTTTTCCGGCGAGACCGGCGCCGGGAAATCGATCCTGATCGACGCCCTCGCCCTTGCCCTCGGCGAACGTTCCGATGCAAGCGTCGTGCGCACCGGCTGCGGCCGCGCCGACATCACCGCCGAATTCACGCCACACGATCGCGTCGCGCGCTGGCTCGACGAACACGCGTTCGACACCGAGGACACCGTGATGCTGCGCCGCGTGATCGATGTGAGCGGCCGGTCGCGCGCGTTCATCAACGGCACCAGCGCGACGCTCGCGCAACTGCGCGAGCTCGGCGAAATGCTCGTCGACATCCACGGCCAGCATGCGCACCAGCTGCTGATGCGGCCCGACGCACAGCGCGAGCTGTTCGATACCCACGCGGGGCTCGTCGCCGATGCCGCGAACGTCGCGCGCGCATGGCGCGTGTGGCGCGACGCGACGCAGGCGATCGACGCCGCGAAGGCGCACGAGCGCGAGTTGCAGCTCGAACGCGAGAAACTCGCCTGGCAGCTCGCCGAGCTCGACAAGCTCGCGCCGCAGCCCGGCGAATGGGACGAAGTCAGCAACGAACACAAGCGACTGTCGCATTCGGCGAACCTGATCGAAGGCGTGCGCGGCGCGCTCAACGCGCTGTCCGAGTCCGACGACGCGATGCTCGCGCAGCTCGGCGCGATCGTGTCGAAGCTGCGCAGCCTCGCCGACTACGACACCACGCTCGGCGATGCGCTCGCGTCGCTCGAACCGGCCGAGATCCAGTTGCAGGAAGCCGTCTATTCGCTGTCGCACTATGCGCAGCGCGTCGACCTCGACCCCGAGCGACTCGCGCAGGTCGAAACCCGCCTCGATGCGCTGCACTCGACCGCCCGCAAGTTCCGGCTGCCGCCCGACACGCTGCACGAAGAACACGCCGCACGCCGCGCGCAACTCGCCGCACTCGATGCGGCGGCCGATCTCGGCGCGCTCGAGGCGGTGCAGGCCAAGGCGCGGGAAGCCTATCTCGCCGACGCCAAGCATCTGTCCAAGGCGCGCGCACAGGCCGCCAGGACGCTCGGCACGGCCGTCACGGCCGGCATGCAGGAACTGTCGATGGCGGGCGGAAGCTTCGAAGTCGCGCTCGTGCCGCTCGCCGATGGCGGCCCGCACGGGCTCGAACAGGTCGAATTCCGGGTCGCCGGGCACCCCGGCGTGCCGCTGCGGCCGCTCGCGAAGGTTGCGTCGGGCGGCGAGCTCGCGCGGATCAGCCTCGCGCTCGCGGTGATCGCCAGCGCGGCCAGCCCGACGCCGACACTGATCTTCGACGAAGTCGATACGGGGATCGGCGGCGGCGTCGCCGAAGTGGTCGGCCGCCTGCTGCACCAGCTCGGGCGCGATCGCCAGGTGCTATGCGTGACGCACCTGCCGCAGGTCGCCGCGCGCGGCGATCACCACTTCCAGGTCGCGAAAGGCGCCGACGCGCGCGGCGGCACGGTATCCACGGTCATTGCGCTCGACCGCGCCAACCGGATCGAGGAAGTCGCGCGGATGCTCGGCGGGCTCGAGATCACGGCCACGACGCGCAAGCACGCGAAGGAAATGCTCGCGGCCTGACGCCGGCCGTCCGTTATCCGTTCATCGGATGCAAAAAGACCGGCGCGTGCGCCGGTCTTTTTTTGGCACGGCGGCGCAATCGTGTCCGCCCTGCCGCACCGCGTCGAACGATCGTTTCAACTATCCGTTTCAATCGCACCGAACACGCGCTTCCACAGCGCCGTCACGGCCGCCCGCTCGTCGGCCACCACGGCCGGATCGACCCGCGCCTTCTCCATCCCGTCGAGCCGCAGCTTGTGCTGCAGCTTCCGGTACTTGCGGTACGCCGCCCCGACGCGCTCGGCCTCGTCCTCGCCCATCAGCCCGAAGCGCGCGACCTCGCGCAGCAGCGCGATGTTGCCCGTGTTGCGGATCAGCTCGGCGTCGCTCGACGCGTGCAGCAACACCCAGTACTGAACGATGAACTCGATGTCGACCATCCCGCCGCGATCGTGCTTCAGGTCGAACAGCTCGGTCTGGTTCGGGTGGCCGGCAAACACCTTGCCGCGCATGTCGACGATTTCCTTCGCGAGTACGCCGCCGTCGCGCGGTGTCGTCAGCACCTGCTGACGGATCGTCTCGAAGTCCGCGCCGATCTGCGCGTCGCCCGCGCTGTAGCGGGCGCGCGTCAGCGCCTGGTGCTCCCAGACCCACGCGGTATTCGCGGCGTCGCCCTCGCGCAACTGGTAGCGGCGGAACGCGTCGAGATCGGTGACGAGCAGCCCGGCCTCGCCGTTCGGCCGCAGCCGCAAGTCGATGTCGAACAGCGCACCCGCGCCGGTCGCCGTGGTGAGCCACGTGATCAGGCGCCGCGTGAAGGTCGTATAGACATCTGCCGAACGATCGTCCGCATCGTCATACAGGAAGATCAGGTCGAGATCCGATGCGTAGCCGAGTTCCTTGCCGCCCAGCTTGCCGTACGCGATCACCGCGAACTTCGGCACGTCTCGATGGCGCTTCGCGAGCTGCGACCAGACGACTTCGATCGTCACGTCGAGCACCGCGTCGGCCAGTTCGGACAGGCGGTCGCTCACGTGCTCGACCGACAGTTGCCCGGCCAGATCGATCAGCAGGATCCGGAACACTTCCGCGTGCTGCGCGTGCCGCAGCAGGTCCATCTGCTGCTCGGGGCCGTCGGCCGCGGCAAGGCGCGCGCGCAGCGCGTCCTTGAACGCGGGCCAGTCGAACGGGCTCGCAATCGCTTCGTCGTCGAGCAGCTCGTCGAGCAGTTGCGGGTGGCGGATCAGGTAGCCGCCGCCCCAGCGCGTCGCACCGAGCACCGACAGCACGCGGTCGAGCGCGGCCGGATACTCGGTCAGCAGCGCGAGGTAGACGCCGCGCCGGCTGACCGTCTCGAGCAGGTCGAACAGGCGCACGATCGTGTCGTCGCGGCGCGCGGCGTCGATGTTCGGCGCGGCCTCGAGCGCCCGCTGCGCGACGCTGTCGAAGCGCTGCCGGCTCTTCTCCGCGAGGCCCATGTAGCGCGACGACTGCCAGATCGCGCGCAGCCGGGTGAGCACCGCGGCCGGATCGGTAAAGCCGAGGCCGTCGAGACGGGCGACCAGCGCGTCGTCCTCGCCGTCGTCGGCCAGCGCGCCGCTCCAGATCCACGCGGCCGCCGAGTCGTCGCCGGTCGCGCAGGGCGCGCCGCTCGCCTTGTCCGCAAAAATCTGGTCGAACTGCGCTTCGACGAACGTGCGGTGGCCGTCCAGGACCGCCATCAGCGCCGCATAATCGGCAAAGCCCAGCGACGCGGCCAGCGCCGCGCGTTCGTCCGGCTCGACGGGCATCGCGTGCGTCTGCGCGTCGTTGCGGTACTGCAGCCGGTGCTCGAGCGTGCGCAGGAAGTTGTAGGCGTCGGTCAGGCGCTCGCGCACGTCCTCGCCGATCAGCCCGCGCGCCTGCGCATGGCGCAGCACCGCGAGCGTCGGCCGCACGCGGAATTCCGCATCCTGACCGCCGCGGATCAGCTGGAACACCTGCGCGCTGAATTCGATCTCGCGGATCCCGCCGCGCCCGAGCTTGATGTCGTCGGCCTTGTCGGGCCGCATCGACGCGCGGCGCGCGGCTTCCTGCCGGATCTGCTGGTGCAGCGAGCGGATCGCGCCGATCACGCCGAAATCGAGATAGCGGCGGTACACGAACGGCTTGACGATCGATTCGAGCTGCGACTCCAGCCGCCGCGCCGCGTCGCTGTCGCCTTCCGACACGAGCCGCCCCTTGATCCATGCATAGCGCTCCCACTCACGCCCCTGCACGTAGAAATATTCCTCGAGCATGCCGAGGCTGCAGACGAGCGGGCCCGAATCGCCGTTCGGGCGCAGCCGCATGTCGACGCGAAACACGTAGCCGTCGGCCGTCACCTCGGACAGCACGCCGATCAGGCGCCGGCCGAGCCGCGTGAAGTATTCCTGCGTGGACAGCGGCGCGCGCGCGCCGCCGGTCGTCTCGCCGTCGTCCTCGTAGACGAAGATCAGGTCGATGTCCGACGACACGTTCAGTTCGCGGCCGCCGAGCTTGCCCATCCCGACCACGCCGAGCACGACGCGCTGGCCGTCGGCGCCGCGCGGCTCGCCGTACAGCGCCTCGAGCTCGCCCGACAGCAGCGCGAGCGAGCGCTGCACGGCCACTTCGGCGAGATCGGTCATCGCGCCCGTCACCTCGGCGACGTCCGCCAGCCCGCGCAGGTCGCGCTCCGCGACCGCGCCGAATGCCTCCGCACGCAACTGCCGCAGCGCGCGCTTCAGTTGCTCCTCGGTCGGCGCGGCGGTGCCGGCCGGCGTCGCGAGCAGTTCGGTGAGGCGCGCGTCGAGCTGCGCGCGGCCGAGCGGCGCGGCGGCCCATGCGGCGACCTGGTCGGCCAGCACGGGGCGCGCGGCGGCCGCGCGGGCCAGATAACGGGAATAGGACGTGCAGATCAGGGCGGAAGCGTCGGTCATCGAGAAGCGGGCCTGGCGGAAAGGCCGGCCGGCACGGGAAACGCATGCGCGACCCGCTCCCGACCGGCCCCATGGACTCGGCGCGGCATCGCGGGGCGGGTACGCCCGTCGCGAAACCGCGCGCCGGAAAGCCCGTGCCGCGCTGCCTCAACGGCCGCCGGCACGAACCCGTGTGATACATTTCAACGTCAGTCTGCAAAACTACCATATCGCCGCCCGTCCGCCGCATGTCCGACCGTCAGGAATCCGCCGTAGCTGCGCCCGAAGCGGGACCTCCGAAGCACGATCATCCGGTCCTGCGTCGCGTGTTCAGGGTGACGCTGGCAGTCGGGATCGGCACCTACTTCGTCGCGTCCGGCGCATTCCTCGGGCTGCGCTACGTCCTGCTGCCCCGCATCGACGAATTCCGCCCGCGCATCGAGCGTGCGGTGTCCGACAAGCTCCACGCGCAGCTTTCGATCGGCAAGCTTTCCCCGAACTGGTCCGGCATGCAGCCGGGCGTCGAACTCACGAACCTGACGATCCGCGGCCGCGACGGCAAGGTCGCGCTGTCGGTGCCGCATGCGACGGCCGCGCTTTCGTGGATGTCGCTGCTGCGGCTGTCGCCCGCGCTGTCGAGCCTGATCGTCGACCAGCCCGACCTCGTCGTCGCGCGCACGGCCGACGGTTCGCTGAGCGTCGCGGGCGTCGGCGTGGCGACCACCCATGGCGGCAACGACACGTTCGGCACGTGGCTGCTGAAGCAGGAGGCGATCGTGCTGCGCGGCGGCACGCTGCGCTGGCGCGACGCCCAACACGACGCGCCGGAGCTCGTGCTGTCGGGCATCCGGCTCGCGGTGCTCAACGACGGCCGCGTGCACAAGGCCGCGCTGCAGGCGCCCGCGAACGGCACGCTGCTGCTCGGCCCGCTCGATTTCCGCGCACGCTTCAAGCACAAGCCGCTCGCGCCGGTCGGCAAACCGTCGAACTGGGCGGGCGACGCTTACCTGTCGACGGGCCCCGTCGACCTGCAGACGCTGGCGCGCTACCTCGACATGCCGCTCACGATCCACGCAGGCCGGATCGACAATGCGATCTGGGCAACCTTCAGCGACGGCCACCTGCATTCGGCGGGCGGCGACCTGCAAGGCGCGGACGTCGCGCTGCGCGTGCGCCCGACGCAGCCGCGGCTCGACGTGCCGACGGTCGGCTTCGGCTGGGACATGCAGCTCGATGCCGGCCACGACTACACGCTGCACCTGACGCGCTTCAACGCGGAGCTCGGCCAGCCGCCGCTGCCGGACGGCACGCCGCTCGCCCGCTCGCTCGCGCTGTCGACGCTGACGGCCCGCTACCGCGTGCCGACCGCCAGCCAGGGGCAGTTGTTGAGCGTCGTCGGCGATCGCGTCGATCTCGGCATCCTCAGCGAGTTCATTCGCGGGCTGCCGCTGCCGGCGCGCCTGCGCAACGAGCTGATCAAGATCGACCCGCGCGGGATGGTGTCGAACTATCACATCGAGGTCGAACGCGCGAAGCCGGCGCGGGCCGAACTCGCCGACGAGGAGCGGCGCACGGGCGCCGCGCCGATCGTCCGCTACCGTTTCCTCGGCGATCTCCAGGGCATCAGCTTCGCCGCGCAGGAGCCGCCGCCGGGCCTGTCGCCGCGCGGCCACCCGCGCGCCGGCTGGCCGGGCATCGAAAACTTGTGGGGCCGCGTCGATGCGAGCGAGACAGGCGGCAGCGCGCATTTCGACACGGTCAACGCGGCCGTCACGGTCCCCGGCGAATTCGACGAGCCGCGCCTGACGTTCGACCGGTTGCGCGGCAACGCCCGATGGGTGATCACGCCGGCGGCCGGCGACAAGCACGCGCGCGTCGACGTGACACTGCCCGACCTGCTCGTCTCGAACCCCGATGCCGAAATCGCGGTGTCCGGTTCGTACACGAACCCCGGCCACGGCCGCGGCACGCTCGACCTGCGCGCCGATTTCGCCCGCGCGTCGGTGGCGCGCATTCCGCGCTACCTGCCGACCGGGATGTCCGAACACCTGCGCGACTATCTCGGCCACGCGCTGCAGGACGGCCAGGTGACCAAGGGCGCGTCGATCGTCGCGCGCGGCCCGCTCGAGAAATTCCCGTTCGAACACGAGCCGGACGCCGGCGTGTTCCACATCGTCGCGCCGTTCACCGGCGGCCGTTTCGAGCCGACGCCGTACCCGCCGCGCAAGCTCGCGAACGGCACGCCGAGCGTCTGGCCGGCGCTCGACGGGATCGACGGCGTGTTCGAGCTCGCGCAGAACAAGCTGCGCTTCGACATCCACCGCGCGCACTACAAGCGCGTCGCGCTGACGAAGGTTGCAGGCCGCATCGACGATCTCGGCAATCCGACCCACTCGCCGCTGATCATCGACGGCCATGCGCAGGGCCCGCTGGCCGACCTGATCGACTACGCGGACAACAGCTCGCTCGGCACGATGAGCGGGCATATCGGCCAGCGGATCGATGCGCAGGGGCCCGCGTCGCTCGGGCTCAAGATCACGATTCCGCAGCACGTCGCGCATCCGCACACGCACGTCGAAGGCGCGCTCGCATTCGGCGGCAACACGCTGACGACCAGCGGCGTACCACCGCTGTCGGCGCTGCGCGGCAGTGTCCGCTTCACCGAGGCCGGTGCATCGCTGCACGACCTGTCCGGCCGCTTCCTCGGCGGCCCGGTGCACGCGAGCGGCAACTTCCAGTCGCACGGCCCGTACACGGTGGACGTGGACGGCCGGCTCGCGCTCGACGCCGCGCGCGGCCTGAACTTGCATGGCCCGGCCGCCGCGCTGCTCGAGCACGTGGTCGGCGACGCGCCGTACAAGGTCGCCGTGCGCGGTGCGCCGGGCCGCCTGCCCGACATCAGCGCGCATTCCGACCTGACCGGCGTCGCACTGCAGTTCCCGGCGCCGTTCGCGAAGGCAGCCGGCACGCCGATGCCGTTCAGCTTCACGCTGCAGCCGGCGCCGCAGGCGGACGGCAAGCGCCTCGAGCACGCCGACCTGACGCTCGGCCCCGTGTCCGCGACCTACCTGCTCGACGCGACGCGCGGCCAGCCGCTGCGCGCGGTGCGCGGCGCGATGGGCATCCACCGGATGCCCGACATGCCGCAGGACGGCGTGAGCGCGGCCGTCGACGTCAACGAACTGGACGCCGATGCGTGGCTCGCGCTGGCCCACACGCTGAAGCCCGACACGCCGCGCGCGCCGCAGCCGGAGGCCGCGCCGCGCGTCGATTTCGCGAGCTTCGTGCCGAAGCGCTTCGCGTTCCATTTCGGCACGCTGAAGCTGCTCAAGCGCAACTGGGAAAACGTGATCGTCGGCGCGTCGCACATCGACGAGCTCTGGCAGGCGAACATCGCGTCGAACCAGGTGTCGGGCTACCTGTCGTGGGCGCCGGGCGGCGGCCACAACGGCGCGGGCGTGCTGAACGCGCGGCTCGCGAAGCTCGTGATCCCCGACAGCGCGCAGCACGATCTCGTCGGCCGCGCGATGAACCTGCCGACGCCGACCGACCGCCCGATGCCGTCGATCGACCTGATCGTCGACCAGGTCGTCGCGCGCAACCACGACATCGGCCGCCTCGTCGTCAATGCGCGCAATATCGACGAAGCCGGCACACCGGTCTGGCAGCTCGACAAGCTGGAGCTGTCGAACCCGGCCGCGAAGCTGACGGCGACCGGCAACTGGCGCACGTCGCGCCGTGCGCTGGCCCGCGGCGCCGACGAAAACGACGCGCCGCGCCGCACCGTGTTCGACTTCAAGCTCGACATCGACAACGCCGGCGCGCTGCTCGACCGCGTCGGCCTGCCCCGCACGCTTGCGGACGGCCATGGCTCGGTCACGGGCAAGGTCGGCTGGCGCGGCGGCCCGACCGCGCTCGACTTCCCGTCGCTTGGCGGCCAGATCGCGCTCGATCTCGAGCACGGCCAGATCCTCAAGGTCGATCCCGGTGCGGCGAAACTCCTCGGCGTGCTGAGCCTGCAGAGCCTCGCGCGCTTCCTGACGCTGAATTTCCGCGACGTGATCGGCAAGGGGCTGCCGTTCGACAAGATCACCGGCACCGGCCAGATCTCGAACGGGATCGCCCGCACCGACGACTTTTCGATGATGACGGGGCCCGCGAACGTCACCGTGCGCGGTGCGGTCGATCTCGGCGCCGAAACGCAGGACCTGCATGCGCACGTCGCGCCGAAAATCAGCGCGGGTGCAGCCGCGATCGGCGCGGCCATCATCAACCCGTTGCTCGGCGTCGGCGTGCTGGCCGCGAACTACGCGCTGTCGGAAACGCTGTCGCGCGCATTCGCGCTCGACTACGCGATCACCGGCTCGTGGGCGCACCCGCACATTGAGCGGGTGCAGGGCGATCAGGGTAAGATGAATCACGGTCCGGCCGATGCGGCGAACCACTGAGCCGCGCGCCGAACCGCGCACGGTGCCGGGCCGCACCCCATTTATGACGCAACCGATCCTGCGATGACCGACCCTACCCGTTCCGCCACGCCCTTCCAGGTCGCCGCGCTGCAGATGGTGAGCACGCCGGACGTCACGCGCAATCTCGCCGAAGCGCGCCGCCTGATCGCGGAAGCCGCCGGCGAAGGCGCGCAGCTCGTGCTGCTGCCCGAGTATTTCTGCTTCATGGGCCACCGCGACACCGACAAGCTCGCGCTCGCCGAACCCTACCGGGACGGCCCGATCCAGCACTTCCTCGCGGACGCCGCGCGTCGCCACGGTATCTGGGTGATCGGCGGCACGCTGCCGCTGAAGGCGCCGGAGCCCGATCGCGTGCTGAACACGACGCTCGTGTTCGATCCGTCCGGCAACGAAGCCGCGCGCTACGACAAGATCCACCTGTTCAACTTCGAAAAAGGCGACGAGTCGTTCGACGAGGCGCGTACGATCCGCGCGGGCGATACGGTCGTCGCGTTCGACGCGCCGTTCGGGCGGGTCGGCCTGTCGGTCTGTTACGATCTCCGCTTTCCGGAGCTGTATCGCAGGTTGGGCGACTGCGCGCTGATCGTCGTACCGTCGGCGTTTACGTATACGACGGGCCGCGCGCACTGGGAAATGCTGCTGCGCGCGCGGGCCGTCGAAAACCAGTGCTACGTGCTCGCGGCCGCGCAAGGCGGCAAGCACGAGAACGGCCGGCGCACCTGGGGCCACAGCATGCTGATCGACCCGTGGGGCGAGATCGTCGCGGTTCGCGACGTAGGCGCCAGCGTCGTGCTCGGCGCGATCGATCCGCAACGCATCGCCGACGTGCGCCAGAGCCTGCCCGCGTGGCGGCACCGCGTGCTGACCTGAATCCCCCGCGCCGCTTGAAACGCCGCACGGCCAACCCATCTGCCCAGAAGCACCCGACAACTTTTTGAGAAACCCCGATATCCGCATGAACATCATCGAACCCGGCATCCGCAACCTCGCGCTGGCGAAGGACATCCTGCTCACGCCGTATGGCCTCGACGAAAGCCTGCTCACGCGCACGATCGCCGACATCTTCACGCATCGCGTCGACTACGCGGACCTGTACTTCCAGGCGACCCGCAGCGAAGCGTGGAGCCTCGAGGAAGGCATCGTCAAATCGGGCAGCTTCAGCATCGACCAGGGCGTCGGCGTGCGCGCGGTCGCGGGCGACCGCACCGCGTTCGCGTACTCGGACGACCTGTCGCCGGAAGCCATCGCGCAAGCCGCCGCGGCCACCAAGGCGATCGCGGCGGCCGGCGGAGGCCGTCAGAAGATCAAGGCGGCGACGTCGCTGAAGGGCATCTCGGGCCGCGACCTGTACCTGCCGTCCGATCCGCTCGCGTCGCTCGACGCAACGGCCAAGGTCAAGCTGCTCGAGCGTATCGAGCAGATGGCACGCGGCCGCGACCCGCGCATCACGCAGGTGATGGCGGGCCTCGCCGGCGAATACGACGTCGTGCTGGTCGCGCGCAGCGACGGCGCGCTCGCGGCCGACATCCGCCCGCTCGTGCGCGTGTCGGTCACGGTGATCGCCGAGCAGAATGGCCGCCGCGAGATCGGCTCCGGCGGCGGCGGTGGCCGCTTCGACTACGGCTACTTCACCGACGACGTGCTGTCGCGCTACGTCGACGACGCCGTGCACGCGGCACTCGTCAACCTCGACGCCCGCCCCGCGCCCGCCGGCGCGATGACGGTCGTGCTCGGGCCGGGCTGGCCGGGCGTGCTGCTGCACGAGGCGATCGGCCACGGGCTCGAGGGTGACTTCAACCGCAAGGGTTCGTCGGCATTCGCCGGCCGGCTCGGCGAGCGCGTTGCTGCGAAGGGCGTGACCGTCGTCGACGACGGCACGCTGCCGAACCGCCGCGGCTCGCTGAACATCGACGACGAAGGCAACCCGACGCAGTGCACGACGCTGATCGAGGACGGCATCCTGAAGGGCTACATCCAGGACACGCTGAACGCACGCCTGATGAAGATGCCGGTCACGGGCAACGCGCGCCGCGAGTCGTACGCGGCACTGCCGATGCCGCGCATGACGAACACGTACATGCTGAACGGCGACAAGGATCCGCAGGAAATCATCGCATCGGTGAAGAACGGCCTGTACGCGGTGAACTTCGGCGGCGGTCAGGTCGACATCACGAACGGCAAGTTCGTGTTCTCGGCGTCCGAGGCGTACATGATCGAGAACGGCAAGATCACCTACCCGGTGAAGGGCGCGACGCTGATCGGCAGCGGCCCTGAATCGCTGAAGGACGTGAGCATGATCGGCAACGACATGTCGCTCGACTCGGGTGTCGGCGTGTGCGGCAAGGAAGGCCAGAGCGTGCCGGTCGGCGTCGGCCAGCCGACCCTGCGGATCGACAGGATGACGGTCGGCGGTACGGCATAACCGCATCGCGGCACAGACATTCCGCGCATTTTGAAGAAAACGCGCGGAATGTCCGCATTTTCGACGTTTCCCGGTTGCCAGCCGCCCGGCGACGGGGTATAAATTCCGAATCAACTTTTTTGACGAACCGAATCTCCGTCATGTCCGCCAAGTTTTATTTTTACTTTTTTTGGTATCTCAGACCGCTGGCGGATCGAGAGGGTTGATGGCGCGTAAAGCGCAACCGAAATTCCCGAAAAAACCGCCGGCGAACCCGGCGGTTTTTTTTTCGCCCTTCGCCACCCGGTCGCCGCCGCAGCGGTCCCGCGGCCCCGACCGAAACCACTGAATCGCTTGAATTGATGAATCTGCCGCACGCGCACTCGCACTCGCACTGACCGAACGGCGCCCGGAACCAAGGAGAAACAGCATGCCCCCGCACAACACCGACGACGTCCGCATTCGCGAACTCAAGGAACTGACGCCGCCCGCCCACCTGATCCGCGAATTCGCGTGCTCCGAAGCCGCGTCCGAGCTGATCTACAACTCGCGCCAGTCGATGCACCGCATCCTGCACGGGATGGACGATCGGCTGATCGTCGTGATCGGGCCGTGCTCGATCCACGACACGAAGGCGGCGATCGAATACGCGGGCCGGCTCGTGAAGGAGCGCGAGCGCTTCAAGGGCGAACTGGAAATCGTGATGCGCGTGTACTTCGAAAAGCCGCGCACGACGGTCGGCTGGAAGGGCCTCATCAACGATCCGCACCTCGACAACAGCTTCAAGATCAACGAAGGGCTGCGCACCGCGCGCGAGCTGCTGCTGCAGATCAACGAAATGGGGCTGCCGGCCGCGACCGAATACCTCGACATGATCAGCCCGCAGTACATCGCCGACCTGATCTCGTGGGGCGCGATCGGCGCGCGCACGACGGAATCGCAGGTGCACCGCGAGCTCGCGTCGGGGCTGTCGTGCCCGGTCGGCTTCAAGAACGGCACCGACGGCAACGTGAAGATCGCGGTCGACGCGATCAAGGCCGCGTCGCAGCCGCACCATTTCCTGTCGGTGACGAAGGGTGGCCACTCGGCGATCGTGTCGACGGCCGGCAACGAGGACTGCCACGTGATCCTGCGCGGCGGCAAGACGCCGAACTACGACGCGGACAGCGTGAACGCCGCATGCGCGGACATCGGCAAGGCCGGCCTCGCCGCACGCCTGATGATCGACGCGAGCCACGCGAACAGCTCGAAGAAGCACGAGAACCAGATCCCCGTGTGCGCGGACATCGGCCGCCAGCTCGCGGCCGGCGACTCGCGCATCGTCGGCGTGATGATCGAGTCGCACCTCGTCGAGGGCCGCCAGGACCTGAAGGAAGGCTGCGAGCTGACCTACGGCCAGAGCATCACCGACGCGTGCATCGCGTGGGACGACAGCGTGAAGGTGCTCGAAGGCCTCGCGGAATCGGTGAAGGCTCGGCGCGTCGCGCGCGGCAGCGGGAACTGATCGCCCGCAGAGACAGGCTGACCGCATGCCCCGCCGACGGCGGGTTGGCCATGCGGCCAGCCTGCGGTCGGCGTTTCGCTCTGCCAGACCGCGTCCATTTGGGAAATCGCGATCAAATACCGCGAAGGCAATCTGCCCGTCCATCCGCGCGATGCACGTTCGGCGTTCCGGCTCGCAGGTTTTGCGGAATTGCCGATCAGCAGCGATCACGTCGAAGCTGTCGCCGGATTGCCCGATTTCCCGGATCGTGCCGATCCGTTCGACCGCGTGATGGTCGCGCAGGCACTCCATGAAGGCGTGCCGCTCGTCAGCGCCGATCCGAAGGTGTGGCGCTATCACGCCACACTGATGCCGCGCGCCTGACGCGCTGCCCACCACAAAGTCAAAGCCCGGCTCGCGCCGGGCTTTTTTATGAACCGCCGATCCTGCGTACGAGCCTCACTCGAGCGCGCCCGAACCGAAGATCTCGGTGTTCACGCGCTCCGGCGCGACGCCGAGTGCGATCAGCGCGTCACGCTGCGCCTTCATGAATGCGATCGGGCCGCAGATGTAGTAGTCGGCATCCGGCACCAGCGCGAATTCCTTCACGCGCTCCGGCGTGAGACGGCCTTCGAGGTCGTAATCGACGCCGACACGATCGTTCGGGCCGACCTGCTCGTACAGCACCGTGCGCTTCACGTTCGCGTTCGCCCGCACCGTATCGTTCAGCCAGTCGCGGAACGCGTGCACCGCGCCCGAACGGCACGCATGGACGAACCGCACGCCGCGCTTGCTGCCTTCCGCGACCAGCGTCGACACCATCGACATCATCGGCGTGATGCCGACGCCGCCCGAGATCAGCACGACCGGCGTCTCGACGCCACGCTTCAGCGAGAATTCGCCCATCGGCGCGGTCACCTCGACGATCGCACCCTGCTCGACGCCGTCGTGCATCAGCGTCGACACCTTGCCGGCCGGAATGACTTCCGGCTTGCCGGCCTCGCGCTTCACCGAGATGCGCAGCCACTTGCCGTTCGGCGCGTCGGAGAGGCTGTACTGGCGCGGCTGGTCGACGCCGAGATCGCCGACGAAGCGCTTCACCGTGATGTACTGGCCCGGTTCGAACGTCGGTGCCGCGCCGCCGTCCGCCGGCGTCAGGTAGAACGACGTGATCTCGTCGCTCTCGCGCACCTTGCGCTCGACCTTGAACGGGCGGAACCCGCTCCATGCGGCGCCCGCGTACAAGTCGGCCTCGGCGCCGATCAGGATTTGCGCGAGCTGGCCGTACGCGACGCGCCATGCCTCGAGCGTGTCGGCATCGACCGCATCGCCGAGCACCTCGACGATCGACGCGAGCAGATTCTCGCCGACGATCGGGTAATGCTCGGGGCGGATGTTCAGGCTCGCGTGCTTGTGCGCGATGTGCGACACGGCGCCGCCCAGCGCGCCGAGGTTGTCGATGTTCGCCGCATACGCATAGACGGCCTTCGCGAGCGTCTCCGGCTGGCTGCCGGTCTTCTGGTGCGTCTGGTTGAACAGGTTCTTCAGTTCCGGATGGCGCGCGAACATGCGCTGGTAGAAATGCTTCGTGATCGTCGCACCGTGCACGGCGAGGACAGGGGCAGTGGCCTTCACGCGAGCCATCTGGTCAGCGGTAATGGGGGTCATGTTCATTCTCCGTTAAACATGTATATACGATACATCTTTAAATTTGCCCGTCCCTCGGGCAAATTGTCGCAGTGCGGAAATCCTTGCGCGGCGTCAGCGGACGCGGCCGCGCTCCCACAGCACGTCCGCCCCGCCGTCGGTGCGGTTCAGCACGCGCGCCAGCACGAACAGCAGGTCCGACAGCCGGTTCACGTAACGCCGCGGTGCATCATTGAGCGCGTCGTGGCGCCCGAGTGCGACGATCGAGCGCTCCGCGCGACGGCACACCGTCCGGCACACGTGCGCGAGCGACGCCGCGCGGGAGCCGGCCGGCAGGATGAATTCCTTCAGCGGCGGCAGCGTCCCGTTGTAATCGGCGAGCCAGCGGTCGAGGCGCGCGAGGTGCGTGTCGTCGATCACCGTGTGGCCGGGGATGCACAGCTCGCCTCCCAGGTCGAACAGGTCGTGCTGGATCGTGACGAGGGCCGTGCGCACGTCGTCGGGCAGCGGCTCGGCGAGCAGCACGCCGAGGTTCGAATTCAGTTCGTCGACGTCGCCGATCGCGGCGATCCGCACGTCGTCCTTGCCGATGCGCCGTCCGTCGCCGAGGCCGGTGGTGCCATCGTCGCCGGTGCGCGTGGCGATCTTGCTCAAGCGGTTGCCCATGCGAATGTCCTCTGGTGCGCGGCCGCCCTGCGGCCACGGGTTGCCGTGGAACGCGATTATCGCAGCCCGCGGCGGGGGCCGCAGCAGGCGTTCCAGCGTAGAATGGGCCGAAAGTTTGACAAGCAGTCGTCAGGAGACATTCGTGAATCACCCCGCCCCGCCGGCCGCCACGCGCCGTCCCCTTCCCCCTGCCATGCTCGATGCGCTGCGCGCCGCCTTCGGCGAGCGCGTGTCGACCGCCGACGCCGTTCGCGAGCACCACGGGCGCGACGAATCGCCGTTCGACCCGCAACTGCCCGACGCCGTCGTGTTCGCGCACAGCGCGGACGACGTGCGCGAAGTCGTGTCGCTGTGCTCGCTGTACAGCGTACCGCTGATCCCGTACGGCGCCGGCTCGTCGCTCGAAGGCCACCTGCTCGCGGTGCGCGGCGGCGTATCGCTCGACCTGTCGGAAATGAACCGCGTGCTGTCGATCAACGCCGAAGACCTGACCGTGACGGTCGAGCCGGGCATCACGCGCAAGGCGCTCAACGAAGCGCTGCGCGACACCGGCCTGTTCTTCCCGATCGACCCGGGCGCCGATGCCAGCATCGGCGGGATGACCGCAACGCGCGCGTCGGGCACCAACGCCGTGCGCTACGGCACGATGCGCGAGAACGTGCTCGGCCTGACCGCCGTGCTCGCCGACGGCCGCGTGGTGAAAACCGGCTCGCGCGCCCGCAAGTCGTCGGCCGGCTACGACCTCACGCGCCTGTTCGTCGGTTCCGAAGGCACGCTCGGCGTGATCACCGAGATCACGCTGCGCCTGCATCCGCTGCCCGAGGCCGTGTCGGCCGCGATCTGCACGTTCCCGTCGATGGGCGACGCCGTGCGCACCGTGATCGAGACGATCCAGATCGGCGTGCCGATCGCGCGCGTCGAATTCGTCGACGCGCTCGCGGTGCGCTCGATCAACCGCCATTCGAACCTGACGCTCACCGAAGCGCCGACGCTGTTCTTCGAATTCCACGGCACCGAGGCCGGTGTGAAGGAACAGGCCGAGCTCGTGCAGGCGCTCGCCGGCCAGAACCACGGCCAGGGCTTCGAATGGGCAACCCGCCCCGAAGACCGCAGCCGGCTCTGGGCCGCCCGCCACAACGCGTATTTCGCGATGCTGCAGTTGAAACCCGGCTGCCGCGCGGTGACGACCGACGTCTGCGTGCCGATCTCGCAGCTCGCCGCGTGCGTCGAGGAAACCGAAGTCGACCTGCGCGCGTCGTCGCTGCCCTGCCCGATCGTCGGCCACGTCGGCGACGGCAATTTCCATGTCGCGATCCTGATCGACCCCGACAAGCCGGAGGAAATCGCCGAAGCCGAGCACATCAACGACCGGATCGTCGAGCGCGCGCTGCGTCTCGGCGGCACCTGCACGGGCGAGCACGGCGTGGGGCTGCACAAGATGCGCTTCCTGCCCAAGGAACACGGCGACAATGCGATCGACACGATGCGGGCGATCAAGCTCGCGCTCGATCCGCGCAACCTGATGAATCCGGGCAAGATTTTCACGTGCTGACACGGCGGCGCGACAGCGCGCCGCCTGCTGCAGGAGACCCCATGAACGCTCCCGTCGAACTGTCGAGCGCGGCACGCGCGCAGCGCCAGCGCGAGGTCGTGCAGGCGCTGATGGCCGTGCTGCCGACGCACTGCCTGCTGTATCGCGACGAAGACACCGCGCCGTATGAATGCGACGGTCTGTCCGCGTACCGCCGCCTGCCGCTCGCGGTCGCGCTGCCCGAAACGGAATCGCAGGTACAGCGGATCGTGCAGATCTGCCGCCGCATGGAGGTGCCGATCGTGCCGCGTGGCGCGGGCACGAGCCTGTCGGGCGGCGCGCTGCCGATCGCGCTCGGCGTCGTGCTGTCGCTTGCGCGCTTCACGCGCATCGTCGAAGTCGATCCCTACGCGCGCACGGCGACCGTGCAGCCCGGCGTGCGCAACCTCGCGATCTCGGAGGCCGCCGCGCCGTACGGCCTCTATTACGCGCCCGATCCGTCGTCGCAGATCGCGTGCACGATCGGCGGCAACGTCGCGGAAAATTCCGGCGGCGTGCACTGCCTGAAATACGGGCTGACCGTGCACAACGTGATGCGCGTGCGCGCGGTGACGATCGACGGCGAGATCGTCGAATTCGGCTCGCTCGCGCTCGACATGCCGGGCCTCGACCTGCTTGCCGTGATGATCGGCAGCGAAGGGATGTTCGCGATCGTCACCGAGGTCACGGTGAGGCTGATCCCGAAACCGCAAACGGCCCAGCTCGTGATGGCGAGCTTCGACGACGTCGTCAAGGGCGGCGAGGCCGTCGCGGCGATCATCGCGTCGGGGATCATCCCGGCCGGGCTCGAAATGATGGACAAGCCGGCCACGCAGGCCGTCGAGGCATTCACGCACGCGGGCTACGACCTCGACGCGAAAGCGATGCTGCTGTGCGAATCGGACGGCACGCCGGAAGAAGTCGCGGAAGAGATCGTGCGGATGACGGCCGTGCTGCGCGAGCACGGCGCGACACGGATCCAGGTATCGCGCAACGAACACGAGCGGCTGCGCTTCTGGTCGGGCCGCAAGAATGCGTTCCCGGCCGCCGGCCGGATCTCCGCCGACTACTACTGCATGGACGGCACCGTGCCGCGCCGTGCGATCGGCCCGCTGCTCGCGCGCATCGAGCAGCTCGAAACGCGCTACGGGCTGCGCTGCATCAACGTGTTCCACGCGGGCGACGGCAACATGCATCCGCTGATCCTCTACAACGCGAACGATCCGGACGAGCTGCACCGCGCCGAGCAGTTCGGCGCGGAAATCCTCGAATGCTGCGTGGAATTCGGCGGCAGCGTGACGGGCGAGCACGGCGTCGGCATCGAGAAGCTCAATTCGATGTGCGTACAGTTCTCGCCGCAGGAGCGCGATGCGTTCTTCGCGGTCAAGCGCGCGTTCGATCCGGCCGGGCTGCTGAACCCGGACAAGGGCATCCCGACCCGTGCGCGCTGCGCCGAGTACGGTCGCCAGCACGTACGCGGCGGGCTGCTGCCGCACCCCGACCTGCCGCGTTTCTGAGCATCGCGCGCGGCGCGCCGGCCCGGGCCGGCGGCCGGGTCGCGGCGGACGGCCACGTTCGCGCGGCGGCGCGGGCATGCGGTCTGCAATACCGGGCTTAGGGATAGTCGCGATGTGGATTCGCGCCACCCCGGTACAATCGACCGAACAACAAGTCGAGGCAGCAACAGAACATGGAAGAGGACGACATCGTCGCCGGATGGGCCGAGCGCGTCCGCGCCGCCAGCGCCGACGGCCGGCCGCTGCGGATTCGCGGCGGCGGCACCAAGGACTGGTACGGCCAGGCGCTCGAGGGCGAAATACTCGACACGCGCGCGTTTCAGGGCGTCGTGTCGTACGACCCGGCCGAACTCGTCGTCACGGTCCGCGCGGGCACGCCGCTCGCGCAGCTTGAAACCGTCCTCGCCGAGTGCGGCCAGATGCTGCCGTTCGAGCCGCCGCACTTCGGCCGCGCGGCCACCGTCGGCGGCTGCGTCGCGGCCGGTCTCGCGGGCCCGCGGCGCGCCACCTGCGGCGCGCCGCGCGATTTCGTGCTCGGCGTCACGCTGATGAACGGCCGCGGCGACATGCTGCGCTTCGGCGGGCAGGTCGTGAAGAACGTCGCCGGCTACGACGTGTCGCGGCTGATGGCCGGCGCGCTCGGCACGCTCGGGCTGATGCTCGACCTGTCGATCAAGGTGCTGCCGATGCCCGTCGCCGAAGTCACGCTGAAGTTCGAGATGACCGCGACCGATGCAGTGCGCAAGCTCAACGAATGGGGCGGCCATCCGCTGCCCGTCAGCGCGAGCGGGTGGCGCAACGGCACGCTCGTACTGCGCCTGTCGGGCGCCGAGGCGGCCGTGAAATCCGCGAAGACGCAGCTCGGCGGCGAAGTCGTCGACGCGGTCGAGGCCGAACGCTTCTGGGCCGGCCTGCGCGAGCACACCGACCCGTTCTTCAACGGTATCCCGCCCGGCTATGCGCTGTGGCGCCTCGCGCTGCCGTCGATCACCGAACCGATGCACCTGCCGGGCACCCAGTTGATGGAATGGGGTGGCGCGCAGCGCTGGTGGATCACCGACGCCGATGCACAGACCGTGCGGATGAGCGCAAAGCAGGCCGGTGGCCACGCGACGCTGTTCCGCGCGGGCGACGCATACGACCGCAGCGCGGGCGTGTTCACGCCGCTCCCCGCCCCGATGATGAAAATCCACCGCGGGCTGAAGGCCGCGTTCGATCCCGCGCGCATCTTCAATCGCGGCCGGCTCTACCCCGATCTCTGAGGGCTCGATGCAAACGAACCTCGCCGATTTCATCCGCAATACGCCCGACGGCGACGAGGCCGACGCGATATTGCGCAAGTGCGTGCATTGCGGGTTCTGCACCGCGACCTGCCCGACCTATCAGTTGCTCGGCGACGAACTCGACGGCCCGCGCGGCCGGATCTACCTGATCAAGCAGATGGTCGAAGGCGCGCCCGTCACGCGCAGCACGCAGCAGCACCTCGACCGCTGCCTCACGTGCCGCAGCTGCGAGACGACCTGCCCGTCCGGCGTCCAGTACGGCCGGCTCGTGGAGATCGGCCGCAAGCACGTCGAGGCGCAGGTGCCGCGCCCGGTGCAGCAGCGTCTCGTGCGCCGCCTGCTCGCGAGCCTCGTGCCGAACGAGGCGCTGTTCTCGCCGGTGATGCGACTCGGCCAGCACGTGCGGCCGCTGCTGCCGAAGCGGCTGCGCGACAAGGTGCCGCCGCGCACGCGGCTGCTCGAATGGCCGCACCTCACGCATACGCGCAAGATGCTGATGCTGGGCGGCTGCGTGCAGCCGTCGATGCTGCCGAACATCAACATCGCGACCGCGCGTGTGCTCGACGCGCTCGGCATCGAGACGGTCGTCGCACCCGACGCGGGCTGCTGCGGCGCGATCCGCCTGCACCTGAACTATCACGACGAGGCGCTCGACGACGCACGCCGCAACATCGACGCATGGTGGCCCCATGTCGAACAGGGCGTCGAGGCGATCGTGATGAATGCGTCGGGCTGCGGCGCGACGGTGCTCGAATACGCGCACCTGCTGCGCGACGACCCGGCCTACGCGGAGAAGGCACAGCGCATCGTGTCGCTCACGCGCGACATCTCCGACGTGCTGCTCGCGTTCGAGGCCGAACTCGCGACGCTCGCGCGGCGTCGCGCGATCCATACGGTCGCGTACCACCCGCCGTGCACGTTGCAGCACGGCCAGCAGTCGCGCGGCAAGGTCGAACGCCTGCTCGAGACGCTCGGCATCGACGTGCGGCTGCCGGCCGACAGTCATCTGTGCTGCGGCTCGGCCGGCACCTATTCGCTGACGCAGCCGTCGCTGTCGTACCGGTTGCGCAAGCAGAAGCTGCTGAAGCTGCAGGCGCTCGAACCGCAGATGATCGTCTCCGGCAACGTCGGCTGCATCGCGCACCTGCAGAGCGGCACGCAGATTCCGGTCGCCCACTGGATCCAGCTCGTCGAGCATCTGCTGTACGGCTAGGGCCGGTTCATGCGAATGACGGATGGGCGCTGGGCCTCGCGCGCGGCGTCCGTATAATGGGCGGATCGATGCGTCGCGTGCCGCGGCGCATCCGCTCCATGCCTGCTTCCGTGCCTGCTTTCGTGCCCGTCATGTCCGATCTCGCCGCCCGCCTCGAATCCGTTCATCGCCGCATCGCCGACGCCGCCCGCGCGGCCAGCCGCGATCCCGCCACCGTGTCGCTGCTTGCCGTCTCGAAGACGTTTCCTGCCGACGACGTGCGCGCCGCGCATGCGGCCGGGCAGCGTGCATTCGGCGAAAACTACGTACAGGAATCGATCGACAAGATCGACGCGCTCGCCGACCTGCGCACCAGCCTCGAATGGCATTTCATCGGGCCGCTGCAATCGAACAAGACGCGCCCGGTGGCCGAACGCTTCGACTGGGTCCATTCGGTCGACCGGCTGAAGATCGCGCAGCGCCTGTCGGAACAGCGCCCCGCGCACCTGCCGCCGCTCAACGTGTGCGTGCAGGTGAATATCAGCGGCGAGGCGTCGAAGAGCGGCGTCGCGCCGGCCGACCTGGCCGAGGTCGCGCGCGCGGTCGCGGCGCTCCCGTCACTGCGGCTGCGCGGCCTGATGGCGATTCCCGAACCGGCCGGCGACACCGACGCGCAACGCGTGCCGCATCGCGCGCTGCGCGCGCTGTTCGACGCGTTGCGCGCCGGCGGCCTGCCGCTCGACACGCTGTCGATGGGCATGTCCGCCGATCTCGATGCGGCCGTGCTCGAAGGCGCGACGATCGTGCGCGTCGGCACCGCGATCTTCGGCGCGCGCGATTACTCGCACTGAACGCCGCCCCCTTTACGCCCTACCGTTCACTCACTCGCTCAATCGGACATCATGAAAATCGCATTCATCGGCGGCGGCAACATGGCCGCGGCCCTGATCGGCGGCCTGATCAAGCGCGGCGTCGCCGCTGACAGCCTGTATGCCATCGACGTCAACGAAGAGGTGCGCGCGCGCGCCGCCCAGCAGTTCGGCGTGCGCACCGGCGCGGCCGTCGACGCGACGCTCGCCGACTACGACGCGGTCGTGCTCGCGGTGAAGCCGCAGGTGCTGAAGGACGTCGCGCAGGCGCTCGCACCGCACCTGAAGTCGCAGCTCGTGATCAGCATCGCGGCCGGCATCCGCGGCACCGATCTCGCGCGCTGGCTCGGCGGCTACGACCGCATCGTGCGCACGATGCCGAACACGCCCGCGCTCGTCGGCATGGGCGTGACGGGCCTCGCCGCGCTGCCGGGCGTCGATGCGGCGGGCCGCGAACTCGCGTCGAACGTGCTCGGCGCGGTCGGCGAGATCGTGTGGTTCGACGACGAATCGAAGCTCGACGCCGTCACGGCCATTTCGGGCAGCGGCCCCGCGTACGTGTTCTATTTCATCGAAGCGCTGCAGGAAGCTGCGCGCCAGCTCGGCATGAACGACGAACAGGGCCGCGCACTCGCGGTCGCGACGTTCACGGGTGCCGCGCAACTCGCCGCGCAATCGGGCGAGCCGGCAAGCGTGCTGCGCGAACGCGTCACGTCGAAAGGCGGTACGACGGCCGCCGCGCTCGCGTCGTTCGACGCGCAAGGCGTGAAGGATGCGATCGTGCGCGGCGCGCTTGCGGCCGAAGCGCGCGCGAAGGAAATGGGCGACGAGCTCGGTCGCGCGTAAGCGCGCCGGCGGTACCGGCCCGGTGTGCTCAGCGCCGCACGGGCCGCCCCCTTTGCCTTGCTCGACCAACAAAAAAAGCGGCCCAGGCCGCTTTTTTTGTTGCCGCGTTCCGCACGACATGACGCCGGCGGACAGATCGGGAAACTCAGCTCCCTGCCAGCAGGTAATGCGCGGCAATGCCCGCGAACAGCACGCCGCCGAGCCAGTTGTTGTGCCGGAACGCGGCGAAGCACGGCATCCGCTCACGGCCCTTGATCAGCGTGTAGTGATACAGCGCGCAGCCGACCGCCGCCGCCCAGCCGGCCCAGTACGCGAGGCCGAAGCCGAGCGTCACGCCAATCCACACGTAGATGCCGAGCGTCACCGCGTAGCACAGCATGACGGCCGCGACGTCGAAGCGGCCGAACGTCAGCGCGGACGTGCGGATCCCGATCTTGATGTCGTCGTCGCGATCGACCATCGCGTATTCGGTGTCGTACGCGACCGACCAGAAAATGTTCGCGGCCAGCATCACCCACGCGATCGTCGGCACCGTGTCCTGCACGGCCGCGAACGCCATCGGAATGCCGAAGCCGAACGCGATGCCGAGATACGCCTGCGGAATCGCGAAGAAGCGCTTCATGAACGGATACGAGCCCGCGACGAACAGCGCGACGACGGACAGCTGCTTGGTCAGCGTGTTGAGCGGCAGGATCAGCAGGAACGAGATGAATGCGAGCCCGACCGCGATCGCGATGGCTTCCCACGCGCGGATCTTGCCCGACGTCAGCGGCCGGTCGGCCGTGCGCTTCACGTGGCGGTCGAAATCGCGGTCGGCGTAGTCGTTCATCGCGCAGCCGGCCGAGCGCATCAGCAGCGTGCCGAGCGAGAAGATCACGAGCAGCGGCCAGCGCGGATGGCCGTCGGACGCGATCCACAGCGCGTTGAGCGTCGGCCACAGCAGCAGCAGGCTGCCGATCGGCTTGTCCATCCGGACGAGCCGCAGATACAGGGGAAAGCGGGCAAGCATGGCGAAGCACCGGGAAGATAACCCCGGCATTTTAGAGCCGAGCGGTGCTTTGCGTCATGTCGGCGCGGCCGGCGGGCGGTGCCGGCGGGACAACAGCGCGCTGCCCGTGCCCGCTGCACATGGCCGAGCCGCAAAGCGCATCAATCAAGGGACAGAGCCGGCACACGCGCGGATCCGTCAGGCGCACCGGCCTGCGCTCGACCCGATTCGTACAGATCAATCAGGGCCGGAGCAGCGTGCGCGGACTTCAGCCAGCTTGCCGCGCGTTGCACGCCTACGCGAGCAGCGACCGCAGCATCCACGCGGTTTTTTCATGAATCTGCAGGCGCTGCGTCAGCAGGTCGGCGGTCGGCTCGTCGCTCGCCGCATCGGCAAGCGGGAAGATCGCGCGCGCAGTTCGCACGACGGCCTCATGCCCCTCGACGAGCTCGCGGATCATGTCTTCGGCCGCCGGCACGCCGTTCGCTTCCGGCACCGACGACAGTTTCGCGAAATCGCCGAAGGTGCCCGGCGCGACGACGCCGAGCGTGCGAATGCGTTCGGCAACCGAATCGACCGCGAGCCACAGTTCGTTGTACTGCGCCTCGAACATCAGGTGCAGCGTGTTGAACATCGGGCCCGTGACATTCCAGTGGAAATTGTGGGTCTTCAGGTACAGCGTGAACGTATCGGCGAGCAGGCGCGACAGGCCTTCCGCGATCTTCTTGCGGTCCTTGTCGCTGATGCCGATGTTGATCTGCGCAGCGTAAGTCTTCCCTGACATGTTCTGGACTCCTTATTCAATGAAGCAGAGCAATAAAAGCGAATCGGGCTACCTGTCTATTGATACCGCACTACCGATACCGCACTACCCGCACGCACGGCTCGCCACTGCGCGTGGCGCGCAAAACGCCGCGCTCAGGCAGCCGCGATCGCGTGCAACGCCTGCGACACCAGCTCGGCCGCGCCGCCGATGACGATGGCGGATCCGACGACGTATCGCGCGATCTCGGTCGGCGCCCGCACCTTCGGCGCCAGTGCTGCGCGCATGTTCTGCATCATTTGCGTCATGATCGTCACTCCTTCAACAAAACCCAGGGTCTGAAAAAACGGCCGGTCGGACGACCGGCCGTTTCCCGTTACTGCACTACTGCATCACCGAACTACTGCACGGCGACACTCACGCGAGATCGAAGCGGTCGAGGTTCATCACCTTGTTCCAGGCCGCGACGAAATCGCGCGCGAACTTCTCCTTCGCATCCTCGCTGCCGTACACCTCGGCCAGCGCACGCAGTTGCGCATGCGAACCGAAGATCAGGTCGACGCGCGAGCCGGTCCACTTGACCTTGCCCGTCGCACGATCGCGCCCTTCGAACACGTCGTTCGCTGCCGACACCGGCTTCCATTCCGTGCCCATGTCGAGCAGGTTCACGAAGAAGTCGTTCGTCAGCGCTTCCGGACGGTCGGTGAACACGCCGTGCTTCGCATCGCCGGCATTCGCACCCAGCACGCGCAGGCCACCGACGAGTGCCGTCATCTCGGGCGCGGTCAGCGTCAGCAGTTGCGCCTTGTCGACCAGCAGCGCCTCGGCCGGCGTCTGGTACGCGTGCTTCAGGAAGTTGCGGAAGCCATCTGCAACCGGCTCGAGCACGGCCATCGCTTCGATGTCGGTCTCTTCCTGCGACGCATCCGCACGGCCCGGTGCGAACGGCACCGTCACCGCGACGCCCGCGTTCTTCGCGGCCTGCTCGACGCCGGCCGCACCGGCCAGCACGATCAGGTCGGCGAGCGACACCTTCTTGCCGCCCGTCTGCGCGTCGTTGAACGCCTTCTGCACGCCTTCGAGCGTCGCCAGCACCTTCGCGAGTTCGGCCGGACGGTTCACTTCCCAGTCCTTCTGCGGCGCCAGGCGAATACGCGCACCGTTTGCACCGCCGCGCTTGTCCGAACCGCGGAACGTCGCAGCCGACGCCCATGCGGTCGACACGAGCTGCGACACCGACAGGCCCGATGCGAGCACCTTCGCCTTCAGCGCCGCGACGTCGGCGTCGTCGATCAGCTTGTGGTCGACGGCCGGAATCGGGTCCTGCCACAGCAGATGCTCGGCCGGCACGTCCGGGCCCAGATAGCGGGCACGCGGGCCCATGTCGCGGTGCGTGAGCTTGAACCAGGCACGCGCGAACGCGTCGGCGAACTCGGCCGGGTTGTCGTAGAAGCGGCGCGAAATCTTCTCGTAGGCCGGATCGAAACGCAGCGACAAGTCGGTCGTCAGCATCGTCGGGCGATGCTTCTTCGACGCATCGAACGCATCCGGAATCACGTCGCCGGCGTCCTTCGCGACCCACTGGTGCGCGCCGGCCGGGCTCTTCGTGAGCTCCCATTCGTAGCTGAACAGGTGCTTGAAGAAGTCGTTGCTCCACTGCGTCGGCGTCGACGTCCACGTGACTTCGAGGCCGCTGGTGATGGCATCCTTGCCCTTGCCCGTGCCGAACGTGCTCTTCCAGCCGAGGCCCTGCTCTTCGAGGCCCGCGGCTTCCGGTTCAGCGCCGACGTTCGAGGCCGGACCGGCTCCGTGCGTCTTGCCGAACGTGTGGCCGCCCGCGATCAGCGCGACCGTCTCTTCGTCGTTCATCGCCATGCGCGCGAACGTCTCGCGGATGTCATGCGCGGCCGCGACCGGGTCGGGGTTGCCGTCCGGGCCTTCCGGGTTCACGTAGATGAGGCCCATCTGCACCGCGGCGAGCGGGCTTTCGAGATCGCGCTTGCCCGAGTAGCGGCTGTTCGGGCCGCCGCTCAGTTCCAGCCAGATCTTTTCCGAACCCCAGTACACGTCGTCCGGTTCCCACGTATCGACGCGGCCGCCGGCGTAGCCGAAGGTCTTGAAGCCCATCGATTCGAGCGCGACGTTGCCGGTCAGGATCAGCAGGTCGGCCCACGAGATGTTGCGGCCGTACTTCTGCTTGATCGGCCACAGCAGCCGGCGCGCCTTGTCGAGACTCACGTTGTCCGGCCAGCTGTTGAGCGGCGCGAAGCGCTGCTGACCGCCACCCGCGCCGCCGCGGCCGTCGGCCGTGCGGTACGTGCCGGCGCTGTGCCAGGCCATGCGGATGAACAGGCCGCCATAGTGGCCGAAGTCGGCCGGCCACCAATCCTGCGACGCCGTCATCAGCGCGTGCAGATCCTTCTTCACCGCCGCAAGGTCCAGCGTCTTGAACGCTTCGGCGTAGTCGAAATCCTTGTCCATCGGATCGGACAGTGCCGAATGCCGGTGCAGGATGTTCAGGTTAAGCTGATTCGGCCACCAGTCCTTGTTCGTCGTGCCGCCACCAGCGGTGTGGTTGAACGGGCACTTCGTTTCGTTCGACATGCGATTTCTCCTTGGCTTGCTCATATGACTCCACCCGTTCGCTCCGGCAGCATGCCGGGCGCGGTTGGCGGAGTGTCATTGCGGGGATGGGAAACGGAACAGGTTGGTCCTCCTGTCGTACTACGGGATGTCGTACGTGGCCTGTGGCGCGCGCTCCCGCTGCGATGCGCCGCAGGCGGGTCGCTCGGGGAACCGGCTGCCGGCAGGCGTCGTGCCGGCGCTGCGGGCGGTATTCCAGCTTTCGGACATGCGATGCTCCCTCATGGCTTGACGGCGGGTGACGCGGGGGAACACTGAACCGGCGCGCGGCGGCGTTCAACCACCATACACACGGTCCGCCAGGTACGCGAACGCAATCGGACGCAGGCTACGAACCGCCGCCCTGGCGCGATGTACGACCGTGTCGCGCGACGGGATGTTCCGCTGCGCGCGCTGCAATACCGATTGCATCATGACACCCTCCTTCGACGCTTGCATTCGACGGGCGGATCAGTCATCGACATCACGCCGATCCATGTAGAGGATTCTATTCACATCTATCGAATTATTGAATTTGATAACTTTTATCTATGCGATAGAGAAAAATAAACGGGGTCGCAAGACCCCGTTCATCGTGCTGCCACCTGTGCATGCTGCAGCGTGCTCAGTTCATCGTCGCCGGCATGTCGAGCTTCGCGACGCCCGGCAGGTCGCACGCGGAAATTGCGTCGCTGATCGCGTCGATCGCGGGCATCCGCGTGAAGCTCTTGCGCCATACGAGCACCACGCGGCGATCGGGCACCGGCTCGTTGAACGGCACGTACGACAGCAGTTCGGCATCGGGGCCGTTCGCGCGCGGGCCGACCTCGGCGACCGACATCCGCGGCAGCACGGTGATGCCGACGCCGCTCGCGACCATGTGGCGGATCGTCTCCAGCGACGAGCCCTCGAAGGTCTTCTGGATGCCGTCGGCCGTCTGCGAGAAGCGCATCAGCTCCGGGCACACGCCGAGCACGTGATCGCGGAAGCAGTGGCCGTTGCCAAGCAGCAGCATGGTTTCCTGCTTCAGATCCTCGGCGTCGATTTCCTCGCGCTTCTCCCACGGATGGCCGGCGGGCAGCGCAACGACGAACGGTTCGTCGTACAGCGGGCGCACCATCAGGCCGGTTTCCGGAAACGGCAGCGCCATGATCGCGGCGTCGATCTCGCCCTGCTTCAGCAGTTCGAGCAGCTTCAGCGTGTAGTTTTCCTGCAGCATCAGCGGCATCTGCGGGACGCGCTGGATCATCTGCTTGACGAGCGTCGGCAGCAGGTACGGCCCGATCGTGTAGATCACGCCCAGGCGGAACGGACCGACCAGCGGATCCTTGCCCTGCTTCGCGATCTCCTTGATCGCGAAGGTCTGCTCGAGCACGCGCTGTGCCTGCGTGACGATCTGGTCGCCGATCGGTGTCACGCTCACTTCGCTCGCACCGCGTTCGAAAATCTGCACGTTGAGCTCGTCTTCGAGCTTCTTGATCGCTACCGACAGCGTCGGCTGGCTCACGAAGCATGCTTCGGCCGCGCGGCCGAAATGCCGTTCGCGCGCGACCGCGACGATGTATTTCAATTCAGTCAGCGTCATTGTGGGTCAATCAGGGATATACAGGCGATAGGTTTAATTTATACACCCTGTGACACCGGTTCGCCAAGTTTCTCAGCATCGGAATGCTTCAAACGGCGGTTTTAAATCCGGCCCCGACCCGCGGATCAAGCCTTCAGATACTGCTCGCGCGCGCCGAGCCAGCGTGCGAGATGCTGCGTGACGATCTCGGGATACGCGGCAATCAGCCGCGTCGCGGCTTCGCGGGCCGGATCGATCAGCCAGCCGTCGGTCTCGAGGTTCGCAAAGCGCAGCATTGCCGCGCCCGACTGACGTGCGCCGAGGAATTCGCCGGGGCCGCGGATCTCGAGGTCGCGCCGTGCGATCTCGAAGCCGTCGGTCGTCTCGCGCATCGTCTTCAGCCGCTCGCGGCCCGTGAGTGACAGCGGCCCCGTGTACAGCAGCACGCACACCGACGCCGCGGTGCCGCGCCCGACCCGGCCGCGCAACTGGTGCAGCTGCGCGAGACCGAAGCGCTCCGCGTGCTCGATCACCATCAGCGACGCGTTCGGCACGTCGACGCCGACCTCGATCACGGTCGTCGCGACCAGCAGTTGCACGTCGTTGCGCGTGAACGCTTCCATCACGGCCGCCTTGTCGGCCGGCGACAGCCGGCCGTGCACGAGCCCGACCTTCAGCTCCGGGAGCGTGGTGGCCAGCGTCTCGTAAGTCTCGACGGCCGTCTGCAGCTGCAGCGTCTCGCTCTCCTCGATCAACGGGCACACCCAGTAGACCTGGCGCCCGGTCAGCGCGGCCTCGCGCACGCGGGCGATCACCTCCTCGCGCCGCGCATCGCCGACGAGGCGCGTCAGCACGGGCGTGCGGCCCGGCGGCAGCTCGTCGATCGTCGAGACCTCGAGATCCGCGTAGTACGTCATCGCGAGCGTGCGCGGAATCGGCGTGGCCGACATCATCAGCTGGTGCGGCTGGAAGTCGCGCGCGCCGTTGGCCGCGTTCGCGGCCTTCGCGCGCAGCGCGAGCCGCTGCTCGACGCCGAAGCGGTGCTGCTCGTCGACGATCACGAGGCCGAGCCGCGCGAATTCGACGGTGTCCTGGATGATCGCGTGCGTGCCGATCACGAGCTGCGCGGTGCCGAGCGCGGCCGCCTCGATCGCCGCGCGCTTCTCCTTCGCCTTCAGGCTGCCCGCGAGCCACGCGACCGTGACGCCGAGCGGCTCGAGCCACGCGCGCAGCTTGCGCGCGTGCTGTTCCGCGAGAATTTCGGTCGGCGCCATCAGCGCGGCCTGGTAGCCGGCGTCGATCGCCTGCGTGGCGGCCAGCGCTGCAACGACCGTCTTGCCGCTGCCGACGTCGCCCTGCAGCAGACGCTGCATCGGGTGCGCGAGCGTGAGGTCGTTCGCGATCTCGTCGACGACGCGCCCCTGCGCGCCGGTCAGCGTAAACGGCAGCGCCGCGTAGAGCCGGGTCGTCAGCGCAGCGGCATCGCTCGCGGTGCGGCGCGGCATCGCGGGCGCCGCGCGCGTGCGACGCTCCTCGTGTGCGCGCTTGAGCGACAGCTGCTGCGCGAGCAGCTCCTCGAACTTGATGCGCGTCCACGCCGGATGCGAGCCGTCCATCAGCGCGGCTTCGTCGGAATCGACGCGCGGGTGGTGCAGGATCCGCACCGCCTGCTCGAGCGTCGGCACGTCGAGCGGCTTGAGGTAGTCGCGCTGGATCTCGGGTGGCAGCAGTTCGGGCAGCGGCGTGCGCTCGACCGCGTTCTCGATCGCCTTGCGCAGATAAGCCTGCGACACGCCGGCCGTGCTCGGGTAGACGGGCGTGAGCACCTGCGGCAGCGGCGCATCGGCTTCGACGACGCGCACCGCCGGATGCACCATCTCCATCCCGAAGAAGCCGCCGCGCACGTCGCCGCGCACGCGCAGCCGCTGGCCGACGGCCATCTGCTTGACCTGCGAGCCGTAGAAATTCAGGAAGCGCAGCACGAGGTGCTCGCCGTCGTCGTCCTGGATCTTCACGACCAGCTGGCGACGCGGCCGGTATGCAACCTCGTTGTCGAACACGACGCCTTCGGCCTGCGCGATGCCACCCGGCAGCAACTCGCCGATCGGCGTGAGCGTGGTTTCGTCCTCGTAGCGCATCGGCAGATGCAGCACGAGATCGATCGAACGCGTGAGGCCGAGCTTCGCGAGCTTGTCGACGGTCTTCACGGGTTTATCCGCGGCCGGCTTCTTCTTGCGCTTCGCGCCGGCCGCGCCCACTGCGTCGGTCGCCGCGGCGCCGTCGACATCGGCATCGGGCGCGGCGGCGGCCGGCTGCGCGAGCCTGCCGTCGGCGCCGCGCTTCGGGCCGGCGCGGCGCGGTGCGGCGCGCTCCACCGCGTCTTGAACGGGTAGCGCGGCCTCCTCCGCGTCGAACGGATCGGCGGAATCGGCAACGGCGGCGGGGGAACGGCGTGGTGACACAGGCATCGGATCGTCTGGGTGCTTCGCAAGGCAAGTACAATAGCGGCTTTCACGTCGTCCGAACGAACGACGCCGGCCAGGCCGCGCATCCCGCATCATAGCGGCTCGCGCGCCCCATTTACGCGTTTCCGCCCTGCCGGCGACGCCCGCCGGCCGCTTCGAACCAGCCCGCATGTTCACGCTTTCCGATTTCGATTTCAATCTGCCGCCCGAGCTGATTGCACAAACCGCGCTGCCCGATCGCACCGCGAGCCGCCTGCTCGAGGTGGACGGCACCGTCGCGCCCGCGCGCCTGGTCGATCGCCAGTTCACCGAGCTGCCGTCGTGCATCGCAGCCGGCGACCTGCTCGTCTTCAACGATACCAAGGTGCTGAGGGCGCGTTTCTTCGGCCAGAAGGCCAGCGGCGGCAAGATCGAAGTGCTGATCGAGCGCGTGACGGGCACGCACACGGCGCTCGCGCAGATCCGCGCGAGCAAGTCGCCGGGCGCCGGCACGACGCTGCGGCTCGCCGATGCGTTCGACGTGACGGTCGGCGAGCGCGTCGAGCCGTTCTTCACGCTGAACTTCCCCGAGCCGTGCCTCGACCTGATCGAGCAGTACGGCCGCCTGCCGCTGCCGCCGTATATCGAGCACGATCCGGACGCGACCGACGAGACGCGCTACCAGACCGTCTACGCGAGCAATCCGGGCGCGGTCGCCGCACCGACGGCCGGGCTGCACTTCGACCAGCCGATGCTCGACCGGCTCGACGCGATGGGCGTCGAACGCGCGACGCTGACGCTGCACGTCGGCGCCGGCACGTTCCAGCCGGTGCGCGTCGACAACATCGCCGAGCACAAGATGCACAGCGAGTGGTACGACCTGCCGCAGTCGCTCGTCGACAAGATCGCCGCGACCCGTGCACGCGGCGGCAACGTGATCGCGGTCGGCACGACGTCGATGCGCGCGCTCGAAGCCGCCGCGCGCGCGGCCGACGAAGCGGGCCGCCCGCTCGCGGCCACGCAGGCCGAGACCGACATCTTCATCACGCCCGGCTATCGTTTCCGCGTGGTCGACCGGCTCGTCACGAACTTCCACCTGCCGAAGTCGACGTTGCTGATGCTCGTGTCCGCGTTCGCGGGCGTCGAGACGATCCGCGCCGCGTACCGGCACGCGATCGAGCAACGCTACCGCTTCTTCAGCTACGGCGACGCGATGCTGCTCACGCGCCGCGACACGCCGGAGGCGCCGCGCGCGTAAGCGCGGCATGCGCGACGGCCCACGCACCGCGCGGCCGCCGCGCCCCGTTTTCCCGCTGCGCGCGCTACGATGGCGCGCACCGCTTTTCCCTGCCGCCGACTTCCGGCGGCGCTTCCAACATGCGCCGGACTGTTTTCCGGTAGCGAGGAGAATGACGCGATGACCGAAGGTTCATCCCACGATACGCACGCCCCCGTGCAGGACCGCCCGGCGAACGGGCTCGAATTCGAACTGCTGACGACCGACGGCCACGCGCGCCGCGGCCGCGTGAAGCTCAACCACGGCGTGGTCGAGACGCCGATCTTCATGCCGGTCGGCACCTACGGCACCGTGAAGGCGATCCAGCCGCGCGAGCTGCACGAGATCAAGGCCCAGATCATCCTCGGCAACACGTTCCACCTGTGGCTGCGCCCGGGCCTCGGCACGATCGACGCGCACGGCGGCCTGCACGGCTTCATGGGCTGGAACAAGCCGATCCTGACCGACTCGGGCGGCTTCCAGGTGTTCTCGCTCGGCGACCTGCGCAAGATCACCGAGGACGGCGTCACGTTCGCGTCGCCGATCAACGGCGACAAGCTGTTCCTGTCGCCGGAAGTGTCGATGCAGATCCAGAAGGTGCTGAACTCGGACATCGTGATGCAGTTCGACGAGTGCACGCCGTATGCGACCAACGGCGTGCCGACCACGCACAAGGAAGCGGCCGACTCGATGCGCATGTCGCTGCGCTGGGCGAAGCGCTCGCTCGACGAGTTCGACCGGCTCGGCAATCCGAACGCGCTGTTCGGGATCGTCCAGGGCGGGATGTTCGAGGACCTGCGCGACGAATCGCTCGCCGGGCTCGCCGAGCTCGGCTTCCACGGCCTCGCGATCGGCGGGCTGTCGGTCGGCGAGCCGAAGGAAGACATGATGCGCGTGCTGCGCCACGTGGGCCCGAAGCTGCCGGCCAACAAGCCGCACTATCTGATGGGCGTCGGCACGCCGGAGGACCTGGTCGAAGGCGTCTCGAACGGCATCGACATGTTCGACTGCGTGATGCCGACCCGCAATGCGCGCAACGGCTGGCTGTTCACGCGCTTCGGCGACGTGAAGATCCGCAACGCGACGCACAAGAACTCGCTGAAGCCGCTCGACGCGAGCTGCACGTGCTACACGTGCCAGAACTTCTCGCGCGGCTACCTGCATCACCTGCACCGCGTCGGCGAGATCCTCGGCGCGCAGCTCAACACGATCCACAACCTGCACTACTACCTGCAGTTGATGAGCGAGATCCGCGAAGCGATCGAGACCCATACGTTCGACGCGTTCCGCCAGCGCTTCGCGGAGGATCGCGCAAGAGGGGTCGACTGACGGGCCGGCGGCCCGCATCGCGGGCTCGTCACATAGGACGCGTACTAAATAACGCGTCCCGACTGTCGAACCCGGCCGCCAAATATTACAATTGCCTTTCCAAACAAGTTGCAACGGACCCGGTTCACGCTTTAACAGCTTGATCCGAAAGCGCATTTGCCGAGCCGTTTGCGCATGGGGCCGGTGGTAGAATAACCGGCTTATTTTTCGATCTTCCCCTACGGAGAGACCAACGTGCCGTTCATTTCCAACGCGTTCGCCCAAGGTGCCGGTGGCGCCGAATCGAGCCTGATGAGCTTCCTGCCGCTCATCCTGATGTTTGCCGTGCTCTACTTCATCATGATCCGTCCGCAGATGAAGCGTCAGAAGGAGCACCGCAACATGCTCGCGGCCGTGGCCAAGGGCGACGAAGTCGTCACGAGCGGCGGCCTCGTGGGCAAGGTGACGAAGGTCACCGAAGGCTACATCGGCGTCGAGATCGCCGAAGGCACCGAAATCACCGTGCAGAAGGCTGCAGTCACGACCATTCTGCCGAAGGGCACGATCAAGTCGCTGTAAGCCCTTCACCGAGCGTCCGGCTCCCCGCGCCGTGCCCGCCTGAGAGAGCGGGCCGCCGCGGCGCCGGACGCGACGCTTTCACGCCAACCACCCGTTCGGCTCCCTCATGAATCGTTATCCACTCTGGAAATATGTCGTGATGGTCGTGGCGCTCGCCATCGGCCTTCTGTACACATTGCCCAACTTCTTCGGTGAAGCGCCGGCGGTGCAGGTGTCGAGCGGCAAGGCCACGGTCAAGCTCGACTCGACCACGCTGACCCAGGTCGAATCGGCGCTCGCATCCGCGCAGATCACGCCGGACGACGTCACCTTCGAGAACACGGCGACCAACGCGAACATCCGCGTGCGCCTGAAGGACACCGATACGCAGCTGCGCGTCAAGGACCTGCTGCAGAAGTCGCTGAACGCCGACCCGAACGATCCGCAGTACGTCGTCGCACTGAACCTGCAGAGCGCGTCGCCGCGCTGGCTGACTGCCCTGCACGCGCTGCCGATGTATCTCGGCCTCGACCTGCGCGGCGGCGTCCACTTCCTGCTCCAGGTCGACATGACGGGCGCGCTGACGAAGAAGCTCGATTCCGACGCGTCCGACGCGCGCACGCTGCTGCGCGACAAGAACATCCGCGACGGTGGCGTGAGCCGCGTCGACCAGTCCGTGGTCGTCAATTTCAGCGATGCACAGACGGCGGAAGACGCCCGCAAGGTGCTCGCGCTGTCGATCACCGAACTGCAATGGGCGACCCAGCCCGGCGGTGGCGGCACGCAGGTCGTCGGCACGTTTACGCCGGCCGTGCAGAAGTCCGTCGAGGACGCCGCGCTCAAGCAGAACCTGACGACGCTCCACAACCGCGTGAACGAACTCGGCGTGTCCGAGCCGATCCTCCAGCAGCAAGGCAGCGACCGCATCGTCGTCGAGCTGCCGGGCGTGCAGGACACCGCGAAGGCGAAGGACATCATCGGCCGCACCGCGACGCTCGAGGCGCGCCTCGCCGACCCGATCAACACGCATCCGAACCCGAACGACCCCGTTCCGCCGGGCGAGGAACTGTTCACGCAGGGCATCCAGGCGCCCGTGCTGCTGAAGAAGGACGTGATCTTCACCGGCGACCGCATCATCGATGCATCGGCCGGCTTCGACGAACACCAGCGTCCGTCGGTCAACATCCGCCTCGACTCGGCCGGTGGCCGCGCGGTGCGCACGGTGTCGCGCGACAACATCGGCAAGCCGATGGCGATGGTGCTGTTCGAGAAGGGCAAGGGCGAAGTGCTGACGGTCGCGACAATCCAGTCGGAACTCGGCGACCGCTTCCAGATCACGGGCCAGCCGACGCCGCAGGCCGCGGCCGACCTCGCACTGCTGCTGCGCGCCGGTTCGCTCGCCGCTCCGATGGACATCATCGAGGAACGCACGATCGGCCCGAGCCTCGGCGCCGACAACATCAAGATGGGCGTCCACTCGGTGATCTGGGGCTTCTGCGCGATCGCCGTGTTCATGATCGCGTACTACATGCTGTTCGGCGTAGTGTCGGTGATCGGCCTGTCGGTGAACCTGCTGTTGCTCGTCGCCGTGCTGTCGCTGATGCAGGCGACGCTGACGCTGCCCGGTATCGCCGCTATCGCGCTCGCGCTCGGTATGGCGATCGACTCGAACGTGCTGATCAACGAGCGCGTGCGTGAAGAACTGCGCGCCGGCCAGCCGCCGCAGACCGCGATCCAGGCCGGTTACGCGCACGCATGGGCGACGATTCTCGACTCGAACGTCACGACGCTGATCGCCGGCCTCGCGCTGCTCGCGTTCGGCTCGGGCCCGGTTCGCGCGTTCGCGATCGTGCACTGCCTCGGTATCCTGACGTCGATGTTCTCCGCGGTGTTCTTCTCGCGCGGGATCGTCAACCTCTGGTACGGCGGCCGCAAGAAGCTGAAGTCGCTCGCGATCGGCCAGGTATGGAAGCCGGAAGGCGCCGCTGCCGGCGCGTCGTTCACCGACGCCGACGAATCGACCGACACCGCACGCGCCGCGAAGCTCGCCGCCCCCGCGAAGAGCAACGCGCCGCGCGCCGGCAAGCCGCAGCTGCGCAACCGCGCGCAGCAAGGCGTGTCGCCGAAGAAACCGGGCTCGACCCAATAAGGCCCCGGAGAAGACCATGGAATTTTTCCGCATCCGTAAAGACATTCCGTTCATGCGGCACGCGCTGGTGTTCAACGTGATCTCGCTGGTCACGTTCCTCGCCGCCGTGTTCTTCCTGTTCCACCGCGGGCTGCACCTGTCCGTCGAATTCACCGGCGGGACGGTGATCGAGGTGCAGTACCAGCAGGCCGCTGAACTCGAACCCGTGCGCGCGACGCTCGGCAAGCTCGGCTACGCCGACGCGCAGGTGCAGAACTTCGGCACGTCACGCAACGTGCTGATCCGCCTGCAGCTGAAGGAAGGCCTCACGTCCGCGCAGCAGAGCGACCAGGTGATGGGCGCGCTGAAGGCGCAGAGCCCGGACGTCACGCTGCAACGCGTCGAGTTCGTCGGCCCGCAGGTCGGCCGGGAGCTCGCGACCGACGGCCTGCTCGCGCTCGCGTGCGTCGTGATCGGCATCGTGATCTACCTGTCGTTCCGCTTCGAGTGGAAGTACGCAGTGGCCGGCATCATCGCCAACCTGCACGACGTCGTGATCATTCTCGGCTTCTTCGCGTTCTTCCAGTGGGAGTTCTCGCTGGCGGTGCTCGCGGCAATCCTCGCGGTGCTCGGCTACTCGGTCAACGAGTCGGTCGTCATCTTCGACCGGATCCGCGAGACGTTCCGCCGCGAACGCAAGATGAGCGTGCAGGAAGTGATCAACCACGCGATCACGACCACGATGTCGCGCACGATCATCACGCACACGTCGACCGAAATGATGGTGCTGTCGATGTTCTTCTTCGGCGGCCCGACGCTGCACTACTTCGCACTCGCGCTGACGGTCGGCATCATGTTCGGCATCTACTCGTCGGTGTTCGTCGCGGGGTCGCTCGCGATGTGGCTCGGCATCAAGCGCGAAGACCTGATCAAGGAAAAGAAGACCGCGCACGATCCGGACGATCCGAACGCAGGCGCGCAGGTTTAAGCGCCACACTGCTTCGGCATCGACGAAAAGCCGGCCCGGTTGGGCCGGCTTTTTTTTGCCTGCGCCACCGCCGCGCATCGCGCCGCCCGCTCGCCGTGCCCCGTCACGCGCGTCGGCTACAATCGTGACCGTCCCGCCGTACCGCACGCCGGCCGCGCGTCGGCGGGACAGCACCTTCGCCCTCCGTTCAAACGTGCGGTCCCGATGATGCCTCCCACGCGTGTCGTTCTTCGCCTTGCCGTTTGCGCGGCCGTCACGGCCGTGCTCCTGCCGTGCGTGTCGCCCGTCGGTGCGCAACAGCCGGCGTCCGCGCCGCCCGCTCCCGCTCCCGCTCCCGCTTCCGCTTCCGCATCTGCACCCGCCCCCGGCACCGCCTCGCCCGCAGCCGCCCAGCCGCCTTCGCCCTGCCCGCCCGACTGGGAGCCGCAGATCTGCGAGCTCAAGGCGGCGGTGGAAGTCCTGAAGCGGCAGCACCTGACCGACGTCGACATCGGCGCACTGCTCGACGCAACGACCCACGCAGGAATCAAGACGCTGCCGTACGCACGTTTCTTCGACGCGAAGGAGGAGCAGGAGCGGCGCGACGACGAACGGCGTGCGCGCGACGGTACACCCGGCATCGGCATTGTGTTCGAGACGCGGCCCGACGGGCTGCACATCGTCGACGTGATTCCCGACGCGCCCGCGGAACAGGCCGGCGTGCGCCCCGACGATCTCGTCGTCGCGATGAACGATACGAGCGTCGTCGGCATCGATCCCGCCGACCTGACCCAACTCGCCAAGGGCGACGCGGGCGTGCCGCTGAAGCTCACGGTCCAGCGCGGCCCGTCGCACGCGGTCCTGAGCTTTGCGCCCGTGCGAAAGATCCTCAAGCCGCATCCGGCGACCGCGAAACGGCTCGACGGCGACATCCTGTACACGCGGCTGTCGAGCTTCCCGGAACCGGCGGTCGGCGACTACATCGACACGGTGCAGGCCGCGCGCCGCGCGGGCCCGCCGGTGAAAGGCCTGATTCTCGACCTGCGCATCAACGGCGGCGGCGCGCTGAATGCGGCGATCGGCATCACCGCGCTGTTCACGGGCCGCGATCGCACCGCGATGGTGACGGTCGAGCGCGGCGATACGCACCGCCGTCGCTACACAACCAACTGGCCCGACTACGAACTGCCGGTCATGCACGGGCAGGATCCGCTCGCGCCGCTGCAGGCCGACGACTGGTGGCGCACCGTGCCGCTCGTCGTGCTCGTCGACGGACAGAGCGCATCGGCCGCCGAAGCGACTGCGGCCGCGCTGAAGGATCTCGGCCGAGCGAAACTGCTCGGCATGCCGACCTACGGCAAGGGCCTCGCGCAGACGGGCGTCGATCTCATCGACGGCACGCGCCTGAATTTCACGTATGCGCGCAACGTGCGGCCGAACGGCTGCCCGATGGACGGCTACGGCGTCGTGCCGGACTGGCTCGTGCCGCCGCGCCGCGACTCGGACGTCGACGGCGTGCTGCTGTGGTACCGGGAAGCCGATCTCGCCCGCGCACCATATGCGGACCGGCTGGCGCCCGATCCGTTCGCGAAGGGGCGCAAGGAACGGCAGAAGCTGCGCGAGCAGCGTGCGTTCGCGAAGATCGATACGGCGAAGAGCGCGGCGCTGCCACAGCGCGTGTTCGGCACGGCAACCGACTGGCAACTCAGGCAGGCACTCGCCGCACTCGCCGGGCGCCCCGTGCAGACCGTCGAAGCCAGGCCGCAACTGATGCCCGCGCAGCCCGTATGCGAGCGCGTCGGCAACTGACGCGCGCCGCCCGTCCTGTTACCGGAACCCGAACCGCCGGCGCAGCACGACGAGCGCCACGAGGCTCAACACGGCCGCGAACATCAGGTAGAAGCTCGGCGCGGTCTTCATCCCGGTTGCCTTGATCAGCCACGCGATGATGAACGGCCCGAAGCCGCCGAAAATCGTCACCGCGACGTTATACGCGAGCGACATCCCGGTCGTGCGCGTCTGCACCGGAAACACTTCGGACAACAAACCCGGCAGCGCCGCGAAGTAGCCCGTCATCAGGAAGGCGAGCAGCACCTGCAGCGCGATCAGCGTGCCGAAGCCCGGATGCGCGACCAGGTACGCGAACGCCGGATAGATCAGCACGAGGATGCCGATGGCCGGCGCGATCATCACGCGCACGCGGCCGTAAGTGTCCGACCAGTGGCCGACGAGCGGCGCGAACGCCATCTGGATCACGCCGACCACGAGGATCGCCGCGAACGCGGCCGACGGTGCGAGGCCGAGCTGCTTCACGCCGTAGGTCGGCATGAACAGCACGAGATAGGTTGCCACGGTGCCGAGCACGACCACGCCCATCGCGGCGACGAGGCGCGCCTTGTGCGACGCGAAGGTGTCGCGCAGCGGGTTCGCGGTGCCTTCCGCCGCGAGGAATTCGGGCGTCTCGTCGACCTTCGTGCGGATGTAGTACGCGACCGGCCCGAGCAGCAGGCCAAAGAAGAACGGCACGCGCCAGCCCCACGACGCCATCTGCGCGGCCGTGAGTTGCGCGTTCAGAACGGTGCCGAAGCCGGCGGCGAGCAGCGTCGTGAGCCCTTGGCTCGCGACCTGCCAGCTCGCGAAGAAGCCGCGCCGGCCCGGCACGTGCTCGGCGAGGAACGCGGTCGCGCTGCCGAACTCGCCGCCGGCCGAGAAGCCCTGCATCAGCCGCGCGGCGACGAGGATCACCGGCGCGGCGACGCCGATCGTCGCGTAGGTCGGCAGCACCGCGATGATCAGCGTGCCCACCATCATCAGCAGGATCGACAGCGTGAGCGCGGCCTTGCGGCCCGCGCGGTCGGCATAAGCGCCGAGCACGATCGCGCCGAGCGGGCGCATGAAGAACGACACGCCGAACGTGCCGAGCGTGAGCAGCAGCGACACGGTGTCGTTGCCGGCCGGGAAGAACAGCTTCGAGATCGTCACCGCGAAGAAGCCGTAGACGACGAGATCGAACCACTCGAGCGCGTTGCCGATCGACGCGGCGACCACCGCGCGCCACACGCGCGGCGACGAGGCAATGGAACGGGACTGCGTGACGGCATGCATCGGCGATCTCCTTGTCGTTGTACGTTCTGTGCGAGGCGGCCGCGCGCGCCGTCGGCCTGCCCGGCGCCGCGCACGGCGCTCGGGCGATTATAGGCGCGCAAAAAAATACCGCCGCGCCCCCTGACGGGAACGCGGCGGTGTGCTCGCGGCGGGCCGGCGCGGCGGCCGGCCCGGCCGGACGCGTTACTGCTGCTTGACGGCTTCAGCCGTGATCAGCAGCTTCGTCTTCATCTTGAAGCCGTACTGCTTGCCGTAGTCGAGGCCGAAATCGTCGCGGCTGAATTCGCCGACGGCGTCGACGCCGCACACTTCACGCTTAAGCATCGGGTGCGGCATGCACTTGAACGAATCGATCTTCAGCGTCACCGGCTTCGTGACGCCATGCATCGTCAGGTTGCCGACCACCGACACCGGCTTGTCGCCGTCGAACTTGATCGTGCCCTTGTAGTTCGCCTGCGGGAACTTGGACACGTCGAAGAACTCGGCCGTCTGCAGATGCTCGTCGAGTTTCGCGCTGCCGGTGTGGATCGACGCGATGTCGGTCGTCACGTCGACCGTACCCGTCTTCGCCGCGCGGTCGAGCGTCACGGTGCCGCTCGACTTGTCGAACTTGCCGCGCCAGACCGACAGGCCGCCGAAGTGGTCGGCCTCGAAGCTCGGGTACGTGTGGCTCGGGTCGAACTGGTACGTTGCGCTATCGGCAAACGCCGAGAACGACAGCGACGCTGCCAGCGCGCCCGCGGCGATGATCAGTTGCTTTTTCAAACTCTTTCTCCTTGGAACGGCGCCGCGCCCTCGCGCGGCATTCAGGTGAGGCGACAGCCCGCCGCTTACTTGGTGGCGACGAGATGGAACTTGATCTGCACTTCGTCCGCGACGATCGACGTGTCCTTCCACTCGCCGGTGCCGACGTTGAAGGCCGAACGCTTGATCGGCAGCACGCCGTCGAACGTCTGCGTCGCGCCGCTTTGCGTGACCGTGACGGGCACCGTGACGTTCTCGGACTTGCCCTTGATCGTCAGCTTGCCGGTCACGTTGTACTTGTTGCCGCCCGTCGGCGCGATCGCCGACGACACGAACGTCGCCTGCGGATACGCCTTCGCGTCGAACCAGTCCTTGCCGGCGACCTGTTCGTTGTACATCTTGTCGCCGAGGTCATAGCTCGCGACGTCGATCGTCATCTGGGCGCTGCCCTGCGCGGCTTTCGCGGGATCGAACTTCACCTGCGCGGAAAATTTCTTGAACGCGCCTTCGGTCGGCACGTTCATCTGCTTCGACACGGCAGACACCTTGCTCTTCGCGAGATCGACATCGGCGAGCGCCGCGCCCGACGCGACAAGTGACACCGCGGCGAAGGCGGTCAGCATGGAGCGGGAGAAAGACACTTTCATGGGATCCTTCATTTGGCAAAGGGAAGCATCCGCGACAGCAGGCCGTCGCGGTCCAACAACTGGTGCTTGAGCGCCGCAAGCACGTGCAGCGAGACGAGCGCAAGCAGAATGTAATTCAAGGACACGTGAAGCGTCTTGAAGGTTTCCTTGAGCACCGGATCGGGGTCGATCAGCCGCGGCAGCGGCACGATGCCAAGGTAGACGACCGGGATGTTCGACGCCGAGCTGTACAGGTAGCCCGTCACCGGAATCACGATCATCAGCACGTACAGCAGGATGTGCACGCCGTGCGACGCCGCACGCTGCCACGCCGGCGTATCGCCCGGCAGCGCCGGCGGCACGTGAGTCGCACGCCACAGCACGCGCACGGCGGCCAGCGCGAATACGGTCACGCCGATCCACTTGTGCCACGAAAAGTACTTCAGCTTGGTCGGCGTGAAGCCCGGGATGTCGGTCATCACCCAGCCCAGCGCGAACGCGCAGACGATCAGCAGCGCGATCAGCCAGTGCAGCGCGATCGCAGTTTGCGTATAGCGTACCGGCGTGGCCGGCAGCGATTTCGATGCCATCTTGGATTCCTCAGTTCAGCGAACGGCCGCGCCGGCAATTGGTCCGACGCTTGTCAAGGGCGCCATGCTACCGCAACCTTTTGACGCGCGCGGACTCTGAAGACAGGCGCGCCAGCCGGCTGACGGTTTCCCGTCATGTTACCGATCAGTCACCGAACACACGATCGTTGACACGCCGAAAAAGGCCTTTTGGTAAGATTGGCGCGGGTTCCGGCCCCGTCGACGCGTCTCCCCAGCCGTCGCACAACTGCCTTTTCCATGCAACGAAACGACCTGATTGCCTGTCACGAGTGCGACGCACTGTTGCACAAACCGCGCCTGAGCGGACGTGAATCCGCGCGCTGTCCGCGCTGCGATGCCCTGCTCTATCGCAACAGCGCCGCGCAGATCGAGCGGATCTGCGCGCTCGCGCTCGCGGCGCTGATCACGTTCACGATCGCGCAGGCGTTCCCGATCCTCGAAATGGACGTGAACGGCAACCGCGTGCAGACCACGCTGATCGGTGCGATCGATTCGCTGTGGCACCAGGACATGGCGATCGTCGGCGTGATGGTGTTCTGCTCGACCGTGCTGTTCCCGCTCGTCGAGATGGCCGCGCTGCTGTACCTGCTGCTGCCGATCCGCCGCGGCGTCGTGCCGCCCGGCTTCAACCTGGTGCTGCGCGCGATCGAGCTCGTGCGGCCGTGGGGGATGATCGAGGTGTTCATGCTCGGGATCCTCGTCACGATCGTGAAGATGGTGAGTCTCGCAAGAGTCGTTCCCGAAGCCGCGCTGTTCGCGTTCGCCGCGCTCACGCTGATGATCGCCGTCGTGCTGATGTTCGATCCGCGCACGCTGTGGGACATCGCCGACGACCTGCGTGCCGGGCGCGCGCCCGGGCAGCCCGACGATGCCGCCCCGCTGCCGGAAGCCGCCCGCCGATGACGATCCCGACCGCCGCCCGCGAGGGCTACGCCAGCTGCCATGTGTGCGGCCTCGTGCAGACGCTCGACCATCCGCACTCACACTGCGCACGCTGCGGCAGCGCGCTCCATTTCCGTACGCCGAACAGCCTGATGCGCACGTGGGCGCTGCTGCTCGCGGCCGCGATCCTGTACATTCCCGCGAACCTGCTGCCGATCATGCGCACGGCGTCGATCGTCGGCTCGCAGGAAGACACGATCATGAGCGGCGTCATCTATTTCTGGATCTCGGGCGACTGGCCGCTCGCCGTCGTCGTGTTCGTCGCGAGCATCCTCGTGCCGATGCTCAAGCTCGGCGTGCTGCTGATCCTCGTGATCAGCGCGCAGCGCCGCACCGCGTGGCGGCCGCTGCAGCGCACGCGCCTGTTCCGGATCGTCGAGCGCATCGGCCGCTGGTCGATGCTCGACATCTTCGTCGTGACGCTGACCGTCGCGCTCGTCCATTTTCGTTCGCTCGCCATCATCACGGCCGGCCCCGGCGCGCTCGCGTTCGGTTCGGTCGTGATCCTGACCATGCTCGCGTCGATGCAGTTCGATCCCCGCCTGATCTGGGATCCAGTCGAAACCTCAGGGAATCACCATGAATAGTCCACAAGGCCCGCAGCACGACGCGCCCCGGCCGCCCGATCCGACGATCTCGACGAAAAGCGGCTGGCTGCCGTCGCTCGTCTGGCTCGTGCCGCTGATCGCCGCGCTGATCGGCATCGGCCTCGTGATCAAGTCCGTGCGCGAGCGCGGCCCGGAAATCACGATCAGCTTCCACAGCGCCGAAGGGCTCGAGCCCGGCAAGACCCAGGTCAAGTACAAGGACGTCGAGATCGGCATGGTCAAGACGATCAAGCTGTCGAAGGACCTGTCGCGCGTGCTCGTCCAGGTGCAGCTGAAGAAGGAAGCCGAGGACTTCGCGGTCAAGGACTCGCGCTTCTGGATCGTGCGGCCGCGCATCGGCGCGACCGGCGTGTCGGGGCTTGGCACGCTGCTGTCCGGCGCGTACATCGGCGTCGATGCCGGGCGCTCGCAGGATACCCTGACCGACTTCACGGGTTTCGAAACGCCGCCGGCCGTCACCGGCGACCAGAAGGGCACGCAATACGTGCTGCGCGGCGGTTCGCTCGGCTCGGTCGACATCGGCTCGCCGGTCTACTACCGGCGCGTGCAGGTCGGCCAGGTGGTCGGCTTCTCGCTCGACAGGGACGGCACGGGCGTAACGTTCCACGTGTTCGTCAACGCGCCGTACGACCAGTACGTCGGCGTGAACTCGCGCTGGTGGCAGGCGAGCGGCGTCGACCTGCGGCTCGATTCGAGCGGCCTGAAGCTGAACACGCAGTCGCTCGCCACCGTGATCCTCGGCGGCATCGCATTCCAGACACCGCCGAACCAGGACTCCGGCACGACCGCACCGAACAACACGACGTTCCGGCTCGGCTACGACGAAGCCGACGCGATGCGCGATCCGGACGGCCTGCCGCTGCCGGTCGTGATGAACTTCAACCAGTCGCTGCGCGGGCTCGCCGTCGGCGCGCCGGTCGACTTCCGCGGCATCGTGCTCGGCGAAGTCACCAATATCGGCATCGACTTCGATCCGAAGACGAAGAACTTCCTGATGCCGGTGACGATGAACATCTATCCGGAGCGCCTCGGCCGCCGCTTCCGCGAGACGATCGAGAGCAAGGGCGAACCGGCCCGTCGCGAGATCGTCGAGCGGCTCGTCCGGCACGGGCTGCGCGGCCAGCTGCGCACCGGCAACCTGCTGACGAGCCAGCTGTACGTCGCGCTCGACTTCTTCCCGAAGGCTCCGACCGTGACGATCGATACGGCACGCCAGCCGCTCGAGCTGCCGACCGTGCCGAACACGCTCGACGAGCTGCAGCTGCAGGTCGCCGACATCGCGAAGAAGCTCGACAAGGTGCCGTTCGACCAGATCGGCGCGAACCTGAACAGCGCGCTGTCGAACGCCGACAAGCTGTTCAAGCAGCTCGACACGCAGGTCGCGCCGGAAGCGCGCGACACGCTGTCGGCCGCGAAGCAGACCTTCTCGACCGCCGAAGCGACGCTGCAGCAGGATTCGCCGCTGCAAACCGACGTGCGCGGCGCGCTGAAGGAGCTCACGCGCACGCTGCAGTCGCTGAACGCGCTCTCCGACTATCTGGAGCGCCACCCCGAATCGCTGCTCAAGGGCAAGCCAGGAGATCAACCATGACGACACGCGTGAACGGTTTCGCGAGCGGCGCGGCGGCGGCTGTCGCCGCCCTCGCGCTCGCCGCGTGCAGCTCGCCGCCCGCGCGGTTCTACACGCTCAGCCCGGCCGACGCCGCAGCGCCGCTGCGCACCGCGCCGGCCAACCCGGCGTTCCTGATCGAAGTGCCGTCCGTCGGCGTGCCCGAGCAGATCGCGAAAAACCAGCTGGTCGTGCAGAAGAACGCCGCGCAGGTCGACGTGCTCGAGCAGGAACGCTGGGCGTCGCCGCCCGCCGACGAGATCCGCCGCGCGCTGTCGGACGATCTCGCCGCGCAGCTCGGCACGATCGACGTCGCGAATTCCGCCCACCCGCCCGGCGTGCCCGTGTATCGCGTCAGCGTGAACGTGCAGCGCTTCGAGTCGTGGCCGGCCAAGCGCGCGGCGGTCGACGCCGTGTGGAGCGTGCGCTCGCTCGCCACGCAGGCCGTGATGACCTGCCGCACGAGCGTCGCGGAGCCGGTCGCCGACGGCTACGACGCGCTCGTCGCCGGCCACCGGCGCGCGCTCGACGTGATTGCCGCGCAAGCCGCGGCCGGCGTGCGCGCGATGGCCGCGCGCCGCGGCGCGCCCGCTGCGACGGCGCCCGCGGCCGGCGGCAAGACGGCCGCCGCGCCGGTCGTGCCGTGTCCGGCCAACCCGACGCCGGGCGGCGACGCCGGCGCGACGGGCAAGTCCGGCGCGTAAGCGTACGGCGCGCGGGCGAGCGTCCGAAGCAGCATTCGTCGGCCTCGTCCGGCCCGGTGCGTCCGGTAGCACGCGCCGGCAGCGGTCGGCACGACCCGGCCGCCGCTTGCGTCACACCACGCGCATCGCGTCGAACGGCGACTTTGCATTGTTTGTCAAAGTCGGCCGGAACCGGCGTCATACCATACGGTCGGCTTGCGTTTTCCGGCCCGATTGACGATCCTACGCACTTTCCGGCTCGCGCCGCTCGTCGTGCGCGCCAGCCAGCGGCGCCGGGCCGCGTTCGGCCCGACCGCCGTGCCTCCCGGCGCCCGCACGCGTTCGGCGTGCACCGCAGCGGGGCAGCCGCATCGCGGGTCGCCGCGCATTGCCCGGCAACCGGCCCCGTCTCACCCGTTCTCCCCGGCGCCGCGCCGTTTCTCCGGCCGGCATCCCGAACCCGCCCGCCGAGGGCTTTCGCTATTCCGTTTATGTTTCGTTCCCTGACGACCCTGATCAAGAAGTGGCGCGCGTCGCGCAATGCCGGTCACCAGCTCGATGCGCTGCTCGCGCACGCCGACGCCGATGCGTCGTACGCCGAGCGCAGCGAATGGCTGATCGAGCTCGCGCACTGGCTGCGCCGCACCGGCACGATGCAGGCCGCGCAGGACGCGCCGGCCGATCGCGACGCCGATGCGCGCGCGTATCCGGCCCATGCGCGGCTGCGCTACCTGTTCCACGTGCTCGATCGCAATCCCGAGTGGAAAACGCACGCCGCGCGCATCCTGCGCGGCATCCTGCGCGAGTGCGACGGCATCTCGCTCCTGTGCGACGCCGGCATGCCCGTGCACTCGGGCTTCTTCGGCGCGCTGTTCGAGCGGATCGACTCGTCGCTGATCCCGCCTGCACCGAACCGCCGCGAGCTGTCGGCGCTGTTCACGCTGATGTTCCCGACCCCGGAAGACGCGCAATGGATCGACGCGCTGCCCGACGATCTGCTCACCCGCCTCGCCGAGCTGATCTCGTTCGACATCACCGACGAGGAGCGCCACGAGCCGGGTTCGTTCTCGCGCGACCTGCTGGCCGCGCTGCACAACCTCACCTGCCAGATCAGCTCGACCGGCCTGTCGCAGACGGTGCGCAACCGGCTCTCCGACGACGACGCGCGCAAACCGCTCGAAACGCAGCCGTTCTACCGTCTCACGCGCGCGATGCTCGCGGTCGAGACCGCGCACGCGGCCGTCGAGGACGGCGGCGACCCGAGCAAGCTGCTGCACGAGGTGAACTACCTGCGCGTGCTGCTCGACGAATGCCGGATCGCCGTCGACGAGGTGTTCTCGCACCTGTACCGCAACGGTGTGTCGGTCGACATCGTGTTCCAGGTCGAGCGGATGCGCATGCGCATCCTGCGCGCCGAGATGCTGCTCAACGCATGGATGGCACGCGACGACCTGCACGGCATGGCGCACCTGACGGCCGAGCTCATCGACGCGAACCACAACAGCCAGAGCGTGTCGCACCTCGTGCGCAGCAACTTCTCGCTGTTCGCGCGCAAGCTCGTCGAGACCAACGCCGACACCGGCGAGCACTACATCTCGCGCGGCCGCGCCGAGTACCTGAAGATGCTGCGGATGGCCGCGGGTGGCGGCCTCGTCACCGTCGTGACCGTGTGCATGAAGTTCGCGATCACGGGCGCGCACCTGCAGTCGATGCTCGAAGGGCTGCTCGCGGGCGTCAACTACGCGGCCAGCTTCATGCTGATGCACTTCCTGCACTTCACGCTCGCGACCAAGCAGCCCGCGATGACCGCGCCGACACTCGCGCGCGAGCTCGACGACACCGGCCACGAGGAAGGCGTGAAGGCGTTCGTGGCATCGGTGATCGCGCTGATCCGCACGCAGGCCGCCGCGATTTCCGGCAACGTGCTCGTCGTGCTGCCCGTGTGCCTGCTGGTGCAGCTGTTCGCGGGCAACCTGCTGCATGCGAACCTGATCTCGCCGGAGAAAGCCCATGCGACGCTGCACTCGTTCTCGCTGCTCGGCCCGACGCCGCTCTACGCGGCGCTGACGGGCGTGCTGCTGTGGGCGTCGAGCCTGCTCGCGGGCTGGGCCGACAACTGGTTCGTGCTGCACCGGGTCGGCGACGCGCTCACGTACAACCGCCGGCTGCGCCTCACGCTCGGCGCGGCCGGCGCGGCGAAGCTCGCGCACTTCTGCCGGTCGAACGTGGCCGGCGTGGTCGCGAACGTCGGCCTCGGCCTGATGCTCGGCCTGATTCCGGCGATCGTCACCGTGTTCATGTTCCCGTTCGAGGTACGGCACGTGACGCTGTCGGCCGGTTCGATCGGGATCGCGCTCGGCGTGCTGGGCAAGGACGCGCTCGGCACGCCCGAGCTGTGGTGGGCCTGCGCCGGCGTGCTCAGCATGGCGATCCTCAACGTGCTCGTGAGCTTCGCACTCGCGTTCACGATGGCCGTGCGCTCGCGCAGCCTGCGCCGAACCAAGGTGCGCGCGCTCGTCGCCGCGATCGTCCGCACGGTGCTGTCGAATCCGCTCGCGCTGTTCTGGCCGGGCAGCGGCCCGGCCGCGCGCGCCGGCCAGCCGGGCTCGCACTGAGCCCGCGGCGCGATGGCGGTGCCCGCCCGGGCACCGCCGCGCCGGCCTCCCGCCTCGGTCGCGCGGCGCCGGGCCCGCGCCGCAGCACCGAAACGCGACACAACGCCGGCCCCGGCCGCCCGCGCCGCGTACAATAGTGGACTTTTGCACGTCCTCACCCGCCTTATGTCCTCGCCCACCCTGTACGAATTCTTCGCCCCCTGCCCGCGCGGCCTCGAAGCGGCGCTTGCCGCCGAGCTGGCCGAAATCGCCGGCCGCCACCTGAACGGCGCGCCGTTCACCGCGGGCGCGCAGGTGCCGGGCGGCGTCCACTTCAGCGGCGGCTGGGCCGCCGGCATGGCCGCGAACCTCCATTCGCGGATCGCGAGCCGGGTTCTGCTGAAGATTGCGCACCGCGCATACCGCAACGAGCAGGACGTCTACGCGCTCGCGCTCGAGCAGCCGTGGGAGCGCTGGTTCGCGGCGACGCAGACGCTGCGCGTCGACATCACGGCGATCAAGTCGCCGCTGAAGAGCCTCGAATTCGCGACGTTGCGCGTGAAGGACGCGATCTGCGACCGGATGCGCGACAAGACCGGCGCGCGCCCGAGCATCGACACGGGTGCGCCGGACGTGCGCGTGTTCGCCTTCCTGACGGCGGGCGAATGCACGCTGTACCTCGACACGTCGGGCGAGCCGCTGTTCAAGCGCGGCTGGCGTCTCGACAAGGGCGCGGCGCCGCTGCGCGAGAACCTCGCGGCCGGCATCCTGCGCCTGACGGGCTGGACGCCCGGCACGGCGCTGTACGACCCGATGTGCGGCAGCGGCACGTTCCTCGCGGAAGCCGCGCAGATCGCGCTCGGCGTGGCGCCCGGCGTCGAGCGCCGGTTCGGTTTCGAGAAACTCAAGCAGTACGACATCACCGCGTGGCAGGGGCTGAAGGTCCCGGCGCTGGACGCGAAGCGCGCGGCGCGCGGCAAGCGCGGCGAAGCGCTCGGCGTGTACGGCAGCGACATCTCCGGCGACATGCTCGAGAAAGCGCGCGCGAACCTCGAGCGCGCGGGCGTGCCGTCGGTATGGCTCAAGCAGGTCGACGCGCGCGGGATGACGCCGCCGTGCGACGGCCCGGGCATCATCCTCGCGAACCCGCCGTACGGCGAGCGGATCGAGGTGCGTGGCCGCAGCGCGCGCGGCGAGGTGCGCGAGACGGGCCGCAACCGCGGCAACGACGACGCGTTCCGCCGCACCCACACCGATGCGCCGGACAGCGAGTTCTTCAACGCGCTCGGCGATGCGCTGAAGCAGCGCTTCACGGGCTGGCAGGCGTTCCTGCTGACGTCCGACCGTTCGCTGCCGGGCCAGCTGCGGCTGCGCGAATCGGCGAAGACGCCGCTGTTCAACGGCGCGCTCGAATGCCGGCTGTTCCGCTTCGACCTGATCGCCGGCAGCGTGAAGGCGCGCCCGGCCACGCCGGAAGGCGACGCGTAATCCGCAGCATGATCGCGATGGGGCCGCCGGTGCAGCCCCATCGCGGCAACCCGAACGCCGCCGTTACCGCACCCGCGGCAACGGCGGCGTTTCGTTTCAGTGCTTCGAGCACGCCCAGCGGCCCATCGTGAACGGCAGCGCCTGCCCCGTCTCGAGCAGCGTCTTGAGGCTCGACAGCACGACCGGCCAGCCGCCGCGAATCCCGCGATCCATCTCCGAGCCCGGCACCAGCCCGTCGTGCGTGACGGTCAGCTTCACGACGCCCTCATGCGGCTCGACGACGTAGGTCACGCGCGATTCCCCGCTCTCCCCCGACGGCGCGCGCCACGTGACGACCAGCCGGCGCGACGGATCGTTCTCGACCACTTCGCCGACGATGTCGACCCGCGACGGATCGTCGTAGTCCTGATGCTCCCAGCGCGAGCCCGGCCGCCAGTCGGGCGACGCGTTGCGATGCCGCACCCAGTAGTCCTTCGTCAGCTCGGCGTTGGTGAGCGCATCGAACACGCGCTCGGGCGTCGATGCAATGAACGTCACGTACACAAAGGCGGGATTACTCATCGTTGTCTCCAGGATCGCCGGCCGCTTCCAGCCCGCGCTTGAGATCCGCCAGCGCCTGCAGGCGCTGACGCTCGAACTTGCCGATCCAGCGTTCCGCGATGTCGTGGATCGGCACCGGATTCAGGTAATGCAGCTTCTCCCTGCCGCGCCACGTCGTCGCGACGAGATTCGCGGCCTCGAGCAGCGCGAGATGCTTGCTTACGGCCTGCCGGCTCATCGCAAGCCCGTCGCACAGCTCGGACAGGGTCTGTCCGCTTTTCGCATGCAGCAAATCAAGCAACTGGCGGCGCGTGGCATCGGCCAGCGCCTTGAAAACGAGATCCATGCCGCTCCCGGGTCAATGACCTCATTATGCAACCAAAAGGTTGCATGTCAAGGATGACAACTCTACTGACAATACGGTGTCAGCAGGCCGCGATCACACTGCAATCCCGGCGCAATGCACCGCTGGTTTCCGCACCGAACCCGAACAACAACGCAACAAGGAGCACGTCATGACGTCCGCAACTGCCACTGCCACCGCTACCGCCCCCCTGGAGCGCGCGATCGCGTGGTTCGACATTCCGTCCCTCGATTTCGACCGGGCGATCCGCTTTTACGAAACCGTGCTGCAAACGACGCTGCAGCGCGCAGTCATCGGCGGCGTGCCGATGGCCACGTTCGACCGCGACGCATCGAGCACGGGCGGCAGCATCGTGTTCGATCCGCAGCAGATGAAGCCGAGCGCGAACGGCGTGCTCGTCTACCTGAACGCCGGCGAATCGGTCGTCGCGGCGCTCGAACGCGCGAAGCGCGCGGGCGGCGTCGTGCAGGGCTCGGTCGTCGAGCTGCCGAACAACTACGGCTACGTCGGCTACCTGATCGACACCGAAGGCAACCGCGTCGGCCTGCACGCGCCGAAATGCCACTGAGCGCACCGGCCGTCGGGCTCGCGCGGCGCTATCATCGCGAAGTCCCTACCGCCGTTGGAGTCGAGGTGCCGTCATGACGCGCCGTGCCGACCGCCTGTTCCAGATCGCCGAGCTGTTGCGCGGGCGTCGTCTCACGACCGCGCAACAGCTGGCCGACTGGCTGTCGGTGTCGCCGCGCACGGTCTATCGCGACGTGCGCGACCTGCAACTGTCAGGGGTGCCGATCGAAGGCGAAGCCGGCATCGGCTACCGGCTGAACCGCAACGCTAGCCTGCCGCCGCTCACGTTCACGGCCGAGGAACTCGCGGCGCTCGCCACCGGCGCACGCATGCTCGAAACCTGGGGCGGTGCGCGCTTCGCGAGCGGCGCGCGCTCGGCGCTCGCGAAGATCGCGTCGGCCATGCCGGCCGACAAGCGCACGGCGCTCGACCGCCTGCCCGTGTTCGCGCCGTCGTTCCACATCGACGAGACGTTTTGCGCGAAGGTCGACGCGATCCACCAGGCCATCGACACGCGCCACGTCGTCAGCTTCGGCTACCGCGACCGGCTCGGCGCACATTCGCAACGCCGCGTGTGGCCGCTCGGGCTCGTCTACTGGGGCGGGCGCTGGACGATCGGCGCGTGGTGCGAGCTGCGCGACGATTTCCGCACCTTCGACATCGCGCGGATGGGCGACATCACCGTGCACGAGCAGTTTCCGGACATGGAAGGACGGCGGATCGCCGACTACATGCGGATCGCGGAAGCGCCGATGCGCTGACGCGGCACGACGGCGGGCGCGCCGCCGCCGTTCATGTTCCGGGGCACCGCACGGCGCCCGGTCCGCCCCCTCCTACCCGCCGAATACCACCGTCCGCTTCGGCCGCTCGTCGACGTGCAGCGAGAACACGTCGGGCCGCGCGTAATGCCCGACCACGTCGAAGTCGTAGCGCGCCCGCACGAGTTCGTCGGTATCGATGCGCGCGGTCACGAGCCCGGCTTCGCCGATCAGCGGCTCCGTCAGCAGGTCGCCGAGCGGCCCGACGATCACACTGCCGCCGCGGATCAGCGGCCGCTCCGGATCCCAGCCCGGCACATCGATCCCGAGCGCGCGCGGCGACGGCTGCACCTGGCATGCGCTGACGACGAAGCAGCGCCCTTCGTGCGCGATATGCCGCATCGAGCTCTGCCAGACATCGCGCTCGTCGACGGTCGGTGCGCACCAGATCTGCACGCCCTTCGCGTACATCGCGCAGCGCAGGAGCGGCATGTGGTTCTCCCAGCAGATCGCGGCGCCCGCGCGGCCCGCGGCCGTGTCGACGACGGGCAAGGTCGAGCCGTCGCCCTGCCCCCAGATCAGCCGTTCGGTGCCGGTCGGCATCAGCTTGCGGTGCTTCGCGACGAGCCCGTCGCGCGGGTCGAAGAACAGTGCCGTGCAGTACAGCGTGCTGCCGCCGCGCTCGATCACGCCGACCACGAGGCTCGCGCCCGTGCGCTGCGACAGCGCGGCCAGCTCGTCGGTTTCGGGCCCCGGCACGTCGATCGCCTGCGCGGCATAGCGCGCATACGCGTCGCGGCCTTCGGGCAGCCGGTAACCGAGCCGCGTGCCGAAGATCTCGCCTTTCGGATAGCCGCCGAGCACGGCCTCGGGCAGCACGACGAGCGACGCGCCGCTGTCGCGGATCGCGGTTTCGTAGCCGAGGATCGTGTCGAGCGTGGCGCGCGTGCCGGCGGGCGATGCACCGATCTGCAGCGCGGCGATGACTGACGTGGACATGAAGGCGTCTCCGGTGAATGGGGTTACGCCATCTTTATCGATATGATGTCATCGATCAAATCGATAGAACGATAAGTGTCATGAATGCGGATGATATCGCCAGCCTCGACCTGAATCTGCTGAAGGTGTTCGAGGCGCTGTACGAGGAAGGCGGCGCGAGCCGCGCGGCGCTGCGGCTCGGCCTCACGCAGTCGGCGGTGAGCGCGGCGCTGGCGCGGCTGCGCGTGATCTATGCCGATCCGCTGTTCGTGCGCACCGGCCGCGGGCTCGCGCCGACGCCGCGCGCGGACGAACTGAAGCCGATCCTGTCCGATGCGCTCGACCGTTGCCGCGAAAGCCTCGCGATCGCAGCCGACGGCGGCGACCGCATCGGCCGCACAATCTCGATCGGGCTGTCGGACGACTTCGAGATCGCGCTCGGCCGCGCGCTGATCGACGCCGTCGCGCGGGAAGCCGCCGGCATCCGGCTGATCTTCCGGCAGACGCACAGCGGCATCGCCGGCGACGCGCTGCTGCGTCACAGTGTGGACCTCGCAATCGCGTCGGGCGGCTTCTCGGCGAACGGGCTCAGCCGGCGCGCGGTCGCGACGGGCGGCTATGCGTGCGTGATCGACCCGGCAGCGCGCCCGAAGCCGCCACGCACGCTCACGCTCGCCGATTTCCTGCGGCGCGACCACCTGCTCGTGTCGTCGGGCGGCGTGATCGGGATCGTCGACGAGGCGCTGGCCACGCTCGGCCACAAGCGGCGTGTCGCGGCGTCGACCACGCATTTCGCCGCACTGCCGTACCTGCTCGCCGGCTCCGACGCGGTCGCGACGATTCCCGCGCACGCGGCGCGCGCGATCGCGCAATCGACACCGCTGCGCGCGCTCGCATGCCCGGTCGACTTGCCGCACTACCCGGTGGAAATCGGCTGGCGCACGAGCACGCAGCGCGACCCGGCGATCGTGCGCGTACGCGACACGATCGCCGCGTGCGTCGCGAACCTCGTCGCCCCATGAAAAAAGCCCGGCCGGCTTGCGCCGGTCGGGCCTGTCCAATGTCCGGTCACGCTGCCCGTGAATCGAAGCAGGCAGCCGCGTTGCCGGCGCATGCGTCATTCGACCGACTTCACCATGTCCTCGATGACCTTCTTCGCATCGCCGAACACCATCATCGTCTTGTCCATGTAGAACAGGTCGTTGTCGAGGCCCGCGTAGCCGGCCGCCATCGAGCGCTTGTTGACGATCACCGTGCGCGCCTTGTACGCCTCGATGATCGGCATCCCCGCGATCGGCGATTGCGGATCGTTCTTAGCGGCCGGGTTCACGACGTCGTTCGCGCCGAGCACGAGCACGACGTCGACCTGGCCGAATTCGCCGTTGATGTCGTCCATCTCGTACACGATCTCGTACGGTACTTCCGCTTCCGCGAGCAGCACGTTCATGTGCCCCGGCATCCGCCCCGCAACCGGATGGATCGCGTACTTCACGTCGATGCCCTTCTCGACCAGCTTGTCGGTCAGCTCCTTCAGCGCGTGCTGCGCACGAGCCACGGCGAGGCCGTAACCCGGCACGATCACGACCGTTTCCGCATTGCCGAGCATGAACGACGCGTCTTCGGCCGAGCCCGACTTCACCGGCCGCTGCTCCTTCGCACCTGCCGCACCACCGGCCGCTGCCTCGCCGCCGAACCCGCCGAGGATCACGTTGAAGAACGAGCGGTTCATCGCGTGGCACATGATGTACGAGAGGATCGCGCCCGACGAGCCGACGAGCGACCCGGCAATGATCAGCATCGCGTTGTTCAGCGAGAAGCCGATGCCGGCCGCCGCCCACCCGGAGTACGAGTTCAGCATCGACACGACCACCGGCATGTCCGCGCCGCCGATCGGGATGATGATCAGCACGCCGAGCGCGAACGCGATCGCCGTCATGATGACGAACGGCAGCCACGACTGCGTGATGAAGAACAGGATGCCGAAGCCGAGCATCGCGAGCGCGAGCATCAGGTTGAGCAGATGCTGGCCCGCATACACGACCGGCGCGCCCTGGAACAACCGGAACCGGTACTTGCCCGACAGCTTGCCGAACGCGATCACCGAGCCGGAGAACGTGATCGCGCCGACGAACGTGCCGATGAACAGCTCGACGCGGTTGCCGTACGGGATGAAGTTCGACGACACCGCGTCCTGCGGCACGAGCCCGAACGCTTCCGGCTCCGACACCACCGCATACGCGATGCACACGGCCGCGAGACCGATCAGCGAATGCATCGCTGCGACGAGCTCCGGCATCTTCGTCATCTCGACGCGCGCGGCGACGAACGCCCCCACGCCGCCGCCGACGATCAGCGCGCCGAGCACCAGCGCGATGCCGAGCGGCAGGTTCGCGCCGAGCCACTCGGCCTGCCTGGCGATCAGCGCGATCGTCGTGAGGATCGCGATGGCCATCCCGGCCATCCCGAACAGGTTGCCGCGCCGCGCGCTCTTCGGGTTCGACAGGCCTTTCAGCGCCTGGATGAAGCACACCGACGCGACGAGGTACAGCAGCGTGACGACGTTCGTGCTCATCGCGTGCCCTCCTTGCCGCCCTCGGCCTGCTTCGGCGCCTTCTTGCGAAACATCTCGAGCATGCGCCTCGTCACGAGGAAGCCACCAAACACGTTGACGGCCGCGAGCGCGACCGCGAGCGTGCCGAACACCTTGCCGGTCGCGCCGACGGTGAGCGCCGCCGCGAGCATCGCGCCGACGATCACGATCGCCGAGATCGCATTGGTCACGGCCATCAGCGGCGTATGCAGCGCCGGCGTGACGTTCCACACCACGTGGTAGCCGACGTACACCGCCAGCACGAAGATGATCACGTTGATCACCGTGTGATTGATGATTTCCATGGCCCCTCTCCCCGGTTACTTGCGCGCGACTTCGCCGTCGCGGCACAGGAGCGTCGCGGCGACGATGTCGTCGGTCAGGTCGATGTTGAGCGTGCCTTCCTTCGTGACGATCAGCTTCATGAAGTCGAGCAGGTTGCGGGCATACAGCGCCGACGCGTCCGCTGCGAGCATCGACGCGAGATTCGTGTAGCCGGCGATCGTCACGCCGTCGTGCACGATCACCTGGTCGGCGACCGTCAGCGGGCAGTTGCCGCTCTTGCGCCCGTCGAATTCGGGGCCACGGCCGGCTGCGAGATCGACGAGCACCGAGCCCGGCTTCATCGACTGCACGGTCTCGACCGAGATCAAGGTCGGTGCCGGGCGCCCGGGAATCAGCGCGGTGGTTATCACGATGTCGGCCTGCTTCGCGCGCTCGTGCACGAGCGCGGCCTGGCGGCCGAGCCACGACGGCGGCATCGGACGCGCGTAGCCGCCCACGCCCTGCGCCGCGTCGCGCTCTTCGTCGGTTTCATACGGGACGTCGAGGAATTTCGCGCCGAGCGACTCGATCTGCTCCTTCACGGCCGGCCGCACGTCGGACGCCTCGATCACCGCACCGAGGCGCTTCGCGGTCGCGATCGCCTGCAGGCCCGCGACACCCGCGCCGAGAATCAGCACGCGCGCGGCCTTCACGGTACCCGCGGCCGTCATCAGCATCGGAAAGAAGCGCGGATACAGCGCCGCGGCCACCAGCACGGCCTTGTAGCCCGCGATGTTCGCCTGCGACGACAGCACGTCGAGGCTCTGCGCGCGCGTCGTGCGCGGCGCGGCTTCGAGCGCGAAGCCCGTCACGCCGGCTGCGGCAAGTTTCGCCGCCTGCTCGCCGTTGAACGGATCGAGCATGCCGACCAGCACGGCGCCGCGCTTGAGCAGCGGCAGTTCGGCGTCGGTGGGCGCCTGGACCTTCAGCACGATGTCGACATCGAAAGCGGCCGACTGGCCGGTCAGTTCGGCACCGGCGGCCGCATAGGCTGCGTCGGGATAACTCGCGGCGATGCCGGCCCCTTTCGCGATACTGACCCGATGGCCGGCGGCCGCGAATTTCTTCGCGGTTTCCGGCGTCGCAGCCACACGCGCCTCGTTCGCCCGCGTTTCGGCAGGCACGCCAATATGCATCGTCGGTCCCTCCAGTCATTGTCAGTTTTTCGTTTGTTGCGACTTTTACTGCACAACGAGCCGGGCAGGCTGACGACCGACTCACGAGCGACGACACTCACTCTCCACTTTAGGCGAAAGCGAGGGCCGTACCAGCGCGCTTGGCACGATCGTGCGAGACGGCGATGCCGGCCCGTCCGGTGTCGCCGTGTATCGGCACGACAGACGAATTGAAAGGGTCTGATTCGTTTAGCGCAACGACCGGCAGCGTTCGGGCGCAACCGGTAAAATGCCGAACCATGAAACCCGAAATCTGGACCCCGCATGTGACGGTCGCCGCGCTCGTCGAGCACGCCGGCCGCTTTCTCATGATCGAGGAAGAAACCTCGTCGGGCCTGCGCATCAACCAGCCGGCAGGCCATCTCGAAGCCGGCGAAACGCTGGCCGACGCCGTGATCCGAGAGACGCTCGAGGAAACCGCGCACCCGTTCACGCCCGACGCGCTCGTCGGCGTCTATCTCGCGCACTACGATCGTCCCGGCACCGCCGGCGCAACCTATCTGCGCTTCACGTTCTGCGGCACGGCCGGCGAGCCGATCGCGGGCCACGCGCTCGACGACGGCATCGTCCGCACGCTGTGGATGACCGCCGACGAACTGCGCGCGTGCAGCGAGCGCCATCGCTCGCCCGCGGTGTTGCGCTGCGTCGACGATTACCTCGCCGGGCGGCGCATTCCGCTCGATTTCGTGCACACGCATTCGGTCGCGCCGCGCCCCGAAGCATTCGAACGTCAGGCGGTCAACAAATGAGCAAGCGCCGGGTAGTGGTAGGCATGTCGGGCGGCGTCGATTCGTCGGTGACCGCGTGGCTGCTGAAGGAACAGGGCTACGACGTGGTCGGCCTGTTCATGAAGAACTGGGAAGACGACGACGACGGCGAATACTGCTCGACGCGTCAGGACTGGATCGACGTCGTGTCGGTGGCCGACCTGATCGGCATCGACGTGGAAGCCGTCAACTTCGCGGCGGAATACAAGGACCGCGTGTTCGCCGAGTTCCTGCGCGAATACTCGGCCGGCCGCACGCCGAACCCCGACGTGCTGTGCAACGCCGAGATCAAGTTCAAGGCGTTCCTCGATCACGCGATGTCGCTCGATGCGGAAATGATCGCGACCGGCCACTATGCGCGCGTGCGCGAGCGCGACGGGCGGTTCGAACTGCTGAAGGCTTTCGATCATACGAAAGACCAGTCGTACTTCCTGCATCGGCTGAACCAGGCGCAACTGTCGAAGACGATGTTCCCGCTCGGCGAGATCCCGAAGACGAAGGTGCGCGAGATCGCCGCGCAGATCGGGCTGCCGAACGCGAAGAAGAAGGATTCGACGGGCATCTGCTTCATCGGCGAACGGCCGTTCCGCGATTTCCTGAACCGCTATCTGCCGACGAAACCCGGCCCGATGAAGACGCCGGACGGCAAGGTCGTCGGCGAGCACATCGGCCTCGCGTTCTACACGTTCGGCCAGCGCAAGGGCATCGGCCTCGGCGGCAGCAAGAGTGGCAACGGCGATCCGTGGTTCGTCGCCGCGAAGGACATTGCGTCGAACACGCTGTACGTCGTGCAGGGGCACGATCATCCGTGGCTGCTGGCGCACCAGCTCGTCGCCGGCAACGTGAGCTGGGTCGCCGGCGAGCCGCCGGCCGAAGGCTTCGCTTGCGGCGCGAAGACCCGCTACCGGCAGGCCGACGCGGCGTGCGCATTCGGCGCCGCGACGCCCGGCCCGGCAGGCGAAGCGCGCTTCTCGCTCGCGTTCGACGACGCGCAGTGGGCTGTCACGCCCGGCCAGTCGGCCGTGCTGTACGACGGCGAGATCTGCCTCGGCGGCGGGATCATCGAATCGGCGCTGTCCGGCAATACGCAGGCGAACGACGCACCTGCCCTCGCGCTCGCCCGCTGACGCGCCGGCGCCGCGCAAGCGGCGGCCGGACGGAAGCGGCCGCGCCGCTCACCGCATGTTCCGCACCGACGCGTCGTAGCGCTCGCGCGCCGCGTCCAGCTCGGGAAAATGGCGCTCGGCCCAGCGGTCGAGCGCCACGAGCGACCCCGCCACCGCCGTCAACCGGTATTCGACGTGTGCGCGCCGCGCGGCCACAGCAACGCGTTCGATCAGCCCGTTGCGCTCCAGCTCGCGCAGCGTCTGCGTCAGCACCTTCTGGGAAATCCCGCCGATACGCCGCAGCAGCTCGCCGTTGCGCAGCGGCCGCTCGGCCAGCGCGGGCAGGATCAGCAGCGACCACTTGCCGGCGACCAGCGCCAGCGCGTCGCGCGCCGAGCAGTCCGCCGCATAGACGTCGCCGGGAAATGCCATGGTTACCTCCGGGTGCGTGATTGCGCGGCCCCGTCGCCGCCGGCCATCATCGTCGCACACTCCCGGAGCCCGCCATGCATGCGCTGATCGTCGTCGCCCATCCCGAACCGCAGTCGTTCAACGCCACCCTCGCCGGCGCGGCGGCCGACGCCTGGCGCGCAGGCGGCCATACCGCGATGGTCGCGGACCTGTACGCCGACGCGTTCGACCCGTGCGAAGCACCGCGCCATTATGCGGACCGGCTCGACACCGCCCGCTTCGACACGCAGCGCGAGCAGCGCCATCACTGGGAACGCGGCACGCTCGCGCCCGAGATCGCGCATCAGGTCGGCCAGTTGAGACAGGCCGACGCGCTGATCCTGCAGTTCCCGCTGTGGTGGTTCGGCGCACCCGCGATCCTGAAGGGCTGGATGGATCGCGTGTTCGTCTACGGCGGCCTCTACAGCAGCCGGCAGCGCCACGATCGCGGCGTGCTGCAGGGGCGGCGCGTGTTGCTGAGCGTCACGACCGGCTCGTCGGCCGCCGCCTGCGCACCCGACGGCCGAGAAGGCGACACCCGCCTGCTGCTGTGGCCGATCATGTACGCGCTGCGCTACGTCGGCTTCGACGTGCTCGAACCGCACCTGATCCACGATGTCCGCGGCGGCCTCGCGGGCGACGCCGCGCGGCGGCAGGACGCGCGCCTCGTGCACAGTCTCGCCGGCTACCGCGCGCGGCTGCGCGACTGGCATGCGTGGCCGCGGGTGCCGTTCAACCGCGACGAAGACTTCGACGACGACGCCCGGCTGAAGCCCGGCAGCCCGGCGTACAGCCCGTTCATCCGCCCGACCGGCACGGACAGCTAGGCCCCGTCTCGGTAAGGCGGGCTTCGCGACACCCGTAGTAGACTCTCGACCATCGTGGGCGCCGGCGGCGGCGGGTACGGCACGGGCAGCATGCCCGCCGGGCCCGCGCGATGCCACGCGCGCCGACTTGCCGCCCGCCGCGCAATCCTGGCGACGTGACGGCCATCCAGACAATTACGATGGAGTCCCCATGTTTTCCCGACGCTATATCGCGATGTGGTGCGCGGTCCTGCTGTTCGTGGCCGTCGCGGCGCTCGCCGCCCGGCACACGATCGCGTGGCTGTGGCTCGTGATCCCGGCCGCCCTCGTCGCGCTCGGCCTGTACGACCTGAAGCAGGACCGCCACGCCATCCTGCGCAACTACCCGCTCTGGGGCCACTTCCGCTTCCTGTTCGAATTCATCCGACCTGAAATCCGCCAGTACTTCGTCGAGGACGACACCGACGAAAAGCCGTTCTCGCGTGCGCAGCGCAGCCTCGTCTACCAGCGCGCGAAGAACGTCGCCGACAATCGCCCCTATGGCACCGAGTTGAACGTGAAGGCCGTCGCGCACGAATGGATCAGCCACTCGCTCGCGCCGACGAAGCTGCCGAACCATGATTTCCGCGTCCGCGTCGGCGCCAGTCGCGCTCAACCGTACGACATTTCGATCTTCAACATCTCGGCGATGAGCTTCGGCTCGCTGTCCGCGAACGCGATCCGCTCGCTGAACCTCGGCGCGAAGAAAGGCGGTTTCGCGCATGACACGGGCGAAGGCTCGCTGTCGAAGTACCATCGCGAAAACGGCGGCGACATCATCTGGGAAATCGCGTCCGGCTACTTCGGCTGCCGCAACGACGACGGCACCTTCAACCCCGACAAGTTCGCGAAGCAGGCCGCCGATCCGCAGGTCAAGATGATCGAGGTGAAGCTGTCGCAGGGCGCGAAGCCCGGCCACGGCGGCGTGCTGCCGGCCGCGAAGATCACGCCCGAGATCGCCGAGACGCGCGGCGTGCCGATGGGCAAGGACTGCATCTCGCCCGCGACGCACTCGGAGTTCTCGACGCCGCGCGGGCTGCTCGAATTCGTCGAACGGCTGCGCACGCTGTCGGGCGGCAAGCCGACCGGCTTCAAGCTGTGCGTCGGCCATCCGTGGGAATTCTTCGGGATCGCGAAGGCGATGCTCGAGACCGGCATCGTGCCGGACTTCATCGTCGTCGACGGCGCGGAAGGCGGCACCGGCGCGGCGCCGCTCGAATTCACCGACCACGTCGGCGTGCCGCTGCAGGAAGGGTTGCTGCTCGTGCACAACACGCTCGTCGGGATCGGCGTGCGCGACCGCGTGAAGCTCGGCGCGAGCGGCAAGATCATCACCGCGTTCGACGTCGCACGCACGCTCGCGATCGGCGCGGACTGGGTGAACTCGGCGCGCGGCTTCATGTTCGCGGTCGGCTGCATCCAGGCGCAGACCTGCCACACGGGCCGCTGCCCGACCGGCGTCGCGACGCAGGACCCGGTGCGCCAGCGCGCGCTCGTCGTGCCGGACAAGGCCGACCGCGTGTACAACTTCCACCGCAACACGCTGCACGCGCTGCAGGAACTCGTGCAGGCGGCCGGCCTCGCGCATCCGTCGGAGCTGCGCGCGCATCACATCGTGCAGCGCATCGCCCCGCACGAGGTCCGGCTGATGTCGCAGTTGCTGAAGTACCTGAAGCCCGGCTCGCTGCTCGACGGCAACACCTGCGGCTTCACGCTGTACGACAAGTGGTGGCCGATTTCGCGCAGCGATTCGTTCACGCTCGGCGAGGCCGTGTACGCGTCGATCGAATGAAGCGGGCGACCGCCCCCGCCGCGGGGCGGCCCGGCAAAAAGAAAAGCGCCCCGCGGGGCGCTTTTCTTTCGTCTGCCGAATCCGTGAATAAGTCGCGTTCGGCTCAGTTCTGCGGCAGCGTGTCGGCGAACGACGGCCGTTGCAGCAGCTTCACGAAGTGCTTGTCGAGGTTCGGGTGGCGATCGCGCCAGTTGAGCTCGGGCATCCGGAAGTCGAGATAGCCGAGCGCGCAGCCGAGTGCGATGTCGGCGAGCGTGTAATGATTACCGACGCACCACGTCTTGCCGCCGAGCCCCTGCGACATCGCGACGAGACCGTCGTCGATCTTGCGTTGCTGGCGCGCGATCCAGCTCGCGCTGCGTTGCGCCTCGTCGCGCATCGTATGTTCGATACGAATCGCGACCGACGCGTCGATCACGCCGTCGCCCAACGCTTCCCAGCAGCGCACCTCGACGCGCTCGCGGCCCGACGGCGGAATCAGCTTGCCGACCGGCGACAGCGTATCGACGTATTCGCAGATCACGCGGGAATCGAACACCGCGGCACCATCCTCCATCACGAGGCACGGGACCTTGCCGAGCGGATTCGACGCATGAATATCCGTCTCCGGCGCCCACACGTTCTCGAGCTCCAGCTTGTAGTCGATCTTCTTTTCAGCCAGCACGATCCGCGCCTTGCGGACGTACGGGCTGCTGAGCGAACCGATTAATTTCATCATCTGCCTTTTTTTGGGAACCGCCGGGAGTATACGTTGTCGTCGATCATAACCGGCCAGCATGGCGCGATAGAAAATCGCCCGGCCGGCCTGTGGATGGTTTGCAACAACCGTCGTGCGGGCTTTCCGGCGGGCTTCCCGCCCCTCTTTCACGCGCGGCGTCCCGCGGCGCTACAATCGCACGAATGAACGCGCCCCTCGATACCGCCATCGCCGTCGACGTCTACCGCCAGCGCCGTGAACGCGTGCTTGCCGCACTGCGTGCCGCCGGCGGCGGCGTCGCCATCGTCCCCACCGCGCCCGAAGTGCCGCGCAACCGCGATACGGACTATCCGTACCGGTTCGACAGCTACTTCCATTACCTGACGGGCTTCAGCGAGCCGGATGCCGTGCTCGTGCTGAACGCCGCCGCGCCACATGGCACGCCGGAGTCGATCCTGTTCTGCCGCGGCAAGAATGCCGATCGCGAGATCTGGGAAGGCTTCCATTACGGGCCCGAAGCCGCGCGCGACACGTTCGGTTTCGATGCGGCATTCGCGGTCGACGTGATCGACACCGAGATGCCGCGCCTGCTCGCCGACGCGGGCACCGTGCACTACCGGTTCGGCGCGTCGGCCGACTTCGACCGCCAGCTCGCGGGCTGGGTCGACGCGGTGCGGGCGCGGGCGCGCACGGGCGTCGCCGCGCCGGACGCGATGCTCGACCTCACGCCGCTGCTCGACGACATGCGGCTCGTGAAGGACGAGCACGAGCTCGCGATCATGATGCGCGCGGCGCATATCTCCGCGCTCGCGCACCGCCGCGCGATGCAGGCGTGCCGCCCCGGCATCCGCGAATACGAACTCGAAGCCGAACTCCTGTACGTGTTCCGCAAGCACGGTGCGCAGTCGCCCGCGTACGGCTCGATCGTCGCGGCCGGCGCGAACGCGTGCGTGCTGCACTACCCGGCCGGCAACGCAGCCGCGAAGGACGGCGACCTGATCCTGATCGACGCCGCGTGCGAACTCGACGGCTACGCGTCGGACATCACGCGCACGTTCCCGGCCAACGGGCGCTTCTCGCCCGCGCAGCGCACGCTGTACGACATCGTGCTCGCCGCGCAGCAGGCGGCGATCGATGCGACGCGCGCCGGCGTGCCGTTCGAGGCGCCGCACGACGCGGCCGTGCGCGTGCTCGCGCAGGGCTTGCTCGACACCGGCATCATCCCGAAAGCGCGCTTCTCGAACGTCGACGACGTGATCGCCGAGCGTGCGTACACGCGCTTCTACATGCACCGCACCGGCCACTGGATCGGCATGGACGTGCACGATTGCGGCGACTACCGCGAGCGGCTCGCCGAGCGCGACGGCAACGGCGTGCTGCCGTGGCGCACGCTGAAGGCCGGCATGACGCTGACGGTCGAACCCGGCCTGTACGTGCGCGCCGCCGACGACGTGCCGCCCGAGTACTGGAACATCGGCATCCGCATCGAGGACGACGCCATCGTGCGCGAGCACGGCTGCGAGCTGATCACGCGCGGCGTGCCCGTCGCGGCGGACGAAATCGAAGCGCTGATGCGCGCGGGCGCATGACCCGCCGCCGCCGACCGTTACCTCCGTTTCACGAATCAAGATGACGACCGCTTCCTCCCCGGCCATGCCGGACTACGACCTCGCCATCGTCGGCGCGGGCCCCGTCGGGCTCGCGCTCGCCGGCTGGCTCGCACGCCGCAGCGCGACGCAACACGCATCGATCGCGCTGATCGATGCACGCGAACCGGCCGCGAACGCGAACGATCCGCGCGCGATCGCCGTGTCGCACGGCAGCCGCGTGCTGCTCGACACGCTCGCGTGGCCCGCCGACGCGACGCCGATCGAACATATCCACGTGTCGCAGCGCGGCCATTTCGGCCGCACGCTGATCGACCGCGACGAGCACGACGTCGCCGCGCTCGGCTACGTCGTGCGCTACGGCTCGCTCATGCAGGCGCTCGCGGGTGCCGTGCGCGGCACGCGCATCGACTGGCTCACGTCGACCACCGCGCGTGCGCCGCAGCAGGATGCCGACGGCGTCACGCTGACGCTCGACGGCCCGCAAGGCGAGCGCACGCTGCGCGCGCGCGTCGTCATCAATGCCGAAGGCGGGCTGTTCCACGAACAGCAGGCCGATACGGCCAAGCATCGCCGCGACTACGGGCAGACCGCGCTCGTCGGCACGGTCACGGTCTCGGCGCCGCGCCCGAACGTCGCATGGGAACGCTTCACGCACGAAGGCCCGCTCGCGCTGCTGCCGCTCGGCGGCCCGCGCCAGGCCGAGTACGCGCTCGTCTGGTGCTGCACGCCCAACGAAGCGGCGCGGCGTGCCGCGCTGCCCGACGACGCGTTCCTGCGCGAACTCGGCGCCGCGTTCGGCGAACGCATGGGCGAGTTCGTCGCGATCGCGGGCCGCGCGTCGTTCCCGCTCGGCCTGAACGCCGCCCAGACGCTCGTCAACGGCCGCGTCGCGATCGTCGGCAATGCCGCGCAAACCCTGCACCCCGTCGCGGGCCAGGGGCTCAACCTCGGGCTGCGCGACGCGCATACGCTCGTCGACACGCTGTCCGCGCAAGGCTTCGAAGCGACCGCGCTCGCCACCTTCAACGCGCGCCGCGCGCTCGACCGGCGCTTCACGATCGGCGCGACCGACACGCTGGCACGCCTGTTCACGATCGACTCGGGCCCGCTCCCGCTGCTGCGCGGCGCCGCACTCACCGCGCTCGAGTTCGTGCCGCCGCTGAAGAAGCTGATCGCGCGCCAGATGATGTTCGGCCAGCGCAACTGACGCGCGGCGCGCACAGTTGCGCCACTCAAACCGGGTCAAATCGGCGGGACATGGGAATACGGTAAAATGCGCGTTTCCGTCTGCCCTTTCCCTGCCCGCGCCCGCCGCGGGCGGTGCCATTGCGATGCCTGTTATCGGCCCTCACGTATTGCGTAACAACCTGTTCGTCGCCCCGATGGCCGGCGTGACGGATCGTCCGTTCCGCCAGCTCTGCAAGCGGCTGGGGGCCGGTTACGCCGTGTCCGAGATGGTCGCGTCCAACGCACAGCTGTGGAAAAGCGCGAAGACGATGCGGCGCGCGAACCATGAAGGCGAGGTCGAGCCGATCGCGGTCCAGATCGCCGGCGCCGATCCGGCGATGATGGCCGAAGCGGCCCGCTACAACGTCGACAACGGCGCGCAGATCATCGACATCAACATGGGCTGCCCGGCGAAGAAGGTCTGCAACGTCGCGGCCGGCTCCGCGCTGCTGCAGAACGAGCCGCTCGTGCAGCGCATCGTCGAGGCGGTCGTCGCGGCGGTCGGCACGGGGCCGGATGCAGTGCCCGTCACGCTGAAGATCCGCACGGGCTGGGATCGCGAGCACAAGAACGCGATCACGGTCGCGCGCCTGGCCGAAGCCGCCGGCATCTCGATGCTCACCGTGCACGGCCGCACGCGCGCCGACCTGTACCGCGGCGACGCCGAATACGACACCATCGCGGCCGTGAAGGCGGCGGTGCGGATTCCGGTGGTCGCAAACGGCGACATCACGTCGCCCGCGAAGGCGAAGGCCGTGCTCGACGCAACCGGTGCCGATGCCCTGATGATCGGTCGTGCCGCGCAAGGTCGGCCGTGGCTGTTCCGCGAAATCGATCATTTCCTGCAAACCGGCGAGCTGCTGCCCCCGCCGCGGATCGACGAGATCCAGCACGTGATGAACGAACACCTGGAAGACCACTACGCTTTCTATGGTGAATTCACGGGCGTCCGTACTGCGCGCAAGCACATCGGCTGGTACACTCGCGGCCTTTCCGGTGCCAACGGGTTCCGGCACAGGATGAACACGCTCGATTCCACCCGCGAGCAGCTCGCCGCCGTCAATGCATTCTTCGAGGCGCAAAAGGCGCTGTCGGACCACCTCGTCTACGTCGATGACGAAGAGGAAAACGGCCAGGGCGAGTCGGACGACCATAACCAGTTAGCAGCATGAGCAAGCACAACATCGAACAATGTGTCCGCGAGAGCCTGGACGTGTATTTCCGGGATCTAGACGGCTCCAATCCGCACGACGTCTATGAAATGGTGATGTCCTGCGTCGAAAAGCCGATGCTCGAGGTCGTGCTCGTACAGGCCGGCGGCAACCAGTCGCTCGCCGCGGAGTACCTCGGCATCAATCGCAATACGCTGCGCAAGAAGCTGCAGCAGCACGGCCTGCTGTAGGCGGCCGTCCCGTCCCCGTTTCCCTGGCTATTGGTGGTTCCATCATGATCAAGCAAGCGCTCATTTCCGTTTCCGACAAGACCGGCATCGTCGACTTCGCAAAGTCGCTGTCCGACCTCGGCGTCAAGCTGCTGTCGACCGGCGGCACCGCGAAACTGCTCGCCGACGCGGGCCTGCCCGTGACCGAAGTGGCTGATTACACGGGCTTCCCGGAAATGCTCGATGGGCGCGTGAAGACGCTCCACCCGAAGGTGCACGGCGGCATCCTGGCCCGCCGCGACCTGCCCGAGCACATGCAGGCGCTGGAACAGCACGGCATCCCGACGATCGACCTGCTGGTCGTGAACCTGTATCCGTTCGTCGCGACGATCGCGAAGGACGACTGCACGCTCGCCGACGCGATCGAGAACATCGACATCGGCGGCCCGACGATGCTGCGCTCGGCCGCGAAGAACCACCGCGACGTGACGGTCGTCGTCGACCCGGCCGATTACTCGGTCGTGCTCGATGAAATGAAGGCGAACGGCAATGCGGTCGGCTACCCGACCAACTTCCGCCTCGCGACGAAGGTGTTCGCACACACCGCGCAATACGACGGCGCGATCACGAACTACCTGACGAGCCTGACCGACGAGCTGAAGCACGCGTCGCGCAGCGCGTACCCGGCAACGCTGAACATGGCGTTCGACAAGGTGCAGGACCTGCGCTACGGCGAGAACCCGCACCAGAGCGCGGCGTTCTACCGCGACCTCGCAACGCCGGCCGGCGCGCTCGCGAACTACCGCCAGCTGCAGGGCAAGGAACTGTCGTACAACAACATCGCCGATTCCGACGCGGCGTGGGAATGCGTGAAGACGTTCGACGCACCGGCGTGCGTGATCATCAAGCATGCGAACCCGTGCGGCGTCGCGGTCGGCAACGATTCGGCCGATGCGTACGCGAAGGCGTTCCAGACCGACCCGACGTCGGCGTTCGGCGGCATCATCGCGTTCAACCGCGAAGTCGACGAAACGGCGGCCCAGGCTGTCGCGAAGCAGTTCGTCGAAGTGCTGATCGCCCCGTCGTTCTCCGACGCCGCGAAGCAGGTGTTCGCCGCGAAGCAGAACGTGCGCCTGCTCGAAATCGCACTGGGCAACGGCCACAACGCATTCGACCTGAAGCGCGTGGGCGGCGGCCTGCTGGTGCAGTCGCTCGACTCGAAGAACGTGCAGCCGCACGAGCTGCGTGTCGTCACGAAGCGCCACCCGACGCCGAAGGAAATGGACGACCTGCTGTTCGCATGGCGCGTCGCGAAGTACGTGAAGTCGAACGCGATCGTGTTCTGCGGCAACGGCATGACGCTTGGCGTCGGTGCAGGCCAGATGAGCCGCGTCGATTCCGCGCGGATCGCGAGCATCAAGGCGCAGAACGCGGGCCTGACGCTGACCGGCTCGGCCGTGGCATCGGATGCGTTCTTCCCGTTCCGCGACGGCCTCGACGTCGTCGTGGCGGCCGGCGCGACCTGCGTGATCCAGCCGGGCGGCTCGATGCGCGATGACGAAGTGATCGCCGCAGCCGACGAGCACAACATCGCGATGATCCTGACGGGCGTGCGCCACTTCCGTCACTGATCGCATGCGGCCCGCGCGGCCGCTGCACGACAACCCGGCGGCATTGCACCCGCCGGGTTTTTTATTGCGCGGCGCTCTCGTACGCGACCGTGCGGCCAGCGCACCGCACCATTCGTTGTAGTATCGCTGCATCAGGCTTCTCCCCTTACTCATGCGAATTCTCGGCATCGACCCCGGCCTGCGCGTCACCGGCTTCGGCATCATCGACGTCAGCGGCCACCGGCTCGCGTATGTCGCGAGCGGCGTGATCCGCACGCCGACCGCCGACCTGGCCACCCGGCTCGGCACGATCTTCCAGGGCGTCTCGACCATCGTGCGCGAGCACGCACCCGACCAGTCCGCGATCGAAAAGGTGTTCGTCAACGTGAACCCGCAGTCGACGCTGCTGCTCGGTCAGGCGCGCGGCGCCGCGATCTGCGGCCTCGTCGCGGGCGGCCTGCCGGTGGCTGAATACACGGCACTGCAGCTCAAGCAGGCGGTGGTCGGCTACGGCCGCGCGACCAAGACGCAGATGCAGGAAATGGTCACGCGGCTGCTCAACCTCTCCGGACAACCGGGCTCCGACGCGGCCGACGCGCTCGGCATGGCGATCTGCCACGCGCACGGCGGCAACACGCTCAGCACGCTCGGCGGCCTCGCGCCGGCGCTCGCGAAGAAAGGGCTGCGCGTGCGGCGCGGGCGACTGGTCGGCTGATACCGCACATGCCAGCGCGCGGCGCACGGAATCGGCCGTGTTGAGCGCACGCGGCGCGCCCGCGACACCCATCGCCCCGGCCTGACGGCCGATCCCGTCGGCATAGCGCCGCACGTGCGCTACACTCGCGCTTTCTTCCTCGCATCAAGTCATCCATGATCGGTCGCATCGCCGGCATCCTGCTCGAAAAGAACCCGCCTCACCTGCTCGTCGACTGCAACGGCGTCGGCTACGAAATCGACGTGCCGATGAGCACCTTCTACAACCTGCCGCAAACGGGCGAGCGCGTCGTGCTGCTCACGCAGCAGATCGTCCGCGAGGACGCGAACCTGCTGTACGGCTTCCTGACGCCGCAGGAGCGCACGACCTTCCGCGAGCTGCTGAAGATCACCGGCATCGGCGCGCGCATGGCGCTCGCCGTGCTGTCCGGCATGAGCGTGCAGGAGCTCGCACAGGCCGTGACGATGCAGGACGCCGCACGCCTCACGCGCCTGCCCGGCATCGGCAAGAAAACGGCCGAGCGCCTGCTGCTCGAGCTGAAGGGCAAGCTCGGCGCCGATCTCGGCGAGCTCGCCGGCGCCGCGTCGCCGTCCGACCACGCAACCGACATCCTCAACGCGCTGCTTGCACTCGGCTATTCCGAAAAGGAAGGCCTCGCCGCGATCAAGAACGTGCCGGCGGGCACCGGTGTATCCGAAGGCATCAAGCTCGCACTGAAGGCGCTGTCGAAGGTGTAACGCCCTCATGACGCGCCGCCAGACGGTGCGTCGAAACCAGTGTCGCGCGGCCGCGCGGCGCTCGCCAGTCGGCCGTTCGGCCAGGTGGGCGGGACAGCGGCGCGCGGTACAATGGCCGCATGATTGAAACCGACAAACTCGCCACCGAGCAGCGGATCATCGCCGCCACACCCGCCTCGTCGCACGAGGAGGTGTTCGAACGTGCGCTGCGGCCGCGCCAGCTCGACGACTACGTCGGCCAGGAAAAGGTGCGCGGCCAGCTCGAGATCTTCATCGAAGCCGCCAAGCGCCGCTCCGAGCCGCTCGACCACGTGCTGCTGTTCGGGCCGCCGGGCCTCGGCAAGACGACGCTCGCGCACATCATCGCGCGGGAGATGGGCGTGAACCTGCGCCAGACGTCGGGCCCCGTGCTCGAGCGCGCGGGCGATCTCGCCGCGCTGCTGACCAACCTCGAAGCGAACGACGTGCTGTTCATCGACGAGATCCACCGGCTGTCGCCGGTCGTCGAGGAAATCCTGTATCCGGCACTCGAGGATTACCAGATCGACATCATGATCGGCGAAGGCCCGGCCGCGCGCAGCGTGAAGCTCGACCTGCAGCCGTTCACGCTGGTCGGCGCCACCACCCGCGCCGGGATGCTGACCAACCCGCTGCGCGATCGCTTCGGGATCGTCGCGCGCCTCGAGTTCTACGATGCCGAGCAGCTGTCGCGCATCGTGCGGCGCTCGGCGTCGCTGCTGAACGCGCAGATCGATCCGAACGGCGCGCTCGAAATCGCGAAGCGCTCGCGCGGCACGCCGCGGATTGCAAACCGGCTGCTGCGCCGCGTGCGCGACTTCGCGGAAGTCAAGGCCGACGGCCAGATCACCGCGGCCGTCGCCGATGCCGCGCTCGCGATGCTCGACGTCGATCCGGTCGGCTTCGACCTGATGGACCGCAAGCTGCTCGAAGCGATCCTGTACAAGTTCGACGGCGGCCCGGTCGGCATCGACAACCTCGCCGCAGCGATCGGCGAAGAGCGCGACACGATCGAGGACGTACTCGAACCGTACCTGATCCAGCAGGGCTTCCTGCAGCGCACGCCGCGCGGGCGTGTCGCGACGCTGCTCACCTATCGCCACTTCGGGCTTTCCGTGCCGGACGCCGGCCGCACCGAACGCGGCGAGTGGGATACCCCCGACGGGAAGTAACCCGTCGCCCGATCCACACGCACCATGACGACGCCGCCCAGCCACCACCCCGCCGCACCCGCACCGGGCCCGCGCTGGGCCGAGCCGATCCGCAAGCGGCTCGTGGCCGGCGTCACGCACCTGACGGCGGGCGGTGGCGGCCCGTCGCTCGACCTCTCTTCGCCGCCGGGAGACCCTGGGCTGTTCGGCCCCGACGCCGTCTGCTGGCGCGTGCATGCCGACTTCACGTCGATGATGACGGGCGGCATCGCCGCGTTGCTGTTGCAGGCGCTCCATCCGCTCGCGCTCGCGGGCGTCTGGGATCACTCGTCGTTCCGCACCGACATCCTGGGCCGCTTGCGCCGCACCGCGACGTTCATCACCGGTACGACGTTCGGCAGCCGCGCGGACGCCCTCGCGCTGATCGAGCGCGTGAAATCGATCCACGCGCACATCTCGGGCACCGCGCCGGACGGCCGGCCGTACCGTGCCGACGATCCGGCGTTGCTGACCTGGGTGCATGTCGCGGAAGTGTCGAGCTTCCTCGCCGCGCATCTGCGCTACGTGAATCCGGCGCTGCCGGGCGAGTTGCAGGATCGCTACTACGCCGAAACGGCATTGGTCGCCGAGCTGCTCGGCGCACACGAGGTTCCCCGTTCGCGCGCCGAGGTGGCCGCCTATCTTGCGCGCATGCAGCCCGAACTCGAGGCCGGGCCGCGCACCTTCGACGTGATGTCCATCCTGCTGAACGTGCCGGTCGCGAAGCCCGCGCTGCGGCCGGCCGCGTCGCTGGTGATGCATGCGGGGATCGACCTGCTGCCGCCGTGGGCGCAGCGCATGCTCGGCGTGTCGGCGTTCGCGCCGCTGCGACGCGCGGTGGTCCGGCCCGGCATACGGCTCGTCGCACCCATGCTGCGCTGGGCGCTCGTGAACGGCGCGTCAAAGCGTGCGCGCCGCCGCGCCACCGCGACACCGCCCGACGGCACCCCGCCCGCCTGACGATTCGCTTCCTCTTATCATTTCAATTTACTGTCAAATACCTGTGACAAGCTGACAGGCTTGCACCCGCGCACGGCTGCACGTGCCGCATGTCCCGTCTGCCGTGACCCGCGCGGTGTCCCGCCCACCCGACCGACACCCGATGCCCGCGATGCCACGCCTGCCGATCCGTTTCGCCCTTGCCGTCAGCCTGTCCACCGTCTTCGCCCTCACCGCCTGCGGAGGCGACGATGTCGCCGCCGTCGCGCGTTCGGATGCGCAAACGCCGTCCGGCGGCACCCCGACCACGCCTGCCCCCACGCCGCCCGCCACCGTCACGCCGCAACCGGGCAAGTGGAAAGCCGCTCGCGCGGGCGACCTGATCGACGTGACGCTCGGCGACCTCCATCCGACGCAGGGCGCGATCGGCTACGACCAGATCTACTACAAGCTCGGCCGCTACGAACTGCAGCCCGACAAGAAATTCGACGACTTCTGTGCGGACGAAGGCCTCGGCGGCGTCGCTTCGGGCGGCTACACGGCCAGGTCGGCGCTGCGCGAACCCGCGAGCTACACGTGCACGACGACCGACGCGAACGCCCGCGACCGCTCGGTGCTGAACCCGGTCGTGATCGGCCCGAACGGCGACGCGCTGTACCTGACCGACGGCCACCACGGCCTGTCGACCTACTACGAGACGCCCGACGGCGGCCCGGCGCTGCACGTGCACGTCGTCGTCAAGGACAACCTCAGCGACTACTCGGGCGACGCGTTCTGGCAGCAGATGCAGAGCCGCGGCTATCTGCGCCTCAAGAACGGCGAAGGCAAGCCGATCACGGCCGCACAACTGCCGACCGGGCTCGGCCTGAAACTCGGGATGACGAACGACCGCTACCGTTCGCTCGTCTATTTCACGCGCGACATCGGCTACAGCAAGCCCGCGCAAACCACCGACTACCTCGAGTTCTACTGGGCCGACTGGCTGCGCGCGCAACCGGGCACGTTCTCGCTCGCCGTCTATGACCTGACGCGCGCCGGCGCAACCGATCCCGATCCGGCAAAGGCCGACACGGGCTACCTGAACGCGGTCTGGAATGCGTCGACGCGCATGGTCGCGGCCACCGATCCGGTGATCGACGGCAAGACGGGCGCCGACCTCGGCCGCGCGGACACGATCAACGGCGGGAAGAAATACAACAAGGGGGAATTCGACAAGCTGCGCCAGCCGATCGCGGCGGACAAGCCCGGCAAGATCGCGTACGCGCTCGACTACAAGACGCGCCACGCGCTGCCGCAGTAAGCCGTAAGCGGCAAGCACCACACGGGAAGGAAACCCCGGCCGGCGATGCCGGACGGGGCCTGCTGGCTCAGAGCACCTTGCGGTACCCGTCGTCGTCGCTTGCAGCGTCCAGGTGCGACACGTCGGCCCACTGCACGACTTGCGCGCGGCCATCCACGTAATCGACGACGTTGATGCTCGTGTTGAGCAGCTGATAATTGCGCGGCGCCGACAGCTCGATACCGTTCGCGAAGCGATAAACGCAGTCGAGCACGCCGCCATGTGCGACGCACGCGATCCGGCCGCCCGGATGCTCGGCGACGATCGGTTCGAGCGCATGCAGCACGCGGTGATAGAACTCGCGCTGCGACTCGCCGCCCTCCGGCGCAAAACCGGGGTCGCGCGTCTGCCAGGCCGCGTAGGCGTCGGGAAACAGCGTCTCGATCTCGGCGCTGTCGTGCCCCTGGAACTGGCCGTACGAGCGTTCGCGCAGCCCTTCCCGCAGCCGCGGCGACAGCCCGAGCGCGTCGGCGAACGGCTGAGCGGTCTGCTGTGCGCGCATCAGGTCGCTCGAATAGATCGCATCGAGCCGTGCACCGTCGCGCGCCTCGCGCGCGAGCCTCGCGGCAAGCCGCTGCGCCTGCTCGAGGCCCGACTCGGCCAGCGGGATGTCGATATGCCCCTGGATGCGCTTGATGCGGTTCCAGGCCGTCTCGCCATGGCGGATGAAAAGAATCTGCGTGGTGGCCATCGCGGCGCGTCTCCGGGGAAGAATCAGGGCCGCACTTGCAGCCAGAATGTCACGGGGCCGTCGTTGACAAGCGACACCTGCATGTCGGCGCCGAACTCGCCCGTCTCGACGACCGGATGGCGCGCACGCGCGGCCGCGACGAAATAGTCGAACAGCCGCGCACCCTCGTCGGGCGGCGCGGCGGGCGTGAAGCTCGGCCGCAGCCCGCTGTTGGTATCGGCCGCCAGCGTGAATTGCGACACGAGCAGCAGGCCGCCTGCGCGGCCCTCACCGTCGATATTCGACACCGGCAGGTTCATCTTGCCGGCGGCATCGCTGAATACGCGATAGCCGAGCATCTTCGCGAGCAGCTTGTCGGCCGCCGCGTCGGTGTCGCCGCGCTCCGCGCAGACCAGCGCGAGCAGGCCCGCACCGATCTCGCCCGTCGTGCGGTCGCCGACGCGCACGTCGGCGCGCTTCACGCGCTGGATCAGCGCGATCATGCGGTCAGCGTGACGCGTGCGAAGCGGCGCTTGCCGACCTGCACGACGAACTCGCCGGCTTCGACCTTCAGGCCCTTGTCCGACACGGTCGCGCCATCGATCTTCACGCCGCCCTGCTCGATGTTGCGCAGTGCCTCGCTCGTCGACGGCACGAGGCCGGCCTGCTTCAGCAACTGACCGATCGCGAGCGGTGCGCCCGCAAGCGTGACCGACGGAATGTCGTCCGGCACGCCGCCCTTCGCGCGGTGGTTGAAATCTTCGAGCGCACGCTCGGCGTCGGCCTGCGAGTGGAAGCGCGCGACGATTTCCTGCGCGAGCAGCACCTTGAAGTCGCGCGGGTTGCGGCCGCCTTCGATCTCGCGCTTGAAGCCGCCGATCTCGTCCATCGGGCGGAACGACAGCAGTTCGAAGTAACGCCACATCAGCGTGTCCGAGATGCTCATCAGCTTGCCGAACATGTCGTTCGGCTGCTCGCTGATGCCGACGTAGTTGCCCTTCGACTTCGACATCTTCTCGACGCCGTCGAGGCCTTCGAGCAGCGGCATCGTGAGAATGCACTGCTGTTCCTGGCCGTACTGCTTCTGCAGTTCGCGGCCGACCAGCAGGTTGAACTTCTGGTCGGTGCCGCCGAGCTCGAGGTCGGCATTCAGCGCGACCGAGTCGTAGCCCTGCATCAGCGGGTACAGGAACTCGTGGATCGAGATCGGCACGCCGCCCTGGAAGCGCTTCGTGAAATCCTCGCGCTCGAGGATCCGCGCAACCGTGTAGCGCGACGCGAGCTTGATCATCCCGTCCGCGCCGAGCGGCATCGACCATTCGCTGTTGTAGCGGATCTCGGTCTTGTCGCGATCGAGCACGAGCGCGGCCTGCTCGAAGTAGGTCTTCGCGTTCGATTCGATCTGTTCGCGCGTGAGCGGCGGGCGCGTCGCGTTGCGGCCCGACGGGTCACCGATCAGCGACGTGAAATCGCCGATCAGGAAGATCACCGTGTGGCCGAGGTCCTGCAGCTGACGCATCTTGTTCAGCACGACCGTATGGCCGATGTGGATGTCAGGTGCGGTCGGGTCGAGGCCGAGCTTGATGCGAAGCGGCGTGCCCGTGGCCGCGCTGCGCGCGAGCTTCTGCGCGAACTCTTCCTCGACCAGCAGCTCGTCGACGCCGCGCTTCGTGACGGCGAGCGCATGCCGGACTTCGTCGGTGATCGGGAAAACAGGCTTGGAACTGGGTTCGGTGCTCATCGGTGCCAGGAAGAATGTCGCAAAAGCAGGGATTTTCCCATAACTTGCGCGCGCATCGCTTAACGGCGCGTCATGTTGCGCGGATAATCGGGCGCAAGGCGCGCGGCACCGGCCCGCGCCGCACGATCCAGGAGGACCCCACGTGCCGCAACGACAGCCGCAAGACGCCCATCCGGCCGACGGCATCTACTTCGGGCTGATGTCGGGAACCAGCATGGACGGCGTCGATGGCGTCGCCGTGCGTTTCGAGGCCGGCAAAGCGCCGGTCGTGCTCGCGGAAGCGTTCGTCGGCTTCGCGCAATCGCTGCGCGACGCGCTGTTCGCGCTGCAGCAGCCCGGCCACGATGAAATCGACCGCGAATCGGTCGCCGCGAACGCGCTGGTCGCACGCTATGCGGTGTGCTGCCACGAATTGCAGCGCACGGCCGGGCTGTCGCGCGACGAGATCCACGCGATCGGCGTGCACGGCCAGACCGTGCGCCATCGCCCCGAGCGCGGCTATACGCGGCAGATCAACAACCCGGCGCTGCTCGCCGAGCTGACCCAGGTCGACGTGATCGCCGATTTCCGCAGCCGCGATGTCGCCGCAGGCGGCCACGGCGCGCCGCTCGCGCCGGCCTTCCATGCGACGGTATTCGGCGCGCCGGGCGAGACGCGCGTCGTCTGCAATCTCGGCGGGATCAGCAACATCACGATCCTGCCCGGCGAAGGCGGCGACGTGCGCGGCTTCGACTGCGGCCCCGCGAATGCGCTGCTCGACGAATGGGCGACCCGTCATCTCGGCAAGCCGTACGACGACGGCGGCAAGTTCGCCGCGCGCGGCACCGTCCACGCGCCGCTGCTCGACGCGCTGCTCGACGAGCCGTATTTCACTGCGCCGCCGCCGAAAAGCACCGGGCGCGACCTGTTCAATCCCGCGTGGCTCGACGCGAAGCTCGCCGCGTTCGCACACGTCGCGCCGCAGGACGTCCAGGCAACCCTCGTCGCGCTCACCGCCGTGTCGGTCGCACGCGAGATCGCGCAACACGCAGCGGGCTGCAAGGCCGTGTTCGTCTGCGGCGGCGGCGCACGCAATCCGGTGCTGCTCGACGCGCTCCGGCACGCGCTGCACGAGGCCGGCGTGCCGGCCACGGTCGATACGACGGCCGCGCTCGGCGTGCCGCCTCAACAGGTCGAGGCGCTCGCGTTCGCCTGGCTCGCGTACCGCTTCACCGCGCGCCAGCCCGGCAATCTCGCGACGGTCACGGGGGCAGCCGGCAACCGCGTGCTCGGCGCGCTCTATCCGCGCTGACGCGACACCCGCCGCAACGCGGGCGCCGCATCGCCATTGCGCACGGACATAAAAAAACGGGGCATGAAGCCCCGTTTTTCATTCCGGCGAACCGGACACGATCGATTGTGCGCTCAGACCGAGAACGACGAACCACACCCGCAGGTGGTGCTCGCGTTCGGGTTCTTGATCACGAACTGGGCGCCGTTGAGGTCGTCCTTGTAGTCGATCTCGGCGCCGACCAGATACTGGTAGCTCATCGAGTCGATCAGGAGCTGGACGCCGTTCTTGTTCATCACGGTGTCGTCCTCGTTGACTTCCTCGTCGAACGTGAAGCCATACTGGAAGCCGGAGCAGCCGCCGCCCTGCACGAACACGCGCAGCTTCAGGTCGGGATTGCCCTCTTCGTCGATCAGTTGCTTGACCTTGTCGGCTGCGGCGTCGGTGAAGACGAACGGAACCGGCATTTCGGCCGTCGTTGCTGCGGATTCGGTAACAGCGTTCATTGCGAACTCTCCAAAAAGCTTTAGCCGCTATTGTAGGGCCGATCAGAAGATCGTGCTGAAGTCCATGAAATCAATAGGTTCTTGTCGATTTCGTCAAACACGCCCGCGCGGGCCGCGGCAACACGCGCCTGGAAGCGGACATAAAAAAACCGCCAGCGCGAAAGCTGGCGGTTTTTCGGGCAGACGCCGCCCGGGAGCGGCGAAGCCATGAAGCGGAATTAACGCTTCGAGAACTGCTTGGCGCGGCGTGCCTTGCGCAGACCGACCTTCTTACGCTCGACTTCACGTGCATCGCGCGTGACGAAGCCTGCGCTCGACAGCGACGGCTTGAGCGTCGCATCGTAGTCGATCAGTGCACGGGTGATGCCGTGGCGCACTGCACCTGCCTGACCCGTTTCGCCGCCGCCGTTGACGTTGACCTTGATGTCGAACGTCAGGCCGTGGTTCGTGAGTTCCAGCGGTTGACGCACGATCATCAGCGACGTTTCGCGCGAGAAGTAGTCAGCGATGGGCTTGCCGTTGACGATGATGTCGCCCTTGCCAGCCTTGATGAAGACACGTGCGACTGCGCTCTTGCGGCGGCCCGTACCGTAGTTCCAGTTACCGATCATGTGGGTCCCCTTAGATCTCGAGCGCCTTCGGCTGTTGAGCCGAGTGCGGATGCGTCGCTTCTGCGTAGACCTTCAGCTTCTTGATCATCGCGTAGCCGAGCGGGCCCTTCGGCAGCATGCCCTTGACCGCCTTCTCGAGCGCACGGCCCGGGAAGCGTTCTTGCATCTTGCCGAACGTCGTTTCATAGATACCGCCCGGGTAGCCCGAGTGACGGTAGTACTTCTTGTCCAGCGTCTTGTTGCCCGTGACTTTCAACTTGCTCGCGTTGACGATGATGATGAAATCACCAGTGTCGACGTGCGGAGTGAACTCAGGCTTGTGCTTGCCGCGCAGACGGCGTGCCACTTCGCTGGCAACACGGCCGAGAACCTTATCCGTCGCGTCAATCACGTACCATTCGCGCGTCACCTCATGGGCTTTTGCGGAAAACGTCTTCATGATCGATCCAAAAAAAATGCTTTGCCCGATGTGTTCGTCCTGCTTGTCTGTGTGCGCTTCAAGGCGCGGTGCAGGCTCTCCCTGTTCTTTTTCCGTGGGCATGAATGCGGAAAAGCCCTGAATTATAAAGGAAATACGGCAACGCGGTCAAAGGGAATCCACTTCCCGTGCCCACGGCGGCCGAAATGGGCCAAAATCCGGTCGTGCCCCGACAAGCCAGGCGAACCGAGCGCCCGGGGAGGCACCCATCGACGCGCGGCACATGACCTTGCCGCGCCAGACCGGCCGAATCTGGAAAACAACAAACAAGCATGATGAATCAACGACTTACGCCCTTCCTTGCGGCCGCGCTGCTGGCCGCCGCGGCGCCTGCCGTCGCCGCCCGAGCCGAATGCGAAGCCAAGCTCGACGCGCTCGATACACGCATTACCGAAGCCCGCGCCACCCATGCCGAGGATCGCGTCGCCCGCCTGCGCGCGGTGCGCGAACGCGTCCGCCACTTCTGCGCGCGCGGCCACGGCCATGCGTCGGCCGTCCACGCGCCGGCACCTGACGCACGCCCGCGCGGCACGCCGCTCGATGCGACATCGCAGCCGGCCGCCAGGCAGCCCGCATAACGATGCCAGCGCGCGCAAGCCGCGCGCCGATGTTTGCATGGGACGAAAAAAAGCCCGAACGGCTGGTTCGGGCTTAATCCACCATAGGAGGAGGGTGGAGGAGACATTCGGAGGTTGCCGCAGCGCGACAACCAATGAGGCTCATTATACGAACGCGTTGCCGACTTCACAAGAAAATTTGCATTACGAAATCAAACACCATAATGCGAAATTTATGGCGCCACGTTTGAAAAATGGGTTTTCTCTTTGAAATCAATCATCTGATCCCGGCAAGCCGGATCGGGAACCGCCCTCGCCTAGAGCAAAACCCCTAAATGCAAAGGGGACTTGGCCGCCTGGCGCCCCGCGCGCACGGCGCCGGCGTTGCGCGTCGTGCAGCGCATCAGCCGACCGTTGCGCAGCGGGCTACAATGCCGGATCGAATCCGAATCAGGCAACGCTGGAGTGCAAGCATGGAATGCAAAGTAAGCTGGATGGGTCAGGACGGCATGGCGTTCTCCGCCGAGACAGGCAGCGGCCACCTCGTCACGATGGATGGCGCGCCCGAAGGCGGCGGCCACAATCTCGCGCCGCGCCCGATGGAAATGGTGCTGCTCGGCACCGGCGGCTGCACGGCCTATGACGTCGTGCTGATCCTGAAGAAGAGCCGCCAGGAAGTCAGCGGCTGCTCGGTCACGCTGAAGGCCGAGCGCGCGAGCGAAGACCCGAAGGTGTTCACGAAGGTGCACTTCCACTTCACCGTCACCGGCCGCAACCTGAACCCGGCCACGGTCGAACGCGCGATCAACCTGTCGCACGACAAGTATTGCTCCGCGTCGATCATGATCGCGAAGACGGCCGAACTCACGCATTCGTTCGACATCGTCGCCGGCTGAACGCACGGCGGGCGCGCATGAAAAAAGGGCCGGCGCTCCGCAAGGAGACGCCGGCCCTTTCGCATTCGAACCGCAAAGCAGGCCGATAAGCCGGATTCTGTGCACGCTGCGCGCCGAAGCGCACAACGCGTGGCAGCCATTCCTCTAGGCGCGCCATTGCTGACGCGCTCAAGCTTCCTACCCGCAGACGAGACGGGGGCCCCGTCCTGCATCCGAAAATGCGCGCCTGCCTACTTGGAATTGCTCCGGGTGGAGGTTACCGTGCCGGCGAACGTCGCCGTCGCCGCGGTGCGCTCTTACCGCACCGTTTCACCCTTACCTGATCCCGGCTTGCGCCGGGCCATCGGCGGTTTGCTTTCTGTTGCCCTGTTCCGCGTGTCGCCACGGATGGCCGTTAGCCATCACCCTGCCCTGTGGAGTCCGGACTTTCCTCGCCCCCGCGCGCCCGAAGGCGGCGAGGCCGCGACTGCCTGGCCTGCTTTGCGACGCGCATTCTAGCACTGCGCGCTACCGGCCGTCTGGCCAGGTTCGCGCGGCGGCGCGAAGGTCACGCCAGTTTCCAGCCGATCGTCTCGCCGCCGCGCAGCGGCACGACGGGCGTATCGCCCGCGAAGATCTCGCGCGGCAGCTCCCACGCCTCGCGACGCAGCGTGACCGTCTCGGCGCTGCGCGGCAGCCCGTAGAAATCGGCGCCGAAGAAGCTTGCGAAGCCTTCCAGCTTGTCGAGCGCGCCGGCGTGGTCGAACGCTTCCGCATACAGTTCGAGCGCGTGCAGCGCCGTGTAGCAGCCCGCGCAGCCGCACGCGGTTTCCTTCGCATCGCGCGCATGCGGCGCGCTGTCGGTACCGAGGAAGAAGCGCGGGTTGCCCGACGTCGCGGCCTCGACCAGCGCGACGCGATGCGTCTCGCGCTTCAGCACCGGCAGGCAGTAGTAATGCGGGCGGATCCCGCCGACGAACAGCGCGTTGCGGTTGTACAGCAGGTGATGCGCGGTGATCGTCGCGCCGAGCAGGCCGGGCGCGGCGTCCGCGTCGCGCACGTAGTCGGCCGCGTCCTTCGTCGTGATGTGTTCGAACACGACCTTCAGGCCCGGGAAATCGCGGCGCAGCGGCGTCATCACGCGGTCGATGAAGACCTTCTCGCGGTCGAACAGGTCGATCGACGCATCGGTCACTTCGCCGTGCACGAGCAGCGGCATGCCGGTTTCCTGCATCACCTCGAGCGTCTTCGCGCACTTCGCGAGATCGGTAACGCCGTGGTCGGAATTCGTCGTCGCGCCGGCCGGATACAGCTTCACGCCGTGCACGAAGCCGCTTTCGCGCGCGCGGCGGATCTCGTCGGGCGGCGTGTTGTCGGTCAGGTACAGCGTCATCAGCGGTTCGAACGTCATCCCGGCCGGCAGCGCGGCGAGGATGCGCTCGCGATACGCCTGCGCCTGCGCGGTGGTCGTCACCGGCGGCTTCAGGTTCGGCATGACGATTGCGCGGCCGAACTGGCGTGCGGTGTGCGGCAGCACGGCGGCCAGCATGTCGCCGTCTCGCAGGTGCAGGTGCCAGTCGTCGGGACGGGCGAGCGAGAGCGTCGCCGGGGAGGAAGCGTTCGAGGCAGTCATAGGAGGCGTCGTGAGGAACGGCCGGGCCATCGGCGGGGCCGGAACGCGCGTGCGCGGGCCGACTGACGGCAAACCGCAACACGGGGCCTTCGGCCGGCGGAATCCGCTTTTTACCGCTCAGGGCTCGGTGATATGCTAGAAGCCGCATTGTACCGGGGTTCGCCCGGTTCGTTACCCCCCCGCCTCAGCCTGCTGCCCCAAGTAAAATGTGCCAACTCTTAGGAATGAACTGCGCCGCGCCGACGGACGTCACATTCTCCTTCACAGGTTTCGCGGCCCGGGGCGGGCTCACCGATCACCATGCCGACGGCTGGGGCATCGCGTTCTTCGAAGATAAAGCCTGCCGCCTGTTCATCGATCACCAGGCCTCGGCCACATCGCCGATCGCCGAGATGGTGAAGCGCTACCCGATCAAGTCCAAGAACACGATCGCGCACATCCGCAAGGCCACGCAAGGCCACATCCTGCTCGAGAACAGCCATCCGTTCATGCGCGAGCTGTGGGGCCGGCACTGGATCTTCGCGCATAACGGCGACCTGCAGGACTACGCACCGGACATGGACGGCAGCGTCTACCACCCGGTCGGCACGACCGACAGCGAACAGGCGTTCTGCGTGCTGATGCAGGGGCTGCGCGAAGCGTTCCCCGGTGCGCAGCCGCCGTTGCCCGAGCTGTTCGAGCGCGTCGGCGAACTGACACGCGGCATCACCGATCACGGCGTGTTCAACTTCCTGATGTCGAACGGCCAGGCGCTGTTCGCGCACTGCTCGACGCGGCTGCACTACCTCGTGCGGCGCTGGCCGTTCTCGACCGCGCACCTCGTCGACGAAGACCTGTCGATCGACTTCGCGAAATACACGACGCCCGAGGATCGCGTCGCGGTGATCGCGACGCAGCCGCTCACCGACAACGAGGTCTGGACGGCATTCGAGCCGGGCGAGCTGATCATGTTCCAGTGCGGCGACGTCGCCGCGCGGATGCGGATCCCGGTGCCCGAGCGCGTGCTCGAGAAGCTGCGCAATCCGGCGCTCGACGCATCGGCGTCGGCGCCGCGCGACGCACGCGAGGCGCTCGCCACCGCGGCCGACGTCGATTCCGACGACGCAATCGACTTCTGAGCGCGGCGCGGCGCGCCCGCACCTCTCCCCTGCCAGCCGCTGCTCGGCAATACGGTCGCCCGCCATGCACGATCGCGGCGGGCCGTTTTGCACACACGATACCGTGACGCTTGCCGCCGGCCCCTATCGCTCGTCCGTGCCAACTCCGTTTCACCCGGCCCACATTCCGGCATCTCGAAGCGGCATCACGCGATATTCGCTTGATTTAATTCATTTCCAATGGAAAATCGCCAAAAAGAGAAACGAATAAATCACATCGCCAGCATGCATATAATCCGCAAACCGCATTTTAACGTACCGGCCTGACGCAAACCGTGCGTCACCTCACCGACACGGCGATCACGACGCGACACACAAAAAATCGACCCAACCCTTACCCACAAAGGCTCTCAGTTCGATTCATCACACAAACAAAAAATACCAAGCGAAAACAGCATTAATGCCGCATTTGTAAGCTTCCCGACAATCGCCCGCCCTTCCGGTCAATAGACTCCGCTCATCCTCGGCATAACGAATCGCGATGGGCAGAGACGCGGCCACGACCGCCGCACACCCATTCACGCCATTCCCCACCGCGGATTGCGATTTCACTGCACCGCAGTGAAAACCACATCAAAACAAGAGAGAGGGGCTTGTCGTGAATCATTCATTTCGATCGATATGGAGCGAGACCACCGGCTGCTGGGTCGCGGCTGCGGAAACGGCACGGGCGCGCGGCAAGCGTTCGGGCCGCCCGTCCGGCACAAGCCGCCGCACCGCGCACGCGGCACCGCGCCGGACATCGCTTCGCATCGCGGCAGTCGGCGCCGCGCTGGCCGCGCTGGCCACCGGCTCTGCGTACGCGTCGACCTGCGGCAGCGGCGCGGCCGTCGCGAGCGGCGGCACCTGCGCGCTCGACAGCTTCAGCCCGACCGTCAACGACAACCTCGTCGGCGCCACGACCGTGTCGGGCGGCGACCGGGTCAACCTGACGGGCGCGTGGACCGGTGCGACCGGCGACATGGGCTACACGCAGATGCCGCTCGGCAGCACGTCCGTCGTGTCGGGCAACCCGAATCAACCGCTGCTGTCGATCGGCGGCAAGACACAAAGCGTCAGCACGCCCGACTCGATCACCGGTGGCCAGACATCGATCGCGACCTACGATTCGGGCACGTTTTCCGCATCGAGTGCGGGCTCGACCGACGTGTCGGTCTATCACGACGTGAACGGCAACCAGTACGTGAACACACGAATCGGCACCGTCGAACGCTCCGGTGGAACGCTCGACGTGTCGATCGGCAATCCGGCCGGCTCGCCCACGGCAGCCGGCAACGCGATCACGATGGCGCCGAAGCAGACGGACCTGTTCGTCGCGGACGGCAGCGGCTCGGCGCAAAGCGTCATCAACTGGAATTCGCGCAACCAGATCTGGCTGGGTACCGGCGACTATCTCGCAAACGGCGGCCCCGTCGGTCATGTCCTGCTCGAGGTGCCGACGTATGCGGGCAGCTTCACCGCGTTCGACGGCAGCGCGTGGACCGTCATCGACGCGGCGTCGCTCGCCGCGTACAACAACTTCCTCGTGCACGCGGTGAGCAGCGGCGCGCTCGGCTCGCAGGCCGCCTACGACAGCGCGTTCAACCAGGCCGTCACGTTCACCACGCAATCGTTCGGGTACGCGAACAACGTGTCGCCGGGCGACGAGAACGCGCTGCCGATGAACTACCTGACGGCACTGCAGGGCACCGGCGCGAACGCGACGCTGCATATCGGCAAGGATGGGCAGATCGACTTCCGCGGCACCAACACGATCGACTCGAGCTCGGCGGTCCTCGCGGAAAACGGCGCGCACTTCGTCAACGACGGCGGCCTGTCCGGCGACTTCACGCTCGTGCGCCTGCTGACCGGTGCGAGCGGCGTCAACAACGGCGTGATCTCGTCCGGCTACACCGCCGGCGACAACTTCAACACGGGCAGCGCCGCACCGCCCGACAACTTCGGCTTCAAGGCGTACACCGAAGGCAACGGCGTCTACGCGAACGGCGCCGGCACGACCTTCGTCAACAACGGCGTGATGAACGTCGGCGCGTGGACCTACAACACCACGCGCCCGGACCTGCAGAACTACGCGGTGGCCGCGACCGACGGTGCGAGCGCATCGAACGCGGGCACGATCAACGTGGGCGTCAACGCGACGACGCTCGACAGCCAGGTGATCGGCGGCCTCGTCGCCGGCGGCAGCTTCACGAACGAAGCCGGCGGCACGATCTACCTCGGCCGGGCGGCCCAGTACGATGCCGGGTCACCGGAAGCCGCGAACGACGTCGCGCTGTCCGCGCACGCGTACGGCATCCTGCTCGGCGCATCGGGTACCGCGAGCAACCTCGGCACGATCGTGATCGGCTCGCAGACACAGAACGGCGCCGCACTGGCGAGCATCGGCTCGTCGTCCGGCACGCTGAGCAACGCGGGCGCGATCGTCGTCAACGGCGCGGCATCCAACACGCCGCTCGCCAACGTCGGCATGCTCGCGGCCAACACGGCCGCGACCGTGACCAACACCGGCACCATCACGCTGAACGGCGTCAACGGCATCGGCATCATGGTCGTCGGGACCGGTACGACCGCAACGGCTGCGACCTCGACCGGCACGATCAACGTGGCCGGCGGCCTCGATCCCGCATCGGGCACGCGCAACTACGGCGTGTGGGCCGAGGGGCCGCTCGCGAACGCCACGCTCGACGGCGCGCTCAACCTGACAGGCACCGGCGCGATCGGCGTGCACGCACGTTCGGGCGCGACGATCGACGTCGGCGCCAATGCCGTGCCCGCCTTCATGTCGGGCACCAACCAGATCGGCTTCTACGCGTATGGCGCGGGCTCGAAGATCAACGTCGCCGCGCAGCACCTTCGCGTCGACACCGACGATTCGACGCTGTTCCGCGTCGCGGGCGGTGCGGCCTACACGGGCACGTCGACGGCCGGCGCACTGACGACCGACGTCAACGGCCAGCGCGCGCACGGCGTGCTCGCGACCGACGCCGGCACCGTGCTGTCGACCGGTAACGCGATCTACAACGTCAACGGCGCGAACGGCATCGCGATCGCGGTCGAAGGCGGCGCGCAAGGCACGATCGACGCGGGCGCGACGATCAACCTGAACGCGGCCGGCGCGATCGCCGGCGTCGTCGACGGCCAGGCGCACGATCTCGCCGGCGCCAATGCCGGCGCACCGGTCGCGACGACGCTCACCAACAATGCCGCCGTCACGTCATCGACTGCCGGCGTGACGGGCTTCGTCGCGCAACACCTCGGCACGCTCGAGAACCGCAACACGGTGCTGCTGACGGGCGCCGGCTCGACGGGCGTCGTGATCGGTACGCTCGGCACGGTGAACAACACGTCGACGATCCGCGTATCCGACGGCACCGGCGCGCTCGTCCAGGGTGCGTCGGCGACGCTCGCGAACGCGGGTTCGATCGAAGCCGACGACGGCATCGCGGGCGTGCACCTGACGGGCGCAGGCGCATCGGTCGCGCTGTCGGGCGCCGGCACCGTGATCGCGAACGGCAGCGCCGACGGCGTGCTGATCGACGCCACCGTGACGGGTGGCGGGCTCGCGGCCGGCGCGGCGTCGATCGCGGTCGGCGGCTCGGGCAAGGGGATCGACAACCAGGGGACGAACGCGACGGTCGCGTTGTTCGGCACGCAGATCGGCACGACCGGCGGCGGTGCCGACGGCCTGTCGTCGACGGGCGCCGGCGCACGCATCGCGACCGATGCGGCGACCGTCGTCCGGACCACCGGCGACAACGCGCGCGGCTTCTTCGTGTCGGGCGCGGATTCGACGCTGACGGCCAACGGGACGACCGTCGCGACGACCGGCGCGGGTTCGGCCGCGATCGTGACGAACGGCGGCGCGACCGCGCTGCTGTCGGGCGCGAAGATCAGCGCGGCCGGCACGGCGGCCGACGGCGTCGTCGCACAGAACGGCGGCCGCATCGGCGATACGGGCTCGACGATCGCCAGCGCCGCCGGCAACGGCGCCACCGCCGACAGCGGCGGCGTGCTCGCGTTGACCGGCACGACGCTCAAGGGCTCGGCGGCCGGCGTGCTGACGTCCGATACGCTCGCCAACGGCGCGACGAGCTCGGTGCTCGTCGACGGCGGCAGCGTCACGTCCGCCACCGGGCCGGCCTTCGCCGTGCGCGGCGGCACGGCCGACATCGCCGTGCGCAACGGCACGGTCGTGACGGCCGGCAACGGTACGCTGCTCGACCTGTCGAACGGCAGCCACGCCAGCTTCACCGCGTCGGCCGTGAACCTGACCGGCAACGTCGTCTCCGACGCATCGAGCATCGGCAACGTGTTGCTCGCGAACGGCACGACGCTGACCGGCACGATCGATCCGGTCGCACTGACCGTCGACAGCAGCAGCACGTGGCGCATGACGGGCAGCTCCGTGCTGAGCAGCCTGAACAACGCGGGCCTCGTCGCGTTCGCCGCACCGACCGGTGCGCCGACGGTCGCCGGCAGCTACAAGACGCTGACGACCGGCAGCTACGTCGGCAACGGCGGCACGATCGCGCTCAACACGTTCCTCGGCGCCGACGCATCGCCGACCGATCGGGTGATCGTGAACGGCGGCACCGCAAGCGGCACGACGGGCCTGAAGATCGCCAACACGGCCGGCACCGGTGCACAGACGAAGGGCGACGGGATTCCGGTGGTCGTCACGAGCAACGGCGGCACGACCACCGCATCGGCGTTCCAGCTCGCGGGGCCCGTGCAGGCGGGCGCGTACGAATACCGGCTCTATCGCGGCGGGCAAGGCGACGCAAACGGCTGGTACCTGCGCTCGCAGCTCGATCCGTCGGACCCCGGCGACCCGATCCACCCGTCCGGTGGCGGCGACGGCGGCAACAACGGGAATGGCACCGGTGGCACGCTCGCGTATCGCCCTGGCGTGTCGGGCTATGCGCTCACGCCGCTGCTCAATGCCGACTACGGCTTCTCCACACTGGGCAAGCTGCACGAGCGCGTCGGCGACATCTACAACCTCGAAAAGCAGCAGGCCGGCAATCGCGACGGCGTGTGGGGGCGCATCGGCGGCCAGAGCCTCGACGCGAACGCGGGCCGCTTCGCGGCCGACGAGCGCACGTTCTTCGCGCAGTTCGGCAAGGACTGGACGCTCGACCAGGCGCCGAACGGCGGCGGCAGCACGCACGCGGGCGTGACGGCCAGCATCGGCGTGTCGAACGCGAGCTTCAGCGACAGGGCACGCGCCGATGCGGCCAACCTGTCGACGTCGACGGGCTCGGTCGAGATGCATGCGCAGAGCGTCGGCGGCTACTGGACGAAGTATCTGTCCGACGGCACGTACTTCGACAGCGTCGGGCAGGTCACGCACTACGGCAACCGCTATCGCGACAGCTACGGCAACGAGGCGTCTCAGAACGGCTTCGGCATCGCACTGTCGCAGGAAGTCGGCAAGCCGTTCGCGATCGGCACCCTGCCGGTCGCGGTCGAACCGCAGGCGCAGCTGATGTATCAGTACCTGAAGCTGAACGGGTTCAACGACAACGTCTCGGCGGTGTCGGGCACGACGACGAACGCGCTGCGCGGCCGCGTCGGCGTGCGCATCTTCCACCCGAACCTCCAGTCGGATTCGGGCGGCGGTGCCGCGACGCCGTACATCACGGCCGACGTGCTGCACGACTTCCTGTCGCCGGGCCAGACCGTCGTCGGCGGCACGCCGTTCGCGACGCATCTCGGCCGCACGTGGTACGAGCTCGGCGTCGGCGTGACCGCGGGCTTCGGCAAGTCGGGCGAGCTGTATGCGAACGCGAAGATCGCGCGCAACATCGGCGGCGACTACCGGCGCGGCATCGTCGGGCAGGTCGGCTACCGCTACAGCTGGTAACGCACGACCTGCGGACAGCGGACGAAAAAAAACCGCCCGGCGCCTGGCCGGGCGGTTTTCGCATCGACGCACATGCAGCGCCGGCGCGCGCGAACGCTCAGTGCAGGATCTTCGCGAGGAAGTCCTTCGCGCGTTCCGATTTCGGATTCGAGAAGAAATCGTCCTTGCGGTCGTCCTCGACGATCGCGCCCTTGTCCATGAAGATCACGCGATGGGCGACCTTCTTCGCGAAGCCCATCTCGTGCGTGACGACCATCATCGTCATCCCTTCCTGCGCGAGTTCGACCATCACGTCGAGCACTTCGTTGATCATCTCGGGGTCGAGCGCGGACGTCGGTTCGTCGAACAGCATCGCGATCGGATCCATCGACAGCGCGCGCGCGATCGCGACACGCTGCTGCTGGCCGCCCGACAGCTGGCCCGGGAACTTGTGCGCATGCGCCTTCAGGCCGACGCGATCGAGCAGCTTCATGCCCTTCTCGTTCGCCTCGTCCTTGCCGCGGCCGAGCACCTTGACCTGCGCGAGCGTCAGGTTCTCGGTGATCGACAGGTGCGGGAACAGCTCGAAATGCTGGAACACCATCCCGACCTTCGAGCGCAGCTTCGACAGGTTCGTCTTCTTGTCGCCGACCGACTGGCCGTTCACGAGGATCTCGCCCTGCTGGAACGGCTCGAGGCCGTTCACGGTCTTGATCAGCGTCGACTTGCCCGAGCCCGACGGGCCGCACACGACGACCACTTCGCCTTTCTTGACCTCGGTCGTGCAGTCGGTGAGGACCTGAAACTGGCCGTACCACTTCGAAACGTTCTTGATGGAAATCATCTTGTGACCTTTTTCTGGAGACCCTTGACGAGAGCAGACGCCAACGAGCAAATCACGAAATAGCATGCGCCGGCGAACAGGACCATCTCGACGGTCGTGCCGTCGCGATCGCCGACGTTGGCCGCCGTGCGGAAGAAGTCCGCGAGACTGATCACGTACACGAGCGACGTATCCTGGAACAGGACGATCGCCTGCGTGAGCAGCAGCGGGATCATCGCGCGGAACGCCTGCGGCAGGATCACGAGGCGCATCGCCTGCGCATAGTTCATGCCGAGCGCGAACGCGGCGTTCGCCTGCCCGCGCGGCACCGCCTGGATGCCGGCGCGGATGATCTCGGAATAATACGCGGCTTCGAACAGCGAGAACGCGACCATCGCCGATGCGAGACGGATGTCGATCGTCGGCGACAACCCGAGCACGCCCTGCAGCAGCTGCGGCACGATCAGGAAGAACCACAGCAGCACCATCACGAGCGGGATCGAGCGGAACACCGTCACATAGCCCTGCGCGAACCATGCGAGCGGCTTGACGCCCGACAGCCGCATCAGCGCCAGCAGCGTGCCCCAGACGATCCCGACCACGATCGCGATCAGCGTGATCTGCAACGTGACGATCGCCCCCGTCCACAGCGTCGGCAGCGCGCCGGGAATACTACTCCAGTCGAACTGATGCATCACTTGCCTCCGATATAGCCGGGCAGCCGCGTGCGGCCTTCGATCCAGCGCATGAACGCCATCACGACGAGGTTGATGATCACGTACGCGAGCGTGACCGCGATGAACGATTCATACGTCTGCGCGGTGTAGTCGACGAGCTGGCGCGCCTGCGCGGACAGGTCGAGCAGGCCGATGGTCGACGCGACGGCGGAGTTCTTGAAGATGTTCAGGAATTCCGACGTGAGCGGCGGCACGATGATCCGGTACGCAACCGGCAGCAGCACGTAGCGGTACGTCTGCCATTGCGTGAAGCCCATCGCGAGGCCGGCGGCGCGCTGGCCCTTCGGCAGCGCGTTGATCCCGGAGCGCACCTGTTCGCACACGCGCGCGCCCGTGAACAGGCCGAGACAGATGATCGACGCGGTAAAGAACTGCGTGGTGGGCGGCAGCTGCTTGATCCAGGTGCCGATCGATGCAGGCAGCAGCTCCGGTATCACGAGATACCAGACGAAGAACTGCACGATCAGCGGAATGTTCCGGAAGATCGACACGTACAGGGTGCCGATCGCGGACAGCCACTTGTTCGGCACGGTGCGCAGCACGCCGAACAGCGAACCGACGATCAGCGCGATGACCCAGGCGACGAGCGACACTTCGATCGTCACCCAGAAGCCGGACATCAGCCATCCGAAATAAGTCGTCGGCTCGCCGGTCGACACGGGGCTCAGGAAGATGCCCCAGTTCCAGTGGTAAGACATGGGCAAGACTCCAGCAAAAAGAGACGGAAGAAGCGGGGCCTCTTCCGTCTCATTAGCGTCATTTCTGCATCAACGGCCGTGCGGTCAGTCGAGCGCCTTGTCGTTCGGGTTCGCGTACAGCTTCTTCATCGAATCGGACAGCGGGAAGTTCAGGTTCAGCCCCTTCGGCGGGATCGGGTTCTCGAACCACTTCGCGTAGATCTTCGCGGCTTCGCCCGACTTCTCGACTTGCGAGATCGCGTCGTCGACGACCTTCTTGAAGTCCGTGTCGCCCTTGCGCATCATGCAGCCGTACGCTTCTTCCGATTGCGGCGTGCCGACGATCACCCAGTCGCCCGGCTTCTTCGCCTTCGCGCGCTCGCCCGCGAGCAGCGCGTCATCCATCATGAACGCGACCGCGCGGCCCGATTCCAGCGTATTGAACGAATCGCCGTGATCCTTCGCGCTGATGATGTTCATGCCCATCTGCTTTTCGTTGTTCATCTTGCGCAGCAGGCGCTCGGACGTCGTGCCGGCAGTGGTCACGACCGTCTTGCCCTTCAGGTCGGCGAAATCCTTGACGCCCGAATCGTTCTTCGTCATCAGGCGCGTGCCGATCACGAAGATCGTGTCGGAGAACGCGGCCTGCTGTTGGCGTTCGGCGTTGTTGGTCGTCGAGCCGCACTCGATGTCGACCGTGCCGTTCTGCACCAGCGGAATGCGGTTCTGCGACGTGACCGGGATGTTCTTCACCTGCAGGTTCGGCAGGTTCAGCTTCTTCTTCACCGCGTCGACCACCTTCAGCTGGAATTCGCGCGAATAGCCGACCACCTGCTGCTTTTCGTCATAGTAGGAGAACGGGATCGACGACTCGCGGTGCCCCAGCGCGATCACGCCCGTGTCCTTGATCTTCTTCAGCGTGCCCGTCTCCTGAGCATGCGCGCCGCTTGCGAACGCGCAGAGCGCCGCGACCATCAGGACTGCCTTGTGGTATTTCATTTTGGTCATCTCCTTGGCTAAACCCGCGCCAGTGTATCAAAGTAATATTTTTGAAAGTACTGTTGTTTACCGCACGTCACAGCGCCTTCCGCGAAGCCTTCCTCCCGGCTTCGCGCGCCCCGAATGCGCACGCGGGCGGTACCGGATCCGGTACCGCCCGCGAGGGTTCATCTCCGCAATCGGATGGATTGCGTCATGAATTGATCATAGTCAACGATCAGGGGTAGAGGCCACGCAATTCGCGCGCCATCAGGATGCGCTTGCACGCAACGATGAACGCCGCCGTACGCACCGACACCTTGTGCTCTTCGGCGACTGCCCACACGCCGGAGAACGCTTCGCGCATCACGCGCTCGAGACGGTGGTTGATCTCGTCTTCCGTCCAGAAGAAGCTCGAGAAATCCTGCACCCATTCGAAGTACGACACGGTCACGCCACCCGCGTTCGCGATCACGTCCGGGATCACGAGCACGCCGTTCGCGGTCAGGATGTCGTCCGCCGCCGTCGTCGTCGGGCCGTTCGCGCCTTCGACGATGATCTTCGTGCGGATCTTCCCTGCGTTCTTCTCGGTGATCTGGTTTTCCAGTGCCGCCGGGATCAGGATGTCGGTTTCGACCGTCCAGAACTCGTCATTCGGCATCGGCTCCGCGCCTTCGAAGCCCGCGACGCCGCCCGTGCGTGCGACGTGGTCGAGCAGCTTGTTCGAATCGAGGCCGGCCGGCTGGTAGATCGTGCCCGTGTGATCCTGCACCGCGATCACCTTCGCACCCGCTTCCTGGAACAGCTTCGCCGCGATGCCGCCGACGTTGCCGAAGCCCTGCACCGCAATGCGTGCGCCCTCGATTTCCAGGCCCTTCTTCTTCGCCGCTTCGCTGCCGACGACGAACACGCCGCGGCCCGTTGCTTCCTTGCGGCCGAGCGAACCGCCGAGTGCGATCGGCTTGCCGGTCACGACGCCCGTCGACGTCTGGCCCTCGTTCATCGAGTACGTGTCCATCATCCACGCCATCACCTGTTCGTTGGTGTTGACGTCCGGCGCCGGAATGTCGGTGTTCGGGCCGATGATGATGCCGATTTCGCTGGTGTAGCGGCGCGTCACGCGCTCGAGCTCACCACGCGACAGCTTGCGCGGGTCGACGCGGATACCGCCCTTCGCGCCGCCGTACGGCACGTTCACGGCCGCGTTCTTGACCGACATCCACGCGGACAGTGCCATCACTTCCGACAGCGTCACGTCCTGGTGGTAACGCACGCCGCCCTTGCCCGGGCCGCGCGACACGTTGTGCTGCACGCGATAGCCTTCGAAGTGCGCGACGGTGCCGTTGTCGAGTTCGATCGGTACATCGACGACCAGGATACGCTTCGGGCGCTTCAGCGTTTCGAGCCAGCGCGACAGCGAGCCGAGGTACGGCGCGACGCGATCGACTTGCTGAAGATAGTTGCCCCACGGGCCGAGATCGTCGGCGTGCAGGTAGGACGGGATGGACTGCAATTGCGAAGACATGGATGCTCCAACGGTCAACAGGTGCGCACATTGTCGAAAAACCCGTTTTTTTTATCCAATGCCGTTTGCTTATTCGATTATGCGTTTCTTGCATGATCGCGATTTTTCGCAAATCTGCGGTCGATTTGCGCAAGAACGCACGCGATCGATCGTGCATCGCGTGCGTGAAAAATCGTGTTTCCTGGATGTGTGACGGCCGCCGGACAGCCGGCCGACAGGTGCCGCAAGCTCGACGACAGCCGGCCGGGCCGGCCGGCGACGGTTAACCGCCCACGGTTAACCCGCGGTTTCGCGCAGTTCGTCGCGCACGACGTCCCACAGCGCACGCACGAGCTTCTGCCGCGGATCGTCGCCCTGCAGCGCGAGCTTGTCGCAGTACAGGCGGATCTCCATCGTCAGCGTGAACGGGTGCGCGCCGCCGCGCACCGACCGGTCGAGCCGGATCAGGCGGCCGCCCGCGACCGCATCCTCGACCGCGCTGTGCGGCAGGAACGCAATGCCGTGGCCCGCGAGCGCCATCGCCTTCAGCCCTTCGGCCATGTCGGTTTCATAGACGCGATCGAGGAACAGCGGCGTCGTCGCATTCGCGACGATGACCTCCGTCATCCGGCCGAGATACGCGTTCGGCGTATACGACAGGTACGGCACGCGCGCGTCGGCCGTGCCGGGCAGCGTATAGCGCGGCCGCCCCGCGCGGCCCGGCGCCGAGAACGGGCTGATCGGCTCGCTGCCGAGGATCAGCATGTCGTAGCGTGCCGGGTCGAGCGCGACCGGATGGCTCGGGTGGTGATAGCCCATCACGAGATCGCAGCCGCCCTCGACGAGCGACAGCACCGCGTCGTGCACGTTCAGCGCGCGCAGCCGCGTGTGGACCTGGCCCATCTTCGCCTCGATCCGCTGCAGCCAGCGCGGGAAATACGTGAGCGACAGCGTGTGCGGCACCGCGAACTCGATCGTCGGCACCGGCGCGCCGACGTGGCCGCGCAGCAGCGTGCGCGCCTCGTGCGCCTGCGACAGCATCGTCAGCGCCTGTTCGTAGAAGATCTGCCCGGCCTGCGTGAGCCGCGTCGGATAGACCGAACGATCGATCAGTTCGGTCGCGAGCCATGCCTCGAGCGCCTGGATGCGCCGCGAAAACGCCGGCTGCGACACGTGCCGCAGTTCGGCGGACCGGCTAAAGCTGCGCGTCTCCGCGAGCGAGACGAAGTCTTCGAGCCATTTCAGTTCCATGCAGGCGGGCGCGGCGGGCGGCGGTCGGGAAGAAGCCTGCATTCTACCGGCGGGCGGCTCCGGCCGGCGGCGCGGCGAACGGCCCGGCGCCCCGCCGCGCACGGGCGCCGGCGCGGTGTTCGCACGCGGAGACGCCCGCGGGCCGCGCGCGACCGGGATCGTCCCGCGCCGATGGTAAAATGCCGGATTCTCCTTCCCCTCGCTCGACCCGGCCCCAAGGCCCGCCCGATCATGTCCGACACTCGTCCCGATACGCTTTTCGCCCTCACCGCGCTTTCGCCCATCGACGGCCGCTACGCCAGCAAGACCGAAGCACTGCGCGACTGGCTCTCCGAAGCTGCCTTCATGCGCCACCGCGTCACCGTCGAGGTGCACTGGCTGATCGCGCTGTCGCGCGCCGGCTTCGCGGAAGTCCCGCGCTTCTCCGATGCGTCCGAACAGTTCCTGCTGCAGCTCGCCGAGCGCTTCACCGCGCATGACGCCGCCCGCATCAAGGACATCGAGCGCGTGACGAACCACGACGTGAAGGCCGTCGAATACTGGCTGAAGGAATCGGTGAAGGGCCAGGAAGAACTCGAAAAGGCCAGCGAATTCATCCACTTCGCGTGCACGTCGGAAGACATCAACAACACGTCGCACGGCATGATGCTCGCCGGCGCGCGCGAGCACGTGATCCTGCCGGCGCTGCGCACCGTCTACCAGCGCCTCGTCGCACTCGCGCACGCGCACGCCGAGCAGCCGATGCTGTCGCGCACGCACGGCCAGCCGGCCAGCCCGACGACGCTCGGCAAGGAACTCGCGAACGTCGCGGCCCGCCTCGCCCGTGCGATCACGCGCATCGAGAAGGTCGAGATCCTCGGCAAGATGAACGGCGCGGTCGGCAACTTCAACGCGCATCTCTCCGCGTATCCGGAATTCGACTGGGAAGCGTTCTCGCGCGACGTGATCGAAAACCGCCTGAAGCTCACGTTCAACCCGTACACGATCCAGATCGAACCGCACGACTACATGGCCGAGCTGTTCGACGCCGTGGCGCGCGCGAACACGATCCTGCTCGACCTCGACCGCGACGTGTGGGGCTACATCTCGGTCGGCTACTTCAAGCAGAAGACGAAGGCCGGTGAAATCGGCTCGTCGACGATGCCGCACAAGGTCAACCCGATCGACTTCGAGAACTCGGAAGGCAACCTCGGCCTCGCGAACGCGACGCTGCGCCACCTCGCCGACAAGCTGCCGGTGTCGCGCTGGCAGCGCGACCTGACCGACTCGACGGTGCTGCGCAACATGGGCGTCGCGCTCGGCTACTCGCTGCTCGCGTACGACTCGCTGATCCGCGGCCTCGACAAGCTCGAAGTGAACCCGGCACGCCTGAACGAAGATCTCGACAACTGCTGGGAAGTGCTCGCCGAGCCGGTGCAGACGGTGATGCGCCGCTACGGCATCGAGAACCCGTACGAGCAGCTGAAGGAACTGACGCGCGGCAAGGGCATCACGCGCGAAGCGCTGCAGGAATTCGTCGGCACGCTCGCGATCCCGCAAGACGCGAAGGATCTTCTGCTCGCGATGACCCCGGCGTCGTACATCGGCAAGGCCGTTGAACTGGCGAAGCGGATCGCGTAAGCGCTACCGTCTCCGCAAATAAAAAAGCCCGATGCGAGCAATCGCATCGGGCTTTTTGCTGTGCGGCCGATCAGAACGAGATCATCTTGCCCGGATTGAGCGCGCTCATCACGCTCATCGCCGCCTTCGCGGCCGGGATCGCGATCGGCGACAACTGGCGGCCGAGCGGAATCGCGCGATGGTCGATCCCGGTCAGCATCGAGAAGTCGTCGTTGCGGCCAACGAAATCGTCGCAGATCGCCTTGCCGATCCGTACCGTCTGCGCGACGCCGTGGCCGCTCCAGCCCTGCACCATGTACATCGGCACGCGGCCGTCGGTCTTGCGGCTGTCGGTCGCGCCGTTCAGCGTGAAGTCGCTGACGCCGCTCCAGCAGTAGTCGAGCGCGAACTGGCCGTCGTGCTGCGGAAACACCGTGTTCAACCGCGTCAGCAGATACGCGTTCACGTCCGGCTGCGCCCAGCACGTGCCGGTGCCCTGCCCGCCGAACAGCAGGCGGTTGCCGCGTACCGGCCGGTAGTAGTCGATCTGGAACTGCGTGTCGTACACGGGCATGCCGGCCGGCATCAAGGTCGTAACGTCGACGTCGAGCGGCGCCGTCACGCTCACGTAGGTGAAAAACGGCACGGTCGTCGCGGCGCCGTCGTCGAGCAGCCGGAACGTCGTGTTGTGCAGCGCGAGCACGACGCCCTTGCGTGCGGTGATCGTGCCGCCCGGCGTCGTCGCGACGACACCCTCCGGCGTCTCGTCGAGTTCGAGCACCTCGGTGCCCTCGAACAGCGCGCCGCCGTTCAGCCGGAAGCCGTGCACGAGGCCGCGCACCAGCGCGAGCGGATGGATCTGACCGCCGATCGCGTCGATCGCCGCGCCGTGGTAGAGCCCCGAGCGCACGTATTCGTCATGCAGCTGATGGCGGCCGACGAGCGTCACGCCCGCATCGCCGAGATGGCGGCGCGCATCCGCGCCGTCGAGCAGCGCGCTCATGTGGCCCGGGTGGACCGCGGCCGTCACGTGGCCGCGCTTGCGGTCGAGCTCGAGCGCGTAGCGCGCGCCGATCGCATCGATCAGGTCCATCGATTCGGTCGACGCGAAGCGCCACAGCCGCTTCGCATCGTCGTGCGACAGGTGGTCGATCATGTCGGCGGCTTCCCAGCGCGCGAGGCCGGGCGTGAGCTGCCCGCCGTTGCGGCCCGATGCGGCCGAGCCGACGTGGTGCTTGTCGACGAGGATCGTGTCGACGCCCGCTTCCGCGAGATGCAGCGCGGCCGACGCGCCGAGGAGGCCCGCGCCGATCACGAGCACGTCGCATACGGCATCGTGCGTGAGCGGCGCGCTGTTCGCGTGGCGCGACAGCGACGCCTCGTACCAGTTCGCCGGGCGCTCGCCGTCGTAGCGGGCCGGGTCGCACCAGTTCCAGTTGTCTTTTTCGATATTCAGTTGCGTTTGTTCGAAACGCGATTCGCCCTGGATCAGGGGTTGATGGTTGAAAGTCATGATTGCACTTGCATGGTCTTGGGCCGCCTGTCGAAGAGCCTTCTGGCTTCGCGGGTGGGGCAGCCGGTTCCACATGGGTGTCAACGAGAAACGGGGCGCGATGGCCCGTGTTGACGGCGGACACGCTCGTGCCGCCTGGATCCCGGACTGTGCGAAAGCACGTATTGAAAGGTGCCGGGACACCCAATTTCTACACCGCAGAAATAATTCTACAGTGTAGAATAAACTTTCGTCAAGTTTACAGCCGGTGCCGCACCGGCATGCCGGCCCGCATCGATGAAAGACAAACCCGCCCAGGGCCCGCGCGGCCTCGACAAGGACGCGATCGTCGCGGCCGCGCTCGCGTTGCTCGAAGACGTCGGCGAAGCCGCATTCAGCGTGCGCAAGCTCGCGCAGTCGGTCGGCTGCGATCCGATGAGCGTGCTGTATCACTTCAAGTCGAAGGAAGGCCTGAGCCGAGCGATCGCGAACGCGCTGTCGCGCTCGCTCGTACCGGTCGACGCCGCACTGCCGTGGCGCGAACGGCTGCGCGACCTCGCGCGCCAGTACCGCGCACTCGCGCTGCGCTACCCGGCCGCGTTCGCGCTGCTGCAGCGGCACATGAGTACCGGGCCGGCCGATCTCGCGCACATCGAGGCCGTGCATCGTGCGCTGGCCGACGCCGGCATCCCGCGCGCGGCGCTGCCGTCGGTGTGCGTCGGCTGGTATGCGAGCGTGATCGGGCTGGCCGCCGCCGAAGCCGGCGGCCTCACGCGCGCCGCGAACGACGTCGAGCTCGCGGAGATGGAAGCGCTGTCCGACGCCGCGCATCCGCTCGTCAAGGCGGCCGCCCCGCTCTATGCGCAGCTCGATCCGGCGGCCGTGCACGACACGATGCTCGACGTGCTGCTCGACGGCATCGCGAAGCAGGCACGCGCGGCCTGACCCGCCTGCGGCCCGCAGGTCCCAGGCCGCAGGTCCCAGGCCGCAGGTCCCAGGCCGCAGGTCCCAGGCCGCAGGTCCCAGGCCGCCAATGAAAAAGACGCCCCGAAAGGCGCCTTTTTCATGACGATTGCCGCGAACCGCGCTCAGTGCTGCTGCGCGCTGCCGATCTTCAGCATGACCTGATCGACGATCTGTTCGGGCGTCAGCTCGATGCTGACCTCGATCGCTTCGTCCGGGCCCGGCTCCTCGAGCGTGTCGAGCTGGCTCTTCAGCAGCGACGGATCGAAGAAATGGCCGGTGCGGCTCTTCAGGCGCTCGTGCAACACCTCGAACGAACCCTTCAGATACACGAACCGCACGTCGGTGTCGGTGCCGCGCAGCACGTCGCGGTACGACCGCTTCAGCGACGAGCACGTGAACACGGCCGTCTCGCCCGCGCGCTGTTTCTCCTCGATGGCCTCGCGGATCGTGCGCAGCCACGGCCAGCGGTCGTCGTCGGTCAGCGGAATGCCGTGGTGCATCTTTTCCTTGTTCGCCGCGCTGTGAAACGCGTCGCCATCGGTATAGCTGCACGACAGGCGTTCCGCCAGCATTTCGCCGATTCGCGACTTGCCCGCGCCCGACACGCCCATTGCGATCAGAATCATTGACTACCCCTTGTTACAGAACCATGCTCAGCAGCAGTGTAAAGCCGAGGCCGAGCACCGAGATGATCGTTTCGAGCAACGACCAGGTCTTGAACGTCTGACCGACCGTCATCCCGAAGTATTCCTTGATCAGCCAGAAACCGCCGTCGTTCACGTGCGAGAAGATCAGCGAGCCCGAGCCCGTGGCGAGCACCAGCAGCTCCGGGCTGACCGCCGCACCGGACGCCGCCGCGATCGGCGCGACGATGCCGCAGGCCGTCGTCATCGCGACCGTCGCCGAACCCGTCGCGAGACGCATCAGCGCCGCGACGAACCAGCCGAGCAGCAGCGGCGACAGGTGTGCGTGCTTCGCGGTCTCGACGATCTGCTGCGAGATCCCGCTGTCGCGCAGGACGCCGCCGAAGCCGCCACCCGCGCCGACGATCAGCGTGATGCCGGCGATCGGTGCGAGACACTCGCCGCAGAACTTCTGGATCTGGTCGCGGTTGAAGCCCTGCAGCTTGCCGAATGTGAAGAAGCTCACCAGCACGGCGATCAGCAGCGCGACGTCCGAGTTGCCGGCAAAGCGCAGCAGGTTGTTCGGCAGCGACTTCGGTGCGAACAGCAGGTCGGCCCAGCTGCCGACGAGCATCAGCACGACGGGCAGCAGGATCGTGAACAGCGTGATGCCGAAGCTCGGCAGTTCGCGCTTGCGGCCGTCCGTGTGCGTATCGACGAACTGCGCGGCGAGCGGATTGTTCTCCGGCAGCTTCACGAACTTCGAGATCGTCAGCGCGAACAGCGGGCCCGCGATGATCGCGGTCGGCACGCCGACGATCAGGCCAAACGCGATCGTCTTGCCGATGTCGGCGCCGTATTGCTGGACGGCCAGCAGTGCGGCCGGGTGCGGCGGGATCAGGCCGTGCACGACGGACAGGCCGGCCACCATCGGCAGGCCGACGACGAGCAGCGACTTGCCGGTGCGCTTCGCGACGTTGAACGCGATCGGGATCAGCAGCACGAAGCCGACTTCGAAGAACACCGGCAGGCCGACGATGATCGCGACGAACATCATCGCCCAGTGGATGTTCTTTTCACCGAACCAGTCGATCAGCGTGGTCGCGATCCGTTCGGCGCCGCCCGATTCGGCCATCATCTTGCCGAGCATCGTGCCGAGGCCGACGACGATCGCGATGTGGCCGAGCGTGCCGCCGGTGCCCGCCTCGAACGACTTGACGATCTTGTCCATCGGCATGCCGACGACGAGGCCGAGGCCGAGCGAAACGATGATCAGCACCAGGAACGGGTAGATCTTGAAGCGCGCGATCATCAGGATCAGCGCGGCAATCGCGATCAGCGTGAATACGAGCAGCATGCTGCCTTGGACAGCCCCCATGTGGCACTCCTCCTAGAATTGTTCGAACCGGGCGAGTTGTTGCGAGTATGCCCGGCTATGCAGGTCTCCGGAACACGGGGGGTACCCACCCCGTCAGGACGCTGAATTTTACTGATCTTTGCGGCCCGCGGATAGAACCGGTTCCATCAGCAAAAACCCTCGGTAAAACAAGCACTAAGCGCTCGTCATCCGAGGGTTATACCGTCATTTCGTACAAGTCTTAACGGGGGAGCTGGCTCGCGGCTTGCGCGAGACGCGTGACTTCAGCCCAGTCCTGCGCGGCGAGCGCAGCTTTCGGCGTAAGCCACGAACCGCCGACGCACACGACGTTCGGCAGTTTCAGGAAATTCGGCGCGGTGTCGACCGTGATGCCGCCGGTCGGGCAGAATTTCAGCGCCGGGAACGGGCCGTGAAACGCCTGCAGCATCGGCACGCCGCCGGCCTGCTGCGCGGGGAAGAACTTCACGATCTCGTAGCCGAATTCGAGCGCCTGGATGATGTCGCTCGGCGTCATCACGCCCGGCAGCAGCGGCAGGCCCGCGTCGAGCGATGCGAGGTGCAGTTCCTTGGTCAGCCCCGGCGACACGCCGAACTTCGCGCCGGCGCGCTTCGCCTGCTCGCAATGCTCGGGCTTCGTGATCGTGCCGACGCCGACGACGATGTCGTCCGCGAGCTGGCTCGCGCGCTGGATCGCCTCCAGGCCGGCCGGCGTGCGCAGCGTGATCTCGAGCACCTTCACACCGCCCGCGTGCAACGCGCGCGACACGTGTTCACCCTGCTCGACCGAGTCGAATGCGAGCACCGGGATGACCGGGCCCAGCTTCACGATTTCAGCAATCGTCTTCATTGGTTTGGCTCCTTGAAATTCATGCGGCGACGTGGGCGGCCGTTTCGCCGACCAGCGTGCCGAACACCGATGCGCCCTGCTCGGCCGGCGCGGCGGCCGCGCGGAACACGCCGAACAGTTCACGCCCGAAACCGACCTCGTTCTCGGCCTGGTGCAGCGGCTGCGCAACCGGGCGCGCCTGCCACTCGGCGGCATCGACCTCGATGTCGAGCACGCCGGCTTCCGCGTCGATCACGAGCGTGTCGCCCGTCTTCACCTTGCCGAGCGGGCCGGCCAGCAGCGCTTCCGGCGATACGTGGATCACGGCCGGCACCTTGCCCGACGCGCCCGACATGCGGCCGTCGGTGACCAGCGCGACGTGGAAGCCCTGATCCTGCAGCACGCCGAGCAGCGGCGTCAAACGGTGCAGCTCGGGCATCCCGTTCGCACGCGCGCCCTGGAAGCGCACGACCGCGACGAAGTCGCGCTTCAACTCGCCGCGATCGAACGCTTCCTGCACGGCTTCCTGCGAATCGAACACGATCGCGGGCGCCGTCACCTTACGGTGCTCGGGCGCGACCGCCGAAATCTTGATCACGCCGCGGCCGAGGCGGCCCTGCATCAGGCGCAGGCCGCCGTCCGGCTGGAACGGGTCGCGGATGCCGCGCAGCACCTTGGTATCGTGGCTCTCGGCCGCGCCGTCGACCCACGTGAGCTTGCCGTCGATCAGCTTCGGCTCCTTCGTGTAGTGCGACAGGCCACGGCCGGCGACCGTGGTCACGTCTTCGTGCAGCAGCCCGCCTTCGAGCAGGTTACGCACCAGGAAGGCAACCCCGCCGGCCGCGTGGAAGTGGTTCACGTCGGCCTTGCCGTTCGGGTAGATCTTCGCGAGCAGGGGCACGACGGCCGACAGTTCGTCGAAATCGTTCCAGTCGATCAGGATGCCGGCCGCGCGCGCAATCGCGACGAGGTGCAGCGTGTGGTTGGTCGAGCCACCGGTCGCGAGCAGCGCGACGATCCCGTTGACGATCGCCTTCTCGTCGATCACGTGGCCGATCGGCGTGTAGTGGCCACGCTCGACGGTCAGGTCGAGCACGCGGCGCGCGGCCTCGGCGGTGAGCGCGGTGCGCAGCGGCGTGTGCGGGTGGACGAATGCCGAGCCCGGCAGGTGCAGCCCCATCAGCTCCATCAGCATCTGGTTGCTGTTCGCGGTGCCGTAGAACGTGCAGGTGCCGTGGCCGTGATAGGCGGCCGATTCAGCTTCGAGCAGCGCGTCGCGGCCAACCTGGCCGGTCGCGAACTGCTGGCGGATCTTCGCCTTGTCGTCGTTCGACAGGCCGCTCGTCATCGGCCCGGCCGGCACGAAGATCGTCGGCAGGTGGCCGAACTGCAGCGCGCCGATCAACAGGCCCGGCACGATCTTGTCGCAGATGCCGAGGCAGAGCGCCGCGTCGAACATGTTGTGCGTGAGCGCGATCGCCGTGCCCATCGCGATCGCCTCGCGCGAGAACAGCGACAGCTCCATCCCCGGGTTGCCCTGCGTGACGCCGTCGCACATCGCCGGCACGCCGCCCGCGAACTGCGCGACACCGCCGTTCTCGCGCGCGGCCGCCTTGATGATGTCGGGGAAATCCTTGTACGGCGCGTGCGCGGACAACATCTCGTTGTACGAGGACACGATGCCGATGTTCGGCTCGCGGATCGCCTTGATCGAAAACTTGTCGTTGCCCTCGAGGCCCGCGAAGCCGTGCGCGAGGTTCGCGCACGACAGCGCGCCGCGTGCCGGGAACTTGCCCTGCGCGCCGTCGATGCGCTGCAGATAGGCGGAACGGGTCGATTGGCTGCGGGCGATCACGCGTTCGGTGACCTTCGCCAGGGTGGGGTGCAGCGACGTCATGCTGGGCGCTCCTGTATGCCGGCCGACACCGGCGTTGGAATCGTGGGGACGGTCGAACACGTCGACAGAACGAAGTCAGTCTAGTAGAAAAACTACATGCACGCAATGCAGATTCATCGCCCCGCAACCCTTATTCCCGCTACCAGTATGGCGATACCTAGTGAAAACCCTAACCCATCTCAACGAAAGCATCACGCCGGCGCTAGCATTTTCATGTAGATTTTCTACAATTCGATTGCGATACACTCGCTCATCCGAACCCGATTTCTGCCTGCCGTCCCATGCTGCCCCGCATTGAAGCGATCCGCGCCGAGTTGCGCCCGTCCGAGCGCAAGCTCGCCGACTACATCCTCGCCGCGCCACGCGAGGTGCTCGACCTCGCGATGACCGAGCTGTCGACGCGCGCGGGCGTCAGCCAGCCGACGATCGCGCGCTTCTGCCAGGCGCTCGGCTGCAGCGGCTTTCGCGAGTTCAAGATCCGGCTCGCGCAGAGCGTCGCACCGGGCGTGTCGTCGGTCTATCGCGACGTCGAGCCCGACGAACCCGCGCCCGGCATCATCGGCAAGGTGTTCGACCGCACGATCGGCGCACTGATCGAGGTGCGCAACAGCCTGTCCGCGGGCAGCGTCGCCGAGGCGATCACGCTGCTGTCGAACGCATCGCGGATCGAGTTCTACGGCGCCGGCGGCTCGGGCATCGCCGCGCAGGACATCCAGCACAAGTTCTTCCGGCTCGGCGTGCCGAGCGTCGCGTATTCGGATCCGCACACGTTCTCGATGTCGTCGGCGCTGCTCGGGCCGCACGACGTCGTCGTCGCGATCTCGAACACCGGCCGCACGCGCGACATCGTCGACGCCGCGCGCTCCGCGCTCGCGTGCGGCGCGAAGGTCGTCGCGATCACGCAGAGCCATTCGCCGCTCGCGAAGCTCGCGACGGTGAGTCTTGCGTCGAACGTTGCGGAGGAAACGGACGTGTTCTCGCCGATGACGTCGCGGATGTCGCATCTCGCGATCGGCGACATCCTCGCGGTCGGCGTCGCGCTGTCGCGCGGCCCCGCGCTGATGGAACGCGTCGGCCGCGCGAAGGAGGCGATCACGCGCCGCCGGATCGACGACGGCGCGAAGGATTGAGCAGGCGCCGCGCCGACCACACGCGCGTAAACGACCAACGGCGCCCCGCGGGGCGCCGTTGCGCATCAGGCAGCGCCGGCAACCTCGCCGGCCATGCCGCTCAGAACGGCTTGATCACGACCAGCGCGACCGCCGCGAGCATGCCGAGCACCGGCAGCTCGTTGAACACGCGGTACCACTTGTCGGTGCGCCGGTTCTCGCCGCGCTCGAACACCTTCAGCAGATGCCCGCAATACGCGTGATAGATGATCAGCAGCAGTACGACCGTCACCTTCGCGTGGATCCAGCCCTGCCCCTGCCCGATGCCGATCGACAGCCAGAGCCACAACCCGCAGGCCAGCGCCGGCACCGCGATCATCGTCATGAAGCGGAACAGCTTGCGTGCCATCAGCAGCAGGCGCCGCACCGCAGCCGGATCGGTTTCCATGGCCAGGTTCACGTAGATGCGCGGCAGGTAGAACAGCCCCGCGAACCACGCGGCGATCAGAACGATATGGAACGTCTTGACCCAGAGCATTGCCATCGGTTGTGCGCCTCGCTGGTTACTGGCGGCCTTCGCCGTGCCCGAGCACGACGTACTTCAGCGACGTCAGCCCTTCCAGGCCGACGGGGCCGCGTGCGTGCAGCTTGTCGTTCGAAATGCCGATTTCCGCGCCCAGGCCGAATTCGAAGCCGTCGGCAAAGCGCGTCGACGCGTTGACCATCACGCTCGCCGAATCGACCTCGCGCAGGAACCGCATCGCGCGGTCGTGATCCTCGGTGACGATCGCATCCGTGTGGTGCGAGCCGTAATGGTTGATGTGCTCGATCGCGGCGTCGAGGCCGTCGACGACCTTGATCGCGAGCACCGGCGCGAGATATTCGGTGTGCCAGTCTTCCTCGGTGGCATCGACGAGCGGGCCGACGCCCGCATCGGCGAGCACCGTGCGCGCGGCCGCATCGACGCGCAGTTCGACCTGCTTGTCGCGATACAGCTTGCCGAGCGGCGGCAGCAGCTTCGCCGCGACACCGCTCGAAACGAGCAGCGTCTCCATCGTGTTGCAGGTGCCGTAGCGGTGCGTCTTCGCGTTGTCGCAGACGGTCAGCGCCTTGTCGAGATCGGCGCGATCGTCGACGTACACGTGGCAGATGCCGTCGAGGTGCTTGATCATCGGCACGCGCGCCTCGTTGATCAGGCGCTCGATCAGGCTCTTGCCGCCGCGCGGCACGATCACGTCGACGTATTCTGTCATCGTGATCAGCTTGCCGACCGCCGCGCGATCGGCCGTCGCGACGACCTGCACCGCATCCTGCGGCAAGCCGGCTGCTTCGAGCCCCTCGCCGATCAGCTTCGCGAGCGCCGCATTCGATTCGAGCGCTTCGGAGCCGCCGCGCAGGATCGTTGCATTGCCCGACTTCAGGCACAGCGCAGCCGCGTCGATCGTCACGTTCGGGCGCGATTCGTAGATGATGCCGATCACGCCGAGCGGCACACGCATCTGCCCGACCTGGATGCCGCTCGGGCGGTACTTGAGGTTGCCGATCTCGCCGATCGGATCGGCCAGCGACGCCACCTGGCGCAAGCCTTCGACCATCGTCTTCAGCGCCTTGTCCGACAGCGTCAGGCGATCGACGAACGCCGCATCGAGCCCCTTTTCACGGGCACGGGCGACGTCGCGTGCATTCGCATCCTTCAGCGCCTGCGCGTCGCGTTCGATCGCGCGCGCCACGGCGTCGAGCGCCGCGTTCTTCGCGGCCGTGCTGGCGCGCGCCATCGCGCGGGAAGCGTGCCGGGCGCGACGGCCCAGGTCGGTCATGTACTGATCGATATCCATCGTGTGACTCGAGAAGCGCGCCGCGCTGGGCGGCATGAATTCGTGGGGAACCGTGAGCGGCGGCGGCCGGAGGGCCGCGCCAGCGATCAAAACATTGTAAGCGGGTTGCGCAGCACGCGCTGAAGGCCCGAACGGGACTTAGCGTCGCACGTGGCCCGCGGTCGGCGGTCGCTCGCCGCGGGCACCGGCCACCGTCATCGCGAGCTGGAACAGCCCGTCCCACGGATCGGGCGGCGGTTCATCCTGCGTGCGGCGGCCCGGCGCGACGGCCGTGAGCCCCTTGACCTGCCGGTCGAGCTTCGCGGCAAACGCGAGCGCCTTCTCGAGCACGGCTTCCGACACGCGGTTCAGCGCGGGGCCGATCAGCCGCTCGCGCGGCCCCCACACGCGGTTCTCGCGCAGCAGCGTCGCGAGCGGCTTGCCGGCCGTCGTGCCACGCTTGATCCGCAGCAGCGTGCGCAACTCCTCGACGACGGCCCACATCACGAGCACGATCGCCTCGCCCTCGCCCTTCAGCCCGTCGATCATCCGCGCAAGCCGCGCGGCGTCGCCGGCGAGCATCGCTTCGTTCAGCTTGAAGACGTCGTAACGCGCGACGTTCAGCACCGCATCGTGCACCTGCTCGAACGACAGCGCGCCCTGCGGATACAGCAGCCCGAGCTTCTGGATTTCCTGGTGCGCGGCGAGCAGGTTGCCTTCGACGCGCTCGGCGATGAATTGCAGCGCGCGCCGCCCGTCCTCGCCGGGCGCGGCACGCTGGCCCTGCATGGCAAGACGTTGGCCGATCCAGTTCGGCAGCTGCGCGCGGTCGACCGGATCGATCTTCAGCGCGACGCCGCCGTTCTGCAGCGCGGTAAACCACGCGGATTTCTGCGTGGCCGCGTCGAGGCGCGGCAACGTGACGAGCATCAGCGCGTCGGGGTTCGGCGTGGCCGCGAGCGTCTTCAGCGCATCGGCGCCTTCCTTGCCGGGCTTGCCCGACGGAATGCGCAGCTCGATCAGCTGGCGCTCGCCGAACAGCGACATCGCCTGGGTGGCGCCGAGCAGCACGCTCCAGTCGAAGCCGCGCTCGACCGTATGCACCGAACGTTCGGTGAAGCCGGCCGCGCGTGCGGCCGCACGAATGCGGTCGCACGCTTCCTGCGCGAGCAGCGGCTCGTCGCCGTAGACGGTATAGAGCCCGGCCAACCCCTTCGCGAGGTGCGGCTCCAGCGCATCAAGTCGCAGTTGCATCGTTGCGTGTGCCGTCGATCAGAGCGGTGGCGGCGGCAGCGGCGCGCGCGGCGAGACGCCCGGCACCACATCCTCCGGCGCCGGCGTCAGCGAGTGGACGATCGCAAGACGCCGCATCAGCTGGTCAACCGCGTCGTTCTGCATGTCGCCGTACAGGAGTTCCGATTCCTGCGCCTTCGCGTTCGTGTACTGATCGCTGTACGTCATCGCGCGGTTCAGCGCGATCGCACTCATCGGAATCAGCACGGTGCCGTCCTTGCTCGTCAGTTGGTAGCGCAGCGTGTAAAAAAGCGCGTATTCCTGTGCCGAGCCGTACTTGTTGAGCGTCAGCGTATTCAGGCCACGCGATTCCGACATGGTCAGCACGGCATCGGCGTCGCCCGCCGAATGGACGATCTTCGTGTCGCTGCCGGCTTCGACGAGGCGCACGAGGCGCGCCTCGACGGGCGGCGGCGCGCCGGCGATCAGCAGGTGCTTGAACGCGTAGTCCTGCTGGCCGCGCAACTGGAAGCCGCATGCCGACAGCGCAACCGCGCTGCCGACGGCGAGCATCAAAAACGATCTGCGGATCACCTTCGCTCCTTCTGGGTACGTCCGACGGCCAGCGGCCGTCAGACGACGATGTTCACGAGGCGGCCCGGCACGACGACGATCTTCTTCGCCGGCTTGCCGTCGCTGAACTTCGCGAACGCGTCGTCGGCCACCGCCGCGGCTTCGATCGCCTCGCGGCTCGCGTCCTTCGCCACCTTCAGCGCGCCGCGCACCTTGCCGTTCACCTGCAGCACGAGTTCGATCTCGGCCTGCTCGAGCGCGGCCTCGTCGACCTTCGGCCACGGTGCGTCGAGCAGCGGGCCGAATTCGTCCGCATAGCCCAGCGCCTTCCACAGCTCGAACGTGACGTGCGGCACGACCGGGTACAGCACGCGCAGCAGCACGCCGTACGTTTCACGCAGCACGCCGGGCGTCGCGCCCTTCGCGCCGTCGATTGCGTTCAGCATCTTCATTGCTGCCGACACGACCGTGTTGTACTGCAGGCGCTGGTAGTCGAAATCGGCCTGCTTCAGCACGCTGTAGATCTCGCGGCGCAGCGCCTTGTCGGCTTCGCCGAGCGCGGCCGCATCGAAGCCCGCGCGCGCGGCGAGCGCTTCGCGGTTCGTGGCGCCGAAGCTCCACACGCGGCGCAGGAAGCGGCTCGCGCCCTCGACGCCCGCCCCCGACCACTCGAGCTGCTGCTCGGGCGGCGCGGCGAACATCGTGAACAGGCGCGCGGTATCGGCGCCGTACTGGTCGATCAACAGCTGCGGATCGACGCCGTTGTTCTTCGACTTCGACATCTTCTCGATGCCGCCGAGCACGACCGGCTGGCCGTCCGTGTTCAGCGTCGCGCCGACCGGGCGGCCCTTGTCGTCGTGCGTGACCGTCACGTCGAGCGGGTTGTACCAGGTCTTCTTGCCGGAAGCATCTTCACGGTAGAACGTCTCGTTCAGCACCATCCCCTGCGTGAGCAGGTTCTTCGCCGGCTCGCCGAACTTCACGAGGCCGAGGTCGCGCATCACCTTGGTCCAGAAGCGCGAATACAGCAGGTGCAGGATCGCGTGCTCGATGCCGCCGATGTACTGATCCATCGGCATCCAGTAGTCGGTGCGCGCGTCGACCATCGTCTCGGCGTCCGGCGCCGTGTAGCGCGAGAAGTACCACGACGAATCGACGAAGGTGTCCATCGTGTCGGTTTCGCGCTTCGCGGCCGCGCCGCACTTCGGGCACGCGCAGTTCAGGAACGCTTCCGACTTCGCGAGCGGGTTGCCCGAGCCGTCCGGCACGAGGTCTTCCGGCAGCACGACGGGCAGATCCTGCTCGGGCACCGGCACGTCGCCGCACGACGGGCAGTGGATGATCGGGATCGGCGTGCCCCAGTAGCGCTGGCGCGATACGCCCCAGTCGCGCAGGCGCCACGTGACCTGCTTGTCGCCGAAGCCGCCGGCGTTCAGGTCGGCCGCGACCGCGTCGACGGCTTCCGCGTAGTGCAGGCCGTCGTACTTGCCGCTGTTCACGCAGACCGCGGTTTCCTTGTCGCCGTACCACTCCTGCCATGCGTCGAGCGAGTACTGCTGGCCTTCGGCCGAGATCACCTGCTTGATCGGCAGGTCGTATTTCTTCGCGAACGCGAAATCGCGCTCGTCATGGCCCGGCACGCCCATCACCGCGCCTTCGCCATAGCTCATCAGCACGTAGTTGCCGATCCACACCTCGACCGGCTCGCCGGTCAGCGGATGCTTGACCGAGAAGCCCGTCGCGACGCCCTTCTTCTCCATCGTCGCGACATCCGCCTCGGCGACACCGCCGCGCTTGCATTCGTCGATGAACGCGAGCAGCTCGGGCTTGTCCTGTGCGAGGCGCGTGGCGAGCGGATGCTCGGCCGCGATCGCGCAGAACGTGACGCCCATGATCGTGTCGGCACGCGTCGTGAACACGCGCAGCAGCTTCTGCTCGCCGTCGAGTTCGTACGGGAAGCCGAAGTTCACGCCGAAGCTCTTGCCGATCCAGTTCTGCTGCATGATCTTCACGCGCTCGGGCCAGCCGAGGCCGTCGAGGTCGTTCAGCAGCTCATCCGCGTACTGCGTGATGCGCAGGTAGTACATCGGGATCTCGCGCTTCTCGACGAGCGCGCCCGAACGCCAGCCGCGGCCGTCGATCACCTGCTCGTTCGCGAGCACGGTCTGGTCGACCGGATCCCAGTTAACGGTGCCCGTCTTCTTGTACGCGATACCCTTCTCGAGCATCTTCAGGAACAGCCACTGGTTCCACTTGTAGTAGTCGGGCTTGCACGTCGCGATTTCGCGCGACCAGTCGATCGCGAGGCCCATCGACTGCATCTGGCCCTTCATGTAGTCGATGTTGTCGTACGTCCACTTCGCGGGCGGCACGCCGTTCGCCATCGCGGCGTTCTCGGCCGGCATCCCGAACGCGTCCCAGCCCATCGGCATCAGCGTGTTGTAGCCGTTCATCCGCAGATAGCGGTACATCACGTCGTTGATCGTGTAGTTCCGCACGTGACCCATGTGCAGCTTGCCGGACGGGTACGGCAGCATCGACACGCAGTAGAACTTCGGCTTCTGCGAATCTTCCTGCGTCTTGTAGGCATCGGCTGCGCGCCAGTCGCCCTGGGCGGCGGCTTCGACGTCGGCGGGTACGTATCTCTCGTGCATGGTGTGGTTCGGACTAGGCTTTAAGCGGCGCGACGGCTCGCGCGCGGATGTGGATCGAAAGTCGTGCTGGCCCGGCGGACTGGCAGGTTCGCTGTTGCCGGACCTGTTCACGGTTTCCGGGAATTTTCCGGGTAACCCGCGGCATGCCCGGGTAGCCTGGAAAATTCCGGGTTACCTGAAAAAAGCCTGCCAACCGGGAAAAACGTTGATTATACCGCCCGCGCCGGCCCATTCGACCGGTCTTGCGGCGTGCGGCCCGATCCCGCGGCAGGGATGGGCCCGCCGGATCCGCTCAGCGGTTGGCCGGCACGGCAGGCGCTGCCGCGGAACCGCCCGCCTGCGGCGGCACGTCGGTCACGAAACCGATCCGCGTGAGGCCGGCGGCCTGCGCGGCGCCCATCACCTGCGCGATCGTGTCGTAGCGGGTCGCGCGCGACGCGCGCAGCCGCAGCTCGGGCGGCGCACCACCCGCGGCGGCGGCGCGAAAGCGCGCGGGCAGCGCGTCGAGCGCCACGGGCGTGTCGTCCCAGTACAGCTTGCCCGCATCGTCGATCGACAATGTCACGGATTGCGGCGTGTCCCGCGCGACGCTGGCCGCCACCTTCGGCAGGTCGAGCCGGATCGCGTGCGTCATCAGCGGCGCGGTGATGATGAAGATGACGAGCAGCACCAGCATCACGTCGATCAGCGGTGTCATGTTGATCTCCGCCATCGGCGCGGACGTCTTGTGGTGCTCGAGTCCGCCGAATGCCATGGTCGCTCCTCCGGAATGGGCGCGTCAGGCTTCCTGCGCGCACACGAACACGTGCAGGTCGCGCGCGAAGCCGTCGAGCTCCTCGGCGAGCTGACGCACGAGCCGCCCGAGGATGTTGTAGGCCAGCACCGCGGGAATTGCAACGACGAGCCCGAACGCGGTCATGATCAGCGCCTCGCCGACCGGCCCCGCGACGTTCTCGATCTGCGCCTGCCCGCTCGCGGCGATGCTGCCGAGCGCGTGGTAGATGCCCCACACAGTGCCGAGCAGCCCGACGAACGGTGCGGTGCTGCCGATCGACGCGAGCAGCACCTGGCCGAATTCGAGACGCCGCTGCGAGCGCAGCATCGCGTGCCGCAACGCACGCAGCACGCGCTCGCTGCGCTCGACGCGCGCGGCCAGTGCGGCCGGGTCGTGGTCGTCGGCCGCATCGCGCGCGGCTTCGGCGAGCGGCACGAACACGCGCTCGCGATCGGCGCCGGCGAGCGCGGCAATGCCCGCGTCGAGCGACGGCGCGCGCCAGAACGCGGCGAGCGCGCGTGGCCCCTGCCGCTTCGCACGGACCAGCAGCCAGGCTTTCGTGAGGAGGAAGCACCAGCTGGCGACGGACATCGCCAGCAGCACATAGGCGACGGCGTGCGTGATCGCATCGCCGCTTTCGAGGTAGTGGACAACGCCGGTGGGTATCGCCATCGGAGTTTCCCCGTGGGGTCAGCGCAGGCCGAGCACGTCCTGCATGTCGAACAGGCCGGCGCCGCGCGCCGACAGGAAGTGGACCGCGCGCAACGCGCCCTGCGCGTACGACACGCGGCTCGACGACTTGTGCGTGATCTCGATGCGCTCGCCGATCCCGGCGAACAGCACGGTGTGGTCGCCGACGATGTCGCCGCCGCGCACCGCGGCGAAGCCGATCGACGACGGGTCGCGTTCGCCCGTCACGCCGTGGCGGCCGTACACCGCGCAATCGTCGAGCGAGCGGCCGAGCGCGCCGGCGACGGCTTCGCCCATCATCAGCGCGGTACCCGACGGCGCATCGACCTTGTGGCGGTGATGCGCCTCGATGATCTCGATGTCGTAGCCGTGCGAGAAATGCTTCGCCGCGAATTCGAGCAGCTTCAGCGTGACGTTCACGCCGACGCTCATGTTCGCCGCGAACACGATGCCGATCTTGCCCGCCGCGGCCTGCAACTCGGCCTTCTGCTCGGCGGTGAAGCCGGTCGTGCCGATCACGAGCTTCACGTCGTGGCGCAGCGCGGCCTCGATATGGGCCATCGTGCCTTCCGGACGCGTGAAGTCGATCAGGTAGTCGGCCTGCGCGAACACGGCGTCGAGGTCGGCGGTCAGCTTGACCCCGGTATCCTTGCCGAGGAACGCGCCGACGTCCTGGCCGAGGAACGGCGAGTCGGCACGGTCGAGCGCGCCGACGAGCTGCGCGTCGGAATCGTTGAGAACGGCTTCGATCAGCATCCGGCCCATTCGGCCCGATGCGCCGGCAATCGCAATCTTCATGGCTTTCTACACGACAGGTCTAAAGACGGGCGGCGCATGCCGCCCTGTTTCCACACGCGAACTTACTGCGCCGGCGCGGTGAGCGGCTGGTTCTGCAGCGTGTCGGAGCCTTGCGGGCCGACCGGCGGCGACGCCTCGTTCGACACGTTCGGCTGCGGCGGACGATGGAACTGGAACTGCGGCTGGATCGCGGGCGCGGCGCCCGGCGGCTGGCCGCCCGGCACCGGCGCGCCGGCCGCTGCCTGCGCGGACGGCGTGAAACGACGCCCGGCCGCACCCTGCCCGGATACCTGGTTGGTCGCGCGGTTCGCCGCGCGTGCAGCCTGCGCGTTCGCATCCTGGTCGACCGCCGCGCCGGACGCCGGCACGGTGGACGGGCTGGCGGCAACCTCCGGCGCCGGGGCGCTCGCCGTTTGCGCGGCGCTCGCGGCAGCGGCAGCCTCGGCGGCCTTCTTCGCCGCTGCGGCCGCCTTCGCCTTCTTGCCGCCACGGTCGCCGTCGATATCGGCCAGCAGGTCGAGTTCGGAAGGCAGGTTGTCCGCCCCCGTCCAGCCCGCCAGGCGATCGCCCGAGAACGTCACGACGAGATCGCGCTGCTGGACGACTGCCGTCGAGCCGCGCTTGAAGTAGAAGAGGTAATCCCAGCGGTCGGCGTGGAACATGTCGGCCAGCAGCGGGGTGCCGAGCAGCGCGCGCACCTGCTCGCGCGACATGCCGATCTGCAGCTGCGCGGCCTTCTCCTGCGACACGAAGTTGCCTTGCACGACGGTGATCCGGTAGGGGGTGATGCTCTGCGCGATGCGCTGCGTCACGCTGTCGTACGACGAACAACCAGCCAGCGCGGCAACGGCGGCGGCAGCGATGATGACACTCCGCATGCGGCTCCTCTGAAAGTGCGAAAGAGATTCTGGAATCATTTCCCTCACCGTGCAGGCCCGCGTCGCAGGCCGCGCGTGTTTCTGGAACGGCGAAAAGCCGGTAACATTGAAGCCCTGCATTGTACTCTAGGGATGCCTAGCCATGACCAATCCGACGGATCTCAAGAATATCGGGCTAAAGGCCACCCTACCGCGCCTCAAGATTCTCGAGATCTTCCAGCAGAGCCCCGTGCGCCATCTGACGGCAGAAGACGTCTACCGGAACCTGCTCAACGAGCAGCTCGACATCGGGCTCGCCACCGTCTACCGCGTGCTGACGCAGTTCGAGCAGGCCGGCCTGCTCTCGCGCAGCAACTTCGAATCCGGCAAGGCCGTGTTCGAGCTGAACGAAGGCTCGCACCACGACCACCTCGTGTGCCTCGATTGCGGGCGCGTCGAGGAATTCTTCGACGCCGAGATCGAAACTCGCCAGCAGGCGATCGCGAAGGAGCGCGGCTTCAAGCTCCAGGAGCACTCGCTCGCGATGTACGGTTCCTGCACCACCGAGAACTGCCCGCACCGCAAGCACTGATTCGCACGCTCCGCGCACGCAGCACGGCCCGGCCGGCATCTCGCCGCCCGGGCCGTGTTCTTTTCGGGATAGCACCCGGATCGGGATTGCGTCGGCGCACCGCCGCGCGAGCCGTGCGGCCCAGGCTTTCGAAATCCCTTCGACGTGCCCGCGCGGGCTGCCGTCAGGCAGCCGGAGCCGGACGTTGCCCTTGCGTCAGGCCGCGCAGGCCGGCTCGAACTCGAGCGCCCACGCGCGATCGAGCGGGATCTCGTCGCAGTTCGGCTGCGGGCCGCCGCGATCGACGATCACGAAATCGCTGACCGCGTCGAGCGCGAGCAGCGGATGGTGCCAGACGCCCTTCGCATAGTTCACGCCCTGCCAGCCTTCCGCGAGGAACGCGCGCATCGCGTCGGGCCGGAACTCGCCGGCCGGCGCGACGACGATCGCGTAGCGCGACACGGCGGCAAGCGGGATGAATGCCTGGCTGCCGTGCGGATGGCGCTCCATCAGCGTGATGGCGACCGGCAGCGCCCGCGGCTGCGCGCGGAATACGCTGACGAGCGGGCGGCCGCCGTCCGCGCACACGTCGATCGTCGCGAGATCGTGGAAGCGCTCGGTCGTGCCGCCATTGATCGGGAAATGCCGCGCGCCTTCGAGCGCGATCACGTCGCCGAACGGCGCGAACGCTTCACGGGTCAGGCGCTCGACGCGCAACAGGTGGGATCCGCTCATGCCGTTGCCCTCCTTCAAGCCGGCTCGCCCCACAGACGCAGGCGCGACACGCCGCCGTCCGGGAAGATGTTGAAACGCACATGCGTGACGGGGCCGAGCGCCGCAAGCTGGTCGAACGTGTGGACGTGATCCATCTGCAGCTTCTGCTCGCCGAGCAGTTCGGCCCAGAACATCGCTTGCGTGACGAGCGAGTCGTCGGTGCCGCCCGTGACATGCGCAGCCTGCAGCGAGCAGCGGTCGGGGAAATTGCCCTTGAAGAACGCGGTATCGACCTCGACGCGCCGGATGATGCCCGGCCGCGCAAGCGCGACGATCGCCCAGTCGTTGCCGGGCTCGCGGCGGCGCCGCGTTTCCCAGCCGTCGCCCATGTTCACGCCGCGCCCCGGCATCAGCATCTGCGACGCCGGGCCGAAGTGCTGGTTGTTCGCGGCCACCAGGTAGCCGCCGTTCTCGATCGCCGCGAGATCGACGAGCTCGCCTGCCGGCGCCTGGCGCCAGTCGCGCTGCGGCTGCCCGTACACGCGCAGCCGCGCGAGCCCGCCGTCCGGGTACAGGTTCACGCGCAGATGCGTATAGGGCCGCGCATCGTCGACGCTCAGGTAGTGATGCGAATTGCCCTGCAGCGTCGTCGCCGGGACGATCGGGCACCATTCGGCGTTGTCGGGCGGCGTGTCGCCTTCTGCCACGCACGCGTCGATCGACGCGGCCGGCGGGAAGTTGCCGGTGAAGTGGCTCGTATCGAGGTCGACGCCGTAGATCACGCCCGGCCGCGCGAGCCGCACCACGCAGAAGTCGTGGCCGGTCGTGCGCTTGCGGCGCGTCTCCCAGCCGTCCATCCACTTGCCGTGGTCGTCGTACTTGCCGGGAATGAACACGGCCGGCTCGGGATTCAGCATGCGCTCCTTCGGCGCGAAGAATTCATCGCTGGCAAAGAGCGCCTGCGCCCCGAGGCGCGGGTCGGCGAGGTTCATGTAACGCCGCGTAAAGGCCGGCGCGTTCGGATCGAGGATGGGGGCTGCCATGTCGTCTCCTGATGTTTGATGTCGTGCCGGCGCATCGAGGCGCCGGCCACATGAATTGCGGTTGCGCGGGACGACCAGGGGAAGCCGCCCCGCACGGGGGGTGCGCTCAGAGCGCGTGAGCCTGGTCGCCGGCGACCGGCGCCGTGCGGTCTTCCTCTTCGGCCGGCACGTAGCGCAGCTCGCGGTTCAGCACGCGCTTCGCGCGGGCCCGGTCGATGTCGTTTTCCCATACCGCGACGACCACCGTCGCGACGCAGTTGCCGATCAGGTTGGTCACCGCGCGGGCGATGCCGACGAACCAGTCGACCGGCAGGATCAGCACGAGGCCGAGCACCGGAATCGCCGGGATCGCCGACAGCGTTGCCGCGAGGATCACGATCGCCGAGCCCGGGATCCCGTGCGCGCCCTTCGACGTGACGAGCGACACGAGCAGCACGACGATCAGGTCATGCGTCGACAGCGGCGTGTTGGTGGCCTGCGCGATGAACAGCACGGCGAGCGTCAGGTAGATCGAGAAGCCGTCGAGGTTGAACGAGTAGCCGGTGGGAATCACGAGGCCGACCGTCGAATCCTTCACGCCCATGTATTCGAGCTTGCGCATCACCTGCGGCAGCACCGCGTCCGACGACGCCGTGCCGAGCACGATCGACAGTTCCTCGCGCAGGTAGCGGATCAGCTTGAACACCGAGAAGCCCGCGAGCCGCATCACCGTGCCGAGCACGACCGTGACGAACACGAAGCAGCTCAGGTAGAACACCGCGACGAGATAGCCGAGCTGCTTGAGCGACGCGACGCCGTACTTGCCGGTCGTGAACGCGATCGCGCCGAGCACGCCGAGCGGGGCGAGCTTGATGATGAAGCCGATGATGCGGAAGAACACGTGCGACAGTTCCTCGATCAGCGAGTTGACGCGCTGCGCCTTGTCGCCGAGCAGCGACAGCGCGGAGCCGAACAGCACCGCGAACACCAGGATCTGCAGGATGTCGCCCTTCGCGAACGCGTCGATCGCGGTCTCGGGGATGATCTTCATCAGGTAGCCGGCCGTGTCCTTCAGGCTTTCGGCGTTCTTCGCGTACGACGCGAGCGACGACGCGTCGAGCGAGCGCAGGTCGATGTTCATCCCGACGCCCGGGCGCGTGAGCCACGCGAGGATGAGGCCGATACCGAGCGCGAGCGTCGTCATCACCTCGAAGTAGATGACGGCCTTCAGGCCGACCCGGCCGACCTTCTTCAGGTCGCCCGCATTGGCCATCCCGCTGACCACCACGCAGAACACGATCGGCCCGATCACCATCTTGATGAGCTTCAGGAAGCCGTCGCCGAGTGGTCGCAACGACTCGGCGAAATGCGGGAAGAACGCGCCCAGCGCGATCCCTAGAACAAGTGCGACGACTACTCGGCCAAACAGCGAATTGAGGAATTTCGACACGGCGCTCTCCCGATCCAACGGTTGCAGTTTCGTCTGTTCATACTGGTAAGACCAGTTATGTTATGGTGGATAGTAGGAAGCCGATATAGTCGAGTCAAGGACGGACAAAATAGGGATTTCCCGCCCCCCGCCCGCCCGGTTTCGATGCACCTGACAGGGGCAGATCGTGGCTTTCCCGTAGGCCGGCCATGCACCGCCTGCGTGCGGATTACAATGCCGGTCAGACCGGCCAAAGTTCACATCATGAAAAACGTTCCGCACACCGTGACCGACGCCGCCATCGCGACGATCCGCGACCGGATCGAGGCAGGCGTATATCCGGTCGGCAGCCTGCTGCCGGCCCAGCGCCAGCTCTCCGAAGAGCTGGAGATCAGCCGCGCGTCGCTGCGCGAGGCACTCTCGACGCTCGAGGCGCTCGGGATGCTGCGCATCCGCGCCGGCAAGGGCGTGTACGTCGAAAGCGCGCAGGCCACGGCCGCGCACGCATGGCGGTTCGCGGAGCAGTCGTCGCCGCCGGACACGTACCAGATGCGCTATGCGCTCGAAGGGTTCGCCGCGCGGATGGCCGCGCACGTCGTCAGCGATGGCGACATCGCGTGGTTCGAGGACAACCTCGCCGACCTGCATGTCGCGCTCACCGAAAACGCGCTCGACGAAGCGTCGCAGCTCGACTTCGACTTCCACATGCGGATCATCCACCTGGCCGGCAACGCGGCGATCGAATCGGTGCTGCGCAGCAGCGCGGACATCATGAAGGAAAGCCAGCGCATGCCGTTCTACCGGCGCGAACTGCTGCTGTCGACGTGGCACGAGCACCGCGCAATCGTCGACGCGCTGATCGCGCGCGACGCGGCTGCCGCCGGCACCGCGATCGAAACGCACATCGCGAACGCCGCGCAGCGCGCGGGCATCTTCTTCCCGACTCCCCGCCCATGACGGCCCGGGCGGGCGCCCGTCGCGCGCGCCGCCCGGCCGTATCGGTCACCCTCCCGACGGATCGCGATACGCGAGCGCACGCTCGATGAACGCGCGCGCCGCGACGCTGCGATACGCGCCCTTGCGTGTCAGCAGCGCAGCCGTGCGAGCGGGCAGCGGCGGATCGATCTCCAGCGCGCACAGGTCGGCGCTCTCGCGCGCGACCGCGTCGGGCAGCACCGTCGCGAGCCGGCCGCACCGCACGAGTTCCAGCACCGCGCTGACCGTATTCGTCTCGATCGCGATCTTCGGCTGCGCGCCGTGCTCGATGAAATACCGGTCGATGCTTTCGCGCGTCGCGAACGCGCGGCTCAGCAGCACCAGCGGCTCGCCGCCGAGCTCGGCCGGCGTCAGCGCACGGCGCCGCCGCGCGAGACGATGCGTGCGGCCCGTCACGAGCGCAAGCGGCTCGTCCCACAGCGGCAGCGCGTCGATGTCCGGCGCACGTGGCGGCATGAACGCGAAGCCCGCGTCGAGCCGGTCGTCGGCGAGCAGCGCCTCGATGCGTTCCTGCGGCATCGCATCGATCGTCAGCGCGACGTTCGGATAGTCGGCATGGAACGCGTCGATCAGCGAGCCGCTCAGGTAGGCCGCGAAGGTCGGCATCATCGCGAGCCGCAACGACCCGCTGCCGAGATCGGCGACGTCGTGCAGCGCGCGCTGCCCCGTATCGAGCTCGTGCAGCGCGGCGCGCGCGTGGCGCGCATAGACCTCGCCAAACTCGGTGAGCTGCACCGTGCGGCCCGAGCGGTCGAACAACTGCACGCCGAGCGTTTCCTCGAGCTGGCGGATCTGCTGCGACAGCGTCGGCTGCGAGACGTGCAGCGCGTCGGCCGCGCGCGTGAAACTGCGCTGCTCGGCGACGGCCAGGAAATAGCGGATGTGGCGGAGGAGCATGGCGGCCGACGTATTGGTTTTACCAATGAAGACCATAACGATCCAGTCTTGGACGCTATGATTCGATTCCCGCATCATACGCACATCCGCTCCCGTGCATCACCGCTGTCACCGCACCGGAACGGCTCGCCCGGGCCCGCCCTGCCTCCGCCCGCCGCACGACGATCCGCCGCCCGCCCGATCCGGGCCCGGCCGCGATCCGCCCGGCGCGCATCGGCTCACCGCCGATCCGTCGACGCCGGCCCCGATTTCCGTCACCCCGCGCAACCGACGGCCCCGTGCCGCCGGCCGGCGCCGCTGTTTTTCGCGACCATGGAACCGCATCACGACACCCATCCTCCCCTGACCCGCGGCATGACGCTGCTGTTCGCCTGCGCGTGCGGCATCGTCATCGGCAACATCTACTATGCGCAGCCGCTGCTCGCTGCGATCGCACGCAGCTTCGGGCGCGCACCGACCGAGCTCGGCTATCTCGTCACGCTGACGCAGCTCGGCTATGCGGCGAGCCTGCTGCTGATCGTCCCGCTCGGCGACGCGGTCAACCGTCATACGCTGATCGTGCGGCTGCTGATGCTCAACGTCGTCGCGCTGGTCGCGGTCACGTTCAGCACCAACTTCACGATGTTCGTCGTCGCGAACGTCGCAGTCGGCTTCGTCACCTGTTCGACACAGCTGCTCGTGCCGTTCGCCGCCTCGCTCGCCGACGCGCGCTCGCGCGGCCGCGCGGTCGGCACCGTGATGAGCGGGCTGCTGCTCGGCATCCTGCTCGCGCGCGTCGCGGCCGGGGCGATCGCCGACGGGTTCGGCTGGCGTGCGGTGTACGGCATCGCCGCGGTGATGGTGGCGGCGCTGACCGCCGTGCTCGCCGTGAAGCTGCCGAAGGATCGCCGCGACGCGCGCCTCGACTATGCGGCGCTGATGAAGTCGCTCGTCGCGCTGGTGCGCGCGCAACCGCTGATCGCGCTGCGCTCGACCTACGGCGCGCTCGTGTTCGCGTGCTTCAGCCTGCTGTGGACGGGCCTCACGTTCCTGCTGAGCCAGCCGCCGTACAGCTATTCCGAAGGGCAGATCGGCCTGTTCGGGATCGTCGGCGCGGTGGGCGCGCTCGCGGCGACATCGGCCGGCCGGCTGGTCGATCGCGGCCACGGCAATGCGGCGACGGGGCTGTTCGCGGCGGCCGTGCTCGCGTCGTTCGCGCTGATCGCCACCGGCGCGCACTCGCTCGCGGCACTGATCGCGGGCATCCTGCTGCTCGACGTCGGCGTGCAGGGCATGCACATCTCGAACCAGAGCGTGATCTATGCGCTGGCCGGCAACGCGCGCAGCCGCGTGACGACGATCTACCTGACGAGCTACTTCATCGGCGGTGCGTTCGGGTCGTTCGCGGCGAGCGTCGCGTACGGCATCGACGGCTGGCGCGGTGTGTGCGTCGCGGGCGCGGCGCTCGCGGGCGTGCTGATCGCGTTGTGGCTCGCGTCGCAGCGCGTCGGCGTGCGGCAGGTCACGCAGTGACGCCGTAGCGCGTTTGCGCAGCACGACGAAAAAAGCACGCCCCGCAAACCGCGGGCGTGCTGATCGCGTTGTGGCTCGCGTCGCAGCGCGTCGGCGCGCGGCAGGTCACGCAGTGACGCCGTAGTGCGTTTGCGCAGCACGACGAAAAAAGCACGCCCCGCAAACCGCGGGTGTGCTGATCGCCTTGTGGCTCGCGTCGCAGCGCGTCGGCGTGCGGCAGATCACGCAGTGATGCGGTAGCGCGTTTGCGCAGCACGACGAAAAAAGGCACGCCCCGCGAACCGCGGGCGTGCCTTTTTTACGATGGCGTCGAGACCGTCGCGCGAAAGCGCGTGACCGTGACGTCAAGCAGCCTCGTCCGCGAAGTCGATCAGCACCTTCATCGCACGCTGCCGGTCGCCGGCCAGTTCGAACGCGAGGTTCGCGTCGCGCATCGGGAACACGCGCGTGACGGCCGGCCGCAGGTCGACGCGCCCCGCGTTGATCAGCTGCACCGCGAGCGCGAATTCCGCGTGGAAGCGGAACGATCCGCAGATCGACAACTCCTTCGCGACCACGACGTTCTGCGGCAGGCTGACATCGCCGCCGAGCCCGAGCTGCACGACGACCCCGCGCGGACGCATCACGTCCAGCCCGTCGCGCAGCGCACGCGCATTGCCCGAACATTCGATCATCACGTCGAACGTGCCCTTGTCGGCGCCGTAACGCTCGACCCATCCGGTATCGACCGCCGCATTGATCGTGCGGTCGGCGCCGAGCGCGCTCGCCACTTCCAGCGGCGCCTCGACGACGTCGGTCGCGACGATCTCCGCCGCGCCATGCACGCGCGCCGCCGCGACCGCCAGCACGCCGATCGGCCCACAGCCCGACACGAGCACGCGCTTGCCGATCAGCGGGCCCGCGCGCGACACCGCATGCAGCCCGACCGCGAACGGTTCGGCGAGCGCCGCGAGCGACAGCGGCACGTGATCGGCAACCTTCACGCACTGCACGGCGTCGCACACGAGCGCGTTGCGGAAGGCGCCCTGCACGTGCGGCATCCGCATCGCGCTGCCGTAGAAGCGCATGTCGAGACACTGGTTCGGCAGCCCTTCGAGGCAGTAGCGGCACGCGCCGCACGGCCGGCTCGGATTGACCGCGACGCGATCGCCGACCTTCACCGACGTCACGTCCGGCGCCACTTCCGCGACCGTGCCGGCCACCTCGTGGCCGAGCACCATCGGCTGCTGCAGCCGGATCGCACCGAAGCCGCCGTGCCGGAAGTAATGAAGATCGGAGCCGCAGATGCCGCCCATCGCGACATCGACGCGCACCTGGCCCGGGCCGATCTCGCCCGGATCCTGCTCTTCCACCCGCAGGTCGTTCGGCCCGTGGATCACGACGCACATGCAACGCATACGCATGACAGCCTCCTCAGGCGACCGGCGTGACCAGCGGCGCGCCGGCGAAGTGCGCGGCGAGGTTGTCGCGCACGAGCCAGCCCATCGCCTGGCGTGTCTCGATCGTACCGCTCGCATGGTGCGGCTGCAGCAGCACGTTCGGCAACGCGAGGAAACGCGGGTCGATGTTCGGTTCGTTCCAGAACACGTCGAGCGCGGCACCGGCGATCGCGCCACGCTCGAGCGCGTCGAGCAGCGCCGGTTCGTCGACGGTCGTGCCGCGCGACACGTTCACCAGATAGCCTTGCGGCCCGAGCGCGTCGAGCACGGCGGCGTCGACGAGGTGGCGCGTCGTCGGCCCGCCCGCGAGCGTGACGATCAGCAGGTCGCACCAGCTGGCGAGCGCCGCAAGGTCGCCGAAGAAGCGGTGCGGGCTGTCCTCGCGAGGCGCGACGTCGAAGTAGCCGAGCTCGACGTCGAAACCCGACAGCCGGCGCGCGAGCGTCGAGCCGATCCGGCCGAAGCCGACCACGCCGACACGCTTGCCGTAAAGCCGCGTGACGAGCGGCATGTCGCCGTCGCGCCATGCGCCAGAACGCACGTACGCGTCGCCGGCGCCGATGCGGCGCATCATCGCGAGTGCGAGCCCGACGCCGAGGTCGGCCACGTCGCCGGTCAGCACGTCGGGCGTGTTCGTTACGCGGATGCCACGTGCACGCGCGGCGGCGAGATCGATCGCATCGGTGCCGACGCCGTAGCACGCGATGATCTCGAGCTTCGGCAGCGCGGCGATCAGCTCGGCATTCGCGCCGAGATCGCCGCGCGTCGCGATCGCGCGCACGCCGGCGCCGTGTTCGGCGAGGAACGCCGCGCGGTCGGCGGCCTCCCACAACCGGTGGACGTCGTAGCCGGCCGACAGCCATGCGTCGTCCCACGGCTGGTAAGGGCCCGTCATCAGCAGTTCGGGCCGCTGGGTCGATTCGTGCGCCATCTGCGCTTGCTCCTGTCGAGGTGAGTTGAATGCGAAAGCGTGCCGGGCCGCGTCAGCCGCCCGGCGTGTTCATGCGTGCCGGGCGAGCGCATCGGCGTCCGGTGCCGGCGCCGCCTGTGCCGCGTCGAGCGGATCGTCGAGATCGCGGTTCAGCGTTTCCGGCATCCGCGACGTCGTGAACAGCGTGATCAGCGTCAGCACCACCAGGTAGGCGGCGATCGGCACCCAGGCGCGCACGCCGGCCGTGTGGTCGCCGCCGTGCAGCGCGATCACGGTCGCGATGATCGTCGCGCCGACGAGCGGCGCGATCCCGCCCGCGAGCACGGCCGATACCTCGCGCGAGAACGACACGCCCATGTAGCGATGGCGCGCGCCGAACAGTTCGGGCAGCAGCGCGGCCTGCGCGCCGAGCATCCCCCAGTTCGCGAAGCCCTGCGCGACCGAGATCGCGATGACGCTCGCGACCACGTTCCCCTGGCTGAAGATCCACCACACCGGGAACGCGAGCGCGAGTTGCAGCCACGCGAACGTGCGATACACCCGCACGCGGCCGAAGCGGTCGCTCAGGCGCCCCGCCAGCGGCACCGTGCACGCGCCGACGGTCGCTGCGCACACCAGCGCCAGCGCGCCGATCGGCCCCTTCATCCCGATCACGCCGGCGAGATAGCTGACGGCGAGCGCCTGGTAGATCGACGAGCCGCCGTTCTCGGCCATCCGCAGGCCGATGCCGATCAGCAGCGAGCGCTTCGAATGCTGCACGGCGCTCTTCAGCGGATTCGCGAGGACCTGCGCACGCTTCTCGAGCCGCACGAAAGTCGGCGACTCGTGCAGCCGCACGCGCATGTAGATCCCGACCGCGACGATCACCGCGCTGAACAGGAACGGCACGCGCCAGCCCCAGCCGTCGGTGACGCGATCGATGTTCGCGAGCAGCAGGAAATAGACGGCCGCCGCGAGCACCGTGCCGAGCTGGATGCCGAGGAACGGCAGCGACGCATAGAAGCCGCGCTTGCCCGGCGGCGCATATTCGGTCATCAGCACCGCGGCGCCGGCCTGCTCCGCACCGGCACCGAGGCCCTGCAGGATGCGCAGCAGGATCAGCAGCGCGGGTGCCCAGTAGCCGGCCGTCGCGAAGGTCGGCAGCACACCGATCAGCGTGCTCGCGACGCCCATCAGCAGCACCGTCGCGGTCAGGACGAACTTGCGGCCGATCCGGTCGCCGAGCACACCAAACACGACGCCGCCGAGCGGGCGCACCGCGAAGCCGACGAAGTAGGTGCCGAAGCTCGCGATCAGCCGCATCTCGGCGGTCTGCGCGGGAAAGAACAGCGGCCCGAACACCAGTGCCGACGCGAGCGTGTACAACGCGAAATCGTAGTATTCGAGCGCGCTGCCGAGCGAGCAGGTCCATGCCGCGCGGTTGAGCTGCTTCGTGTCGACGCCGCGGCGCTCGACGGTGTCACCCGGCGTGCCGGACCCTGCATCGTGCCGCGCGGGCGGCGGGGAAATGCGATCCATCGTTGTCTCCTGTCTCCTGCCTTCCGTTCCGGAACCCGGCGCCATCGCGCCGGGACATCGGCCCGCTCGTCTGGCGGGCTCTTCTGGGAATTCGGATGCCGGCGCGAGCCGGCGCGACGGTGCTGCGCACACGGCGCAAGCACCGCCGCTCAGACGGCGCTGGTCAGCCCGCCGTCGACGAACAGCGTCTGGCCGTTCACGAAATCGGATGCGGCCGACGCGAGGAAGATCGCCGCCCCACACAGCTCGTCGACGCGCCCCCAGCGGCCGGCCGGCGTGCGCTTGCACAGCCAGTCCGAGAACGCCGCGTCATCGACCAGCGCGCGATTCAGTTCGGTTTCGAAATAGCCGGGCGCAAGGCCGTTCGCCTGGATGCCGTGGCGCGCCCAGTCGGCGCACATCCCTTTCGTCAGCATCCGCACCGCGCCCTTGGTCGCCGCATACGGCGCGATCGTCGGCCGCGCGAGCTCGCTCTGCACCGAGCAGATGTTGATGATCTTCCCGCGGCCGCGCGCGATCATGTGGCGCGCGACGGCCTGGGCGACGTTGAACACGCCGTCGAGGTTCACGCGCATCAGCGCCTGCCAGTCGTCCGGCTCGAATGCGTCGAGCGGCGCGCGGCGCTGGATGCCCGCGTTGTTCACGAGGATGTCGATCGCGCCGATGCGCGCCTCGAAATCGTCGATCGCCGCGCGTACCTGCGCGTGCTCGGTGACGTCGAACACCGCGTAGTCGGCCGTGAAGCCTTCCTCGCGCAGGTGCCGCACGAGCGTCGCGGCCTTCTCCTCATTGCGATCATTGATGACGATCGCCGCCCCTGCTTCGGCCAGCCCGCGGGCGAGCGTCAGCCCGATCCCGCGTCCGGAACCCGTGATCAGTGCGCGGCGGCCGTCGAGGCGGAACCGGTCAAGCGCGTTGGTCATGTGTGTCTCCTCATACCAGTCGAGCCGACGGCCCATCGCGGCCGGTCTCGCGTTGACGGTATCTTCGGCCGCCGGCCGGGCGCCGCGCCAATGGTCTTTTTTGATCCGGTTATCATGGAATCTGATTACCACCCTCGCCTGCCCGCCGCCCATGGAACTCAAGCAATTGCGCGCCTTCGTCACGCTCGCGGAAGAGCTGCATTTCGGGCGCGCCGCGCAGCGCCTGTTCATCGTGCAGCCCGCGCTGAGCATGCAGATCAAGGCGCTCGAGGAGGAGCTCGGCGCGCGCCTGTTCGAGCGCGACCGGCACAAGGTCGAACTGAGCGATACGGGGCGCGTGTTCCTGCCCGAAGCGCGCGCGACGCTGCAGCAGGCCGCGCGCGCGGAACAGATGGCGCGGCTGTCGAGCCGCGGCGAGATCGGCACGCTGCGAATCGCGTTCGTGTCGTCGGTGCTGCCCGTGCTGCTGCCGGCCGTGCTGCGCACGATGCGCGAGCGCTATCCGCTGATCACGCTCGAACTGAAGGACCTGCCGACGCCCGACCAGATCGCCGCGCTGCGCGACCGGCGGATCGATTTCGGGATGATCCGGCTGCCGGCCGCGTATGCGGGCATCGACACGCGCGTGGTGCTGGAGGAGGGCTTCGTCGTCGCGCTGCCGCTCGACCATCCGCTCGCCGCGCACGATGCGATCTCGCCGGCCGCGCTGCGCGGCCAGCCCGCGTTCGTGCTCGCGCGCCGCTACGCGCCCGGCTTTCACGACGACATGCTGCTCGCGCTGAGCCGCGCGGGCACGACGCTCGAAATTGCGCAGGAGTTCGGAGAATTCACGACGATGCTCGCGCTCGTCGCGGCGGGGATGGGAATCGGGCTGATTCCGGCGGAAGCCGCCAGCGCGCTGCCGCCGAACGTGCTCGCGCGGCCGCTCGACCTGGCCGGGCACCGCACCGGCATCGGTCTCGCGTGGACCGATCTCGACAGCCCGCTGAAGCGCGCGTTCGTCACCGCGCTCGAGCAGGTGACGGCAGCATCAAGCAATAACCGCGGGCAATAAAAAAGCCCGGCCGGAAAACCGGGCCGGGCTCGTTCGCTACGCAGGCCGCCTTGCGGCGGCCGCGCAACGTGCGGGATTACTTCGCGTTCGCGAACGCGACAGCCGTATCCAGCATGCGGTTCGAGAAACCCCACTCGTTGTCGTACCAGCTCGACACCTTCACGAGGCGGCCCGACACCTTGGTCAGCGTGGCGTCGAACGTCGACGAAGCCGGGTTGTGGTTGAAGTCGATCGACACCAGCGGTGCGGTGTTGTAGCCGAGGATGCCCTTCAGCGCGCCTTCCGATGCTTCCTTCATGATCGCGTTGACTTCCTCGACCGTCGTGTCGCGCTTCGCGATGAACGACAGGTCGACGATCGACACGTTGATCGTCGGGACGCGGATCGCGTAGCCGTCGAGCTTGCCGTTCAGTTCCGGCAGCACCAGGCCGACCGCCGAAGCAGCACCCGTCTTCGCCGGGATCTGGCTGTGCGTGGCCGAACGCGCGCGGCGCAGGTCTTCGTGATAGACGTCCGTCAACACCTGGTCGTTGGTGTAAGCGTGGATCGTCGTCATCAGGCCCGTTTCGAGGCCGATCTTGTCGTGCAGCGGCTTGACGAGCGGCGCGAGGCAGTTCGTCGTGCACGATGCGTTCGAGATGACGGTGTGCTCGGCCTTCAGCACGTTGTGGTTCACGCCGTAGACGATCGTTGCGTCGACGTCCTTGCCGCCCGGCGCCGAGATGATCACCTTCTTCGCGCCGCCCTTCAGGTGCGCGCTCGCCTTTTCCTTCGTCGTGAAGAAGCCCGTGCACTCCATCACGATGTCGACACCGAGCTCGCCCCACGGCAGTTCGGCCGGGTTGCGGTTCGCCAGCACGCGGATCCTGTCGCCGTTCACGATGAGGTAATCGCCGTCGACCGACACTTCGCCCGGGAACTTGCCGTGCGCGGTGTCGTACTGGGTCAGGTGCGCGTTGGTCTTCGCATCGCCCAGATCGTTGATCGCGACGATCTCGATGTCGTGCTTCTTGCCGTTCTCGTAGAACGCGCGCAGCGTGTTGCGGCCGATGCGGCCGTAGCCGTTGATTGCGACGCGAATCGTCATGGTCTATCTCCTGATGGCTGAAAAAAATTCGTTTCGTGCAGCTTCACGGTGCGACGCGCGCGAGGGGTAGCGCGCGTCGCGTATGCTTTTAGGCCAGCACGGCCTTGGCGGTCTCGACGACGTGCTCGACGGTGAAGCCGAAGTACTTGAACAGCACGCCGGCCGGCGCCGATTCACCGAACGTGTCGATCCCGACGACGCCGCCTTCGAGGCCGACGTACTTGTGCCAGAAGGCCGTCACGCCCGCTTCGATCGCGACGCGGCGCACGCCGTGCGGCAGCACGCGCTCACGGTACTCGGCGTCCTGGCGGTCGAACACGTTGGTCGACGGCATCGACACGACACGGGCCGCGATACCTTGCTGCGCGAGCGGTGCGACGGCCTTCATCGCCAGTTCGACTTCCGAGCCCGTCGCGATCAGGATGATCTTGCGCGCGACGATCTCTTCGTCCCAGTCCTTCAGCACGTAACCGCCCTTCTCGATGTTCGCGATCTGCGAATCGGTACGCGGGTTGAACGCGAGGTTCTGGCGGCTGAAGATCAGGCTCGACGGACGGTCGGCTGCGATCGCGTGGGTCCAGGCTACGGCCGTCTCGACCGTGTCGGCCGGACGCCACACGTCGTGGTTCGGGATCAGGCGCAGGCTCGATACGTGCTCGATCGACTGGTGCGTCGGGCCGTCTTCGCCGAGGCCGATCGAATCGTGCGTGAACACGAAGATCGACGGCAGCTTCATCAGCGCGGCCACGCGCAGCGCGTTGCGGCTGTAGTCGGAGAACGTCAGGAACGTGCCGCCGAACGGCTTGTGGCCGCCATGCAGCGCGAGGCCGTTGATCGCGGCGCTCATGCCGAATTCGCGCACGCCGTAGTTGATGTGGTTGCCCAGCTGGACGCCCGGGCCTTCCGGATTCGCACGGACGGCCTTCGACGCCTTCCAGTTGGTCAGGTTCGAACCGGTCAGGTCGGCCGAGCCGCCGAGCAACTCGGGCAGCGCGGCAGCCAGCCCTTCGATCGCCTGCTGCGACGCCTTGCGGGTCGCCACCGTCTCGCCGCGCTCGTTCGCGCCGGCGATGATCGCGGCAGCCTTCTGCGCCCAGTCGGCCGGCAGCTGGTTGGCCATGCGGCGCTCGAATTCGGCGGCTTCTGCCGGGAACTTGGCGCGATATGCAGCGAACGTCGCATCCCAGTCCGTTTCCGCGCGCTTGCCGGCTTCCTTCGCGTCCCATGCCGCATAGATTTCCTGCGGAATCACGAACGGCGCCCACGTCCAGCCGAGCGCTTCGCGCGTCTTCGCGATTTCTTCCGCGCCGAGCGCCGAGCCGTGCACGTCGTGGCCGCCGGCCTTGGTCGCCGCGCCCTGGCCGATCACCGTCTTGCAGCAGATCAGCGTCGGCTTGTCCGACAGCTTCGCCTTCGCGATGGCCGCGTCGACCGCGTCGACGTCATGGCCGTTCACGTGCGGGATCACGTTCCAGCCGTAGGCTTCGAAACGCTTCGGGGTGTCGTCGTGGAACCAGTTCACGACGTCGCCGTCGATCGAGATGCCGTTGTCGTCGTACAGCGCGATCAGCTTGTTCAGCTTCAGCGTGCCGGCGAGCGAGCAGGCTTCGTGCGAGATGCCTTCCATCAGGCAGCCGTCGCCGAGGAACACGTACGTGTGGTGATCGACGATCTTCGCGCCGTCACGGTTGAACTCGTCGGCCATCAGCGCTTCGCCGAGCGCCATGCCGACCGCGTTCGCGAGACCCTGGCCGAGCGGGCCGGTGGTCGTCTCGACGCCCGGCGTGATGCCGTATTCCGGGTGGCCCGGCGTCTTCGAGTGCAGTTGGCGGAAGTTCTTCAGCTCTTCCATCGGCAGGTCGTAGCCGGTCAGGTGCAGCAGCGAGTACAGCAGCATCGAGCCATGGCCGTTCGACAGCACGAAGCGGTCGCGGTCTGCCCAGTGCGGGTTCGTCGGGTTGTGCTTCAGATGACGCGACCAGAGCGCGACGCCGATTTCGGCCATGCCCATCGGCATGCCGGGGTGGCCGGAGTTCGCTTGCTGGACGGCGTCCATTGCGAGCGCACGGATCGCGTTGGCCATCAGGGTGGTGGAGGCGGGAGACGAAGTCGTCATGTCGAGTCCGGAGATCGAGTCGAGGAAACGGGGGCACGGCGGCATCCGGAAGCTCGAGCGTCGATCGTTCCCGGCGCGCGGTGCGGCGCCTGACGGACGCGAAGCGGACGGAGCCTACGGACGGGGCTGCAAAGCTCGTCATTTTAACAGATGGGCTGACATTTCCCTTGTCTGTGCACAGTGTTCCGGCACGGTTTTCCGTCAAACCGCCCGCCTCCTATAATTCAGACGTCGGAACTGCCTGCCCTGAGCCGCCCGCCCGTGAGCACCACGCTTCTCTTTCACCCTACGCCCGATGCCGCCTACGGCTTCCCGAACGCCCGGCGGCTCGCGCGCGTCGCGTCCCCGCACCAGCAGATCGAAGTCTGGGAGACCCCGCAGCTCGGCCGCCTGTTTACGCTGGACGGCCGGCCGATGACGTCGGTCGGCGACGAGTACGTCTATCACGAGTGCATGACGCACCCGGCCGCGCTCGCGCATCCGGCGCCGCGCCGGGCGCTCGTGCTCGGCGGCGGCGACGGCGGTGCAGCACGCCAGCTGCTCAAGCATGCGTGCATCGAGCGGATCGTGATCGCGGAACTCGACGACGAGGTGGTCGGGATGGCGCGCCGTTATCTCGACGACGTGCACCAGGGCGCGCTCGACGACCCGCGCGTCGAGGTCGTGATCGGCGACGCCGCACATTTCGTCGAGTCGACCGTCGAGCATTTCGAGCTCGTCGTGTTCGACCTCACACCGCCCGATTCGCCGGCGGCCGGCCTCTATACGCGCGAGTTCTACGGGCGGCTCAAGCGGATCCTGACACCGTGCGGCGCGATCTCGATGCACCTCGGCTCGCCGGTGTTCCACACGGCGCGCATCGCCGCACTGCTCGACGACCTGCGCGCGTGCTTCGCGGTCGTCGATCCGTTGTCCGCGCACGTGCCGTTGTACGGTTCGCAGTGGCTGATGGCGATCGCGAGCGACACGCTCGACGCGGCCGCGCTGTTCGCGCACGACATCGACGAACGGCTCGCCGCCCGCCGCGTCCAGGGCTTGCGCTACTACGACGCGCGGCTGCATGCGTCCCTGTTTGCCCTGCCGTGCGCGCTGCGCGATACACTGGGCGTCCGCCGCTGAACGTCCGGGCGACCGCCTCGCTTCCATTTTCCATCGCGTCCTCGCAGGATTCGTGATGCATCGCACCGGGGCGGAACACCCCGGACGCCCGCGCCGCCCCCTGAACGAACGCCGAAGCATGGAATCAGAGCACGTGCCGAAGCGCCCACACAGGAGATTTTCATGACCGATCCACGTCCGGCCAACGTGCCTTGGTTGACGCCCTACCTGGCCGTACGCAATGCGCGCGCGGCCATCGATTTCTTCAAGGCCGCATTCGGCTTCGAGCTGCGCGACGTGCACGACGAGGACGGCGCGATCATGCACGTCGAGATGGCGTACCGCGGCCAGCTGATCGTGATGTTCGCGCCCGAGGGCGCGTTCGGCTCGACCGCGCTCACACCGAAGAGCGCGAACGCCACCGCGCCGCAATCGTTCTACCTGTATGTCGACGACGTCGACGCCACCTGGCAGCGCGCGCTCGACGCGGGCGCGAAATCGCTGAGCGCACCGCAGGATCAGTTCTGGGGCGACCGGTTCGCACAGATCGAGGATCTCGACGGCTACCGGTGGGCACTCGGACACCGCCTCGACGCATGAACCACACCGCTACACGCATGAACGAAGCCACTACCACCGCGGCCGTGCCGCGCTTTTTCGTCGACGCGGCACTGCGCGCCGACGCCACGCTCGCGTTGCCGGCCGATGTCGCGCGCCACGCGCAGGTGCTGCGCCTGCAGCCCGGCGACGTGCTCGCGCTGTTCGACGGCACCGGCGGCCAGTACCGCGCGCGGCTCGTCGAGATCGACAAGCGCAGCGCGCTCGCGCAGATCGACACGTTCGACCCGGCCGAAGCCGAGCCGCCCTATCGCGTGACGCTTGCGCAAGGTATCGCCGGCGGCGACAAGATGGACTGGGTGATCGAGAAGGCCGTCGAGCTCGGCGTCGCGGCGGTCGTGCCGCTGTCGACCGCGCGCGGCGTCGTGAAGCTCACCGGCGAGCGCGCGGACAAGCGCGTCGCGCACTGGCGCGGCGTCGTGCGCGCGTCGTGCGAGCAGTGCGGGCGCAACCGCGTGCCCGACGTCGCGCAGGTCGCCGGCTTCAACGCGTGGCTCGATACGCTGCCGGCCGCGCCGGCCGACGGCGAGCTGCGGCTGCTGCTGTCGCCGCGCGCGAGCATTCCGTTCGCGTCGCTGCCCGACGCGCCGCCTGCGGCAACCGTCACGCTGCTGATCGGGCCGGAAGGCGGGCTGTCGCCCGACGAGGAAAACGCGGCGCGCGCACGCGGGTTCACCGCGCTGTCGCTTGGGCCTCGCGTGCTGCGCACCGAGACGGCCGGCGCGGCCGTGCTCGCCGCGCTTGCGGCGCGCTGGGGCGGGTGGTGATCGTGCGGCGCGGCCGGGCACACGCCGCGGCGTGACGTCGAGGCACGGCGCCAACCATCAGCGCGCCGCGCTCAACGGCTCGATGTCGATGACGGGAGAAGCCTGGAGCGCCGCCGTCAGCGCGTCGAGATTGTCTGCGTCGAGCGCGAGCGCCGGTGCGAAGATCCGCAGCTTCGGGGCCGGCGGCGTCGCCCGGATCGCCTTGATCAGCGGGCCGCGATAGCGCAGGTTCATCATCATCTGGACCGCCTGCACGATGCTGATCGGCCGGCCGTCATGCCGAAACGTGGCGGCATCCACCGTGTCGTTCCAGCCCTGGATGAAGCCACCCGCGTCGATCCGCGTGTTCAGGTCGATCCATCGCTGCTTCTTTGCGTCCGCGCTGTCGTCCGATGCCCGCAGCGCCTCGGATGCACGGCTCACGTCGGCATCGTGCTTCGCCCGCCATGCCATGTAGCCGAGCGCGAACACCATGTTGTCCGGCAGGATATCGTCGTCCAGCACCACGTCGAACAGGCGCCGCGGCGCCTGGTTCGCGACGAACGCCGGCGTCAGGATCCACACGCTCCCGTTGCGCAACGCGCCGGTCGTCCTGCCGAGCGCGGCGTCGCCGCTGTCGACCGCGATGCGCGTCAACAGCCCGGCCTCGACCAGCTCGTCCAGTTGCGTCGCCAGTGCCGGCGACGCGTGAATCGCGCCGGCCACCGCTGCATACTGGCCGGGCGTCGAGCGGGTGCGCAGATCGGCAAGCAGCCGTTCGACGGCAACATGCGCCGCCGGCGAAGCCGGCATCGGAGCCGGTTCGGTCGCGCCGGCGCCCGCAACGAGCGCGCCGCCGATCGAAACAACGGCTGCGGCAACCCGCAGCCCTCGCATGGAGATCCTCATCGTTCGCTCCCCGTTCGCTCCCCGTTCGCTGGCCCGGTGCGCCGGCGACGCGCGCCGACCGCCGGGATGCCCTCGCCTACTGATCGGCTTCGCCGCCCGATTTGCTGATCGGGTCGAGCAACGCGTCGACCAGCGGCGACAGCACGTCACCCGGGGAACCCGTGAGCCAGCCCGTTTCGTTCGTGCCGTACAGGTCGAGCTGCCCCGTCACCGTGCGGCCCATCGGCGCGTCGTCATAGACTTTCGCGATGCCCGTGAAATACGCCGTGATGAAGGCCGTCAGGGCCTTGTTGGTCTTCAGGCGCGGATTGCCGAGCTTCTCTTTCAGCGCATTCACGCCGGGCTCGACGTCCACGACGCGGCACGAAAAATCGACCGTCGCGATCGACTGACCCTCCACGTATTCGTTCGGCTTCTGCGTCGAACCGGTGGCCTTGCATTCGGAACGGGCCAGCCCCTGCTGATACGACGTGATCGACGCGCTGACCGGCCCGCGCAATGCGGAACGGGACTTGGGCGGCATTCTCGACAGCAAGCCGGTAACCAGGCGCTCGTGCATCGACTCGCCGAGCTTCGAGACGGCCGCCACGTCGAGCGCGTCCTTGCCGTCGAAGCGCGTGCGCATCGCATCGTTGAACTGCGCCGCCTTCGCGACGTCGCCATTGACGAAGGTACCGAGATACAGGTCGGTGGTCTGCTCGGGCGTCAGCACCGCCGCGTGCGCGGCACCGGTCGCGACGAGCACGGACAGCACGGCCACGCGGGTGGCGCGGAGCAACGGAAAACGCGCGCCGCGGCGCGCATGAAGGGAAACGTTCATCGGTCGGGTCATGAAGGGTTCGAATCGATCGGGCCGGCGTGGCGGCCTCATTGCTGGCTGGCGGCGACCGCTGCGACAACGGGGCCGGACAGCGCGTCGACGACGGGCTTCAGCAGGCTTTCGGGGCTGTCGGTCGTCCAGCCCTTGCTGTCCGAACCGACCATCTCCACCTGCCCCGTGATGCGCCGGCTGACCCGTGCGTCGTTGAACGCGCGCGCCACGCCAATGAACGCCGTCCTGGCCGCCGCGAAGCGCTGCTGGTCGGTCTTCGCGTCCTTGCCGGCCGTCATGACCGCGTCGCTCGGCGGCGTGACGTCGGGCACCTTGCATTCGAAACTGACCGTGGCGAGTTCCTGCCCCTTCCCGCCTGCACGCGGCGTGCGCTTCGCACCGGTGGCCTTGCATTGCGAGCGCCGCAACGCGCCCGTGTACGCGACCAGCATCGAGTCGAGCGACGGCGCCAGCGCCTCGCGCCCGTCATCCGACATCGCCGACATCACCTGCCCGAGCATCTGTTCGCGCATCTCGCCGTACATGTCGGCTGGCAGCAGCATGTTCTCGGCCTCCTTCGGATCGGCGCTCGCTCGTACCGTGGCGTTGAATTGCTCGACCTTGGCCGCGTCGTTGTTGACGATCGCGCCCAGATAAATGTCGAGGGTCTGTTCGGGCGTGAGCGACGCGGCCTGCGCGGCCAGCGGGATGCCGAGCGACAGTGCGCACGCGGCCAGCGCGTGCACGAGCGGGCGGCGCGCACGGGCGCGCGCCGCGAATCGGGTAGCGGTCATGGGAAGACGGCCCTCTCTCGAATGATTGGTGTTGTGCACCCGGCGCGGCGGCCGCGGCCGGGCTGACCGATTGTCGCGGAAAAAGGTACGCGATGAAAGGCTTTTGTCGGGCCAGATGCCGCGCGCGCAACACGCGCGGACGCAAAAAAGCCCGCTCGAGGCGGGCTTTTGACAGGGTGTGCCGGATCGGCCGCTGGCCGACGCGCGCTTACGCGAACGAGTAGAACACGCGGAACGCGACCTTGCGCTCGGCCCAGAATTCGGCCGCCTCGCGGAACACGTCGAGCAGCGTCTCGCGCCCTTCCTTGTCGAACTTCTGTGCGATCGGCAGCCCCTCGAGGACGATCACGAAACCGGGCTGCGTGCCGGCCTTCGCGACGAGGTCGGTCAGGGAGTCGTACAACGCGTCGTAGTTCTTCCCGAAATGCTTCGGGAACAGGAACGACGTCGCGATCGTTTCCATCACTTCCTGCTTCGACTGCGCGGCGCCGCAATACGCAAACAGGAAATGCTGGCCGAGCCGGCCGGCTTCGTCGGCGAGATCCTGCACGCGGAACGCGCGGATCGACTGCACGAGATTGGGTCGCACGGTCGTGAAAAGGCTCATAGGCTCCTCGTTCGATGAAAGCCCGGGCTCGGCTTCCTGTTGCTCCGGCGTGCCGCCGGCCTGCGCCGCCGCGTGCAGTTGAATCACGCGCTGAAACAGATTGCCGTCGCCGGCCGCGAACAGTTCCGCCGCCGCCGTTTCGTGCGCGTAGATGGAGTCGCTCATGCCATTCGTCCCGAAGTCATTCAACAATACGTTTAAAACTGTTGTAGTGGTCGCCCGTGTAATAACAGTTGTCGATCCGGCGCAATGGCCCGCCACAGACGATCCGGCGCGCGCCGCGATTGCGGGCCCGCGGCGTCGGTACCGTGTACTCATGGTAGTAGCCGCGCTTCGCTTTTGGCAGGATCCGCTCGCGGTTGCCAAACACGACGCCGTCTTTCTCGTACGGATAGGGACCGCCGGCGCCGATCAGGCCCAGCGTGGTCACGGCCTCGCGCGGAAGACTGGCGGTCGGAATCGTATCGAGCCCGCTCGCCGCCACATCGGCCGGAACGGCCTCCCGTGCGTAAGCGGCGGAAACCAGACTGCCCGTCGGCGTGCCGACGATACCCATCGCGAACATCGCGAAGACGGACGCGAGCGCGCCGTTGCGGAGCCACTTGCGTGCCATGAACCAGGGTTCCCGCTGTTAAATCAAGTAGTTGACGACCAACAAAGGCGTTAGCGTAGCGTTATTGGCCGCGCGAATCAATGTCCGTTTGGGAATCGAAAGGCCAGTGATACCCGGAATTGCGCATTTTTTACCGAAATCACACTACATTTATCTTACATAAGATAAAATGCAGGCGGCATCTCTGGCATGGCAAGACTCTGCCTCCTTGTCACGCCAGCTACGCTGAGTGGAGAGAGGTGCTGATGTAGCTTGAGGGAAGCGCGTTTGCGCCCTGCCCGCGGCGTGCCCATTACGGGCACGCCTCTTTTTTTGCTTTTGCTTACAATTTCGCCCGACGCGCCACGCCGGTTCGACCGGCCTGGCGCGTTCGTTTTGGCTCAGCGCGTGGCGTTCACGTCGGCGACCAGCAGCGCCGCCATGTTGACGATGCGGCGAACGGTCGCCGATTCGGTCAGCACGTGCACCGGTTGCGCAGCGCCCAGCAGGATCGGCCCGATCGCGATGTTGTTGCCCGCGGCCGTCTTCAGCAGGTTGTACGCGATGTTCGCGGCGTCGATGTTCGGCAGGATCAGCAGGTTCGCTTCGCCTTCCAGCGTCGACTCCGGCAGGATTTCCTTGCGCAGCGCCGCGTCGAGCGCGACATCGCCGTGCATCTCGCCGTCGACCTTCAGCTCCGGTGCACGTTCCTGCAGGATCGCGAGCGTATCGCGCATCTTCTTCGCCGAAGGTGCGTTGCTCGTGCCGAAATTCGAGTGCGACAGCAGCGCGACCTTCGGCTCGATGCCGAAGCGACGCACTTCTTCCGCGGCCATGATCGTGATCTCGGCCAGCTCTTCCGGGGTCGGATCGACGTTCACGTGGGTGTCGACCAGGAAAATCTGGCGGCCCGGCAGCACGAGGCCGTTCATCGCCGCGTACACGCTGCAGCCCGGGCGCTTGCCGATCACCTGGTCGATGAAGTGCAGGTGGCGGTGCGTGGTGCTGATCGTGCCGCAGATCATCCCGTCCGCTTCGCCCTTCTTCACCAGCATCGAGCCGATCAGCGTCGTGCGGCGGCGCATCTCGACGCGCGCGAGCTGCTCGCTGATGCCCTTGCGCGCCATCATCTTGTAGTACGTCTGCCAGAAGTCGCGGTAGCGCTCGTCGTGCTCGGTGTTGACGACCGTGAAGTCGGTACCCGGCGTCAGGCGCAGGCCGTAGCGCTGGATACGGTGCTCGATCACCGACGGGCGGCCGATCAGGATCGGCTTCGCGAGTTTCTCGTCGACGATGATCTGAACGGCGCGCAACACGCGCTCTTCTTCGCCTTCCGCGAACACGACGCGCTTCTTTTCTTCCGGCGCGGCGCGCGCAATCTGGAAGATCGGCTTCATCGTCGTGCCGCTGTGATACACGAACTGCTGCAGATGGACGCGATACGCCTCCATGTCCTCGATCGCGCGCGTCGCGACGCCGCCGTCCATCGCGGCCTGCGCGACGGCCGGTGCGATCTTCACGATCAGGCGCGGATCGAACGGCTTCGGAATCAGGTATTCGGGCCCGAACGACAGATCCTGGATGCCATACGCGGTCGCGACGATGTCGCTCTGCTCGTGCTGCGCGAGCTCGGCGATCGCGTTGACGGCCGCGATTTCCATCTCACGCGTGATCGTCGTCGCGCCGACGTCGAGCGCGCCGCGGAAGATGAACGGGAAGCACAGGACGTTGTTGACCTGGTTCGGGTAATCGGTGCGGCCCGTGGCCAGCACCGCGTCCGGACGCACTTCGAGCGCGAGTTCCGGCAGGATTTCCGGCGTCGGGTTCGCGAGCGCGAGGATCAGCGGGCGCTCGGCCATGCCCTTCACCATCTCCTGCTTCAGCACGCCGGCGGCCGACAGGCCGAGGAAGATGTCCGCGCCGTCGATCACTTCGGCCAGCGTCCGCGCGTCGGTTTCGCGGGCGAAGCGCTCCTTGTCCGGATCCATCAGCTCGGTGCGGCCCTTGTAGACCACGCCCGCCAGGTCGGTCACGATGATGTTCTCGATCGGCAGGCCGATGTCGACCAGCAGGTCGAGACACGCGAGCGCGGCCGCACCCGCGCCGGACGCGACGAGCTTGACCTTCTTGATGTCCTTGTTGACGACCTTCAGCCCGTTCGTGACGGCCGCGGCCACGACGATCGCGGTGCCGTGCTGGTCGTCGTGGAACACCGGGATCTTCATCCGCTTGCGCGCTTCGCGCTCGACGATGAAGCAGTCTGGCGCCTTGATGTCTTCCAGGTTGATCCCGCCGAAGGTCGGCTCCAGCGCGGCGATCACGTCGACGAGCTTGTGCGGGTCCGACTCGTTCAGTTCGATGTCGAACACGTCGATGCCCGCGAACTTCTTGAACAGCACGGCCTTGCCTTCCATCACCGGCTTCGACGCGAGCGGCCCGATGTTGCCGAGACCGAGCACCGCCGTACCGTTCGTGACGACGCCGACCAGGTTGCTGCGCGCGGTGAAGCGTGCCGCGTTCAGCGGATTCTCGACGATCTCCTCGCACGCGTACGCCACACCCGGCGAGTACGCGAGCGCGAGGTCGCGCTGGTTGATCATCTGCTTGGTCGGGGCGATCGCGATTTTCCCGGGGGTCGGGAATTCGTGATAGTCGAGCGCGGCTTCGCGGAGCTTGGCTTTGGAGGAGGCTTGGGTAGACATGTGTCTCGTGACGGGCGGATTAGAATGACTCTTCGACGGCATTGTAGCGCCAATCATCAGCCGCCAAACCGGCGATTCGGGTGCAACAGCCGCGACAAAAATGGTGCAAACGGTGCAGGAACGCCGCCGTTCGCCTCGTACAATGCCGTTCCTTCCATCGTTTCGGATCCGCCCGCCGTGCCAGCCGCCCTCTCCGAGTTTTCGCTGATCGAACGCTTCTTCACGCGCCGCGCCGCGCAGGGCGCACGTGCGTCGACGCTCGGCATCGGCGACGATTGCGCGTTGATCACACCCCGATCCGGGAAATTGCTGGCCATTTCGACGGACATGCTGGTGGAAGGCCGCCATTTCTTCCCCGACGTCGCGCCCGACGCGCTCGGCCACAAGACGCTCGCGGTCAACCTGTCCGACCTCGCCGCCATGGGCGCCGAACCGCGTGCCTTCACGCTCGCGTGCGCGCTGCCGCGTGCCGACGCGGCGTGGCTGGAAGCGTTCAGCAACGGGCTGTTCGCGCTCGCCGAGCGGTACGGCTGCGAGCTGATCGGCGGCGACACGACGAGCGGCCCGCTGAACCTGTGCGTGACCGTATTCGGCGAAGTCGCACCTGACGCGGCGCTGCGCCGCGATGCCGCGCGCGACGGCGACGACGTCTGGGTGTCCGGCACGCTCGGCGATGCGCGCGCGGGGCTCGGCGTCGCCCGCGGCGAATGGACGGCCGGCGCGAACGAAGCGGCCGCATTCCGGCAGGCGCTCGAGCGCCCGGAACCGCGCATCGCGCTCGGCCTCGCGCTCGCAGGCGTCGCGCATGCGGCGCTCGACATCTCGGACGGCCTCGCCGGCGACCTGCAGCACATCCTCACGCGCTCGAACGTGCGTGCCGAGATCGACGCCGACGCGGTGCCGCGCTCGGCCGCGCTCGCGACGCTGCCGCCCGACGTGCAGCGACGCTGCACGCTCGCCGGCGGCGACGACTACGAGCTGTGCTTTACCGCGCCCGCCGCGGCCCGCGCAGCGGTCGAGGCGGCCGGCGCGAAGGCCGGCGTGGCGGTCACGCGAATCGGTACAATACGCGGCTTGTCCGCGCCGTCGGAGCGGCCCGCGATCGCGTGGCGCGACGCCACCGGCGCGCCCCTGGCTCTCACGTTGCACGGTTTCGACCACTTCCATGCAGACTGACCCGACGCCCGCACCGCAGGCGACCGAGCCCGGCGCCCCGCCGCGCCCGACCGCGCGCTTCATGCTGTCGCATCCGGCGCATATCGTGTCGCTCGGCTTCGGCAGCGGGCTCGCGCCGCTCATGCCCGGCACGGTCGGCTCGCTGTTCGGCTGGCTCAGTTTCGTCGTGCTCAACCGCTACCTGACGGTGCCCGAATGGTGGGCGCTGATCGCCGTCGGCTTCGTGGCGGGCACGTGGCTCACCGGTTTCACCGCGAAGAAGATGGGGATGGCCGATCCGGGCGCCGTCGTCTGGGACGAGATCGTCGCGATCTGGCTCGTGATGCTGTTCGTCACGCCCGCGACCTTCGTCGGCCAGCTGTGGGCGTTCGTCGCGTTCCGCTTCTTCGACATGCTCAAGCCGCCGCCGATCCGCTATTTCGACCGCCGCCTGAAAGGCGGGCTCGGCATCATGGTCGACGACCTGGTCGCCGCGTTCATGACGCTGCTCGTGATCGCCCTGTGGCGCTCCGTCGTCGGCTGACCGTTTTTCCCGACTCCCGTTTCCCGACGCGCATGCCAACCGATTCCGTCGTCCATCAGCTTGCGATCCGCGCAGGCAACAAGCTGCGTGACGAGCACCTGACGCTCGCCACCGCCGAATCCTGCACCGGCGGCATGATTGCCGCGGCGATCACCGACATCTCCGGCAGCAGCCAGTGGTTCGAGCGCGGCTTCGTCACGTATTCGAACCAGGCCAAGATCGAGATGATCGGCGTGCCGCCCGACCTGATCGACAAGCACGGCGCCGTCAGCGAGCCCGTCGCGCGCGCGATGGCCGAAGGCGCGCTGCGCAACAGCCGCGCGCAGGTCGCGCTGTCCGTCACCGGCATCGCGGGCCCGGCGGGCGGCAGCGAGAAGAAGCCGGTCGGCACCGTGTCGTTCGGCTGGAGCAACCGGCTGCATACCGACGTCGAGACGCTCGTGTTCAAGGGCGACCGCGAACAGATCCGCACGCAGGCGGCCGCGCATGCGCTGCGCGGGCTGCTGAAGCTGCTCGACGAGCGCGAGGGCTGATCGATCGACGGGCGCCCGCGGCGCCCTCGTCATCGCTTGCCGCTTACTGGATCGCGTCGGGCTTCACGACGATCCAGTTCTTGTCCGCCGTCACCGGCAGGCCGAGCGACTTCTGCTGCGCGGCCGATTCGTCCGACCACGCGCGGATCTGCGCCATCTGTTTGTCCTTCTTGTTCACCCATACGCGCACGCCGCCGCGCGCGACGTCGGTCGCGTTCAGCAGCATGTAGCCGTCGGACGTCGGCGTGTCGCCCGCGACGAGCACCGGCTTCTTCCACTGGTCGATCCAGCCGACGATCGAGCCGAGCTTGCCTTCGTACCAGGTCATCGGGTTCATCAGGAACGGCGTGATCACCAGGCTGCGGTTCGCGGCCTCGTCGTACTTGCCGGCCTTGATCTGCAGCCGCGACGTGGTCAGCGCGCCGGTCGCCGGGTTGCGCAGCAGCGTCGTCACGCCGATCACGTTCTGCGGCTTCACGTTGTAGCCGTACTTCGGGTCGGACAGCACGAGCCGCGCGAGCTCCTCGTGCGCGGCCGTCATTACGTAGACTTCGATGCCGTTCTCGCGCAGCGCGTTGTACAGCTCCTGCATCCCGCGGAAGAAGCGCGGCGGGTTCACCGTGCCGTCGACCACCTTGTCGCCCTGCCAGTAGCGGATCGGGATCGGCTTGCCGTCGGCGAGCATCGCGTCGACGTGACGCTTCAGGTCGGCCAGCGACTGCCCGGCGAACGCCTGCGCGATCCACGGGTAGCAGACCAGGTCGTCGATCTCGCACAGCCGGTAGTAATAGCTCGTCAGCGATTCCTTGTAGTCGGCGGAATCCTTGAAAGGAATCAGCTTCAGCGACGGGTCGAGCGTGTCGCGCGTCAGCACGCCGCGGCTCTCGAGGTACGGCAGCAGCGACTCCTCGAGGTCGTAGCGGTAGGTCGTGTTGTCGGCGTCGAACACCGCGTAGTCGCCGCGGTGCGCATGCGCGGCGATCATCGCGTTCAGCGCCTTCGCGCTGTCGGCCGGCCAGTGCGAGAGATCCGCCGCATGGGCGAAGCTCATGCACAACGATGCGGCAAGCGCGCTCAGAAGACGTCGGGACAGCTTGGGCATGGCGTCGCTCCTTTCTTGACATTTTCGTTACGGATCGATGACAAGCGGGAGCATCGCGCGATTGGCGCGCGGGGATGCGGTGCGGAAGCGACGGGACGTTGTCCGGGTGCGCCAGTGCAGGCCGGGCGGGCGGAAGAGCGGGAAAACCGGAGGGAAGCGGCGGGCTCGCGCGTGGGAGCCCGCCGGAACCGGCTGCCCGGACGGGCAGCCGGCTCGATCCATCAACGATGCGCGTTGATCGTGTCGCGGGTCTTCTGCGCGGCGAGCGCCGCGGCTTCGGCGAAATCCTCGCCGTTGCTCGCGTACAGGATCGCGCGCGACGAGTTGATCATCATGCCGGTGCCGTCGGCCGTGCGGCCCGCGTTGACGGTCGCCTGCACGTCGCCGCCCTGCGCGCCGATGCCGGGAATCAGGAGCGGCATGTCGCCGACGATCCCGCGCACGATCTCGATTTCCTTCGGGAACGTCGCACCGACCACGAGGCCGAGCTGGCCGTTCTTCGCGTTCCACTTGTTCGCCGCGAGGTCGGCGACGACCTGGTACAGCGGCCGGCCGTTCGTGTCGAGGAACTGCAGGTCGGAACCGCCCGGGTTCGACGTGCGGCACAGCACGATCACGCCCTTGCCTTCGTGCTCGAAGTACGGCTCGACCGAGTCGTAGCCCATGTACGGGTTCACCGTGACGGCGTCCGCGCGATAGCGCTCGAACGCTTCGCGCGCGTACTGCTCGGCCGTGCTGCCGATGTCGCCGCGCTTCGCGTCGAGAATCACGGGCAGGCCCGGGTGCTGGAGGTGGATGTGCGCGATCAGGCGCTCGAGCTGGTCTTCCGCACGATGCGCGGCGAAGTAGGCGATCTGCGGCTTGAACGCGCTCGCGTATTGCGCGGTCGCGTCGACGATCTGCCGGCAGAATTCGAAGATCGCGTCGGGCTGGCCGTCGAACTGCACGGGAAAGCGCGACGGCTCGGGATCGAGGCCGACGCACAGCAGCGAATTCGTGCGCTGCCACGCGGCGCGCAGCGATTCGATGAAAGTAAGCGGGGAAGACATGGCGGATACTCGCGGCAAACCGTTGGTAGACCGCGTATTTTACCCGCGTCGCCGGCGCCCTTCGCGCGAAGCCGCATCGCTGCGTGCATCGGCGCGCTCGACGGTGAACGAAAAACGCCGCGTGAGCCGCTCGCCCGGCGCGAGCAGCGTCATCCCGTGCGCGGCCGCGCCACCCGGCAGGTTCACCGCATTGATCGGATGATCGACCGGCTCGAAGCAGAAGAAATCCTCGCCGGGCGGCGTATAGAGCACGTACGCGTCGGCGTCGGCCGCCACCGTCAGCGACAGCCCGCGGCGCGGCCAGCTCACCGTCGCGTGGCCGCCCCAGCCGGTGAACGCGTGATTGACGAGCGCGGCCGGCAGCGGATACGCGACGCCGAACTGCCAGGCCGGCGGCACGCTCACGTGCCGCACCGGCAGGAAATCGGCGCCCGACAGCCACAGCCCGCCGGCCGCCGCGGCCAGCTCGGTCACGGCATCGCGTACCAGGAACGGATGCACGCCGAGCCCGAACGGCAGCCGCGTGCGCCCCGCGTTCTCGATCGTCAGCGCGATCGACAGCGTCGCGTCGTCGAGTTCGAACGACTGGATCGCGCGGAACGCATACGGCGCGCCGGCGGTGCGATCGAGCGACAGCTGCAGCGCCGTGCCGGTCGCATCGTCCACCTGCCACGGCGCGAGCCAGCCGTCGCCGTGGATCGGCAGCGGCTCGTCGCGCCGGTTGCGCGGCACCGCGACGCTACGCCCGTCGCATTCGAACCGCGCGCCGCCGATCCGGTTCGAGTACGGCAGCAGCGGATAGCACGCGAGCTCGTTCGGATCGGTCGCCGCCTCAGGCTGCTCGCAGCGACGGAACACCGGCATCAGCGCGCCGTTGTCACCCCGCCAGTCGAAGCGCGCGATGCCGCCGCCCAGATGCGGCAGCACGTCGAGCCGCAGCGACGCGTTCGACAGCGTGACAGCCGCCGCATGCGCGGCGCCGACGCCCTGCGCGAAGGCAGCCGTCTGCGGGCCGGGGCTGACCGGCTGCGCGGCGGCGGCCAGCCGCGCGCGGCGCGACTGGCTGGTGGACGACGATGCGCGCGAGGACGTGGCGGTCATGATGAACTCCTTTCCTTCGTCGAAGAAACGATGCGGGTCGTGCGAACGGTCAGGCCCAGCCGCCGTCGACGATCACGTCCTGCGCGGTGATCATCCGGCTGTCGTCGGCCGCGAGGAACAGCGCCATGCGCGCGAGATCGGCGGGCAGCAGCTCGGCATCGAGGCACTGGCCGGCCTTGATCGCCGCGCGGCCCGCGTCGTCGAGCCACAGCCGGCGCTGCTTGTCGGTCATCACCCAGCCGGGCACCAGCGAATTCACGCGGATGCCGAACGGGCCGAGGTCGCGCGCGAGCCCGCGCGTGAGCCCTTGCACCGCGGCCTTCGCCATCGTGTACACGGGATAGCCGCCGTTCTTCAGCATCCAGCTGATCGAGCCGAGATTGACGATCGCGCCACCGCCCTGCTGCTTCATGTCGTCGATCACCGCCTGCGCGGCGAAGAACTGGTGACGCAGGTTCACCGCGATGCCCGCGTCGAACGATTCGGGCGTCACATCGCCGATCGCGTGGCGCGCGTCGTTCGCCGCGTTGTTCACGAGCACCGCGATCGCGCCGATGCGCGCGCGGATCGCATCGATCGCATTGCGCAGCGCGTCGATGTCGGTCAGGTCGCACTGGATGAACAGCGGCGCGTGACGCACGTTCGGCACGTGCGCGAGGCGTTCCGCCAGCGCGGCACCGGCCGCCGCGTCGAGGTCGACGAACGCGACGCGCGCACCCTGTTCGGCGAAGTGTTCGACGAACGCCGCGCCGATACCGGTCGCGCCGCCCGTGATCAGCACCGCGCGATCCTCGAGGCTCGGATACCGTGCATAGCGCGCGTGGCTCGCGGTGTGCCGGGCGTGCGCGGAAGTGTCGATGGTCATGCGGTTCGTCTCCGTAAGAGCGGATCGGGTCAGTCGCGGACGCCGCGGTTCTTCAGCTGATCGAGCAGCACGGCCGCGAGCAGGATCGCGCCGCGCACGAGGTACTGGTAGAACGCGTCGATGTTCAGCAGGTTCATCACGTTCTCGACGGTGCCCATGATCAGCACGCCGATCACGACGCCCGAGATCGTCGCGCGGCCGCCCATCAGCGACACGCCGCCGAGCACGCATGCGGAGATCACGTTCAGCTCGAAGCCCTGCGCGGCGTTCGGCTGGCCCGACGTGATGCGCGAGGCCAGGATCACGCCCGCGAGCGCCGTCACCGCGCCCTGGATCAGGAAGATGTACACGCGCGTGCGTTCGACGTTGATCCCCGCGAGCCGCGACGCCTCGGGGTTGCCGCCGATCGCGAGCGTGTTGCGGCCATACACGGTCTGGTTCAGCAGCACGCCGAACGCGATGAAGCACAGCAGCGTGACCCAGATCGGCAGCGACACGCCGAACATCGACAGCCCGCCGAGTGCGATGAAGGTATCCGACGACACGCCGACCGCCTGCCCCTTCGACACGATGAAGCCGAGCCCGCGCACGATCTCCATCGTCGCAAGCGTCGTGATCAGCGCGTTGATGCGCAGGTATGCGATCACCGCGCCGTTCACGAAGCCGATCGCGGCGCCGGCCGCAACCGCCGCGATGATCGCGACGAACGTGTTGTCGGTCGCGTTCAGCACCATCGCGCACAGCACGCCCGAGAACGCGACGGTCGAGCCGATCGACAGGTCGAAGTCGCGCGACGCGAGACAGAACATCATCGTGCACGCGACCATGCCGATCTGCGAGATCGACAGCGCGAGGCCGAGCATGTTGTCGATCGAGAAGAAGTGATCGACGGTGAGCGACATCGTGATGAACATCACCGCGAAGATCGCGATCAGGCTGTAATCGGTCAGATGCTGCCACCACTTCTGGCGGTCGCTCTGTTGCGGCACCAGCGCGTCGGCCGACGGCTTCACGGCGGCGCTGCCAAGGTTTTCGTTGACTTGCATGATGGTGTCTCCTGCTCCTGCATCGCACGGCCCGCGCCGCGCGTGTCCGATTCGATTGTCGTGTTCCGTGTCAGGCCGCCTCGACGGCGCTCGTCTGCGGCAACGCGAGGCTCAGCACCGCGTGCTCGTTCGCCTGTTCGCGCGGCAGCTCGCCCGCGATCCGGCCTTCGCGCATCACGACGATGCGGTCGGACACGCCGAGCACTTCCGGCAGCTCCGACGACACCATCACGATCGCGCAGCCGCGCTCCGCGAGGCGGTAGATCACGTCGTAGATCTCGTGCTTCGCGCCGACGTCGATCCCGCGCGTCGGCTCGTCGAGGATCACGACCTTCAGGTCGGGTTCCGCTAGCCAGCGCGACAGGATCGCCTTCTGCTGGTTGCCGCCCGACAGGAAGCGGATCTTCTGGCGCCGGTTCGGCGTCTTGATCTTCAGCCGCTGGATGAAACGGTCGGCCGTTTCGCTTTCGGCCTTGCGGTTGATGAAGAGCCCCGCGCGCAGCGAATGGCGGCGGCAGCTGATGTTGATGTTCTCCGCGACCGACGCGATCGCGATGATCCCCTCTTCCTTGCGATCCTCGGGGCACAGCACGATGCCGTGGCGGATCGCGTCGCCGGTACGCTTCACGTCGATGCGCGCACCGTCGAGCGTCAGCACGCCCGCGCGCCGGCGATCCGCGCCGTACACGAGCCGCATCAGCTCGCTGCGGCCCGCGCCGACGAGCCCGAAGAAGCCGACGATCTCGCCCGCGCGCACCGCGAAGCTCGCGGGTTCGCGCAATGCCGGGCCGTCGATGCCGTCGGCGGCAAGGCGCACGTCACCGAGCGTGCGCGGTGCGTAATGATAGATATCCGAAATCTCGCGCCCGACCATCTCGGCGACGAGCCGTTCGCGCGGCACGTCGGCCAGCGATTCGTGCGACGCGATCTTGCGCCCGTCGCGGAAGATCGTGCATGCATCGCACAGCCGGTAGATCTCGTCCATCCGGTGCGAGATATAGATCAGCGCGCGGCCCTGCGCGCGCAGGTCGTCGACGAGCTTGAACAGCACCTCGGTCTCGCGATGCGACAGCGAACTGGTCGGCTCGTCGAGCGCGATCACGCGCGCATTGCGCATCAGCGCCTTGCAGATCTCGACCATCTGCCGCTGCGCGATCGACAGCCGCCCGAGTTTCGCGTCGGGATCGAGATCGACGCCCATCGCGGCGAGCCGCTCGCGCACGTAGCGCTTCGCCTCGCGCTTCCTCACCCAGCCGAACGCATTCGGCAGGCGGCCGAGCAGCAGGTTCTCCGCGACCGTCAGGTCGGGCACGTACTGCAGCTCCTGGTGGATCACCGCGATGCCGGCCGCGATCGACGCGGCCGCATTCGCGAATTGCACCGGCTGGCCGTCGACCAGCACGCTGCCCGCATCGGGCTGGTATTCGCCGCCGAGAATCTTCAGCAGCGTCGACTTGCCCGCGCCGTTCTCGCCCATCAGGCCATGCACCTCGCCCGCGTGCACGTCGAACGAGATGCCGTCGAGTGCGCGCACGCCGGGAAAGACCTTGCCGATATTGTCAAAACGCAGAGCCGCTGACACGTCGTCTCCCCACTTCCGGATCGATCGACCGCCGGCCGCCGCATCGCCGCGGCAGCCGGCGGGCCGCTTACTTCGACGCGAGCCCCATCTCGTCGCGCACCTTCGACACGTTGTCGCGCGTCGCGAGCATGCCCGTCGTCAGCGTCAGCGCCGGCGGTGCCTTGCCTTGCGTGATCCACGTGTACATCAGGTCCGAGGTTTCCTCGCCGTGGCGCTTCGGGCTGATGATCACGGTGCCGTAGAAGCCCGTCGGCTGCGGCTTCTTGAACTCGTTCAGCGCCGAGTCGGAGCCGCCGATGCCGATACCGATCATGTTGTCGGCCTTGAAGCCGCGCCCTTCAGCCGCGCGCACCGCGCCGAGCACGGCCTCGTCGTTCAGGCCGTACGCGACCCAGTGCTTGAACTGCGGGTTCTTCGTGAGGGCGATGTTCGCCGCGTTGAACGCGTTTTCCGTGTCGGTCTTCGCCTGCGGCGCCGCGATCACGTTCGCCTTCGGGAAGCCGGCGGCCACCAGCGCGTCGGTCGCGCCGCTCGTGCGGTCGTGCGCGGTCGGCAGCTGCTCGTAGGTGATGTCGATCGCGCCGACGTCCTTCATGTCCCAGCCGCGCTTCTTGATCTCGGCCGCGATGCCGTCGCCGACCTGCTTGCCGATGTTGTACGCGGAGATCCCCATGTGCGGGACCGCCTCGATCGGCTTGCCCGCGCCATCGACCAAGCGGTCGTCGACCGTCATCATCTTCAGGTTGTGCGACTTCGCCTTCGCGACGATGCCCGGCCCGAGCTTCACGTCCGGCGTGCAGATGATGAAGCCCTGCGCCTTCTGCGCGGACAGGTTGTCGATCGCGCTCATCACCTTTTCACCGGACGGCGCGCCGATCTTGACGAGCGTGAAGCCTTTTTGCTTCGCCGCCATCTCGGCGAACTTCCACTCGTCCTGGAACCACGGCTCTTCCGGCTGCTTCACGAGGAAGCCGATCTTGACCGGATCGGCCGCATGCACGACGGGGCTTCCGATCACCACCGCGGCCGCGGCAGCCAGCGTTACGAACGTTCTGCGTTTCATCTCCAGTGTCTCCTTGTCTTCATCGAACAGGATGCAGCCGCTTGTTGGTTTCGACGCAGCGTGCGCGCGGCCGTCGCACGTGCGGTCTTTCGAATCGTTGCGTCAGTCGTGATACAGCGCCGCGCGCCCGCCATCGACGGTGATGCACGCGGCATTGATGAACGGCGCCTCGTCGGACGCCAGGAACACGGCCGTCATCGCGACCTCCTCGGGCCGGCCGATCCGCTTCATCGGCTGCAGCGCGAGCGTTTCGGCGCGTGCGGCGGCAGGGTCGGGTTGCGCGTCCCACCAGTCGCGCGTGAGCTGCGTCTCGATGTAGCCCGGCGCGATCGCGTTCACGCGCACGTTGCGCGCCGCGTATTCGATGCCGAGCGCACGCGTGAGGCCCAGCACGCCGTGCTTCGCGACCGGATAAGGAAAGCAGCCCGGGATGATCCTGAACGCGTGCGTCGACGCGATGTTCACGATGCTGCCGCGGCCGCGTTCGACCATCCCCTCCAGCGCCGCGCGGCAGCCGTGCCACACACCGTCGAGATCGACCGCGAAGCAGCGGCGCCAGTCGTCGTCGGTCATCGTCAGCGGATCGGCGAACACGTTGATGCCCGCGTTGTTCACCAGCACGTCGAGCGGGCCGAATGCCGCCTCGGTCTGCGCCAGCGCATCGCGCACCGCGTCCTGCCGCGCGACGTCCGCCTGCAACGGCAGCACGCGCGCACCGGCGATCTCGTGCGCGATCTCGTGCGCGATCTCGGCCGCCGTGCGCTGCGCCTGCGGGAAGTCGAGATCGACGAGCGCGACGGCCGCGCCCTCGCGAACGAACGCGCGGGCGATCGCGGCGCCGATCCCACGGCCCGCGCCCGTCACCATCGCGACCTTGTCCGCGAGACGGCCCATCATGCGGCTCCGCCGCGCGCGACGCGCAACCCGGCCTGGAACGCGCGCGCGTTCGCCGCCGTCGTGTCGGCCGACTGGCCGGGCCGGTACAGCGCCGAGCCGAGCCCGAAACCGTTCGCGCCGGCGCTGAGGAACGGCTCCATGTTGTCGGGCGAGATGCCGCCGACCGGGATCAGCGGCACCGCGCGGTCGATCACCGCGCGCCACGCCTTCACGACCGGTACGCCCAGCTGCTCGGCCGGGAACATCTTCAGCACGTCGGCGCCATTCGTGAGCGCCGCGAACGCTTCGGTCGGCGTCGCGACACCCGGCGCGCTCGCGAGGCCGCGCTCGCGTGCACGGCGGATCACGGCCGCGTCGCTGTGCGGCATCACGATCAGCGCACCGCCCGCGTCCTGCACGCGGTCGACATACTCGGCGCGCAGCACCGTACCCGCGCCGACGATCGCGTCGTCGGGCAACGCACGGCGCAGCGCCGCGATGCTGTCGAACGGCTCCGGCGAGTTGAGCGGCACCTCGACGATCCGGAAGCCGGCTTCGTAGAGCGCATGGCCGTGGTCGGCCGCTTCGGCGGGCGTGATCCCGCGCATGATCGCGATCAGCGGGCATGCGTCGAACGCGCGCATCAGCGCGGCGTGGGGCGTGTACGGCGCGGGCAAGGTCAGGTCGGACGGCATCGAAGGTTCCTCTGCAAACAGTTCATTGGTCGGCGCAGACGGGCTCGCCATCCGCGCGCACGAGCCCGGCGCGCGACGCGATCCGCCACAGGCCACGCTCGGTCGCATGCGCGACGACGCGCGCGTGCGGGTGGCCGAATTCCTGGAGCGCATCGGCGTAGCGCGCACACAGACCGTCGTCGCCGATCAGCCGCAGCGGCTGGTCCGCGAGCGCGACGCCGCGCTCCGCGAGCATCGCGTCGAGCGCGTTGAGCTCATGGCCGATCAGCAGGCCGGACAGGTAGTCGCCCTGCGCATCGGGCGCAAGCCGGTCGGTCAGGCCGAGCGTGCGCGTGCTGAAGATCGTCGCGAGCAGCCCGGTGTGCCGCGCGCCGCGCGCGACCGAGACGCCGCGCACGAATGCCGCGCGATCGGGTGACGCGCCGGCGCGCATCGTGCGGCCGAGGATCGTGTGGTCGCGCAGCACCGCGAACAGCTCGCCCGTCATGAAGGTCTGGAAGCGCTCGATCAGCCCGTCCCTCACCCACGCCCATTTCGCATGGGTGCCCGGCAAGCCGATCAGTACCCCTGAACGATCGGTGCCAAGCATGGGATCGCTCGCGAGTGCACCGACTATCTGCGTTTCTTCGCCGCGCATCACGTCGGGCAGTTCGCCCGTGACAATGACGCCCGGCACGATCGAGATCGTCGTGCCGCGCGACGTCGTCACCGTGATGAGGCCCGCGACGAGCGCGTCGGCGCCGGCCGGCACCGCGACGTACGGCGCCTCGCGCCAGCCCTGCGCGCTGCCGACCATTCCGGCGGCGAGCACCGGGAGGCCGGGCGTACGGTCGAGCCAGTCGCCGCACGCTTCCTCGAATACCGTGTCGAACGCGCGCGCGCCGCCGCCGGGCACCTGCATCACGCCCGCCGGGCGGCTGCGCGTGTCGATGAGCGCGCCGTGCGCATCGTACAGGTAAGCGCGCAGCGACGTCGTGCCCCAGTCGAGCGCGATCAGCGACGGGGGGGCGGAGCTGGCATCCGGAACGGGCCGGGTCGAAATCGTCATCGTTTGATCCTGCGGGTACCCTGCGGCGGGCTCCAGCCCAATTCCGCGGAAATGGCTCGCGCTTCGCGCTGCACGAGCGGAATCAGTTCGTCCATCCGGTCGTGCGGCATGTACGGAATCGTGCTCGCCACCGACACGGCCGCGACGATCGCGCCCGACGCATCGCGGATCGGCGCGGCCACGCAGCGGATCGACGCCTCGTTCTCCTCGAGATCGAACGTGTAACCGCCGGCCGCGTAATGCGCCATGCGCTGCAGGAACGCGCTCGTCTCGGGCCGGTTGTCCGGCTTGAAATTGACGCCGGCAAGCGCCCGCCGGGCGGCTTCGAACAGCGAGCGCCACGTGTCGGGATCGGTGTCGAGCATCATCGCCTTGCCGATGCCGGTCGACGCGAGCGGCATCCGGTGGCCGACGCGCGAGCGCATCTCGAGGCCGCGCGTGCCGGGAATCTTGTCGATGTACAGCACGTCGTCACCGTCGCGCACGCCGAGATGGATCGTGTCGAGCGTCGCTTCCGCGAGCGCTTCGAGGTGCGGGCGCGCCACCGCGGTGAGCGGCATCTGCTCGAGCGCGATCGTGCCGAGCTCGATCAGCTTCGGGCCGAGCAGGTAGCCGCCCTGCACCTGGCGCAGGTAGCGCGCCTGCACGAGGCTGCTGACGAGGCGGTGCGTGGTGCTGCGCGTCGTGCCGAGCGCGGCGCCGATCGCGCGCATGTCGCGCGCGCCGTTCGCGATCGCCTCGAGGATCGCAAGACCGCGCAGCAGCGTCTGCGTACCGGCCTGCTGGGCAGCGAGATCGAGCGGCGTGCTGGTCGCGCCGATGCTGTCGGTCAGCGATGCATCGTCCGGCGTCGCGCGCCGGGCGTCGAGGGCAAGTGAGTCGGGCATCTTGGTCATGTGGAGCGGGCTTCTTCAACGGAACCGGTGAAGCCGTTCGTACGATGCCGGAGCGGCGTCCGGCAGCGCGACGAGGCGGCGGTCGATGCACCGAGTAAAGCGCCCGGCGAACTTCATGGAAGGTGTCTCCGTGTGCGTCGGGCGCCGCGCGATGCGTGGGTCCGAAGCTGTCGATGTGCTTCGGATTGTAGGAGCGCATGCACTCGTCTCCAATATTTGAATGCGTTGCCCAGATAATGAGAATTCGGCGTGAATCGGCCGTGTCCGCGACGTAACGGCGGCGCCATGTGCACGGGGGCGGAACCCGCTGTGCCGCAGGTTCCGCCCCCGTTTGCTCACCGCGCGCCGCGCTTACTGCTGGCTCGTGCTGCGTGCCTGCATGTAGCGCTGGACGTCCGCGAACGACACGCGGCCGTTGCCGCCCGAGTCGATCTGCCGGAAGTGGTTCGCGACATAGCCGAGGCCGGCCGCGCGTGCCTGCGACTCGGTGATCGCACCCGTGTTCTGCGTGTCGGCTGCGCTGAACTGCCGCGCGAGCTTGCGCACCACCTGCGCATGCAGCGCGGCGCCCGTCGTCTGCGTGCCGGCGGTCGGCTTGCGCGCGGCCGGCGGCACGTACGGATCGCCGAGCTGCGCCTGGCGCGCACGCGCCGGTGCGGCGGCGTCGCTTGCCTGCGCGAACGCGGATACGGATGCTGCGGCGCCGACACAGGCGAGCGCCGCGGCAACGACGATGAAACGATTCTTCATATCAGGCTCCAGTCTGGAATGAGGTCGTCGACGGCAGGCGCGGTGCCACTGCGGGCGCGCGTCGCCTGCCCTGCGCATCGCATCAGTGCGCGGCCGCGTTGTAGAAGGTCACGAGGTCGGCCTTCTCCTGCGGACGCGACGTGTCGTCGAGATAGACCATGTGTCCGCCCTGATAGTCCTTGATCGTCAGGTTCGGTTGCGTCCCGAGCCGCGCGAGGTCGAGCTCGGTCTGGTAGAACGGCGTCGCGATGTCGTGATACCCGTTCAGCGACAGCACCTTCAGTTGCGGATTCAGCGACAGCGCCGCGGCGAGATCGGGGATCGTGTCAGGCATCGCGAGGCCGTCGTGCGTCCAGTCCCACGTGTTGATCGCATTGCTGCTCAACGAATACGCCGACTGCGCGGTGTACTTCAGCTCGTTCGGCAGGTACTTGCCGATCGTGTCGGTGAACGGCTGCGTGATGTACGTGCTCGACGGATCGCCGCCCGACGCCAGCGGGCTCGACACCGGCACGTTCACGCGCGCGTCGTAGCGGCCGATCAGCGTGCCCGGGATCAGCGACAGCTGGAAGCTGTTGTCGAAGAAGGTCGGGATCACGTTGAAGTCCGCATTCCACAGCGACTGCTTCACGCCGGTCGAATTCACCATCGTCGTGACGAGGGTCGGCGGCGGCGGCGTATGGCTCGCCAGGTACGCGTTCACGGCAGGCGCATAGCTGCCGGCCGTCAGCAGGCGCATCTGGTCCGCATACGGCGGCAGGCTCGACGGGTTCGGGTTGTCGAGCTGGTAGTACGCGCCGACGGTGCCATACGACGGCACGAAACCCGCGCAACTCACCGGGCTCGATCCGTTGTTCGAGTTGCCGATGTAGTCGCTCGCCATGTCGCAGTTCGTGTTGTAGTTCAGGATCGACGACTGCAGCACGATGCCGTCGAGCTTCACGCCGGCCGTCTCGAGCAGGTTCGCAAGCACGTCGGTGCGCGGCGTGCCATACGACTCGCCGAACAGGTATTTCGGCGAATCGTTGCGCTGGTTCACGGTGATGTAGCGCGTGACGAAATCGCGGAACGCGCCGCCGTCCTGGTCGACGCCCCAGAACGTCTGGTTCGTGTTCGGTGCGACCGCTTCGGAGAAGCCGGTGCCGATCGCATCGACGAACACGAGGTCGGTCGTGTCGAGCAGGCTTTCCTGGTTATCGACGAACGGGAACGTCGACGTGTTCGCGTTCGGGTCGCCCGTCTGGATCCGGCGCGGGCCGAACGAGCCGAGATGCAGCCACACCGATGCCGAGCCGGGGCCGCCGTTGTACAGGAACGTGACGGGCCGCTTCGCCGCGGGCTGGTTGTCGGCCGTATAGGCGACGTAGAAGAACGATGCTTCGGGCGCGCCGGTCTGCGGATTGCGCGCGACGAGGTGGCCGGCCGTGGCCGTGTAGCGGATCGTCTTGCCGTTGAGTGTGATCTGGTGATGCGTGACGGCGGCCTTTTCAACCGCGGCGGAGGCGTCGAGCGACGCGTTCGCGCTCGACGAATAACTGTTCGGATCGTTGTACGCCCTGTCCACCTGACTGGCGGGATCGGCTGAGTTGTCGGCGCTGGCAGCAGCGGACGATGTCACGTCGTCGTTGCAGGCCGTCAGAATCAGCGAAGAAAACACCACTCCCAACAACAGCTTCGCTTTGCTCGCTGGCATCGTTGCGTTCCTTCTCTCGGATGTTTTTTGTGTCGAGCAGCCGGATAAGCCGCCCCCCGCCTCGAATGCGGCCGATAAGCCGAGGCGCTGGCCAATATACGCGAGCCCGTCAGCTTTGAAAAATTTTGAAATATTTGGCCGGCGACCGGTGCGGCGCACACCTTTCAGGAATACTTCGATTTACGAAACGTTGCATTTCACGTGCCTTTCACCGGCTTTCGCGTTTAGCCGAGGATGCTAAAAATCCTCGAATTTCGTGCCATATCAGCGAACAAAATCGCACGGCGTCCGGTATTGCTCAGCAAAACGAAATAGACGAATTCGTCTAAAGGATGTGGCCCGAAATGCGCGCGACACGAATGCGCTGCGGCGCACCAACGACCCACGAGCGGCGCACGGATGGCGAAACGGTCAATGCGACGGCGCGAGCGCGCCGTTCACTCGGATTGCGGCAGCGCGGCCGCACCCATCCGGCGGGCAATGACTGCCGCGCGCTGCGCCTGGTAGGCCGAGCCGCGGTGCGCGTCGAACCAGCGAGGCTTCGGCAGCATCACCGCGAGACGCGCCGACTGCCACGCACCGAGCCGGCTCGCGGGAATCTTGTAGTAATAGCGTGCGGCCGCCTCGGCGCCGTATACGCCGCGGCCCCACTCGACGGAATTCAGGTAGATCTCGAAGATCCGCTCCTTGTCGAGCACCGTTTCGAGCATCCACGTGATGATGAGCTCCTGCCCCTTGCGGATGTAGCTCTTCTCGCGCGACAGGAACAGGTTGCGCGCGAGCTGCTGCGTGATCGTCGAGCCGCCTGCGACGATCCGGCCGCGCGCCTTGTTCTTCTCCCACGCCTGCAGGATCGCGTCGACGTCGTAGCCGTTGTTGGTCGCGAAGGTCGAGTCTTCCGACGCGATCAGTGCGCGCTTCAGGTTGCGCGAGATCTGGTCGTACGGCACCCACTGGTGCTGGATCTGCGCGGGTGGCTTGTCGCGCGACAGCCACCACGCGTCGGTGCGCATGAACGCGGTCGAGCCCGGGTTCACGAACGACCACAGCGCGATCTGCACGAGATAGAACAGTTGCGTCGCGAGCCATGCACCCGCGAACACCGATCCCGCATAGACGATCCAGCGGGTCGGGCTCACCGTCCGCGTGTGCTGCGTGTCGCTCACCGCTACCACGTGCCGCGCTCCGTTCAGCTCGCCGCGAGCGCCTGGCGCAGCGCGGCCAGCACCGGTGCGCCGTCCGGCCGCACACCGCGCCAGATGAAGAACGATTCGGCCGCCTGCTCGACGAGCATCCCGAGCCCGTCGGCCGTGCGTGCGCCGAGCGACGCCGCATGCTGCATGAACACCGTCGGCTGCGCGCCGTACATCATGTCGTACGCGAGCGTGCCCGCTCCGAATGCGGCCGCGTCGCACGCCGGCAGTGCGGCATCGAGGCTGCCGGCCGTCGCGTTGATCACCACGTCGTACGGCTGGGCGCGCACCACGTCGGGGCCGCCGCCCGCGAGCGTGCAGCCCGCATCGTGCGCCGCCTGCATGAACTGGCCGACGAGCGCCTCGGCCTTGCTCGCGGTACGGTTCACGATCGTGATCGACAGCGGCGCACGGTCGAGCAGCGGCAGCACGACACCGCGTGCCGCGCCCCCCGCGCCGAGCAGCAGGATGCGTGCGCCCGCCAGCGACACGCCGAGATTCGCTTCGATGTCGCGTACGAGGCCGACACCGTCGGTGTTGTCGCCGTGGATGCGGCCGTCGGCGTCGATGCGCAGCGTATTCACCGCGCCCGCCGCTGCCGCACGCGGCGACAGCGTGTCGGCGAGTGCATGCGCTTCGAGCTTGAACGGCACCGTCACGTTCGCGCCGCGCCCGCCTTCGGCGACGAATGCCCGCACGGCCGCCTCGAAACCGTCGACCGGCGCGAGCCGGTGCGCGTATTCGACCGGCTCGCCCGTCTGCGCGGCGAACTGCGCGTGGATGAACGGCGACTTGCTGTGCGCCACCGGGTTGCCGAAAACGACATAGCGGTCGGCGCCGCTCGTCGACGCAGCCGTGGTCATGATGCGCGCCCCTCTTCGCTGGCGTTGCCGCCCGCGGCTTCGCCGCCTTCACCGGCCGCCGCGCCGTCCGCTTCCGCCAGCGCTTCCGCCTCGGTTTCGGCCGTCGCGTCTTCGACGTCGATCAGCGTGTCGTCGCCGCCTTCGGCGTCATCCTCTTCCTCTGCCGAATCGCCGCTCGTCACGGTCGGCGCGTCGAGCACGTTCAGCAACCGCACCGACGCCTCGATCGTCAATTCGTCGAGCGACATCACGTCGAGCAGCACGCGCGTGCCGCGCGCATGCACGCCGAGCCCCGGCACGTGCAGCAGCAGCGGAATTTCCTCGAGGCGCACGAGGTCGCCCTTCACGACGCTCGCGACGACGTGCTTCTTCTGCTCCTGCGCGAGCCAGCGCAGGCACCAGAAATACTCCATCCGGCGCTGGTAGTCGGCGTAGGCCGTATAGGTGTCGTCGAAGCCCTGCACGACTGCGTACAGGTCGGCGTCCTTCGGCTTGAACGGTGCGGCGAGCTTCGCGGTGACGCCATGCTGCACGCACGCGAGCAGTTGCCACTGGTTCACGAGGTCGACGTAGCGGCGCAGCGGCGACGTGCTCCACGCGTACTGCGCCACACCGAGGCCTTCGTGCGGCGCGGCCGTCGTCTGCATCCGCGTGCGCTTCGGGCCCGGCGCGCCGAAGCCGCGCTGCGAGCGGTAGATACCCGGCACCGTGTGGTCGTGCAGGAACGCGCCCCAGGTCGAGTTCGCGAGAATCGCGAGCTCCGACACGATCAGGTCGAGCGGCGACCCGCGACGGCGCGGCGTGATCGACACGTGCTCGCCTTCGACGTAGAAGTTGTAGTCGGTGTTGCGCTGTACTTCGCGCTTCAGGCCATAGCCCGCGCGCGCAACCTGGCGCTTCTCGAACAGCGCCTGCGCGAGCGGCCACAGCACGGCGATGTCGTCCTTGTGCGGATAGTCGCCGGTGCCGGCCGCGAGCGTCTCTTCGTTGACGAGCTCGTCGAGGTGGTTGTGCCGCAGGTTGTTCTTCACGAACACGAGCTCGGCGCGCGTCTCGTTCGCGACGATCTCCTGCGTTTCGCGGTTGACGATGATGTACAGCGACAGCGCCGGGCGGTAATCGCCCTCTTTCAGCGTGAACACGTCGACGACGTCGTCCGGCAGCATCGTGATCTTGTCGCCCGGCATGTAGACGGTCGACAGGCGCGTGCGCGCGATCGCATCGACCGCGTCGCCGCGCACGATGCCGAGCGCTGGCGCCGCGATGTGCACGCCGATCCGCACACGGCCGTCGGACAGGTGCTCGACCGAGAACGCGTCGTCGATTTCGGTCGTGGTGATGTCGTCGATCGAGAACGCCTGCACGTCCGCGCGCGGCAGGTCGTCCGGCAGCGCGCCGACCGAGACGGCCGGAAAGCCCGTGCCGTGCGGGAAGAACTCCGCGAGGAAGCGCGCCTCGTGCAGCGCACGCGGCGACGCGATGCCGCCGCAGTCGAGCATCAGCCGCGCCGGCGACACGCCGCGCGCGCCGGCCGCCGCTTCCATCGCCTTGTATTCGATCGCGTTCTTGTCCGGCCGCGTCAGCAGCCCGAGCACCTTGCCCGCGAATGCGTCCGGCAGCTTGCCGGCCTTCAGTTCCTCTTCATACTGCACCTGGACGAGCGCCTGCTGGCGCTTGCGCTCGAGCGACGCGAGCGCCATCTTGAGCTGCTCTTCCGGCGCGCGCTGGTACTGGCCGCGCCCCTTGCGGCGGAAGTAGACAGGCGAGCCGTGCAGTCGCAGCACCAGCGCCGCGCGCTCGACCGGGCCGTACGTCGCACCGAAGTATTCCGCGGCCAGCGCCGTATACGCGAACTCGTCGGCCGGCGCGCATTCCCACAGGAAATCCAGATCGATCTGCTGCGCGGCCGTGTCGGCCTCCTGCATCAGTTCGCCTGCGGCCGGCTTGTCGAATTCGATCAGCACGTCTTTTGCGCGCACCTTCGCCCGCCGCCCGCCGGGCAACTCGACCTGAAATGCGTCACCCTGGCGCGACAGCACGCTGCCCGCCTTGAAACTGCCCGATTCCTCGAAGAAAACGTTCACTCAGTACTCTCGTTCAGACTGCCGGGCGCCGCGTCGGCGGCGCCGCATGATGATGGGAATTCGATCGGCCTATGGCCGGTTTAAGACGTCTTTCCGTCGCAAAAGGCGAGAACGTCGTCGACATAGTCGGCAAATTCGCTGATCCCGTGATCGCTGCCTTCGATCACGCGTGTTTTCGCGCCCGGGTAATGCGCGAGCATCTCGCGGTAATCGAGTACTTCGTCACCGGTCGCCGCGAACAGATAGTAGCGTTCGGCACGCGTGATCGCCGGCACGCGCAGCGCATCGAGCTCATGCAGGTGACGGCGCTCGACGACGATCGTGCCGCCGCCGTGATACAGCGGCTGTTCGCCGAGGTGCTGCTCGAGATCGCGCTGCGGCACGATGGCCGGATTCAGCAGTACGGCCTTCCAGCCGTGCTTTTCGGCCAGCCAGGTGGCGTAATAGCCGCCAAGCGAGCTACCGACGACGGTCACGTCGCGCGCGCCGGCCACTTCGGCCTCCGCGACCGCGATCGCTTCGAGCGGCGACACCGACAGCGACGGGCACCGCCACTCGTCGGTGCGCCCGAGCTCGGCCATGCGCGCGGCGAGCTGACGCGACTTCTGCGATTCCGGTGACGACCGGAAACCGTGCAGATACAGGATCACGTGCGGCTCCCGAGCGCATCGAGCAGCTTCTGGTGCACGCCGCCGAAGCCGCCGTTGCTCATCACGAGCACGTGGTCGCCCGGGCGGGCCGCTGCGACGACGGACTTCACCAGCAGGTGCAGATCATCGAACGCGTGCGCTTTGTCGCCGAGCGGCGCCAGCGCCTCGGCCAGATTCCAGCCGAGCGCGTCACGCCCGGTCGGCGCGCCGTAGCCGAACACGAGATCGGCGTCGGCCAGGCTCGCCGGCAATTGCGACTTCATCACGCCGAGCTTCATCGTGTTCGAGCGCGGCTCGAGCACGGCGAGGATGCGGGCATTCTCGCTGCCGATGCGCGCACGAAGGCCGGCGATCGTGGTGTCGATCGCAGTCGGATGGTGCGCGAAGTCGTCGTAGACGGTCACGCCGTCCACGCTGCCGCGCACTTCCATGCGGCGCTTCACGTTGCGGAACGATGCGAGGGATTCGGCAGCCTGCGCGGGCGGCACGCCGACGTGGCGCGCGGCGGCGATCGCCGCAAGCGCGTTCATCCGGTTGTGATCGCCCTGCACCTGCCACGCGACTTCGCCGACGCGTTCCGCGTGCGAATACACCGCGAAGCGCTCGTCGACCGGCACGCCGTCCTCGGCCGGCAGCGCCTGCCAGCCGCCGTCGACGCCGAAGCGCTCGACCTCGCTCCAGCAGCCGCGCGCCAGCACGCGCTCGAGCGCGTCCGAGCGGCCGTTCGTGACGATCCGGCCGACCCCGGGCACGGTGCGCACGAGATGATGGAATTGCGTCTCGATCGCTGCGAGATCCGGGAAGATGTCGGCGTGATCGAATTCAAGGTTGTTCAGCACCGCGGTGCGCGGCCGGTAGTGGACGAACTTCGAGCGCTTGTCGAAGAACGCGGTGTCGTATTCGTCGGCCTCGATCACGAAGAAGCTCGAATCGGTGAGCCGCGCCGACACGCCGAAGTTCAGCGGCACGCCGCCGATCAGGAAGCCCGGATTCAGGCCCGAGTCTTCCAGCAGCCACGCAAGCATCGACGACGTGGTCGTCTTGCCGTGCGTGCCGGCGACCGCGAGCACCCACTTGCCGGCCAGCACGTGCTCGCCGAGCCACTGCGGGCCCGACACGTACGGCAGGCCGCGATCGAGGATCGCCTCCATCAGCGGGTTGCCGCGCGTGACGACGTTGCCGATCACGAACAGGTCCGGTTTCAGGTCGATCTGCTCGGCGCCGTAGCCCTCGATCAGCGTGATGCCCTGCGCCTCGAGCTGCGTGCTCATCGGCGGATAGACGCCCGCGTCGCAACCCGTCACCGTGTGGCCCGCCTCGCGCGCGAGTACGGCGAGACCGCCCATGAAGGTGCCGCAGATGCCAAGAATGTGGATGTGCATAGATGAATGCTTTCGCGCCGCCGGGCGCCGTCGATTCGGAAAGGATGTGTGTGCGGCGCACCGGACGGGCCGTGCGGCCGGCGCCCGGCCAACGGCCTTTGCCGCGACACAAAGATCACTATTGTAACTGACGGCCTGCCGTGCCCGGCGGCCCGAACGCTGCGCGCGAACGGCGCCGGTACGCCGTACGGCAGGCCGCCGCACCCGCGCTCGGGCCCTGCGGCGATCGAGTATGATTGCCGGATCATGTCTCGCAAAACCCTTCTCGACCCGCGGCGCGTCCGCGAGGAAATCGCCCAATCCGCCGCCCGCCTGATCGCGGAGGACGGCCTGGACTATGCCGGCGCGAAACGCAAGGCTGCGCGCCAGTTGCTGGGCGACACGCGCGTTGCCGGCGAATGGCTGCCGGATAACGATCAGATCGAGGAAGAACTGCACGAGTACCTCGCCCTGTTCCAGAGCGACACGCAGCCGGACGAACTGCGCCGCCTGCGCGAAGTCGCGCTCGACTGGATGCGCCGGCTCGCCGAGTTCCATCCTTATGTGACGGGTGCCGTGCTGAACGGCACCGCGAACGCGCATTCGGATATTCACTTGCAGGCATTCACCGACAACCCGAAGGACGTCGCGATCTACCTGCTGAACCAGAACGTCCAGTACGACGTATCCGAGACGCGGCACTTTGCAGGCCGCGCCGATGTCGAGACGCTCAGTTTCCTGTGGCGCCCGCGGCGCGACGTCGATGCAATCGGCATCCACCTCGCGCTCTATGCGAGCGACGACCTGCGCGGCGCGGTCAAGGCCGACGCGCGCGGCCGGGTCGCCCGTGCCGATGCCGCCGCGCTGCGCGCGCTCGTCGAAGCAGGCAAGGCCCCTTCCGAACCGGAATGATTCAACGATGATGATGAAACGCATGTTGGCGCTCGCGGTGGTCGCGGCCGCCGCCGTTGCCGGCGGGCTCACCGCCGGCCATTGGTTCCGCGGCACCGCCGACGACGGCGTCGCCGTCGCCGCGCCCGCCGCACACGGCAGCCCGGTCGACCAGTTGTGGGCGGCGGCGCTGACGGGCACCGACGGCAAGCCGGCCACGCTGTCCGCCTTCAAGGGCCAGAAGGTCGTCGTCAATTTCTGGGCGTCGTGGTGCGGTCCGTGCGTCGAGGAGATGCCGGAGCTCGTCGCGCTGTCGCACCAATACAAACAGAAGGGCATCCATTTCATCGGGATCGGCGTCGATTCCGAACAGAACGTGAAGAACTTTCTGCAGAAGGTGAAGGTCGACTATCCGGTCTTCGTCAGCGGATATGCGGGTGCCGATCTGGCCCGCAATTTCGGCAATACCGCCGGCGCGTTGCCGTTTACGGTCGTCATCGACGAAACCGGCAAAATTCGCGAGACAAAATTGGGACAAATCCAACCGGCCGAGTTGAAAAAGACGCTCGACGCGCTGTAATCTGCCCGAACGGCGGCCCGCACGTTGGCGGCGATTTGCCCGTGGATCGCCGCAATTTCGCGTGAATTCGCCGATACTTTGCATGCGTGCCGGTAATTCTTGCAGGTCCGGCGCGCTCGGCCGTTCGGCAAAACTAGACAAATTTCTCTAAATAGCGCTAAAGTTCGCGCAATTCCGCAGAAATAGAAGCGACCATGACACGATTGCTGGTGCTGCACGGCCCCAACCTGAACCTTCTCGGCACCCGGGAACCGGAGGTGTACGGCCGCGTCACGCTCGCACAGATCGATCAGGCGCTTGCCGCGCGCGCCCGGGAAGCCGGCGCCGAACTGTCGTCGTTCCAGAGCAACCATGAAGGTGCGCTGGTCGACCGCATCCAGGCCGCGCGGGAGGAACAGACCGATTTCATCCTGATCAATCCGGCCGCGTATACGCACACGAGCGTCGCGATCCGGGACGCGATCGCCGGCGTTGGCATCCCGTTCGTCGAGGTTCATCTGTCGAACGTGCATCGCCGTGAAGCGTTCAGGCACCACTCCTACTTTTCCGACCAGGCCGAAGGCGTGATCTGCGGGCTCGGCTGGAAAGGTTATCTGTACGCGCTCGAGTACGCGCTGGACAAGCTGCAAGGCACGTCGCGCGGCTGATTTCGCGATCTAGATTCAGCGCCGGCCCCTCACCGGCGCTTTCACGTATTGAAAGGGGAATTCCCGATGGATCTTCGTAAGCTGAAAACTCTGATCGACCTCGTTTCCGAATCCGGCATCTCCGAGCTGGAAGTGACGGAAGGCGAAGGCAAGGTGCGCATCGTAAAGAACGCGCCTCCGGTCTACGTGCAGCCGACGGCTGGGTATGTCCCGCAAGTCAGCGCGCCCGTTCCGTCGGCGCTGCCGACCGACGGCGCCGCCGCGCCGGCCGCAGGCGGCGCAGCCGCACCGGCTGTCCCGCAGGGCCACGTCGTGACGTCGCCGATGGTCGGCACGTTCTATCGTGCGCCGTCGCCGGGCGCGGATCCGTTCGTCCAGGTGGGCGACACGGTCAAGGAAGGCCAGACGATCTGCATCATCGAAGCGATGAAGCTGCTCAACGAGATCGAGTCGGACAAGGCCGGCGTGATCAAGGAAATCCTCGTCGAGAACGGCCAGGCCGTCGAATACGGCCAGCCGCTTTTCGTGATCGGCTAAGTCCGCCGCGCGGCCTGCGGGCCGCGCGCCGCCGATGCCCGCCAGGCGCCGTTCGCGCGCCCCTCGAAGAGACGAATACTCGCTATGTTTGAAAAAATCCTCATTGCCAACCGCGGTGAAATCGCGCTGCGCATCCAGCGTGCGTGCCGCGAGCTCGGCGTCAAGACGGTGGTCGTCTACTCGGAAGCCGACAAGGAAGCCAAGTACGTGCGCCTTGCGGACGAAGCCGTCTGTATCGGCCCGGCCCCGTCGAACCTGAGCTACCTGAACATGCCGGCGCTGATCAGCGCAGCGGAAGTCACCGACGCCGAGGCGATCCACCCCGGCTACGGCTTCCTGTCGGAGAACGCCGATTTCGCGGAACGCGTCGAGCAGTCGGGCTTCACGTTCATCGGCCCGCGCCCGGAAACGATCCGCATGATGGGTGACAAGGTCACCGCGAAGCAGACGATGATCAAGACCGGCGTGCCGTGCGTGCCGGGCTCGGAAGGCGCGTTGCCGGACGATCCGAAGGAGATCGTCAAGATTGCGCGCGCGATCGGCTATCCGGTCATCATCAAGGCGGCAGGCGGCGGTGGCGGGCGCGGGATGCGCGTCGTGCACACCGAAGCCGCGCTCGTCAACGCGGTCAACATGACCCGCGAGGAAGCCGGCCGTGCGTTCGGCAACCCGCAGGTGTACATGGAGAAGTTCCTCGAGAACCCGCGCCACATCGAAATCCAGGTGCTGTCCGACGCGTACAAGAACGCGATCTGGCTCGGCGAGCGCGATTGCTCGATGCAGCGCCGCCACCAGAAGGTGATCGAGGAAGCGCCGGCACCCGGCGTTCCGCGCCGCCTGATCGACCGCATCGGCGACCGCTGCGCGGACGCGTGCAAGAAGATGGGCTACCTCGGCGCGGGCACGTTCGAATTCCTGTACGAAAACGGCGAGTTCTACTTCATCGAGATGAACACGCGCGTGCAGGTCGAGCACCCGGTATCGGAGCTGATCACGGGCGTCGACATCGTGCAGGAACAGATCCGCATCGCGGCCGGCGAGAAGCTCACGCTGCGCCAGCGCGACATCCAGTTCCGCGGACATGCGATCGAATGCCGGATCAACGCCGAAGATCCGTTCAAGTTCACGCCGTCGCCGGGCCGGATCACGTCGTGGCATACGCCGGGCGGCCCCGGCGTGCGCGTCGATTCGCACGCCTACAATGGCTATTTCGTGCCGCCGAACTATGATTCGATGATCGGCAAGCTGATCACCTACGGCGCGACGCGCGAGCAGGCGATTAGCCGGATGCGCATCGCGCTGTCGGAAATGGTCGTCGAAGGCATCCAGACCAACATCCCGCTGCACCGCGAGCTGATGATCGATTCGAAGTTCGTCGAAGGCGGCACCAGCATCCACTACCTCGAAAACCGGCTCGCCCAGAAGCAGCAGGTCGCACCGGAAGAAGCGTAAGCATGAGCTACCGCGAACTCGTCGTCGAACTGGCCCGTGAGCATGCGGAGGCGCTGTCCGACGCGCTGCTCGAACTCGGCGCGCTGTCGGTGTCCGTCGAAGACGCCGACGCCGACACGCCCGACGAACAGCCGCTCTTCGGCGAGCCGGGCCTCGTGCCCGACCGCACTGCGTGGCAGCACTCGCGCGTGGTCGCGCTGCTCGCGGCCGACCATGAGCCGGCCGTGCTGCTCGCGGCCGCCGCGAACGAAATCGGCGTCGCCGACACACCGGCGTTCACCGTCCGCGAAGTCGAGGAACAGGACTGGGTGCGGCTCACGCAATCGCAGTTCGAGCCGATCCCGATCGGCGAGCGGATCTGGGTCGTGCCGTCGTGGCACGATGCGCCCGATCCGGACGCGCTCATCCTCGAACTCGATCCGGGCCTCGCATTCGGCACCGGCAGCCACCCGACCACGCGCCTGTGCATGGAATGGCTCGAGCAGTCGGTGAAGCCCGGCCAGTCGGTGCTCGACTACGGCTGCGGCTCGGGCATTCTCGCGATCCTCGCGAAGAAATGCGGGGCGAACCCCGTGATCGGCATCGACATCGATCCGCAGGCAGTCGAATCGGCGCGGCAGAACAGCGAACGCAACCATGCGGAAGTCACGTACGGGCTGCCCGACGCGTGCCCGGACGGCGAATTCGACATCGTCGTCGCGAACATCCTGTCGAATCCGCTGAAGCTGATGGCGTCGATGCTCGCATCGAAGGTCAAACCGGGCGGGCGCATCGCGCTGTCGGGCGTGCTCGCGCGCCAGGCGGACGAAGTTGCGGCCGTCTACGCACACTACGTCGACATCTCGGTCTGGCGCGAACACGAAGGTTGGGTATGCCTCGCCGGAACCCGGCGCGAAAGCCATTAGAATAGCGCTGTCCTTCACTCTGGCCAGCAGGCCGCCCGGCTCGACATGCTTCTTGCGACGCGCTGCCCTCATTGCGAAACCGTCTTCCGGCTGCAGCAGGAACAGCTCTCGCTGCATCAAGGGCTCGTGCGCTGCGGGCATTGCCACGAAGTCTTCAACGCATCCGAGTCGCTCGTTCCCGAGCACGCGCAGCAGCCCGAGCCGGCCCTGACCGAGCCGGCTGCCGCGCCGGACGACGGCGACGCGCACCATCCGGCCCCGCCTCGGCTGTTCGCCGCCGAAGCGCCGGCCGGATCACCTGCAGACACCGATTACAAGCCGGAAGGCTGGGACATGTGGGCGCCGTGGCTCGATGCCGGCGTCGACCCGTCGCTGCAGCACAGCGTGCAGTCCGTGCGCACCGAACCGCTGATCCCGCTCGCGCTTCCGTCCATCGAAGCCGGCGTCGTTCACCTGTCCGGTACGCCCGCACCGTTCGCGCCCTCCCCGGCCGAGCTGGACACGTCCACTGCCGTCGCGAAACCAGCCGAATCGACGCAGACGCAACAGGATACCGAACCATCGGCCGCGCCCGTCGAGCGCGACCCGCGTGAACCCCGTTTCGTCGCCCACGTTCCGTCGGACGCAGATACCGCTCGCGATGCCGCCGAACCCGTCGGCACCGCGCACTTCGCCATTCAGGACGACGAACGCACGCCACGCGAACCGCGCTTTGCGTTCACACCGGCGCCGGCTGTCGCCGCACCTGGATCCGAGCCCGACACCGGCGCCACACGGCACGACGAGACACCCGCCGCGGCCGCCAACGCGCCGGCCGCCCCATTCCCCGCTGCGCTGACCGACGACGATCGTCCGCACTTCGCCGTCACGCGCGAGACGCGCGCGCCGCAGCGGCGCGGCATGCTCGGCGGCTTTTTCGGCGGCCTCGTCGCTGCCGTACTGGCCGCGCTGCTCGTCACGCAACTCGCGTGGTGGCAACGCGAAACGCTGATGATCTACTGGCCCGTCACGCAGGGCTGGTTCCGGCAGGCCTGCGCGCCCCTCGGCTGCAAGGTCGCGCCGCCGCGCGCGATCGACGGCCTGCGGCTCGACGCCACCGACTTGCGCCAGCTCGACGGCCCGCGCGAGCTCGAGCTGAAAGTGCCGCTGACGAACCGCTACCGCGTTGCACTCGCGTACCCGTCGCTCGAGCTGACGCTGCTCGACGACACGAATCACGTCACCGTGCGCCGCGTGCTCGCGCCGCGCGACTACGTGCGCCCGGGTACGCCGATCGACGCCGGGCTGCCGCCCGGCACGACGCAGACGATGGTCGTCCGCCTCGAAACGAACGGCACGCCCGCCTCGAATTTCCGCGTCCAGATCTTCTATCCGTGACGCGCCGCGGCGCGCACCTGCGCGCCCGTCTCAACCCGCGCGCCCGAGCGGCGCGCTATTTCGGAGCACGAACATGAGCAAAGTTACGCTGGGTGGCAACCCGATCGATCTCGCCGGCACGTTCCCGGCCGTCGGCGCACAAGGCGCCGATTTCAAGCTGGTCGGCAAGGACCTCGCCGACCTGTCGCTCGCCAGCTTCGCCGGCAAGCGCAAGGTGCTGAACATCGTCCCGAGCCTCGACACGCCGACCTGCGCGACGTCGACCCGCAAGTTCAACGAAGCCGCATCGTCGCTCGACAACACGGTCGTCGTCGTCGTGTCCGCCGACCTGCCGTTCGCCGCCACGCGCTTCTGCACGACCGAAGGCCTCGAGAACGTCGTGACGGCTTCGACGTTCCGCACCGGCCGCGCGTTCGCGAACGCGTATGGCGTCGACGTGACGAGCGGCCCGCTGAACGGCCTGACCGCACGTGCGGTCGTCGTGCTCGATGCGCAGGACAAGGTGATCCACGCGGAACTCGTCGGCGAAATCAAGGACGAGCCGAACTACGATGCAGCGCTCGCCGCACTGAAGTAAGCTTTCTCTCGCTTTGCCCTGCCGCGCCGCGCCTTTCGCGCGGCGCTGTCGCGCAGGGTCCCTCATTTCTACAGGAACGCACACCTTGGCTACGTTGATTTGCGGCTCGATCGCCTACGACTCCATCATGACTTTCGAAGGGCGGTTCCGCGAGCACATCCTCCCCGACCAGGTGCACCTCATCAACCTGAGCTTCCTCGTGCCGACGATGCGCCGCGAATTCGGCGGCTGCGCGGGCAACATCGCGTATGCGCTGCACCTGCTCGGCGGCGATGCACGCATCATGGGGACGATGGGCGCGCTCGACGCGCAGCCGTATCTCGACCGGCTCGACCAGTTCGGCCTGCGCCGCGACCACGTTCGCGTGCTGCCCGATACGTATACGGCGCAGGCGATGATCACGACCGATCTCGACAACAACCAGATCACGGCGTTCCACCCGGGCGCGATGATGCAGTCGCACCTGAACCACGCGGGCGACGCGCCGGGCATCAAGCTCGCGATCGTCGGCCCTGACGGCTTCGACGGGATGGTGCAGCACGTGGAAGAGCTCGCCAAGGCCGGTGTGCCGTTCGTGTTCGATCCGGGCCAGGGCCTGCCGCTGTTCGACGGTGCGACGCTGCGCCGCAGCATTGAACTTGCGACCTATGTAGCGGTCAACGACTACGAGGCCAAGCTGGTGAGCGACAAGACGGGATGGTCCGAAGATGAAATCGCCAGCCGGGTCGACGCCCTCGTCATTACGCGTGGCGAGCACGGCGCGACCATCCGCCACAAGCAGGGCACGGAGCAGATTCCTGTCGTGCCGGCCGAGCGGATCGCCGATCCGACCGGTTGTGGCGATGCCTTCCGGGGTGGCCTGCTGTACGGCATCGAGCATGGCCTCGACTGGGCAACCACGGGCCGCCTCGCGAGCCTGATGGGCTCGATCAAGATCGCCCACCAGGGGCCCCAGACTTACGTACTGACGCGCGCCGAGATCGACGCGCGCTTCGAGGCTGCATTCGGTTACAGTCTCAAATGAATATTGTGGGAGAGCAAAGATGTTGACGAAAAAGACCCTCACGCTCGCGGCCATGCTGACGGCCTCGCTGACGCTCACCGGCTGCTTCACCGCACCGGGCTCGGCGGATGTCTATAGCGTCGGCCAGGCGCAGCGCGAACAGACGGTCCGCATGGGCACGGTCGAAAGCGTCCGTGCGGTGCGCATCCAGTCCGACGGCGGCGGCAGCGCAATCGGCACGCTCGGCGGCGGCGCACTCGGCGCGGTCGCAGGCAGCGCGATCGGCGGCGGCAAGGGATCGATCCTGACCGCGATCGCCGGCGGTCTCGTCGGCGCGGTCGCAGGCAACGCGGTCGGCGAAAACCTCAGCACGGCGAACGGTGTCGAAATCACCGTGCGCCTCGACAACGGCGATCTGCGCTCGATCACGCAAGCGGCAAGCGGCGAAGCGTTCCGCGCCGGCGAGCGCGTGCGACTGCTGTCGAGCGGCGGCGTCACGCGCGTCACGCACTAACAGGTACCTCAGCGCGCGGCGCAAGCCGCGGTCGAACGCATGTGCGAAGCTGCACATGCGTTTTTTTTCGTCCGTACTCGCCGCGGGCCGGCATACGGGCACCCGGCGTACGGCCCTCGGCACATCGGCAAAGACGGACGAAAAAAATCCCGCCACCTGAGCCAGATGGCGGGACTGATTGAGTAGCGCTACTCAACCCACGGACACCACGTGAGTGTCCGGGTGATGCGGGTCAGCCTCGATTACGGACGGCTGCCGGTCGGGAACGGCCATGCCGCTGCCGGGTTGAGCGCGGTCTTCACGCCCGATGCCGGCGCAACCGATGCGGTCGACGCGGTCGTTGCCGGTGCTGCCTTCTTCACGACGGCCTTCTTCGGCGCAGCAGCCTTCTTCGGAGCAGCAGCCTTCTTGGCCGGAGCCGGAGCAGCAGCCGGAGCAGCAGCAGCCTTCTTCGCCGGAGCAGCGGCCTTCTTCGCAGGGGCAGCCTTCTTCGCAGCAGGCGCAGCCTTCTTGGCGGCAGCCTTCTTCGCAGCAGGCGCAGCCTTCTTGGCAGCAGCCTTCTTCGCCGGTGCGGCCTTCTTCGCAGCAGCCTTCTTCGCCGGTGCGGCCTTCTTCGCAGCGACCTTCTTCACTGCGACTTTCTTGGCTGCAACCTTCTTCACTGCGGCCTTCTTGGCCGGTGCTGCCTTCTTCGCAGCAACCTTCTTCACTGCGACCTTCTTCGCAGCAACCTTCTTCACTGCGGCCTTCTTGGCCGGTGCCGCCTTCTTCGCAGCAACCTTCTTCACTGCGGCCTTCTTGGCCGGTGCTGCCTTCTTCGCGGCAACCTTCTTCACCGCGACCTTCTTCGCAGCAACCTTCTTCACTGCAGCGGCCTTCTTCGCCGGAGCAGCAGCCTTCTTCGCAACGGTCTTCTTGGCAGCAACCTTCTTAGCAGCCGGTTTCTTCTTGGCGGTAGCCATGTTGTTCTCCTTCAGGTTCAGATGAGAGTCAGTTCAAACTACACCCTTCGTCAAAACCCGCTTCCCGCGGACGCTGTTCAGGACGTGCGCTTCGAAGCGGGCTATTCATCGGCGTACGCGGATACCACGCGCTTACGCTAATGAATACGGTATGGCGCGCGTGACCACCCGGCCTCGCGCGCCAAATCAAGTCGGTAGCCGGCGCGCCTCGCGCCGCTACCCCTAATCGCTTGATCAAGCGGACCGCCACACGGCTGTCCGCTTTTTCCGGAGGGAAGTTTGCCCATCCCACTGAAGGGTTCGCAAAGTGCCTGTCGTGTCGTTGGGCCGTTAAGGCACCGGGCATGCTTTGCATCAGGCGTTCTTGCTCCTAAACCTTGGGCCGGGGCCGAGAGGCCGCCGGCTGCACCATCATGTGACGGGTTCGCTGCTGCGGGTTATTCCCAGGACAGCGCACCGCCCGTCTGATACTCGATCACACGCGTCTCGAAGAAGTTGCGTTCCTTCTTCAGGTCGATCATCTCGCTCATCCACGGGAACGGGTTTTCCTCGTTCGGGTACAGCGGATCGAGGCCGATCTGCTGGCAACGGCGGTTGCTGATGAAGCGCAGATAGCTCTTGAACATCGACGCGTTCAAACCCAGCACGCCGCGCGGCATCGTGTCCTCGGCGTAGCGGTATTCGAGTTCGACAGCCTGCTTGAACAGCTCGCGGATCTCGGCGCGGAATTCGGCGGTCCAGAGATGCGGATTCTCGAGCTTGATCTGGTTGATCAGGTCGATGCCGAAGTTGCAGTGCATCGACTCGTCGCGCAGGATGTACTGATATTGCTCTGCAGCACCCGTCATCTTGTTCTGGCGGCCGAGTGCGAGGATCTGCGTGAACCCGACATAGAAGAACAGGCCTTCCATGATGCAGGCGAACACGATCAGCGACTTCAGCAGCTTCTGATCCGCTTCGAGCGTGCCGGTCTTGAAGGCCGGATCCGTCAGCGTGTGGATGAACGGGATCAGGAATTCGTCCTTCGCGCGGATCGACGTGACCTCGTGGTACGCGTTGAAGATCTCGCCTTCGTCGAGACCGAGCGATTCGACAATGTATTGGTACGCGTGCGTGTGGATCGCCTCTTCGAACGCCTGGCGCAGCAGGAACTGCCGGCACTCGGGCGCCGTGATGTGGCGGTACGTGCCGAGCACGATGTTGTTCGCCGCGAGCGAATCGGCCGTCACGAAGAAGCCGAGGTTGCGCTTCACGATGCGGCGCTCGTCCTCGGTCAGACCGTTCGGGTCCTTCCACAGAGCGATGTCGCGGGACATGTTGATTTCCTGCGGCATCCAGTGGTTCGCGCAACCGGCCAGATACTTTTCCCACGCCCACTTGTACTTGAACGGCACCAGCTGATTGACGTCAGTCTGGCCGTTGATGATGCGCTTGTCGGCGACATTGACCCGCGCTTCCGAACCGCCGGCGGGAACAGCCGATGCTTGCGGCGGCACCGCAAGATCGCCTTCGAAAATGTCGCGGACCTGATGGGCGGCAGGCGTTGCAGCCCGCAGTCCGACAGCCGCTCCTGCGGAGGTGCGCATCGCGTTTTGCTGCGCTCCGCTCGCGGGAGTTACGGCAGTCTTCTCTTCATCCCAGTTGAGCATAAATTCTCACCATCAATTTAGAACGGTTTGTACCATCTTTTCCTGAGCGATAAAAGGGTTCGCTCACGAAAAATCCTTTTTTCGATTCGCGTTGCGACCTCGATACAACACTTTGAGCAACGCATCGTCGTTCATGCAGAGCGCGACGTGTGTCGCGCGTGTATCGCGAGGTGCGCTCGACGCATCGAACGCTGATCGAAACGCGACGTCGTCGGGGATGTTTCGATCGCTTGTCACTGCCTGCAACGCAGGTGCCGCGTTACAGATTCCTTATCATTTTTTTAGTTGAGAGCGGCGCACACTTCAACCTCGATCGGTTGTCGTGTGCGCCGCGCTGACCTTCTTCTCAGGTCAGGCGCACTGCGTTACTGGCACGCTTCGCACTCGTCGAAGCCAGGATCGCCCGGACGCATCGTGCACACCGGACCATCTGCCTCCACCGGCGCGAGTGCCGGTGCTGCGTCGACTGCGCCCGACGACGATGCTGCGCCGCCTGCCGCACCGAAGCCGCCGGCTGCGCCTTGCGCGCCGCCGCTGCTCGAACCGCCGCTCGTCGGCACTGCGTTCAGCGCGCCGTGTGCGACCGTCGACTTCTCGACGTGCGTCGCCGCCATCGTGCGGAGGTAGTAGGTCGTCTTCAGGCCGCGCAGCCATGCGAGCTTGTAGACCTCGTCGAGCTTCTTGCCCGACGCGCCGCCCATGTAGATGTTCAGCGACTGCGCCTGGTCGATCCACTTCTGGCGACGCGATGCCGCTTCGACCAGCCACGTCGGGTCGACCTCGAACGCGGTCGCGTAGATCGCGCGCAGGTCGGCCGGGATGCGGTCGATGCGCGACAGCATGCCGTCGAAGTACTTCAGGTCGGCAACCATCACTTCGTCCCACAGGCCGCGGTCCTTCAGGTCGCGCACCAGGTACTCGTTCACCACCGTGAATTCGCCCGACAGGTTCGACTTCACGTACAGGTTCTGGAAGGTCGGCTCGATACAGGCCGACACGCCGATGATGTTCGAGATCGTCGCCGTCGGCGCGATCGCGACGCAGTTCGAGTTGCGCATGCCGTGCGTGGCGATCCGCGAACGCAGCGACGTCCAGTCGAGCGATTCGGACGTGTCGACCTCGACGTAGCCGCCGCGCGCTTCGGCGAGCAGCTTCAGCGTGTCCTGCGGGAGGATGCCGCGATCCCACAGCGAACCGCGGTAGCTCGAGTAGCGGCCGCGCTCCTCGGCCAGCTCGGTCGACGCGTGGTACGCGTAGTAGCAGACCGCTTCCATCGAACGGTCGGCGAACTCGACCGCCGCTTCCGACGCGTACGGCGTGCGCAGCAGGTGCAGGCAGTCCTGGAAGCCCATGATGCCCATGCCGACCGGGCGATGCTTCAGGTTCGAGTTACGTGCCTTCGCCACCGCGTAGTAGTTGATGTCGATCACGTTGTCGAGCATGCGCATCGCGACGCTGATCGTGCGCTTCAGCTTGTCGTGGTCGAGCGCGTAGCTGCCGTCGGCCTGCTTCACCAGGTGGGCGACGAGGTTCACCGAGCCGAGGTTGCACACCGCGATTTCGGAGTCGCTCGTGTTCAGCGTGATTTCCGTGCACAGGTTCGACGAGTGGACGACGCCGACGTGCTGCTGCGGCGAGCGGATGTTGCACGGATCCTTGAACGTGATCCACGGGTGGCCCGTCTCGAACAGCATGCCGAGCATCTTGCGCCACAGCTGCGCCGCCGGGATCTTCTTGAACAGCTTGATCTCGCCGCGCGCGACCTTGTCTTCGTAAGCCGTGTAAGCCGCTTCGAATTCCGCGCCGAACTTGTCGTGCAGGTCCGGGCAGGTCGACGGCGAGAACAGCGTCCAGTCGGCGCCTTCCATCACGCGCTTCATGAACAGGTCGGGAATCCAGTTCGCCGTGTTCATGTCGTGCGTACGGCGGCGGTCGTCGCCCGTGTTCTTGCGCAGCTCCAGGAACTCCTCGATGTCGAGGTGCCACGATTCGAGGTACGCGCAGACCGCGCCCTTGCGCTTGCCGCCCTGGTTGACCGCGACGGCCGTGTCGTTGACCACCTTCAGGAACGGGACCACGCCTTGCGACTTGCCGTTCGTGCCCTTGATATGCGAGCCGAGTGCACGCACGCGCGTCCAGTCGTTGCCCAGGCCGCCGGCGAACTTCGACAGCAGCGCGTTTTCCTTCAGCGCTTCATAGATGCCGTCGAGATCGTCCGCGACCGTCGTCAGGTAGCACGACGACAGCTGCGAGCGGTGCGTGCCCGAGTTGAACAGCGTCGGCGTCGAGCTCATGAAGTCGAAGCTGGACAGCACGTTGTAGAACTCGATCGCGCGCGTTTCGCGGTCGATCTCGTTCAGCGACAGGCCCATCGCGACGCGCATGAAGAATGCCTGCGGCATTTCGATGCGGCTGCCGTCGACGTGCAGGAAGTAGCGGTCGTACAGCGTCTGCAGGCCGAGGTAGCCGAACTGCAGGTCGCGGTTCGCGTCGAGCGCTTCGCCGAGGCGCTTCAGGTCGAACTGCAGCAGCTTGTCGTCGAGCAGGCCGGCGTCGACGCCGCGCTTCAGGAACTGCGGGAAGTATTCCGCGTAACGGGCCGACATCTCGGCCTGGACCACTTCCTCGCCGAGGATCTCGCGACGGATCGTGTGCAGCAGGATGCGGGACGTGACCTGGCTGTATGCCGGATCCTTTTCGATCATCGTGCGCGCGGCCAGGATCGCCGAGTCGTAGACCTGGCTCATCGGCACGCCGTCGTACAGGTTCTTCACCGTTTCGGCGACGATCGGGTCAGGGTTAACCGCGGTGCCGAGGCCGTCGCATGACGACACGATCAGTGCGCGCAGTGCGTTCAGGTCGAGCGGACGCGTGACGCCGTTGTCGACGACGTTGATGCCGGTGCTCGCCTCGCCACCTGCTGCGGCTGCTTCCTCGCCCGCGTTCTGGCGCTCGAGGTGACGCTTCTCGCGATACAGCACGTACGCACGCGCGACGTTGTGCTCGCCGCCGCGCATCAGCGCGAGTTCGACCTGGTCCTGGATGTCTTCGATATGGAACGTTCCGCCGTTCGGGCGGCTGCGCACGAGCGCGCGCACGACGTTGTGCGTCAGCTGCTCGACCTGCTCGCGCACGCGCGCCGATGCCGCGCCCTGCCCGCCATTGACGGCCAGGAAAGCCTTGGTCACCGCGATCGCGATCTTCGAAGGTTCGAACGAGACGACGCTGCCGTTGCGGCGGATCACCTTGTAGTCGGCGAACGTGGCCTGCGGCGCGAGCGCCTTCGCGCCCTGTTCGGTCCCGCCGAGCGGACGGCTCGAGGCGCTCTCGTACTGGGACGTCGCGTTGTCGGTGGTTTGCATGTGCAAAGCTCCTGGTGTTGGATGGTGCGGAGAGAACCGCGGATTAAAACGAACGCTGCGCAACGCGGTGCGCGAGCGGTAAGAGGCGAGCGATGCGTCGGGGAGGCCGGTTCGGTCGATGCGCGACAACCGATCCGGTCGTGTGCTTCGTCATGTGTACCCTGCCCCGTCGAAGTTCGCTGCGCTGGTCGCGACGCCCGGACCGCCCGGCCTGACGCGCCGCCCTGAGAACCCTGTCCGCCGGCGTTGCCCGCCGGCCGGTGCCGCTCGGGTTTCCCCTGCGACACACACTATATCTAGTGCAGAACCGCTCAACTGGCACCAAGTATAGTGGACATTCGGAGGACGTCCAAACGGATAATTTGCGATGGAGGTCTTGACATCGCTCACGCGCAGACACGACAAGGCATTGGTCGGAGAAAAAACTTTCTCCGGTCAAAAAACCCCGCGATCAGTGCTGACGGAAAGGAAAGTATTCGGCGGAAAAACCGGCATCGCTCGCGAAGCGTTGCCAATCGAAATGCGGGCCCGGGTCGGTCTTGCGGCCCGGCGCGACGTCCGAGTGCCCCGCGAATGCGTCGACCGGGTAGCGTGCGGCGAGCGCGCGGGAGAGCCCGGCGAGCATCGCGTACTGCGCGTCGTCGAACGGCACGTCGTCCGCGCCTTCGAGCTCGATGCCGATCGAGAAGTCGTTGCAGCGCGGCCGGCCGAAGAACTCGGACGAGCCCGCGTGCCACGCGCGCTCGTCGCACGACACGAACTGCACGAGTTCGCCGCTGCGGCGGATCAGGAAGTGCGCGGACACGCGCACGTCGCGCAGGTGGCTCTGGTAATAGGGGTGCGCATCGCAGTCGAGGCGATTCAGGAACAGCGCTTCGATCGCATCGCCGCCGAATTCGCCGGGCGGCAGGCTGATGTTGTGGACGACCACGAGCGTCGGCACCGCGCCCGCGGGCCGCACCTCGAAGTTCGGCGACGGCGCATGGCGCGCTTCGCGCACCCAGCCGTTCGCGTCGACCGACAGCAGCGGCGCGTCGCTCATCGTGCGTCGTGACCGCTCGTCCGAGCGGCGTGGCGCTGCGCGTGCTCGGCGCTGCAGAAGTATTCGCCGCCCGCGGCGACGGCATCGCCCTTCGGCGCGTGCACGCCGCATTCGGCGCAGCGCACCATCGGCTCGGGCAGCGATCGCGCGTCGCCGTTCGGGCGTGCCGACCCCGCGCCGCCGGCGCCGGGCGTGCCGTCGTAACCGGCGCCGCGGCCGGTACGCGCCTGCGCTTGCTCCTGGGCCTGGCGCAGCTTGCGCGTGATCCACGAACCCGCGAAGAAGAGAAGAATCAGGAGAAGAATCTGTCGCATCGGAAACCTGCGTTCAAACCACGGAACGGTGCAGCAGCACCTCGAAAACGAACCGGCTGCCGACATACGCGAGCAGCAGCGCGGCGAACGACACGAGCACCCAGCGCGCGGCACCACGGCCACGCCAGCCCGACGTCTTGCGGGCGACCAGCAGGCCGCCGAACATCAGCCACGACAGGATCGCGAACACGGTCTTGTGGTCGAGCCGCAGCGCGCGCGCGTCGACCTGCTCGCTGAACAGGATGCCCGACGCGAGCGTCAGCGTGAGCAGCACGAAGCCGGCGCCGATCAGGCGGAACAGCAGCTTCTCGAGCGTGAGCAGCGGCGGCAGCGTCTCGAGCCAGCTCGCGATCCAGCCCGTCGAGCCGTCGCGCCCGCCGCTCCTCAGCGACTGCAGGCGCCGCTCGACCATCAGCATCAGGATCGCGTGCAGCGCCGCGATCGCGAACAGGCCGTATGCGATGTTCGCGATCAGGAAATGCAGCTTGAACAGCGGCGCTGCGGCATAAGGAAGCACCCGCACGCCACCGAACACGAGCGGCAGCAACGACGCGGCGCACGCGAGCGGCAGCACCAGCAGGCGCAGGCTGTCCAGCGGGAAGAAGAAGCTCTCGATCCAGTAGATGCCGGCGCCGAGCCAGAACATCGCGGACAGCGCGAACGCGAAGCCGAACACCATCGAGTCGTTCGGAAAGATGGTCGTGTGGAGCAGTACGCCATGCGCGACGAGCGCGGCGAACAGCAGCGCACGGCCGGCCCCGCTCATCCCTGACGCGGCGGACGCGGGAACCGGCACGGCCGGCACGCTCGCGACGAGCGGCGTCGCGCCCTGGCGGTGCGTGCGCCAGCCTGCGACGGCCAGGCCGCCGTACAGGAATGCAGTGAGGGCATACAGTACAATATCCATGTTCGAAGTTTACACTAGGCCCCCTTCCCGCGACGGCTCCCTTTGTTCGGTTCCGCCGCGCCTTCGGGCCCCACTGTCCATCGCTCCCCATGCTCGACAATCTCACTCAACGGATGGCGCGCGTCGTCAAGACGCTGCGCGGCGAGGCCCGGCTTACCGAGGCGAACACGCAGGAGATGCTCCGCGAGGTGCGTCTCGCCCTGCTGGAGGCCGACGTCTCGCTGCCGGTCGTCCGCGAATTCATCGCCAAGGTCAAGGAAAAGGCGCTCGGCGAAGAAGTGATCAGCAGCCTGTCGCCGGGTCAGGCGCTGGTCGGCGTGGTCCAGAAGGAACTGACCGCCGTGATCGGCGGCGACTACGAAGGCAAGGCCGCGGAGCTGAACCTCGCGGTCACGCCGCCCGCCGTGATCCTGATGGCCGGCCTGCAAGGTGCCGGCAAGACCACGACCGCCGGCAAGCTCGCGAAGCTGCTGCGCGAGAAGTACAAGAAGAAGGTGCTGACCGTGTCGTGCGACGTGTATCGCCCGGCCGCAATCATGCAGCTGAAAACGGTGAGCGAACAGGTCGGCGCCGACTTCTTCCCGTCCACGCCGGACCAGAAGCCCGTCGACATCGCGATCGCGGCCGTCGACTGGGCGAAGCGCCACTACCATGACGTGCTGATCGTCGATACGGCCGGCCGCCTCGGCATCGACGAGGCGATGATGCAGGAAATCGCCGCGCTGCACAGCACGCTGAAGCCGGCCGAAACGCTGTTCGTCGTCGACGCGATGCTCGGTCAGGACGCGGTCAATACCGCGAAGGCGTTCAACGACACGCTGCCGCTCACCGGCGTCGTGCTGACCAAGCTCGACGGCGATTCGCGCGGCGGCGCCGCGCTGTCGGTGCGTCACGTCACGGGCAAGCCGATCAAGTTCGTCGGCGTCGCCGAAAAGCTCGACGGCCTCGAGGTGTTCCACCCCGACCGGATGGCGAACCGGATCCTCGGCATGGGCGACATCCTCGCGCTCGTCGAGGAGGCGCAACGCGGCGTGGACGTGCAGGCCGCGCAGAAGCTCGCCGACAAGGTCAAGAAAGGCGGCGACTTCGACCTGAACGATTTCCGCGCGCAGATCTCCCAGATGAAGAACATGGGCGGCCTGTCGTCGCTGATGGATAAACTCCCTGCGCAGTTCCAGCAGGCGGCGGCCGGTGCCGACATGGGCCAGGCCGAGAAGTCGATCCGCCGGATGGAAGGCATCATCAGTTCGATGACGCCTGCCGAGCGCGCGAAACCCGAAATCATCAAGGCGACGCGCAAGCGCCGCATTGCGGCCGGCGCGGGCGTGCCGGTGCAGGAAGTCAACCGGATGCTGAACCAGTACGACCAGATGCGTACGATGATGAAGAAGCTGAAGGGCGGCAACATGCAGAAGATGATGCGCGGCCTGAAGGGCATGATGCCCGGCATGCGCTGATTCCGCCCAGCGGCCGGCGCGCGGGTTTTTGCTGTAGCGCACGCCGTCCGTTCTGCTTCATTCTTATTTGTATACCGACTGCCCGCCAGAACTCATGAACCGCGAAGAAGCCCTCCACATTTTCAACCACTCCGAAGAGATCGTCTCGGCCGACGCCGTCAATGCGTCGATCTCCCGGATGGCCGACGCGATCCGCGCCGAGATCGGCGATGCGTTCCCGCTCGTTCTCTCGGTGATGGGTGGCGCCGCGGTGTTTACCGGGATGCTGCTGCCGCATCTCGATTTCCCGCTCGAATTCGACTACATCCACCTGACCCGCTACCGCAATACGACGCAGGGCAGCCCGGAAATGCACTGGCGCGTCGCGCCGCGCGAATCGGTGAAGGACCGGATCGTGCTCGTGCTCGACGACATCCTCGACGAAGGCGAGACGATGGCCGCGATCCGCGACCGCATCCTCGACATGGGCGCGCAGCGCTTCATGTCGGCCGTGCTGTGCGAGAAGACGCTCGCGAAGGCGAAGCCGCTGCACCCCGACTTCTGCGGTTTCGCGGTGCCCGACCGCTACGTGTTCGGCTGCGGGATGGATGCGAAGGGCTACTGGCGCAACCTGCCGACGATCCGCGCGCTGACCACGAACGTCTGAGCGCCCCGCTCCGCACGCTATAAATAGAACGCGGCGCTCCGGTTTCCCGGAGCGCCGCTTTTTTGTGGGCGTCTTGGGTGCGCGCTGCCCCGCTCTACAACTGGTGCACGAACGCGCGGATACCGCCCAGCATCATCTCGACCGAAATCGCGACGAGCACGAGGCCCATCAGCCGCTCGAACGCCGCGACGGTGCGCTCGCCGATCCATTGCTGGATCCGCTCGGCCAGCACCAGCGTCACCGCGCAGACGATCATCGTGACCGTCAGCGCGCCGACCCACTCGAGCATCTTGCCGGGCCCCTGCGACGTCAGCAGCATCACCGTCGCGAGCGCGGACGGCCCGGCAAGCGCCGGAATCGCGAGCGGCACGATGAACGGCTCGCCGCCCGCGCGCGGATCGTTGCCGAGCGCGCCGTCCGGATGCGGGAAGATCATCCGCAGCGCGATCAGGAACAGCACGATCCCGCCGCCGAGCCGCAGCGACAGGTCGGTGAGGCTCATCATCCGCAGGAAGCGGTCGCCGACCAGCATGAAGAACAGCAGGATCACGAACGCGATCCCCACTTCGCGCAGGATCAGCTTCACGCGCCGCTCGCGCGGCACATCCCGCATCGCCGAGATGAACAGCGGGATGTTGCCGAGCGGATCCGTGATCAGCACCAGAAGCACGGTGGCCGACATGAAGGTGTATTCCACCGCGTTCCCCGGTCGGTACGCTTAGCGCGCGAGCGCAGCGCGGATCGTCTCCGCGACCGTCGCAGCAGCCGCGTCGGCCGGCAGCAGCGTCGCTTCGGCGTCGCGGCGGCCCTGGTACTCGATCTTGCCTTCCTTCAGGCCGCGCTCGCCAATCACGAGGCGATGGGGCACGCCGACCAGCTCCCAGTCGGCGAACATCACGCCCGGGCGCTCGCCGCGATCGTCGAGGATCACGTCGATGCCGGCTGCGACGAGTTCCGCGTACAGCTTGTCGGCGGTCTCGCGCACCATGTCGCTGCGGTCATAGCCCATCGGGCACAGCACGACTTCGAACGGCGCGATCGATTCCGGCCAGATGATGCCCTTGTCGTCGAAGTTCTGCTCGATCGCCGCGCCGAGAATACGCGTGACGCCGACGCCGTAGCAGCCCATCAGCATCGGCTGCGGCTTGCCCGATTCGTCGAGGAACGTCGCACCCATCGCTTCCGAGTACTTGGTGCCGAGCTGGAACACGTGGCCGACCTCGATCCCGCGGCAGATGTCGATCACGCCCTTGCCGTCCGGCGACGGATCGCCCTTCTTCACGTTGCGCACGTCGGCGACGTCCGGCTCCGGCAGGTCGCGGCCCCAGTTCACGCCCGCGATGTGATAGTCGACCTCGTTCGCACCGACGACGAAGTCGCTCATGTTCGCGACCGTACGATCCGCAATCACCTTCACCGGCTTCTTCGTGCCGACCGGGCCGAGATAACCCGGCGGCGTGCCGAACCACTCGACGATTTCCTGCTCGGTCGCGAAGCGGTGGTTCTTCAGGCCCGGCAGCTTCGACACCTTGATCTCGTTGAGATCGTGATCGCCGCGCAGCATCACGAGCCAGATGGTCGGCTCGGCGCCTTCGTTGTCGGTCGCGAGCACGATCGACTTGATCGTGCGCTCGAGCGGGATGGCCAGCAGTTCGGCGACGGCTTCGCACTTCGCCTTGCCGGGCGTCGCGACCTTCTCCATCGCTTCGGCCGGCGCTGCGCGTTCGGCGCTCAGCGGCAGTGCTTCGGCCGCCTCGATGTTCGCCGCGAACTCGGACGTCGGGCAGTAGGCGATCGCGTCTTCACCGGTGTCGGCGATCACGTGGAATTCGTGCGAGAAGTTGCCGCCGATCGAGCCGCTGTCGGCCGCGACCGCACGGAACTCGAGGCCGAGGCGCGTGAAGATGCGCACGTACGCGTCGTACATCTTGCGATACGACTCGTTCAGGCCGGCCGCATCCTTGTCGAACGAGTACGCGTCCTTCATGATGAATTCGCGGCCGCGCATCACGCCGAAGCGCGGGCGGATCTCGTCGCGGAACTTCGTCTGGATCTGGTAGAAGTTCACCGGCATCTGCCGGTAGCTCTTGATCTGGTTGCGCGCGATGTCGGTGATGACTTCCTCGTGCGTCGGCCCGATCACGAAGTCATTGTCCTTGCGGTCCTTGAAGCGCAGCAGCTCGGGGCCGTACTGCTCCCAGCGGCCCGATTCCTGCCACAGTTCGGCTGGTTGCACGGCCGGCATCAGCAGCTCGATGGCGCCCGCCCGGTTCATTTCCTCGCGCACGATCGCCTCGACCTTGCGAATCGAACGCAGGCCGACCGGCAGGTAGTTATAGATGCCGCCGGCGACACGACGGATCATGCCGGCGCGCACCATCAGCTTGTGGCTGACGATCTCTGCGTCGGCGGGTGCCTCTTTCAGGGTGCCGATAAAGAAACGGGAAGCTTTCATGCGGACGGTTCCAAAAACGGCGCCCCCAGGCGGGGCGCCCGAAAAAGTTTCAAGGTGAAAAAGCTGCGCGCGGCGAACAACGATGGACGACGATGGCGCAGACGACGTAGCAGACTAATCAGGGACAATTCAGCCGGTGTACCCCGCGCGGATTCGCTCCGTCACGGTGCGCAGCGCCCGTTATCTGTTTATAATCAAAGCAATTTTAAAGGATTCGAAGGTGGTTGTATGCTGGATCGTGAAGGCTTTCGCCCGAACGTCGGCATCATCCTCTTGAACGCGCGCAACGAGGTGTTTTGGGGCAAGCGGCTCCGCGAGCATTCCTGGCAGTTTCCTCAAGGTGGGATCAAGTACGGCGAGACCCCCATGCAGGCGATGTACCGGGAACTGCACGAGGAAACGGGCCTGCATCCGGAACACGTCAAGATAATCGGCCGCACCCGCGACTGGTTGCGTTACGAGGTGCCTGACAAGTTCATTAAACGCGAAGTACGCGGTCATTACCGCGGCCAGAAGCAGATCTGGTTCCTGCTGCGGATGGTTGGACGCGATTGCGACATTTGCTTGCGCGCGACCGACCACCCGGAGTTCGATGCGTGGCGCTGGAACGAGTACTGGGTGCCGCTCGATGCGGTGATCGAGTTCAAGCGGGATGTCTATCAGTTGGCGCTGACGGAACTGTCGCGCTTCCTGCGCCGCCCGGCGCAGAAAGCCGAGAAGCCGCGCGGGCCGCGTCTGTCGCGCTATCCGCGCGTCATTGGCGTGCAGGCCCAGCAGACGCTGACGATTGTCGACACATCGGTAGTCTGTTCGGAGATCGAAGTGGAAGCGGGCACGCTCGACGAGATGCCGCCCCACGTGATCGTCGGCAAATGACGAATCGAACTGCATGACCGGGCGCGACCTTGGTGTCGCGCCCTTTTTTTACGAGGAATGCATATTGAAAGCGATTGCTCTCGCGCTCGCATCGATTGCCGCGGTGGCCACGCTGGCAGGTTGCGCGAATTCGAAGACGCCGACCAACAAGGATGACAGCGAGTTCGTGTATCTGCTGGACCGCCAGGGCACCTGGAAGGAAAACGCGGTCGACACGCTGCCGCCGCTGCCGCAGACGGGCGACCTGCTGCCGTTCAACGTATCCCAGAACACGCCGCTCAAGTTCTTCGTCGACGCGAAGTCGCTCGTGGTCGGCACCGATGGCGTCGTGCGCTACGCGGTCGTCATCACGAGCCCGGCCGGCGCGCGCAACGTGAACTACGAAGGCATCCGCTGCGACACCTACGAATGGCGCCAGTATGCCGGCCTCAATTCGGAACACGACGGCTGGGATCGCACGGTCGAGAACGACTGGCGGCGCATCGAGAACGGCGAGTTGAATGCCTACCACTCGGCGCTCTATCAGGACTACTTCTGCTCGAACAAGATGCCGCAGGGCACGACCCAGCAGATCCTGGAGAACATCCGGTTTCACCGCACCGCGATGAGCCAGTTGCGCTGACGGCGCGCGGCGCCCGCCGCGCCGCCTGTCCGCCGCATGAAAAAGCCCGCATCACGCGGGCTTTTTCATTTGAAGGCCGGAACCGACAACGCGAATGGTCACACCAGCACCAGGTTGTCGCGATGGATCAACTCGGGCTCCAGCATGTAGCCGAGCACCGATTCGATCTCGCCGCTCGGCTTGCGGTGAATCAGTTTCGTCTCCGCACTGCTGTAGTTCGTGAGCCCACGCGCCACTTCGCGCCCGGCAGGATCGACGCACGCGATGACTTCGCCGCGCGCGAACGCACCCTGCACGGCGATCACGCCGATCGGCAGCAGGCTCTTGCCGCCGGCCGTCAGCTTCTCGACCGCGCCGGCGTCGATCACGACATGGCCGCGCACCTGAAGATGGTCGGCCATCCACTGCTTGCGCGCCGCCATCCGCGCGGTACGTGCGATCAGTTGCGTGCCGATTGCCTCGCCGGCCGCCAGACGCACGAGCACGTCGGTCTCCCGGCCGCTCGCGATCACGGTGTTCGCGCCACTGTGCGCCGCACGCTTCGCCGCGAGGATCTTCGTCAGCATCCCACCGCGGCCGAGGCTCGAGCCCGCACCGCCCGCCATCGCCTCGAGCTCCGGCGCGCCCGCGCTGGCTTCCGCAACGAGCGTCGCGTTCGGGTCCTTGCGCGGATCGGCCGTGAACAGCCCTGACTGGTCGGTCAGGATGATCAGCGCATCGCCTTCGATCAGGTTTGCCACGAGCGCGCCGAGCGTGTCGTTGTCGCCGAACTTGATTTCGTCGGTAACGACCGTGTCGTTCTCGTTGATGATCGGCACGACGCCAAGCCGCAACAGCGTCAGCAGCGTCGAACGCGCATTCAGGTAACGCTCGCGGTCTGCCAGGTCGGCATGCGTGAGCAGGATCTGCGCGGTACGGATGTCGTGCTCGGTGAAGCGGCTCTCATAGACCTGCGCGAGCCCCATCTGGCCGACTGCGGCGGCAGCCTGCAATTCGTCGATTTCCCGCGGCCGCTTGCTCCAGCCAAGCCGCTGCATCCCTTCGGCAATCGCGCCCGAACTGACGAGCACGACTTCCTTGCCCTGGGCGCGCAGCGCGGCGATCTGGGCCGCCCAGCGGCCGATTGCAGCATGATCGAGCCCCTTGCCGTCGTTGGTCACGAGGCTGGAGCCCACCTTCACCACCAATCGCTTCGAATCCGCGATGATCGAACGCATCCTGCACTGTCTCCTGTATCTGATGCCTGCCCGGCCGGACGCGATTGAACGCCGACGCCGGGCGGCACGCCCGGCGCGTTCCGGAACAACTCAGGCGTCGTCGCCCGGCGCCACATCGCCCTTGGGAGGCGGCGCGTCGCGGAAGCGCACGTCGGCCGCGAGATCTTCCGCCTCCGCCGCGCGATGCGCGTCCGAATGTTCGGAGAGGTAATCGTAGATCGCGTAGCACAGCGCTTCACAGCCCTGGCCCGTCAGTGCCGAGATCTCGAACACGGGGCCGTCCCACTCGAAGCGCTCGAGGAAATCCGCGACGCGCGCCTTGCGCTCGTCTTCCGGCACCATGTCGAGCTTGTTGAGCACGAGCCAGCGCGGCTTCTCGTACAGCGCTTCGTCGTACTTGCGCAGTTCGCCGACGATCGCCGTCGCTTCCGCAACCGGATCGACGGTTTCGTCGAACGGTGCGAGATCGACCAGATGCAGCAGCACGCCGGTGCGCTGCAGGTGGCGCAGGAACTGATGGCCGAGGCCCGCGCCTTCGGCGGCACCCTCGATCAGCCCCGGGATATCGGCAATCACGAAGCTCTTGCTCGGGCCGACACGCACCACGCCGAGATTCGGCGCAAGCGTCGTGAACGGGTAGTCGGCAATCTTCGGCCTTGCGTTCGACACCGACGAGATGAACGTCGACTTGCCCGCGTTCGGCATGCCGAGCAGACCCACGTCGGCGAGCACCTTCAGCTCGAGCCTCAGCATGCGTCGCTCGCCCGGCTTGCCGTCCGTCTTCTGACGCGGCGCCCGATTCGTGCTCGACTTGAAATGCAGGTTGCCGAGCCCGCCGGAGCCGCCCTGCGCAAGCATCACCTGCTGGTCGTGCTCGGTCAGGTCGGCGATCAACTCGCCAGTATCCATGTCGTTGATGATCGTGCCGACCGGCATGCGCAGCGTGACGTCGTCGCCGCCCTTGCCGTAGCAATCCGAGCCGCGCCCGTTTTCGCCGTTGCGCGCCAGGTGTTTCTTCGCGTAACGGTAGTCGATCAGCGTGTTGATGTTGCGGTCGGCGATCGCGTATACGCTACCGCCCCGGCCGCCGTCGCCGCCGTCCGGCCCGCCGAACGGGACGAATTTCTCGCGGCGCATCGACGCACTGCCATCGCCTCCGTCTCCGGCGATGACTTCGATTCGTGCTTCGTCAATGAACTTCATTCGTCACTCCGCCCAGTATTTCCGCTATTGTGCCGCGCACCGGCGCGCTTGAACAATCTGCCGTTCGGCCGATCGTACGCCGGTTGCGCGATGGCCGCCCGAACGCACACGCGCCCGGCGGCCAAATAAAAAAAGGCCCCGCGAAGACTGCGGGGCCTTTCGGCTACGAAGCCCGTGGGTGCCTGAACTTAGGCAGCCGCCGGGACAACGATGACCAGATGCTTCTTGTCCGCGCCCTTGGTCGCGAACTTGACGTGACCGTCAACCAGCGCGAACAGGGTGTGATCCTTGCCCATGCCGACGTTCTCGCCTGCGTGCATACGCGTACCGCGCTGACGCACGATGATGCCGCCGGCATTGATTGCCTGGCCGCCGTACACTTTCACGCCGAGACGTTTCGACTCGGAGTCGCGGCCGTTCCGGGAAGAGCCGCCTGCCTTTTTGTGTGCCATCTGATTGCTCCTTTACCGAGGCGCTTACGCGTTGATCGCGTCGATGCGCAGCTCAGTGTAGTTCTGGCGGTGGCCGCCGTGCTTTTGGTAGTGCTTCCGGCGACGCATCTTGAAGATGGTGACCTTGGCATGACGACCGTGCGACACAACGGTGGCCTTGACGGAAGCCCCACTGACCAGCGGCGTACCGAACTTAATCGATTCGCCTTCGCCCACTGCGAGAACCTGGTCGAGCGTGATTTCAGCGTCAATGTCAGCCGGTATCTGTTCTACTTTGAGTTTTTCGCCAACGGCAACCTTGTACTGCTTGCCGCCGGTTTTTATGACCGCGTACATTGAGAACCTCACTCTGGATCCAAATTTTCCGCACACCACGCGCGGAAAACACGTGATTATACATGGGCTTAGCACCGAAGTCAAAACCCATCGACGATTGCCGCGCGCCGGCCTCGGCCGAATGGCCAAATTCGCGGCTGCGGCACGTGTCACAGACCGGGATATCTCGGATTCGCCTTATAATCCGCCGCATCACCCAATTCCATCATCATGTCGTCGTCCACCGCCTCCCCCACCCTCAGCGCCGCCCACCTGCTCGCTCCGATCACCAGTGACATGGAGCAGGTGAATCGCGTTATCCGGCAAAGCCTCGCGTCCGACGTGTTGCTGATCAACCAGATCGCCGAGTACATCATCGGCGCGGGCGGCAAGCGGCTGCGCCCGGCGTTGCTGCTGCTCGTCGCCGGTGCGCTCGGCGAGACGTCGCACCAGCGGCACGTGCTGGCCGCCGTCGTCGAATTCATCCACACGGCCACGCTGCTGCATGACGACGTCGTCGACGAATCCGAGCTGCGCCGCGGCCGCCAGACCGCCAATGCGCTGTTCGGCAACGCGGCGAGCGTGCTGGTAGGCGACTACCTCTATTCGCGCTCGTTCGAGATGATGGTCGGCGTCGGCAAGATGCGCGTGATGGAGATTCTGTCCGAAGCCACGACGATCATTTCGGAAGGCGAGGTGCTGCAGCTCCTCAACATGCACGACGCGGACGTCGACGAAACGCGCTACATGCAGGTGATCCGCTACAAGACGGCCAAGCTGTTCGAGGCGTCGGCACGCCTGGGCGCGGTGCTCGCGGGCGCCGATGCGCCGACCGAGGCTGCCGCCGCCGAGTACGGCCGCCGGATCGGTACCGCATTCCAGATCATGGACGACTGGCTCGACTACGCGGGCACCGTCGAAGCAATGGGCAAGAATGCCGGCGACGACCTCCGCGAAGGCAAGCCGACGCTGCCGCTCATCTATCTGATCGAACGCGGCACGCCCGAGCAGTCGGCGCTGGCACGCGAGGCGATCGAACAGGGTGGCACCGATCGCTTCGACACGATCTTCGAAGCGATCACGCGCTCAGGCGCACTGGATCACACGCTCGAATGCGCACGCCAGGAAGCGCAGGCGGCAGCGGCAGCGATCGCCGCGTTCCCCGATTCGATCTACAAGGAAAGCCTGCTCGCGTTGTGCTCGTACTCGACGTCGCGGCAGTCGTAAGTGCATGTCGTGCGTCGCCGCCCCGGCTGCGACGCACGTTCGACACGGGAAAATCACCTGTCTCGAAAAATTTCTTCACAAAGCGCTTCCCTTTTTGAAGAAACGTCGTTATAGTTACGTTCTTGCTTGACGACGCAGCGGTTTTAAAAAAACCGCGAAATCGGAAGAGTATAAATCGGGGTGTAGCTTAGCCTGGTAGAGCGCTACGTTCGGGACGTAGAGGCCGGAGGTTCGAATCCTCTCACCCCGACCAGATTTTCAAGGATCATCGAAACATCGATCCTTTTCAGCTTGATGTTGTAGTCAACGCTGTCATGGCTGTACGAAGAATGCCCTGTCGAATCGACGGGGCATTTTTTTTGCCCGCTTTCCAGACACCGGCATAGACGACGGCAGACGCCGGATGGCGCCGGTGCCTTGTACGAAGCAGACTATTCCGCAAACCGCCGGCGCGAGCGGATCGACGCCAAAGCGAGAACATCCGGCCTCGCGATATACGGGACCCTTCGCTCAAGCAAACTCTCCGCTCAAGCCTCCCGACTTCGCAAGGCCAGATTTATCGGGCCGTCCTGGACTTTCCGCCCCACCTCCGGAGCCGAAACCCCGGAGCCGAAACCCTTTACCCGGACTCACCAGACCATTGCCGGCAAGCTTCAACAGCCTCGCGCACCGGTCCTTACCGATCTTTTCGCGGAGCGTAAAAGACGCGATCGCCAGCCCGATAATCCGGAAATTCAAAGTGGCGGCAAGGCAACTCCCCAATCGATGCTGCAATCCTTTGCCAGAATGTGCATCCGGGATAGCGTCACGCGATACGAGCGATCGTATAGATGATCGTTGGGCCGCAACGCAAGTGCATGCAGTCCTGCCGATTCCTTGAGGAAAGCCGATGCCAAAAGCTTCGGCAACCAGTCGCGATTCAGATGGAGTGGCGAGCTGCCGCTCTGCTCGTCCATCAGCGCCATGTAAAAACACTGAATCGCACAGAAGACACCCAGCGGGTCGTTGCATGTGGCTTGCAAAGCGTGCTCGAGTTCACGCTGGACGAGATCGACACCTTCCGTTCGGCTGAGCGGATATAACGCTCGCTCCAGAAGCTCCGCGTGATCGGTCGGACGCATGTCATCGTTGATCTCGGGCGGCGTGCGGAACACACACGCCTCGCCACGCAATACACTCGCGAGCCGCCCCCCTCTGATGGCGGTCAAAACGTCGGATTCCGTCGGATTCATTGCAGTACCTTGATGTTCGGCATCGTACTTGTACCGCGCATGACCTGCCTGCTCCGGCAAACCGCGTCGCGCATATCGATGCGTATCGATTGACGATTGCCTGCCGTGGGCCGCGAGATTCATTACCGCGTTGTATTAATAATGCTCGGCCGGCTGATGCAGGCCGACAGCCGATGTCACCTGACCGCGCTCGTGCGGTCGATAAGCAGGGTATCGAAGTCCGACTCGACCCGCTCCAGACGAGCCTGCTCTGTCATAGCCATACACGTGTCTCGTCAATTGTCAGCAGGCGTGGCACGACTGTACGCCCGTTTCATGAGACGAAAAGTTTGCACTCACCGCTTGATGGATGCGAAAGGTTATCGAAGATTTTTAGAAATTACCGAGAATTGACTAAAGTTGAACACTCGAAAAGCTTTCGCAACGTGAACCGGACGCAGGCCGGAGCCATTGTCGCGACCGAATTTCCGGTGATCACGCGCTGACGCGCGCGACGCCCGTGCCGAGCCCGCGGCCCCGTCGGACACATCACGGTCGCCGGCCTCTGCTATATTCCCTCCATTCCTGTCCTTCACTGCCCTTCCAACGCGTGGACCAAATTCCCTTATGGGCGCAAATCGGCGCCGTCTTCCTGCTTCTCCTCTGTTCCAGCTTCTTTTCGATTTCCGAGACCGCGATGATGGCGCTCAACCGCCATCGGCTGAAGCATCTCGCCGGTCAGGGCGCGCTCGGCGCTAAAACCACCCAGGGCCTGCTTACACGCACCGACCTGCTGCTCAGCGTGATCCTGATCGGCAACAACCTGTTCAACACGATCATCCCGGTCCTCACGACGTCGATCGCGCTGCACACGTTCGGCCGCAACAACCTCGCGCTGTCGATCGCGACCGGCATCGTCGCGTTCCTGATCATCGTGTTCGCGGAAATCGCACCGAAGATCGTTGGCGCGACATTCCCGGAGCGCATCGCGCTTCCTGCGAGCCTCGTGATCGCGCCGTTGATGCGCGTGTTCAAGCCGGTCGTCTGGTTCGTCAACGCACTTGCTCACGGCGTGCTGCGCGTGCTGCGCATCAATACGGCGAAAGGCCGCGACCAGCGGATGTCTGCCGACGAACTGCGCGCGATCGTGCTCGAGTCGAGCAGCTTCATGCCGACCAAGCACCGCAGCATCCTGCTCAACCTGTTCGATCTCGAGAACATCACGGTCGACGACGTGATGGTGCCGCGCCGCCAGATCGAATCGCTCAACTTCTACGCGCCGCTCGACGACATCCTCCATCAGCTGGAAACCTGCTATCACAACAAGCTGGTCGTCTATGAAGGCGACATCGACCGGGTGCTCGGCGTGCTGCACGTCCGCAAGACGCTGACTGCACTGCACAACCAGGATTTCGACCGCGAAACGCTGCGCGAGCTGCTCGCCGAGCCGTACTACGTGCCGTCGGGCACGCCGGTGGTTCAGCAGCTCCAGTTTTTCCAGGAAACGCGGCAGCGGACCGCGCTCGTCGTCAACGAGTACGGCGAGCTCGAAGGGCTCGTCACGCCCGAAGACATCATCGAGGAGCTGATCGGCGAATTCACGACGTCGATGCCGCGCAGCGAACGCAAGGGCGGCTGGGACGAGAACGGCGAATGCATCGTCTCGGCGAGCATGCCGCTGCGCGAACTGAATCGCTGGCTGCACCTGAAGCTGCCCACCGACGGGCCGAAGACGCTGAACGGACTCGTTCTCGAAATCCTCGAGGAAATTCCGGAAGACGACGTGTGCCTGAAAATCGGTGACGTGATGCTCGAGGTGATGCGCAGCGACGATCAGGCCGTGCGCACGGTCAAGCTCTTCAAGCCGCTCGGCTCACGCACCGCACGCACCAACGCGCGCTAGCCGAACGGCCGACTGCCGGCGCCGCCCGCGACGCGCGACCATCTGCTGGTCACGGTCAACAGGCGGCCAGCGTGCCGGCTCACATGCATTTCCCTCCTCCCGGGGCGCCGCTGCGCAAGCCGCCGCCCACCCACTCCGATGCGTCGCGTGCCACCGCACCGCGTGCGCTCGACGCGGCCCAGCTCGACGATGCGCCGGCCGTGCGGCTGCTGACGGACACGCTTCACGCGGCACGCGTGCGCGACGCATCCGACATCCACGTCGAGCCGTTCGAAGCCGGCTGGCGCATCCGCCTGCGCATCGACGGCGTGCTGCACGAACATGCGCGCCCGCCGCTTCATCTGCGCGACGCGCTCGTCACGCGGATCAAGGTGCTCGCGCGCATGGACATCGCCGAGCGGCGGCTCCCGCAGGACGGCAGGCTGCGCATCGCGATCGACGGCGGTACGCGCGGCGACTTCCGGGTCAGTTCGCTGCCCACGTTGTTCGGTGAAAAGCTTGTGCTGCGGCGCCTCGAAACGCTGCCGCCCGACCTCACGCTCGCCCGCCTCGGCTTCGACGCGCAGCAGGCGGCCGCGATGGAGGCCGCGATACGTGCACCGCATGGCCTCGTGCTCGTCACGGGCCCGACCGGCAGCGGCAAGACGCTGTCGCTCTACTGCGCGCTGCAGATGCTCGATCGCAACGCGCACAACGTCTGCACGGTCGAGGATCCCGCCGAGATCCAGCTCGACGGCATCAGCCAGGTCGGTGTCGCCGAAAAGGCGGGGCTCACGTTCGCGACTGCACTGCGCGCGCTGTTGCGACAGGATCCGGACATCATCATGGTCGGCGAGATTCGCGATGCGGAGACGGCCGACGTCGCGATCAAGGCCGCACAGACCGGCCATCTCGTGCTGTCGACACTGCACACGAACGACGCGCCGGCCGCCGTCGCGCGGCTGCTCGACATCGGCGTCGCACCGTACAACCTCGCGGCCGCGCTGCACCTCGTCACCGCGCAGCGCCTCGTTCGGCGGCTGTGCGCCGCCTGCCGCGTGCACTCGGACGCACCGGTGCCCGTCCTGCGGGAGGCCGGCTGCGACCCGGCTGCCCTCGCAGCCGGATGGCGGCCGTTCGTCGCGCGGGGCTGTTCGACCTGTCACGGGATCGGCTATCGCGGCCGTGTCGGCCTGCATCAGACGATGCCGGTATCGCCCGGGCTGGCGGAACGCATCGTCGCACGGGCGAGCGTCGGCGAACTCGCGCAATGCGCGGCAGCCGAAGGCGTGCGCAGTCTGCGCGACGCGGCGCTCGCGCGCGTCCACGACGGCACGACGAGCATCGCCGAAGCCTTCGCCGCGACACCTGCGGCATGAGCATGCGACCACCGCCGCGCGAAACCCGCTTCGCATGGCGCGGCCGCCGTCGCGACGGCGCGCCGCGCCACGGGATCGTCATCGCGTTCGACACCGACGCGGCGCGCGCCGCGCTCGCACGCGACGGCATCGCAGTGCTGTCGCTCGACGTCCGCGGGCCGGCCCGGCCGCCAACGGCCAGCGCGCGGGACATCACACGCTTCACGCGCCAGCTCGCGAGCTTGCTACAGGCCGGGTTGCCGCTCGCGCCGTCGCTCGAGATGCTCGCGCGCACGCGGCCACGCGACGGACTGCCGCGCATCGCTGCGGGTCTCGCACGCGAGATCCTCGCCGGCCGGCACTTCGCCGATGCGCTCGCACGCTATCCATCGCAGTTCGGCACGCTGTATCGCCAGTTGATCGAGGTCGGCGAAGCGTCCGGCTCGCTCGGCGTCGTGCTGACACGGGTCGCGGAACACCGCGAGCGCGCCGACGCGCAGTGGCGCAAGCTGCGGGCCACGCTCGCCTATCCGTTGGCCGTCATCCTGTTCGCACTCGCGATCTCGGCCGCGTTGATGGTATGGGTCGTGCCGACGTTCCGGCAGCTCTTCGACGGTTTTGGCGCCGCACTACCGGCGCCGACCCGTGCGCTGCTCGCGCTGTCCTCCGCGCTGTCTGCGTGGGGTGGTGTGCTCGTTGCCGGTACGGCGGCAGCCGGGCTGGCCGCACAGTACGCGCTGCGGCGGTCGGCACCGCTGCGCCACGCTGTCGCGCGGCACCTGCTGCACGCGCCGCTCGCGGGTAGTGCGCTCAGCCGGTACGCGGCTGCACGCTGGTGCCGCTCGCTAGCGACGCTGCTCGGCGCCGGCGTGCCGCTCGCCGACGCCTTCGCCACGCTCGAGCGCGCGGCCGGCCATCCGGTGTTCGAGCGCGCCACCGCGCACATCGCAGCCCGCGTGTTGCGCGGCGCGCGTCTCGCGGACGCGATGCAGTCGGCCGGCTGCTTTCCGGACGACGTCGTCCAGCCGATCGCCGTCGCCGAGGAAACCGGTGCGCTCGACACGATGCTCGCCGACATCGCCGCACTGTGCGAACGCCAGCTCGACGCGCGTCTCGATGCACTCGCCGCGCTCGGTGAACCGCTGATCGTGATCGTGCTGGGCGCACTCGTCGGCGGTCTCGTGATCGCGATGTACCTGCCCATCCTTCAGCTCGGCAACGTGGTGTAGCATCGCAACCGATTCTGTCGCCTTTTAGTCCGAACCTTGAGCCTCATGACGCCAGCGCCCCTGTCCGCCGTTACCGATTCGCCCGAGAGCACGCTGCTCGCGCTGGCGATGCTGCCGCCCGCGCTGCAGTATGCGTTCGCGGTCGTCATCGGCCTTTGCATTGGCAGCTTCCTGAACGTGGTCGTGCACCGGCTGCCCGTGATGATGCAGCGCGCGTGGCAAGCCGAGATCGATGAAGCGACCGGCAACGCGAGCGCCCCGCCCGACGACGGCTACCCGCCGCGCTACGATCTGTGGCGTCCGCGCAGCGCGTGCCCGCATTGCGGCCACGTGCTGCGCGCATGGGAAAACATCCCGCTCGTCAGCTACCTGATGCTACGCGGGCGCTGCCGCCGCTGCGGCCACGCGATCGGCATCCGTTACCCGCTCGTCGAACTTGCGTGTGCACTGCTCGCCGCCGGCTCGCTCGCGACATTCGGCCCGACCGTCGCCGCGCTTGCCGCGTTCGCGCTATGCGCCGCGCTGCTCGCGATGAGCGCGATCGATATCCGGACCGGCTACCTGCCCGACTCGATGACGCTGCCGCTCCTCTGGGCCGGGCTCGTGCTGAACCTCGGCGGCACGTTCACGTCGCTGCGCTCGGCCGTGATCGGGGCCATGGCCGGCTACCTGTTCCTGTGGTCGATCTACTGGCTGTTCAAATGGCTGCGCGGCATCGAGGGCATCGGGTTCGGCGACCTGAAGCTGCTCGCCGCGCTCGGCGCATGGATGGGCTGGGCCGCACTGCCGCAGGTCGTGCTGTTCGCCGCGGTGACGGGTGCGATCGTCGGACTCATAGCGACCTGGCGCGGCCGCATGCGCTTCGAGGAGCCGATTCCGTTCGGCCCGTTCCTCGCGGCAGGCGGCGTCGCGACGCTGTTTTTCGGCACCCCTTTCTATTCGGCGCTCGGAGGCTGACATGTTCGCAATTGGACTCACCGGCGGCATCGGCAGCGGCAAGACCACCGTCGCCGATCTGTTCGGCGCCCGCGGCGCGTCGCTGGTCGATACCGATCTGATCGCCCATCGCATCACCGCACCGGGCGGCCTCGCGATGCCCGCGATCGAACAGGCATTCGGCCGCGGCTTCGTTGCCGCCGACGGCTCGCTCGACCGCGCGAAAATGCGCGCACTGATCTTCGGCGACGACGCCGCGCGCCAGCGCCTCGAAGCGATCACGCACCCGCTGATCCGCGCGGAGACCGATCGCGAAGCACGCGAGGCGCAGGGCCCGTACGTGATGTTCGTCGTGCCGCTGCTCGTCGAATCAGGCAACTGGAAGACGCGCAGCAATCGCGTGCTCGTCGTCGATTGCCCGGTCGAAACGCAGATCGCACGCGTGATGCGACGCAACGGCTTCACGCGCGAGCAGGTCGAAGCAATCATCGCGAAGCAGGCAACGCGTGAGGCCCGTCTCGCGGCGGCCGACGATGTGATCGTCAACGACGCGACGACACCCGACGCGCTCGCGGCACAGGTCGATGCACTGCACCAACGTTATCTCGGGTTCGCGGCCGCCGCGCGCTGAACCGCGTGCGCAATCGTGATGGTGTACGAAATTGGCGCGTTGCTAGGGTAGAGAGTGAGCATTAGAATGTCCTGCATTGTTTCAATTCCTACCCAAGAGGCGAGCGCGCTTGATTCTTTACGAGTATCCGTTCAACGAGCGAATTCGCACGCTGTTGCGCCTCGAAGATCTCTTCGAGCGCTTCGCGTTCTTTTTGGCTCAGGAGGACCCGCGTGAACACCACGTCGCGCTGACGACGCTGTTCGAAATCGCCGAGGTAACGGGCCGCGCGGATCTGAAATCGGATCTGATGAAGGAGCTCGAACGTCAGCGCCAGACGCTCGCCCCCTTTCGCGGCAATCCGGGCATCGAGCAGAACGCGCTCGAAGCCGTGCTCGGCGAAATCGAGCAGACGCTCGCGAATCTCGCGCAGATGCAGGGCAAGACCGGGCAGCACCTCGTCGACAACGAGTGGCTCGCCAGCATCCGCAGCCGTGCAGTGATTCCCGGCGGCACGTGCAAGTTCGACCTGCCGTCGTACTATGCATGGCAGCAGTGGCCCGCCGAACAGCGGCGTCAGGACATCGCGAAGTGGATCCTGCCGATGCTGCCGCTGCGCGACGCGGTGACGATCGTGTTGCGGCTCGCGCGCGAATCGGGCCAGGCGTCGAAGGTCATGGCGATGCAGGGCAGCTATCAGCAGATGCTGTCCGGCCGCACCTACCAGTTGATGCAGGTGCGCGTAGCGCCGGAGCTGCGCGTCATTCCCGAAGCGAGCGCCAACAAATACATGCTGTGGGTACGGTTCACCATGCAGGACGGCGATGTGCGGCCGCGCGCGGTGGACATCGACGTGCCGTTCCATCTGACACTGTGCAATCTGTAACGGCCGCGTGCCGGATCGCTTTCGTATGACTACCGTTGTGAAATGCCCGTCGTGCGGCGCCGAAGTGCGCTGGACACCCGAAAATCAGTTCCGCCCGTTCTGCTCGGCCCGCTGCAAGCAGCTCGACCTCGGCGCATGGGCCGCGGAGAAGTACCGGATCGGTGGATCCTCCGACGAGGGCCCCTCGTCGGAAGAAGACGGCACGGACGGCCGCCGCGACAGCTGAGCGATGCGCGGCACCGCCCGCTAGTGATATGGCCCGCCTTTCCGGCAGGCTATCTTGGCGTCAGTTCGACGCAGCTTCCTTCTCGAGCAGTTCGAGCACCGGCAGCGCGGCCGGCAGCAACGGCGCGACCTCGACCGGCAGTTGCTGCCATACGAACGCCTGCCCTTCCTTGCTGTGCGGCTCGCCCGTCCAGCCCGTCACCTTGCAGAAATAAAGCCGCACGTACGCATGCGGATAATCGTGCTCGAGCGTGTGCCAGCGGTGGCTCGCCGTGACTTCGATGCCGAGTTCCTCGTGCAGTTCGCGCGCCAGCGCGTCCTCGACGCTTTCACCGGCCTCCAGCTTGCCGCCCGGAAACTCCCAGTAACCTTCATACGGCTTGCCCTGCAGCCGCTGAGCAAGCAGGTAGCGGCCATCCGGCTGCACCATCACGCCAACCGCGACTTCCGTCACCTTGCGGCCATCGGGCGCGCGCACGGCGCCTTGTGCGAGATCCGCGCTCATGCCTGCTCCTTGCGGCCCGACCAGTCACGCGCAAACTGCCACGCGACGCGCCCCGAGCGCGAACCGCGCTCGAGTGCCCACACGAGCGCGTCGCCGCGTGCGGACTCGATCTCCGTATCCGGGCAACCGAAATGACGCAGCCAATGCCCGACGATGTCGAGGTAATCGTCCTGCTTGAACGGATAGAAGCTGACCCACAGGCCGAAGCGCTCCGACAGCGAGATCTTCTCCTCGACGACTTCGCCGGGGTGAATCTCGCCATCCGGGAGATGCTTGTACGTCTCGTTGTCGCTCATGTACTCGGGCAGCAGATGGCGGCGGTTCGACGTCGCGTAGATCAGCACGTTGTCTGACTGCGCGGCGATCGAGCCGTCGAGCGCGACCTTCAGCGCCTTGTAGCCCGACTCGCCTTCCTCGAACGACAGGTCGTCGCAGAACACGATGAAGCGCTCGGGACGCTGCGCGATCAGGTCGACGATGTCGCCGAGATCGTGCAGGTCGTCCTTGTCGACTTCGATCAGGCGCAGGCCGTCGTTCGCATACGCGTTCAGGCACGCCTTGATCAGCGACGACTTGCCGGTACCGCGCGCGCCGGTCAGCAGCACGTTGTTGGCCGGCTTCTGCTGCACGAACTGCCGCGTGTTCTGTTCGATCAGCCCTTTCTGGCGATCGATGTTGTGCAGGTCGTCGAGCGTGATCGACGACACGGCCGGCACCGGCTGCAGATAGCCGCGCCCCTGGCGCTTGCGCCAGCGGAACGCGTGCGCGGCATTCCAGTCGACCGCCGCCGGTGCGGGCGGCAGCATCCCCTCGAGACGGCCGAGCAGCGCTTCGGCGCGCGTCAGAAACTGTTCAAGCTTGTCCATGTCGTTCGAACGCTCCCGATCAGGAGCGGTAATCCGCGTTGATGCTCACGTAGTCGTGCGACAGGTCGCACGTCCAGATGGTGGCCTGCGCGTCGCCGCGGCCGAGCAGCACGCGGATCGTGATTTCGCTCTGCTTCATCACGCGCTGGCCGTCCTCTTCCTGGTAAGCCGGGTTGCGGCCGCCCGCCTTCGCGACGAGCACGTCGTCGAGATAGAGGTCGATCTTGTCGACGTCGAGATCCGCAACGCCCGCATAGCCGATCGCCGCGAGAATCCGGCCGAGGTTGGGGTCGGATGCGTAGAAAGCCGTCTTCACGAGCGGCGAATGGCCGATCGCGTAAGCGATCTGGCGGCATTCCGCGACGCTCTTGCCGCCTTCGACCTGCACCGTCATGAATTTCGTCGCGCCTTCGCCATCGCGCACGATCAGTTGCGACAGCACCTGCGCGACTTCCGTCACCGCATCGCGCAGCGCCGCATACGCCGGCGAATCGGTCGACGTGATCGCCGGCAGCGTGCTCTTGCCCGACGCGATCAGGATGAACGAGTCGTTCGTCGACGTATCGCCGTCGATCGTGATGCAGTTGAACGAGCGGTCGGCCACTTCCTTCACGAGCGTGTCGAGTACCGGCTGCGCGACGTTCGCGTCGAATGCGAGGAAGCCGAGCATCGTTGCCATGTTCGGCTTGATCATGCCCGCACCCTTGCTGATGCCCGTCAGCGTGACCGTGTGGCCGTCGATGGTCACCTGCCGCGACGTGGCCTTCGGCAGCGTGTCGGTCGTCATGATTGCCTGCGCGGCATCGAACCAGTTCGCGGCCTTGCGATTCTCGAGCGCGGCCGGCAGCCCTGCCTTCAGGCGATCGATCGGCAGCGGCTCGAGGATCACGCCGGTCGAGAACGGCAGCACCTGCGCCGGCTCGATGCCCGCGAGGCGCGCGAGTTCCGTGCAGGTTTCACGCGCATTCACGAGGCCCGGCTCGCCGGTGCCCGCGTTCGCATTGCCCGTGTTCACGACGAGCGCGCGAATGCCCGCGCCGCCCGCGCGCACCTTCGCCAGATGCTCGCGGCAGACGGTGACCGGCGCGGCGCAGAAACGGTTTTCGGTGAACACGCCCGCGACCGTCGCGCCTTCGTCGACGGAGATGACCAGCACGTCCTTGCGATTCGGCTTGCGGATGTTCGCTTCCGCCCAGCCGAGCGTGACGCCGGCGACGGGATGCAGTTGGGCGGGATCGATCGACGGAAAATTGACAGCCATGGGGCACACCTGCCGGATGGAAAATGCCGGCATGCGCCGGCATCGATTGGAAGAACCGGCGGCCGCACGCGCGGGCCGCCGCAACTCACATCACTCACTCGAAGCTGTGAACGAAGCGACACGCGTGACGCGCGCCGCCGTCGATCATGACAGCTTCCCGTGACATTGCTTGTACTTCTTGCCGCTGCCGCACGGGCACGGGTCGTTGCGGCCAACCTTCGGCATTTCGCCGCCGGGGCCGCTGTGCGTCATCGCGCTGCCGACCATGTCGGCCGTCGCCGTGGCCGCCGCGGCAGCCGCGACGTTCGCCACCGGCGCACCGGCTTCCGCGTAATCGGCGTGCTGGTACTCGACGTTCTCGAGATGACCGCCGCGCTCCTCTATCTGCTCGGCCGCTTCCTCGAGCTGCTCCGGCGACTGGATCTGCACGTTCATCACGACGCGCGTGACTTCCTGCTTGATCGCCTCGAGCATCGCGGCGAACAGCTCGAACGCTTCGCGCTTGTATTCCTGCTTCGGATTCTTCTGCGCATAGCCGCGCAGGTGGATACCCTGGCGCAAGTGGTCGAGCGCCGCGAGGTGCTCGCGCCACAGGCGGTCGACCGTCTGCAGCATCACCGAGCGCTCGAACGCGCTGAACGATTCGCGGCCGACCATCGCGACCTTGGCCTCGTACTGCTCGTCGGCTGCCGTCGTCACCGCGTCGAGGATCTCCTCGGCCGTGATCGACGACGACTCGTTCACCATTTCCTGGATCGCAAGGTCGAGCTGCCAGTCGTTGCGCAGCGCTTCCTCGAGCTCGGGCACGTCCCACTGCTCTTCGATGCTGCCTTCCGGCACGAACTGGCGGACGACTTCGGTAATCACGCCGTGGCGCATCGCGCTGATCGTCTCGGTGATGTCGTGCGCTTCGAGCAGCTCGTTGCGCTGCTGGTAGATCACCTTGCGCTGGTCGTTCGACACGTCGTCGTATTCGAGCAGCTGCTTGCGGATGTCGAAGTTGCGCGCTTCGACCTTGCGCTGCGCGGATTCGATCGAACGCGTGACGATGCCGGCCTCGATCGCCTCGCCTTCCGGCATCTTCAGGCGATCCATGATCGAACGCACGCGGTCGCCCGCGAAGATGCGCAGCAGCGGATCGTCGAGCGACAGGTAGAAGCGCGACGAGCCCGGATCGCCCTGGCGGCCCGCACGGCCGCGCAGCTGATTGTCGATCCGGCGCGATTCGTGGCGCTCGGTGCCGATGATGTGCAGGCCGCCCGCGGCCTTCACCTGCTCATGCAGCGTTTCCCACTCGTCGTGCAGCTGCTGGATGCGGCGCGCCTTTTCGTCGGCCGGGATCGCTTCGTCGGCTTCGATGAACGCAGCCTGCTTCTCGGCATTGCCGCCGAGCACGATGTCGGTACCGCGGCCGGCCATGTTGGTTGCGATCGTGACGCGCTTCGGACGGCCGGCTTCCGCGACGATCGCGGCTTCGCGCTCGTGCTGCTTCGCGTTCAGCACCTCGTGCGGCAGCCCGGCCTGCTTCAGCAGGTGCGACAGCAGCTCCGAGTTCTCGATCGACGTCGTGCCGACCAGCACCGGCTGACCGCGCTCGTAGCAGTCGCGAATGTCGCGGATCACCGCGTCATAGCGCTCCTTGGCCGTCTTGTAGATCTGGTCCTGCTTGTCGATCCGCTTCGGCGGACGGTTGGTCGGGATCACGACCGTCTCGAGACCGTAGATCTCGTTGAATTCGTACGCTTCAGTGTCGGCGGTACCGGTCATGCCGGCCAGCTTCGCGTACATCCGGAAATAGTTCTGGAACGTGATCGAGGCGAGCGTCTGGTTCTCGCTCTGGATCTTCACGTGTTCCTTCGCCTCGACGGCCTGGTGCAGGCCGTCCGACCAGCGGCGGCCGGCCATCAGGCGGCCCGTGAATTCGTCGACGATGACCACTTCGCCGTTCTGCACGACGTAGTGCTGGTCCTTGTGGAACAGCGTGTGTCCGCGCAACGCCGCGTATACATGATGCATCAGCGTGATGTTCTGCGGCGCGTACAGGCTTTCGCCCTCACCGATCAGGCCCCATTCGGCGAGCAGGCGCTCGGCCTTCTCGTGGCCCGATTCCGTCAGGAACACCTGGCGGGCCTTCTCGTCGAGCGTGTAGTCGCCCGGCTTCTCGACGCCCGTGCCGTCGGCCTTCTCTTCGCCGATCTGGCGCTCGAGCAGCGGCGGCAGTGCGTTCATCCGCACGTACAGCTCGGTGTGATCCTCGGCCTGACCCGAAATGATCAGCGGCGTGCGTGCCTCGTCGATCAGGATCGAGTCCACTTCGTCGACGACCGCAAAGTTCAGTGCCCGCTGCACGCGCGCGTCGGTCTCGTAGACCATGTTGTCGCGCAGGTAGTCGAAGCCGAACTCGTTATTCGTGCCGTACGTGATGTCCGCCGCGTAGGCCTGCTGCTTCTGGTCGTGCTCCATGCCGGACAGGTTGATGCCGACCGACAGACCGAGGAAGTTGTAGAGGCGCGCCATCCATTCGGCGTCGCGTTGCGCGAGGTAATCGTTGACGGTCACGACGTGCACGCCGCGGCCCGCCAGTGCGTTCAGGTACACGGGCAGCGTCGCGACGAGCGTCTTGCCCTCGCCGGTGCGCATTTCCGCGATCTTGCCGTAGTGGAGCACCATGCCGCCGATCATCTGCACGTCGAAGTGCCGCATCTTCAGCACGCGACGGCTGGCCTCGCGACAGACCGCGAACGCCTCGGGCAGCAGCTTGTCGAGCGACTCGCCGGCCGCGACCCGCTGGCGGAATTCGTCCGTCTTGCCGCGCAACTGGTCGTCCGTCAGCTTCTCGATCTGCGTTTCGAGCGCATTGATCGTCGTGACGGTCTTTTGGTATTGCTTGACGAGCCGCTGGTTGCGGCTGCCAAAAATTTTCTGGAGAAAACCGGTTGTCATCGGATCGGATCCTGCGTCGCAGCACCGGCGCCCGGCGCGTGTTGCGCGCCCCGACGCCCGAGCCTCGGCGGCTTAGCGAATTAGTGGACTCAAACGAGCAATTTTAGCACGCGGGAAAGCGTGCGCCCGTGTCTCGGCCAGACGGGCACTGCGCGCCGACGGCCGGGCCGGCGGGGTGAAAGCCGCCCGTGCCCGGGCGCGCGCGGGTACAATCGGCGTCAACGTCCGCGCGCGTGCGCGCCCGAAGAATGTCTCGATGAACCGATTTTCCAAGCGTTTCGGCCCGCTCGCCGCCTATCGCCCGCAACCCGTGTCGGAAGTGCTCGGACGCACTGACGCGTTTGCGGCGCTACGCGCTGGCGTCGAGCAAATCGCGTCGCTGCAGCGCGATCTCGCTGCACTCCTGCCCGATTACCTGGCAAACCACATCGAGCCCGGCTTCGTGAAGGACGGGACCCTGACCCTCTTTGCCGCGCACAACGCGCTGGCCGCGCGGCTGCGACAGGTCGAGCCGCGGCTGCTCGGCGATCTGCAAAAGCGCGGCTGGCCGGTCTCGACGCTGCGCGTGCGCGTGCGCCCGAAAGATGCACCGGAGCCGCCGCACGTGAAGCAGGCGCGTATGACGTCGGTCGGCGCAGCCTCGTTGCGCGACCTGGCCGACCATCTCGAACCGTCGCCGCTGCAGGTCGCGCTCGCGCGGATGGCGGCCCGACACGGCGCGAAGCCGCGCTGACCGCGCTTACGATACGCGCCGCCGGCAGCGCCGGCGCCCGGCCAATAAAAAAGCAGCCCGAAGGCTGCTTTTTTATTGCTTGCGCCGAACGCAGGTCAGGCGAAGGCCGTCTGCATGTCGAATGCGAAGCCCTTCGGCGCCGCTTGCGGATCGTCGAACGTGACGATCTCGTACGCATCTTCGTTCGCGAGCAGCTCGCGCAGCAACGCGTTGTTCAGCCCGTGGCCCGACTTGTACGCCGTGTACGATGCCAGCAGCGGATGGCCGATCACGTACAGGTCGCCGATCGCGTCGAGCATCTTGTGCTTCACGAACTCGTCGTCGTAGCGCAGCCCGTCGTTGTTCAGGATCCGGTACTCGTCGAGCACGATCGCGTTTTCCATGCTGCCGCCGCGGGCGAGACCCATCTCGCGCAGCATCTCGGCCTCATGTGCGAAGCCGAACGTGCGCGCACGCGCGATCTCGCGCACATACGACGTATTCGCGAAATCGACCTCGAGTTCCTGACCGGTCTTGTCGACGGCCGGGTGACGGAAGTCGATCGAGAATTTCAGCTTGAAACCGAAGTACGGATCGAGACGCGCGAACTTGTCGCCGTCGCGGATTTCGACCGTCTTCTTCACCTTGACGAAGCGTTTCGGCGCGTTCTGCTCCTCGATCCCGGCGGACTGGATCAGGAACACGAAGGTCGCCGCGCTGCCGTCCATGATCGGGATTTCCTCGGCCGTCACGTCGACATAGAGGTTGTCGATGCCGAGGCCGGCACACGCCGACATCAGGTGCTCGACGGTCGACACGCGCACGCCATCCTTCTGCAGCACCGACGCGAGCCGCGTATCGCCGATCGACGTCGCCGCGGCGGGAATGTCGACAGGCGTGGGAAGGTCGACGCGGGAGAACACGATGCCCGTGCCCGGCGCGGCGGGACGGAGCGTCAGCTCGATCTTGCGGCCCGAGTGGACACCAATACCCACGGTCTTCACGATGGACTTGATGGTGCGCTGCTTCAGCATGATGTTCTTCGTCGTGATTGAAGATATCAATCAGGAGTTATATTCGATAGGGGAGATTATAGCGTAATTCCCTATTCAGCGTAGTTTGAAACTGCGTATCAATCTGTTTCGGCTGTTTACCTGCGCCGATACGGGACGGGCCGATGCCCGGAACGGAGGCGTTTCCGGTCATCAGCCCGTGTTACAACTGCCCTGAGGCCGGTGAGCAGCGTTGCCGGAAGGCAACGGCGCACCGCACGATCAGGACGTCAACGTCGCGAGAACACTCGCCGCATCGCTCACTTCGAATTTGCCCGGCGCCTCGACGGCCAGCGTCTTGACCACACCGCCGTCGATCACCATCGCGTAGCGCAGGGAACGAATTCCCATGCCACGCGCGGACAAATCCTGCGTCAGCCCCAGCGCATGAGTGAAAGCCGCGCTGCCGTCCGCCATCATGCGCACCTTGCCCGCGGTGTGCAGATCACGTCCCCATGCGCCCATCACGAATGCGTCGTTGACGGACACGCACCAGATCTCGTCGATACCCGCCGCGCGCAGTTGCTCGGCGTGTTCGACGTAGCCCGGCACATGCTGCGCGGAGCAGGTCGGCGTGAAAGCGCCCGGCAATCCGAAGATCACCACCCGCTTTCCCGCAACCTGGTCGCGCACGCTGTAGGCGTTCGGCCCCAGCGTGCACCCTTCGCGCGCGTCGTCGATGTACTCGAACAATTGCGCGTCGGGCAGCGCGTCGCCCACTTGAATCATGGCTGGTCCCTCATAGCGATACGGTTTTTCAGCGTGTTGCGGACAGCACGGCCCATCCCGCCCCGCTTGCGCGGAGAGGGCACGTTTCCCGGCCCGGCGTCGCAATCGACGCGGCCTGTCGTGGTCCGTAGCATCCGTCACGCCGGCGATACCGCGGCAGTTTCGCCGCGGCTTCGCCTGTGTTTGCGTCAGTCAGCCTGCTTGCGCAGGAAAGCCGGGATGTCGTACGTGTCGACACCCTTCTCCTGCAGCGCCTGCACGTGCGATGCCGCGGTTTCGCGCGAATTGCGCCACACCGCCGGCGTATCGAGCGCGCCGTAGTCTGCCGTGCTGACGTGATGCGCCGGTGCATAGCCGTGCGAAACCGCGCTGACCGGCTGGTTGTCCGTACCCGTGCGCAGCAGCGTCATCGGTGCCGACTGCTGCTTCTTCGCCGCACGGCCCAGCCCCGTCGCCACGACCGTCACGCGCAGGGCATCGCCCATCGCATCGTCGTACACCGCACCGAAGATCACCGTCGCATCTTCCGCCGCGTAGCTCTTGATCGTGTTCATCACTTCGCGCGTTTCCGACAGGCGCAGCGAACGGCTCGACGTGATGTTGACCAGCACGCCGCGCGCGCCCGACAGATCGACGCCTTCGAGCAGCGGGCTCGCCACGGCCTGTTCCGCCGCGAGGCGTGCGCGATCGACGCCGGCGACCGTCGCCGTGCCCATCATCGCCTTGCCCTGCTCGCCCATCACCGTCTTCACGTCTTCGAAGTCGACGTTCACGAGGCCATCGACATTGATGATTTCAGCAATGCCTGCAACCGCGTTGTTCAACACGTCGTCCGCGCACTGGAAGCACTTGTCCATCTCGGCGTCGTCGCCCATCACGTCGAACAGCTTGTCGTTCAGAACGACGATCAGCGAGTCGACGTGATCCTCCAGTTGCTGCGAGCCGGCTTCAGCGACGCGCATGCGCTTGCCGCCTTCGAATTCGAACGGCTTGCTGACGACACCCACCGTCAGGATGCCCATCTCCTTCGCGATCTGCGCGACCACCGGTGCCGCGCCCGTGCCCGTACCACCGCCCATGCCGGCCGTGATGAACACCATGTGCGCGCCGCGCAGTGCGTCGGCGATGCGCTCACGCGCTTCTTCCGCTGCCGCACGGCCCATTTCCGGCTTCGCGCCAGCGCCCAGGCCCGTGTTGCCGAGCTGGATCACCGACGATGCGCGCGAACGCGACAGCGCCTGCGCATCCGTGTTCATCACGATGAAGTCGACGCCCTGCACCCCGCGGTTGATCATGTGCTGGACGGCATTGCCGCCAGCGCCGCCAACGCCGACCACCTTGATGATGGTGCCGTTGGTTTCGGTTTCCAGCATTTGGAATTCCATTGTTGCCTCCGTCAAGAGAAAAACTGCTACTCGGCCGTTATTCGGCAGGAGATCGGGCAACCCCCTGTCGCGCGCCAGCCGCCGGCACCGGCGCGAATTTCAATTCAGTTCAGTTCGTCAGAAGTTGCTCAGGAACCATTCCTTCATCCGCGAGAACACCTGCCCCGCGTTGCCGGACTGCACGGCGACCTTGCGGCCGCGCATGCGCTGGGCACTGCCTTCGACGAGCAGCCCCATCGCCGTCGAGTAGCGCGGATTGCGCACGACGTCGGAGAGGCCGCCTGCATACTCCGGCGCGCCGATACGCACCGGTTTCAGGAAAATGTCTTCGCCAAGCTCGACCATGCCGGGCATCATCGACGCCCCGCCAGTAATGACCACGCCGGAGCTCAGCAGTTCTTCGTAACCGGATTCGCGCACGACCTGCTGCACGAGCGAGAACAGTTCCTCGACGCGCGGCTCGATCACGGCTGCGAGCGCCTGGCGCGACAGCGTGCGCGGGCCGCGTTCGCCGAGGCCCGGCACTTCCACCATTTCGTCCGGATCGGCGAGCGCCTGCTTGGCAATGCCGTAACCGACCTTGATGTCTTCCGCATCCGGCGTCGGCGTGCGCAGCGCCATCGCGATGTCGCTCGTGATCTGGTCGCCGGCGATCGGGATCACCGCGGTGTGACGGATCGCGCCTTCGGCGAAGATCGCGATGTCCGTCGTGCCGCCGCCGACGTCGACCAGCACCACGCCGAGATCCTTCTCGTCTTCCGTCAGCACGGCCAGCGACGAGGCGAGCGGCTGCAGGATCAGGTCGTTCACTTCGAGCCCGCAACGGCGCACGCACTTGACGATGTTCTGCGCGGCACTCACCGCGCCCGTCACGATGTGCACCTTCACTTCCAGCCGGATGCCGCTCATGCCGATCGGCTCGCGCACGTCTTCCTGGCCGTCGATGATGAATTCCTGCGTGAGGATGTGCAGCACCTGCTGGTCGGTCGGGATGTTGATCGCCTTCGCGGTCTCGATCACGCGCGCGACGTCGGTCTGCGTGACTTCCTTGTCCTTGATCGCGACCATCCCGCTCGAGTTGAAGCTGCGGATGTGGCTGCCCGCGATCCCCGTGAACACGTTGGTGATCTTGCAGTCGGCCATCAGCTCGGCTTCCTCGAGCGCGCGCTGGATCGACTGCACGGTGGCCTCGATGTTGACCACCACACCTTTCTTCAGACCCTTCGACTCGCTCTGGCCGAGACCGATCACCTCGTAGTGGCCTTCGCCCTTCAACTCGGCGACGATGGCCACCACCTTCGACGTGCCGATGTCGAGGGAAACCAGCAGATCCTTGTAGTCTTTGCTCATAAAGTGCTCTTGCGTGTGATCTCTCGTTACTTCTTGCGCTTGTCGGTATCGGTCAGGAACCGCATGCCTGCCGCGCGAATCGCGAATCCGTTCGGATAACGCAGGTCCGCGTACTCGATGTCGTTGCCCCAGCGCTCCGTGACGGCCGGCCATGCGGCGATCAGGCGCTGGCTCCGGTCATGCAGCGACTCGCTGTTGCGTTCCTTGCCCAGCTCGACCTGCATGCCGTTCGACAGCTTCACCGTCCACGCGTACCGCGCCGACAGCGTCACTTCTTCCGGCGCCGCCTTCAGCGGCGCAAACCATTTCCCGAAGTCGCGATACCGCGTGACGACTTCCTTCGCACTGCCCTCCGGGCCGTCGAACGCGGGCAGTTCCTGCTCCAGCTCGCCCTGGTTCGCGGTGAACAGCTCGCCGTCGACGCTCACGAGCTGGTCGCTGCCCCAGGTCCCGAGCGGTTTGTACTCCTCGAGCGTGACAGCCAGCGCATTCGGCCACACCCGGCGCACGCTCGCGTGGCGCACCCAGGGCATCTGCTCGAACGCAGCGCGCGCCGCATCGAGATCGACCGTGAAGAAATTGCCCTTCAGCCGGCCGACCACGCCCGCGCGCACCGTCGGTGAATTGATGTGCTCGGTGTCGCCATCGATCCGGATTTCCCGCAGCGCGAACGTCGGGCGCTGGATCAGCCAGTAGCAACCGGCCGCCGCCAACACGAGCAGCAACAGCGCGTACAGCGCGCTGGCGGCAAGGTTGAGTTGGCGAACGTTGTTCCACATACGTCGTTCCGTTCCTGCGTCAGTCGTTGAGCGTGAGCGACAGCACCTTCACGACCAGCTCCGAATAGCTGATGCCGACCGCGCGCGCGGCCTTCGGCGGCAGCGAGTGGTCGGTCATGCCCGGCGCGGTGTTCACTTCCAGGAAGTACGCGTTGCCGTCGGCGTCGAGCATGAAATCCGCGCGCCCCCAGTCGGTGCAGCCGAGCACGTCGAACGCACGGCGTGCGATGCGCTTGAGCTCCGCTTCCTTGTCGGCGGGCAGCCCGCACGGAATCAGGTATTGCGTGTCGTCGGCGATGTACTTCGCGTGATAGTCGTAGAACTCGCCGGCCGGCACGATCTTGATCACCGGCAGGTCGAGATCGCCGGCGATGCAGGCGGTGTATTCGCCGCCGCCTTCGATGCTCTTCTCGACGATCACGATCGGGTCATGCTTCGCGGCTTCCGCGAGCGCAGCCGGCAGCGCGTCGGCCGTCTTCACCTTCAGCACCGCCACGCTCGAGCCCTCGCTCGCCGGCTTCACGAACAGCGGCAGGCCGAGCTTCGCGACGATGTCCGTCGCGCGCGCCGCGAGGTCGTCGCCACGCAGCACCGTCTCGAACGGCGGCGTCGGCACGCCGGTCTGCTGCCACACGAGCTTCGTGCGGAACTTGTCGAGGCCGAGCGCCGACCCGAGCACGCCGCTGCCCGTGTAGCGAATGCCGTAGAAATCGAGCGCGCCCTGGATCTGGCCGTTCTCGCCGTAGCCGCCATGCAGCGCGTTGAACGCGCGCACGAACCCTTCATCCTTCAGCGCCGCCAGCGGGCGCTCGGCCGGGTCGAACGGGTGCGCGTCGATGCCCGCGTCGCGCAGGCCCTGCAGCACGAGCTTGCCCGACGTGAGCGACACCTCGCGCTCCGAGGACTCGCCGCCGAACAACACCGCCACCTTGCCGAAACGTTTCGGATCAATCCCGCTCATGTCATGCCTTCTGTTGAGTGTGCTGCGCAACCTTCGCCGGCACGCCGCCGATCGAACCCGCGCCCATCGTGATCACCACGTCGCCGTTCTGCGCGACCTTCGCCAATGCGTCCGGCACGTCGTCGACCGTCGCGACGAACACCGGGTCAACCTTCCCCACCGTGCGCAGCGCACGCGACAGCGCGTCGCCGTTGGCGGTCGAGATCGCCGCCTCGCCGGCCGCGTAGACTTCGGTCAGCACCAGCGCATCGACCGTCGACAGCACGTTGACGAAATCGTCGAAGCAGTCGCGCGTGCGCGTGTAGCGGTGCGGCTGGAACGCCAGCACGAGGCGGCGGCCCGGGAACGCACCGCGCGCGGCCGCGATCGTCGCGGCCATTTCGACCGGGTGATGGCCGTAGTCGTCGATCAGCGTGTACTGGCCGCCGTCCGCGGTCGGCACTTCGCCGTAGCGCTGGAAGCGCCGGCCGACGCCGTTGAATTCCGCCAGCGCCAGCTGGATCGCGTCGTCCGACACGCCGAGATCGGTCGCGATCGCGATCGCCGCGAGCGCGTTCTGCACGTTGTGCAGGCCCGGCATGTTCAGCACGACCGCGAGCGGTGCGCGCCCTTCGCGGATCACCGTGAAATGCATGCGGCCGTCGCGCGCATCGATGTCTTCCGCACGCACCTGCGCATCCGGCGACAGCCCGTAGCGCACGACCGGCTTCGAGATGAACGGGATGATCTGCCGCACGTTCGGATCGTCGACGCACACGACCGCGCTGCCGTAGAACGGCAGGCGCTGCGTGAATTCGATGAACGCCTGCTTGAGCCGCGCGAAATCGTGGCCGTAGGTGTCCATGTGGTCGGCGTCGATGTTCGTGATGACTTCGATCACCGGATACAGGTTCAGGAACGACGCGTCCGATTCGTCGGCCTCGGCAACGATGAAATCGCCCGTGCCGAGCCGCGCGTTCGCGCCGGCGCTGATCAGCCGGCCGCCGATCACGAAGGTCGGATCGAGCCCGCCCGCCGCGAGCACGCTCGCGACGAGGCTCGTCGTCGTGGTCTTGCCGTGCGTGCCGGCGATCGCGATGCCCTGCTTCAGGCGCATCAGCTCGGCCAGCATCACCGCGCGCTGCACGATCGGCACGCGCTTCGCGCGCGCGGCCAGCACTTCCGGGTTGTCCGAACGCACGGCCGTCGACACGACGACCGCGTTCGCGCCCTCGATGTTCGCCGCGTCGTGGCCGATCGCGATCCGTGCGCCGAGCGCCTGGAGACGATCGGTCACCGCGTTGCGCGACAGGTCCGAGCCGCTGACCTCGTAGCCGAGATTGACGAGCACTTCGGCGATGCCGCTCATGCCCGCGCCGCCGATCCCGACGAAATGAATGTGTTTGACGATGTGTTTCATTGCAGTGTTTCCAGGTTCGCGCCAGCCGCCTTCGCGCACACGCGCGCGACTTCGTCGGTGGCCTCGGGCTTCGCCAGCGAGCGCGAACGTTCCGCCATGTCCGCGAGCGATGCCCGCGACTGGCCGCGCAGCCAGTCGGCGAGCAGTTCCGCCGACAGGTCGCGTTGTTGTACCAGCACGGCCGCGCCCGCATCGGCGAGGAACGCGGCGTTGGTCGTCTGGTGATCGTCGACCGCGTACGGGAACGGCACGAACAGCGCCGCCACGCCCACCGCCGCGATCTCCGACACCGTCATCGCGCCCGACCGGCAGATCACGAGATCCGCCGCCGCATACGCGGCCGCCATGTCGTCGATGAACGGCACGAGCCGCACGTCTTCGCCGGCCGCGAAACCGGCCGCTTCGTAATTCGCCTTCAGCGCGTCGATGTGCTTCGCGCCGGCCTGGTGCACGATGCGCGGGCGTTCACCCGGCGTCAGCATCGCCAGCGCGCGCGGCACGACTTCATTCAGCGCGGCCGCCCCGAGGCTGCCGCCGACGACCAGCACGTTCAGCGGACCGCTGCGCGAGGCATAGCGTGCTTTGGGTGCTTCCGTGCGCGCAAGTTCCGCGCGAATCGGGTTGCCCGTCCATTCCGCGTGCGGCAGCGCGCCGGGGAACGCGACGAGCACGCGTTTCGCGAATTTCGCGAGCACCTTGTTCGTCAGGCCCGCGATCGAATTCTGTTCATGCAGCACGAGCGGACGCCCCGACAGTGCGGTCATCACGCCCGCCGGGAACGTGATGTAGCCGCCCATCCCGAGCACGACGTCGGGCCGCACGCGCCGCAGCGCGGCAAGGCTCTGCCCGCACGCGCGCAGCAGGTTGAACGGCAGCGTCAGCTTGGTCTTCAGACCCTTGCCGCGCAGCCCGCCGAACCGCACGTATTCCATCGGAATGCCGTGCTTCGGCACGAGCGTCGCTTCCATCCCGGTCGGATTGCCGAGCCACACGACGCGCCAACCCGCCGCTTCCATCCGGTGCGCGACCGCGAGCCCCGGGAACACGTGGCCCCCGGTACCGCCTGCCATCACCATCAGCGTGCGTTGCGACGCGGTCATACCTTCCCTCCGCGCATCAGCACCCGGTTTTCGTAGTCGACCCGCAGCAGCACTGCGAGCGCAACACAGTTCAGCAAAATGCCCGAGCCGCCGTAGCTCACGAGCGGCAACGTCAGGCCCTTGGTCGGCAGCAGCCCGAGGTTCACCCCCATGTTGATGAAGGTCTGCGCGCCGAACCAGATACCGATGCCCTTCGCGGTCAGGCCCGCGAACGTGCGATCGAGTGCGAGCGCCTGGCGGCCGATCTCGAACGCGCGGCGCACGATCCAGTAGAACAGCAGGATCACGACCAGCACGCCGACGAAACCGAGCTCCTCGCCGATCACCGCGAGGATGAAGTCGGTATGCGCTTCCGGCAGGTAGTTCAGCTTCTCGACGCTGCCGCCGAGGCCGACGCCGAACCACTCGCCGCGGCCGAACGCGATCAGCGAGTGCGTGAGCTGGTACGCCTTGCCCTGCGCATAGCGCTCGTCCCACGGATCGAGGTACGCGAAGATCCGCTCGCGACGCCACGGCGACAGCCACACCAGCATCGTGAAGGTACCGACCGCCGTCGCGACGAGGCCGCCGAACAGCTTGCCGTTCACGCCGCCGAGGAACAGCACGCCCATCGCGATCGCCGCGACCACCATGAACGCGCCCATGTCCGGCTCGAGCAGCAGCAGCGCGCCGACCAGGCCGACCGCGAACGCCATCGGCAGGAAGCCCTTGGCGAAGCTCTGCATGTATTCCTGCTTGCGCACCGTGTAGTTCGCCGCGTAGATCGTCACCGCGAGCTTCATGATTTCCGACGGCTGCATGTTCGTGATGCCGAGCGGAATCCAGCGGCGCGCGCCGTTCACGCCCTTGCCGATGTGCGGAATCAGCACGATCACGAGGCTGACGAGCGCGATCAGGAAGAGATGCGGCGCGTATTTATCCCACGTCGACACCGGCACGCGGAACGCGATCACCGCCGCGATGAACGCGACGACGAGCGAGATGCAGTGACGCATCAGGAACGCGTAATCGTGATACGACGCGTATTTCGGCGAATCGGGCATCGCGATCGACGCCGAATACACCATCACGACGCCGAGCCCGAGCAGCGCGATCGCGACCCACAGCAGCGAGTAGTCGAAGTCCAGCATCCGCGAACGGCTCGGGCGCACGCCGTTGACGACGCTCGCGAGGCCGCCCGTCGCGGCACGCGTGGCGGATGCAACGCGGCCGCCCGCGGCATTGCCGCCGGTGTCGCGGCGATCGTTGAAACGGGAGACGAGGCGATCGGACCAGCTCATGGCGTCGCTCCTTTGTCGATGGCGATTTCGTCGACCGCCGCGCGGAACACATCCGCGCGATGGGCGTAGTTCCTGAACATGTCGAGGCTCGCGCAGGCGGGCGACAGCAACACCGCATCGCCCGGTTCGGCGAGGTCGGCCGCCGCGTGCACCGCGCCTTCGAGCGTCGCGTGGTCGGCGAGCGGCACGCCCGTTTCGGCGAGCGTGTCGCGGATCGCCGGTGCGTCACGGCCGATCAGCATCACCGCGCGGCACCAGCGCGCGACCGGCGCGACCAGCGGTGCGAAGTCCTGCCCCTTGCCGTCGCCGCCCGCGATCAGCACGATCTTCTGCGCAAGCCCGTCGAGCGCGGCAACCGTCGCGCCGACGTTCGTGCCCTTGCTGTCGTCGACGTAATCCACGTCGTCGATCGTCGCGATCACTTCGACGCGGTGCGCCTCGCCGCGGTATTCGCGCAGCGCGTGCAGCAGCGGCGCGGCCGGCAGGTCGATCGCACGTGCGAGCGCGAATGCGGCCAGCGCGTTCGCCGCGTTGTGCAGCCCGCGGATGCGCAGCGCGTCGGCCGGCATCAGGCGCTTCTGCGCGATGTCCGGCGTATGCGCGGCGTCGCGCTTGCGCCGGCGGGTCGTCGTCGCGACTTCGTCCGGCGCGTCGCGATCGACGGCTTCGACCAGCCACGCGATGCCGTTGTCGCGCGACAGCCCGTAGTCGCCGTCCTGCACCGGTTCGTTCAGGCCGAACGTGACCGTGCGCGGCGCGTCGGCCGCGCCGACTGCCGGCGCGAACTTCATCACGGCCGCATCGTCGCGGTTCAGCACGCGCGTCGTCGTCGCGCCGAAGATCCGGCCCTTTGCCCGCGCGTACGCGTCGAAGCTGCCGTGCCAGTCGAGGTGGTCCTGCGTGATGTTGAGGATCGCGGCCGCATCGGGCGCGAACGTGCGCGCGGTCTCGAGCTGGAAGCTCGACAGTTCGAGTACCCACACGTCGGGCAGCGCGGTTTCGTCGATCGCACCGGCGAGCCGGTCGAGCATCGCGGGGCTGATGTTGCCCGCGACGGCGACCTTCTTGCCCGAGCGCTGGCACAGCAGGCCCGTGAGGCTCGTCGTCGTGGTCTTGCCGTTGGTGCCCGTGATCGCGAGCACCTTCGGCTGGTAGCCGCTCGTGCCAAGCGCACGCAGCGCCTGTGCAAAGAATTCCAGTTCGCCCCACACCGCGATGCCCTGCTCGTTCGCGGCCGCGACCAGCGCCGCGAGTGCCGGCTCGAGCGGCGACAGCCCGGGGCTCAGCCCGACGATCTCGACGCCGCCGTCGAGCAGCGCGGGCGTGAACGCGCCGCCGACGAATTCCGCATCGATGCCTTCGGCCTGCAGCGCGGCAAGGTTCGGCGGCGCCTCGCGGGTATCGGCAATACGCAGCCGGCACCCGTGCCTCGCGCACCATCGCGCGATCGCGAGACCCGATTCCCCGAGCCCCAGTACGAGCACCATCGGCCGTTGCCGATCTCCAAACATCTCGCCAGACATCCTTGTTACCTTTCCTTTACCGCAGCTTGAGGGTGGTCAAACCGAACAGGCACAGCATCAACGTGATGATCCAGAAACGCACGACCACCTGCGTTTCCTTCCAGCCGGACAATTCGAAATGGTGGTGCAGCGGCGCCATCTTCAGCAGACGCCGCCCTTCGCCGTAGCGCTTTTTCGTGTACTTGAACCACGAAACCTGCAGCATCACCGACAACGTTTCCGCGACGAAGATGCCGCCCATGATGAACAGCACGATTTCCTGGCGCACGATCACCGCGACCGTGCCGAGCGCGCCGCCGAGCGCCAGCGCGCCGACGTCGCCCATGAACACCTGCGCGGGGTGCGTGTTGTACCAGAGGAACGCGAGCCCTGCCCCACCCATCGCGGAACAGAAAATCAGCAATTCGCCCGCGCCCGGAATGTGCGGGAACAGCAGGTATTTTGAATAGACCGCGCTGCCCATCACGTACGCGAACACACCCAGCGACGCGCCGACCAGCACGACCGGCATGATCACGAGGCCGTCGAGGCCGTCGGTCAGGTTCACCGCGTTGCTCGCGCCGACGATCACGAAGTAGGTCAGCACGATGAAGCCCCAGACGCCGAGCGGATAGCTGATCGACTTCAGGAACGGCAGCATCAGGTCGGCACGCGCCGGCAGCCCCATCGACAGGCCGCTCCGCACCCATGCCATGAACAGGTCGAACACGCGCACGTTGTTCGCCTCGGACACGCTGAACGCGAGGTAGACCGCCGCGAACAGCCCGATCACCGATTGCCAGAAATACTTCTCGCGCGACGACATCCCGCGCGGGTCCTTGTGGACGACCTTGCGGTAATCGTCGACCCAGCCGATCACGCCGAAACCAAACGTGACGAGCATCACGATCCAGATGAAACGGTTCGTCAGGTCGCCCCACAGCAGCGTCGCGACCGCGATGCCGATCAGGATCAGCACGCCGCCCATCGTCGGTGTGCCGGACTTGACGAGGTGCGTCTGCGGGCCGTCCTTGCGCACGGCCTGGCCGACCTTCATTTGCGTCAGCTTGCGGATCACCCACGGTCCGCACACGAGCCCGATCCCGAGCGCGGTGATGGTGGCCATCACCGCACGGAACGTGAGGTACGTGAACAAGCGCAAAAAGCTTGCGTCTCCTTGCAGCCATTGCGCCAGCGCCAGCAGCATGCTTCCTTCCTTCTACTCAGTGTGCAGCGGGCGCCGTGCCCGCCGCGGGTTGGTTCGTCAGCGCGTCGACCACGCGCTCCATCTTCATGTACCGCGAGCCCTTCACGAGCAGCGTCGCCTGCGCGCCGTAGCCCGCTGCGAGCAGTGCTTCAACCAGCGCGCCGACGTCGCCGAAATGGCGGGCCGTGTCGCCGTATGCCGTGCAGGCATCGCGCGACGCATCGCCGAGCGCGAACAGCGCATCGATCCCGCGCTCGCGCGCGTAGGCACCGACCTCGCGATGGAAAGCCGGCCCTTCGTCGCCGACCTCGCCCATGTCGCCGATCACCAGCACGCGCGGCGCCGGTTGTGCGGCGAGCACGTCGATCGCAGCACGCATCGAATCGGGATTCGCGTTGTACGTATCGTCGACGACCGTTGCACCCGCAAGGCTGCCGGCGATCGCCTGTTTCACCTGCAACCGGCCCTTGACCGGCTCGAACGATTCGAGGCCCTGCTTGATCGCCGACAGCGCAACGCCGGCGCCCAGCGCCGCGGCCGTCGCGGCCAGCGCGTTGCGCGCGTTGTGCTCGCCGAGCGCGCGCAGCCGCACCGTGACGGCGCCCGCGGGCGTGTCGATCAAGAGTTCGCCGCCGTGCAGACGGCCCGTGACCTGCGCGTCGTTCTGCCGTTCGGCATCGTGCAGCGCGAAATCGAGGATCCGGTTGCCGGTCGCCGCGACGCGCCAGATGCCCGCATACGCGTCATCGGCCGGGAACACTGCGACACCGTCCGGCGGCAGCGCGTGAATCACGGCCGCGTGTTCGAGCGCGACGGCTTCGACCGTCGCCATGAACTCCTGGTGCTCGCGCTGCGCGTTGTTGACGAGTGCGACCGTCGGCGCCGTGAGGCGCGCGAGAACTTCGGTCTCGCCCGGGTGATTCATCCCGATCTCGATCACCGCGAGACGATGCGCGGCCGACAGGCGCAGCAGCGTCAGCGGCAGGCCGACGTCGTTGTTCAGGTTGCCGGCCGTCGCGAGCCGCGCGTCGGCGCCGACCGCCGCCGCGAAGATCGACGCGATCATTTCCTTGACGGTCGTCTTGCCGTTGCTGCCCGTCACCGCGACGAGCGGCAACGCGAATCGTTTGCGCCAGCCGTGTGCGAGCGCGCCGAGCGCTGCACGCGTTTCGCCGCCCTCGATCGCCGGCATCGTGACGCCCGCCGGCACGTGCGCGACGAGCGCCGCTGCCGCACCGCGCGCAGCGACATCGCCGAGGAAGTCGTGCGCGTCGAAGCGCTCGCCTTTCAGCGCGACGAACAGGTCGCCGGGGCCGACCGTGCGGCTGTCCGTCGACACGCGGTCGAACGTGACACTCGAGTCGCCGTGGACAGTTGCGCCAGGGATCAGGCGAATGGCTTCGCCGAGACTGAGCATCGTCATTCGGCACCTCCCTTGCCATGCGTCGCGCGCGCTGCCAGCGCGAGCCGCGCGTGATCCTGGTCGGAGAACGTGCGTTTCTTGCCCATGATTTCCTGCGTGGCCTCGTGGCCCTTGCCGGCCAGCACGACGACATCCTCGCGTGCGGCGCCGCGCACAGCCTGCAGGATCGCGCTCGCGCGATCCTCGATACGGCGGGCGTGATCGGGCGCGGTCATGCCCGCGACGATCTGGTCGATGATGCGCTGCGGATCCTCGCTGCGCGGGTTGTCGCTCGTGACGACGGCTTCATCGGCGAGCCGCTCTGCGATCGCACCCATCAGCGGGCGCTTCGTCGCATCGCGATCGCCGCCGCAGCCGAACATGCAGACGAGCCGGCCGCCGCGCGCCGTCGCGATCGGGCGCAGCGCGTCGAGCGTCTTTTCGAGCGCGTCGGGCGTATGGGCGTAGTCGATCACGACGAGCGGTTCGTCGTTCTGCAGCCGGCCGCCGAGCCGCTGCATCCGGCCATTGACGGACTCGAGCCGCGCGATCTCGGCGAGCGCCGCGTCGAACGGCACGTCGGCCGCGAGCAGCGAGCCGAGCACGGCAAGCAGGTTGCTGACATTGAACGCGCCGAGCGTGCCGACTTCGACGTCGGCATCGCCCCACGACGAACGCAGGCGGAACGCCGTGCCGGTCGCGGTAGCTCGCACGTCGATCGCGACCAGTTCACGATCGGCGTCGGGCGCCGGTGCATCGCCGATCCCGTACGCGATCGTGCGCACGCGGCCGGCCAGTTTCTCGAGCAGGCGCTGGCCGGCTGCGTCATCGCGGTTGACGACCGCCGCACGCAGGCCGCGCCATGCGAACAGCTTCGCCTTCGCGGCCTCGTACGCATCGAACGTGCCGTGATAGTCGAGGTGATCCTGCGTGAGGTTCGTAAACACCGCGATGTCGAAGGCCGTACCGTTCACGCGCCCCTGGTGCAGCGCGTGCGACGACACTTCCATTGCCACCGCCTTCGCGCCCGCGTCGCGCAACTGCGCGAGGCTGCGCTGCAGTTGCGGCGCGTCGGGCGTCGTGAAACCCGTCGGCACGAGCTGGCCGGGCATCCCGGTGCCGAGCGTGCCGATCACCGCGCACGGCTGGTGCAGCGCCGTCAGCGCGGTGGCGATCCATTGCGTGCACGAGGTCTTCCCGTTCGTGCCGGTCACACCCACCGCGAGCAGGCTGTCGCTCGGATCGCCGTACCAGCCGCTGGCGATCTCGCCGGCGAGCTGGTCGAGCGCCGGCACGGCCAGTGCAACGGGCACCGCCGGCGCCGCGTCCAGCCCTTCCGGCTGAAACAGCACCGCGGCCGCACCGCGTGCGACGGCGTCGACGATGAAGGCACGATTGTCGGCCCCGTCGACTGCATATGCGACAAACACGTCGCCAGCCTTGAGGCTGCGCGTGTCGGCATGCAGTTGCGCGGCGGGGGCCACATGCTGACGCAGCCACGCAAGCGCGGCTGCGATCTGCTGATGCGCCGGATGGGAACTGCGAGCGGCGCTCATCGAACAACTCCTGGTGAATTACGCGTCGTGCTGGACACGATCATATGCTTCGCACCGCCGCCCGCGGCCAGCTTTTGCGGCCCCGTCGCAGATGGTGCTGCCGGCGAATCGTCAGACACGACGAGCTGCTTGATCGGCATGTTCGGCGGCACGTTCAGCGCACGCATCGTGTCGCCGGCGATCGCCGAGAATACGGGGCCGGACACCTGGCCGCCGAAGTGGCTGCCGGCCGTCGGCTCGTCGACCGATACCGCGACGACGATGCGCGGATTCGGCATCGGCGCCATCCCGACGAACGACGCGCGGTACTTGCGCGTATAGCCGTGACCTTCATGCTTGTACGCGGTGCCGCTCTTGCCGCCGACGCGATAGCCCGGCACGGCCGCATCGGGCGACGTGCCGCCCGGCGCCACCACTGTCTCGAGCATCGCGCGCACTTCACGCGCAGTGGTCGGGTTGAACACCTGCGTACCCACGACCGGCTGGTTGGGGTCGGTCTTGAAAATGGTCACGGGCATCAGCTCGCCGTCATGCGCGATCGCCGTGTACGCACGCGCGAGCTGGAACAGCGACACCGACAGGCCGTAGCCGTACGACATCGTCGCCTGTTCGATGCGACGCCAGCTCTTCCACGGACGCAGGCGGCCGGCCACCGCGCCCGGGAACCCGACCTTCGGCGCCTGGCCGAGGCCGATGCTCGTATACATATTCCACATTTCCTCGGGCCGCATCGTCATCGCGATCTTCGTTGCGCCGATGTTGCTCGACTTCTGGATCACGCCGCCGACCGTCAGCGTGCCGAAACCCGCGTCGTCGGTGATCGGCGCGCCGTCGAGCACGAAATGCCCGTTGCCCGTCTCGACGAGCGTGTTCGGCGTCACGCGGTGCAGGTCGAGCGCGAGCGACACCGTAAACGGCTTCATGATCGAGCCCGGCTCGAACACGTCGGTCATGATCCGGTTGCGCAACTGCTCGCCCGTCATCCGCGAGCGGTCGTTCGGGTTGTACGTCGGGTAGTTGACGAGTGCGAGCACCTCGCCGGTGCGCACGTCGACGACCATCGCCGCGCCGGCCTTCGCCTTGAACTTCTCGACGGCGGCCTTCAGGTTCGCGTATGCGATGTACTGGATCTTGCTGTCGATCGACAGGTCGACGTCGGTGCCGTTGTGCGGCGGGATCTGCTCGGCGACGTCCTCGACGATGTGCCCCATCCGGTCCTTGATCACGCGACGCACGCCCGACGTGCCGGACAGCATCTTCTGGTCGCCCAGTTCGATGCCCTCCTGCCCTTCGTCCTCGACGTTCGTGAAGCCGATCAGGTGAGCGGTGATCTCGCCTTCCGGATAGAAGCGCTTGTATTCGTTGCGCTGATAGATACCGGGTATGTCGAGCGCGGCGACCTTGTCGGCGACGTCGATCGGCACCTGGCGCTTGACGTAGACGAAACCCTTGTCTTCCGACAGCTTCACGCGCAGTTCCTTCGGCGTCATGCCGAGGAGCTTGCCGAGCTGGTTGACCTTGTCGGCGTCGAGATCGTCCGGCACCGCGTCGGGAATCGCCCAGATCGCGCGCACGGGCAGACTCGTCGCGAGCACGAGCCCGTTACGGTCGAGGATCTTGCCGCGCGTCGCCGGCAGATCGATCGTGCGCTGGTAGCGGCTTTCGCCCTGCTTCCGATAGAACGCGTTGCCGGGCCCCTGGATCCAGAACGCGCGCGCGGCCAGCGCGACGAACGCCATGAACAGCAGGAACACGACGAACTTCGAGCGCCACATCGGCAGATGCACGCCCAGCACGGGGCTCGACGAGAACTTCACGTTCTGGCGCTTCTGGGACGGCTTCATCGCGCGCCCCCCTTGCCCTTGCCGGCCGTGTCCGCCGAAGCCGGGATCGGCGCATCGATCGCCTTCGCGGCGCCCGGCGGCAGCGTCAGGTATTGCGTGCGGCCGGTCGTGATCGGCTGCATCTTCAGCGAGTCGTTCGCAAGCTGCTCGATGCGCGACGTCTTCGACAGCGCGCTCTGCTGATATTGAAGCTGCGCGTAGTCCTGCTGGAGCTGACGCTCCTGCGACTGCGCACGCTGCAGCTGGATGAAGAACTGGCGCTGCTGGTTCGTCGAATTGACGACCGACAGCGCGCAACCCATCACGATGATCAGCAGGAAGATATTGAAGCGGCTCATGGCGTGACGCGCTCCGCAATGCGCATCACGGCCGAACGGGCACGCGGATTCGCCGTCACTTCCGCTTCGCTCGGGAAATGACGGCCGATGATCTTGAGCGGGGGGCTCGGGAGGTCGACGGCACGGATCGGCAGGCGACGATCGACCGCAGGCGCACTCGCGTGCGCCTGCATGAATCGCTTGACGATCCGGTCCTCGAGTGAATGAAAGCTGATGACCACCAGCCGCCCCCCTTGATCCAGCAACGACAGTGCCGCGTCTAGTACGACTTGCAGGTCCGCAAGCTCTTGATTGACGTGAATCCGTATAGCCTGAAAGGTGCGGGTTGCCGGATCCTTGCCCTTCTCACGGGTTTTGACGACGTGACCCACGATTTGGGCAAGCTCGCCCGTGGTGTCGAGAGGCCCAAGACGGTCGGACTCTGCCCGGCGAGCAACAAGCGCCTTTGCAATCTGAAAAGCAAACCGTTCTTCCCCATAATCCCGTATCACCTCCGTCAATTCCTGCACCGAAACCCGTGCGAGCCATTCCGCCGCCGACTCGCCGCGCGTCGGATCCATCCGCATGTCCAGCGGACCATCGGCGCGGAAGCTGAAGCCGCGCGCCGGATCGTCCACCTGCGGCGAGGACACGCCCAGGTCGAGCAACACACCCGACACCTTCTCGACGCCGCGCGCCGCAAGCGCGTCGCGCATCGATGCAAAGCTGTCATGCACGATCGAGAAGCGCGCATCCTCGATGCCCTGCGCCGTCTCGATCGCTCTCGGATCCTTGTCGAACGCGATCAGCCGCCCGGCCGGCGCCAGCCGCGCGAGCACCGCGCGGCTATGGCCGCCGCGCCCGAACGTGCCGTCGACATAGATGCCGTCCGGTCGCGTCACGAGCGAGTCGACCGCTTCGTCCAACAACACGGTCCGATGTTGCAATTCGTTTCCCATCGCGGGCGTCTCCGTCACCGCAATCAGAACGTGAAATTCTTCAGCGCGTCGGGCATGCCCTGCGCCATCGCTGCCTGCTCCTTCGCGTTGTAGGTTTGCGAATCCCACAGCTCGAAGTGACTACCCATTCCCAACAACATGACTTCCTTTTCCAGTCCGGCTGCCATGCGCAGCTCGGGCGATACGAGAATCCGGCCCGCGCTGTCGAGATCGACATCCATCGCATTGCCGAGAAAAATGCGCCGCCACCAGTGCGCGTCCATCGGCAGCGCGGCGATCTTGGCGCGGAATACTTCCCATTCGGGGCGCGGAAACAGCAACAGGCAGCCGTCCGGGTGCTTGGTCACAGTCACCCGTCCTTCTGCCTGTCCTTGCAGCGCTTCGCGATAGCGAGCCGGCACCGACATCCGCCCTTTCGCATCGAGCGTCAGCGCCGACGCCCCTTGGAACACTTTCCGCTCTCCCGTTCAGGGCACCGAAGCACCCGCTACATGCTGAGAATTTAGCCGGAATAGCCCGCCAAATCACACAAAAATACACTTTCTCACACTGTCTCCCACTTTAGAGGAAGGGTGTGGCACGGTCAAGGGAGCGGCCCGCATTTTTGACGAATTTTGTTAGTTAGAACAAGGACTTACGCGCACATGCTCATGCGGCCCCTCATTCCAAAAACCGTTATAAATGAATGAGCTAGTGCAACTTGTGAAGGTGATACGTGAGAAAGACGGGCCAGACGGGTGTGCGGACGGGGCTTTCGGGGGCGGGAAAACGAGGAATAAACGGGCGGTATCAGCGGTGGGGAACCGGGGCGACGTCACGCATCGCCCCGGTGTGAATCTCACAGATAGTACGCAGTGCTCGTCATGACTTTCGATGCGGCGCGCATCAGCATCCGTGCGGGCAGCGGCAGTTCGATCCCGCCTGCGTCGGCCGCGGCCTTGCCGTGCTTCACTTCGTCGATACGCATCTGGTCGACGATCGCACGCGACGCGGTATCGGCCGCCGGCAACTCGGACATATGGCCTTCGAGATGACTCTCGACCTGCCGTTCGGTCTCGGCCATGAAGCCAAGGCTGACCTTGTCGCCAAGCGCGCCGGCCGCCACGCCGATCGCGAGCGAACCCGCATACCAGAGCGGGTTCAGCAGGCTCGGACGCGAGTCGAGCTCTTTCAGGCGGTGCGCGGTCCACGCGAGGTGGTCCTCCTCCTCGCGCGCGGCTTCCTCGAACATCGCCTTCGCCGATGCCGTGCGCGCGGTGAGTTTCTGCGCCTGGTAGAGCGCCTGCGCGCAGACCTCGCCGACGTGGTTCACGCGCATCAGCCCGGCGGCATGCGTGCGCTCCGCAGGCGTCAGCTCGACGGCCGGCGCCTCGGCCGGTGCGGGCACCGGGCGGCTCATCCGGCTAATGCCGGTCAGCGATCGCAGGCCGCGATCGAATTCGCTGATCAGTTCATCAAACACCATCCTGTTCTCCTGGCTGCAGGTGCTGCCGCGAGCGGCAAGGGCACGAGTCCGCTGCGTAACCGACTTGATTATTCAGCGGAAATTGCGGTTAACCCGTGATTTTAACCATTGTTGCATAAAGGAAACATGGCGGCCTTGCGCTGCGGCATTTCGCTTTGTGGCAAAAAACGGTTTTGCTACATTACGTGCGACTTCTTGCGAAGTTGATGGGGCCCGTCAACAGAACATAACTATCTGCCCCGCCAAAAAAATTCAGTGATTCTTGGAGATCCGTTAATGAAAAAGTCGCTTCTCGCGCTCGTCGCGCTGGGCGCGTTCGCTGGCGCTGCCCATGCGCAAAGCAGCGTGACGCTTTACGGCATCATCGATGAAGGCCTGCTCTTCAACAACAACGCAGGCGGCAAGCACCTGTACAGCATGGCCAGCGGCGTGATGCAAGGCAGCCGCTTCGGCATGCGCGGCACCGAAGACCTCGGTGGCGGCCTGAAGGCGATCTTCACCCTCGAAAACGGTTTCGACGTGAACAGCGGCAAGCTCGGTCAGGGCGGCCTGATGTTCGGTCGTCAGGCTTATGTGGGCCTGTCGAGCCAGTACGGTACGGTCACGCTGGGTCGTCAGTACGACTCCGTCGTCGACTTCGTCGGCCCGCTCGAGGCAGGTGACCAGTGGGGTGGCTACATCGCCGCTCACCCGGGTGACCTCGACAACTTCAACAACGCCTATCGCGTGAACAACGCGGTCAAGTTCACGAGCAACACCTACGGCGGCATCTCGTTCGGCGGCATGTACAGCTTCGGCGGTCAAGCCGGCCAGTTCGCGAAGAACCAGGTCTGGTCGCTCGGCGCAGGCTACAACAACGGCCCGCTGGTGTTGGGCGTCGGTTACTTGAACGCACGTACGCCGAACCAGTTCGGCGGCATGTTCAACAACGGTTCCGCGTCTTCGTCGGTCTCGTCGCCGATCTACGGCGCATACGCGAACAACGCGAACACGTACCAGGTCATCGGTGCGGGCGGCGCCTACACGTTCGGCGCAGCGACGATCGGCGCGACGTACTCGAACACGAAGTTCAAGGGCTTCTCGGCAGGCCCGTTCGTGAACCAGTCCGCGACGTTCAACAACGGCGAACTCAACTTCAAGTATCAGCTGACTCCGGCGTTGATTCTCGGCGCGGCGTACGACTACACGCAGGGCAGCAAGATCAACGGCAGCTCGGCAGCCAAGTATCACCAGGGCTCGCTGGGTGTCGACTACTTCCTGTCGAAGCGCACCGACGTCTACGCGATCGGCGTGTACCAGCACGCATCGGGCAACGTGCTCGACGCGAACGGCAACGTGATCCAGGCAACCGCAGCGATCAACGGTCTCGCAGGTTCGAGCACCAGCAACCAGGTTGCAGCACGCGTCGGTATCCGTCACAAGTTCTAATCAGCTTGCCTGACAAGCCGCAGCATATTGAAGGCGCCTTCGGGCGCCTTTTTCTTTTCCGGTCGGCGCAGCCGCCAAGCTAAAGCGCGGTGAGCCGTATCGACCGCGACGCGCCCGTCGTGGAGGCGCCCTGCCGTCTTACCGCGCCGATAGGCACTGCCGCCGCAGCGAGCCCATTCCGAAAGCAAGCCTCGTTCGGAAACGGCCACTTCGGAACCACGCCGTGTCAAGTCCTGGAATAGGTTGACAGTGTTCACCCGCTAAACGCCCGATGCACCGCATCGGGCGTTTTGTATTTGAGGGCGGCATGTGGCCGCTCGCAGTTGTAGATGTTCACCGACTGTTCGACC
>NZ_JAIZSA010000012.1:0-256616 GCF_020419825.1 Burkholderia sp. AU30198 | reverse complement strand
TGGTCGAACAGTCGGTGAACATCTACAACTGCGAGCGGCCACATGCCGCCCTCAAATACAAAACGCCCGATGCGGTGCATCGGGCGTTTAGCGGGTGAACACTGTCAACCTATTCCAGGACTTGACATGACGCGCGTGCGGCCCGAGCCTCGCGTATCGATCACCGCATCACAGCGTGTCGAACCGGCGTTGCAGTTCGTCGCGGCCGTGAATGCCGTTCGCGAGCGCGAGCATCAGCAGCACGCGTGCCTTGAACGGGTTCAGCGACCCTGCGCTCACGAAGCCGAGCGCATCGTCGTTCGCGGCGCCGTTGCGCATCACATGCCCCGACCCGACGCGCGACGCGCGCACCACCGCAACGCCCGCGTTCACCGCATCGGCCAGCGCCGCCTGCAGCGTCGCATGGATCGAGCCGTTGCCCGTGCCTGCGACGACGAGACCGCGCACGCCGGCTGCGACCAGCGCGTCCACTGCCGTACGCGTCACGCCCGCATAGCTGGCGACGACTTCGACGGGCGGCCACGTTGAGGCGATCGCCAGCTGCGTGTCGCGCGAACGCGTGACGCGGCGCGCGAATTCGACCCGGCCGTCCTGCACCCAGCCGAGTGCACCGAGTTCCGGCGACTGGAACGCGTCGACCGCGTAGGTGCTCGTCTTCACGACGTCGCGCGCGCCGTGGATCCGGTTGTTGAACGCGACCAGCACGCCCTGCCCGCGCGCGGACTGATGCGCGGCCACCGTCACCGCGTTCAGCAGGTTCAGCGGGCCGTCGGACGACAGCGCGGTCGCCGGGCGCATCGCAGCCGTCAGCACGACCGGCTTGTCGCCGTTGACGACCAGGTGCAGCGCATACGCGGTTTCCTCGAGCGTGTCGGTGCCGTGGGTGATCACGATGCCGTCGATCGCCGGGTCGGCCATCAGTGCGTCGATCCGCGCGGCGAGCGTATTCCACAGCGGCAGCGCGAGATCCTTGCTGTCGATGCTGGCGATCTGCTCGGCGTCGATGCGTGCGACGGACGCGAGCGCCGGCACCGCGTCGACCAGGAAATTGACGCCGAGCGCGCCGGCCTGGTAGCCGGCCGTGCTGGCCGCGTCGGGCGCGGCACCGGCGATCGTGCCACCGGTGGCGAGCACGGCGATGCGCGGCAGGGCCGCCGCGGACGAAGGGGAAACGGAATTCGGAGTATTCATGGGCGCGATTGTAAAGGCTTGCGGCCGGGATCCGGCAGGTTCCAGCGCTGCGGTCGAGGCCGACCACCGCACCTCATGGTTTGTCCCGATCGCCCGGCCGGGTGCGCCGTCAACGGCCGTGGTGTCCGCAACGTTATAGGAAGTGCCGTTTTGGTGTTTTCACATTGATTTGCCATAATCGGAGCGCGCGGCGCGATGCGGCCCTATCCACATCGCGCAGTGCTTCGTGACGGCGTCGATAACACGCAATTCACCCCATGGGAGTGTCGAAATGAAAATTCAATCGCTCGTAGCCGCAGTGCTTCTCGGCGGCATGCTGGCTTCCCCCGCGTTCGCGGCGAACAGCCAGCAGGACAAGATGAAGGCCTGTAACACCCAGGCAGCCGGCAAGACGGGCGACGAACGCAAGGCGTTCATGAAGGACTGCCTGTCGGCGAAGCCCGCGAAGGCAATGTCGCAGCAGGAAAAGATGAAGGCGTGCAATACGCAGGCCACCGGCAAGAAAGGCGACGACCGCAAGGCGTTCATGAAGAGCTGCCTGAGCAACCAGCCGGCCGCCTGAGCCCCGGCGCTCCCGTCTCGAATGCCGCGCACCGCTTCGGCGGGCGCGGCATTTTTGTTTTCGTTGCACGCGCATCGACGCACCCCGCTCCCGCGCTTTTGCCCCCCTCCCGCCCCGCGTTCCCGGCCCGCCGGACCGGCATCGCCACATGGTGCGGCAATTCGCCGCGTTTTCTTCTATGATGGCTGCAACGCGGCCCATCCAAGTACAAGAAGCGCCATCGGGCCGCCCTCGAGACAGACGCGCACGCGCGTCAAACGGAGGCATGGATGGCATGGAGACAACACCGCTGGTTCCGCCGCTGGCTGATCGTGATCGTATTCTGGGCCGTGCCCGTTGCGATCGTCGCCGTGCGCGAGATCCGCGAGGAAATGGCGTACAACAAGGCTGACCTGCAGCTCGCGCTGACCACCTGGCAGCTCACCGACGCGCAGCAGGCAGCCGGCGCCGCCGCGAAGTGCCACGGGGATCCTGACGAGGCGCGCGCGGCTGGCTGCCCGGCCGACGTGCTCGCCGCCAATGCGCCGCGCCAGCAGGCGGCCCGCGACGAATACGTGGTGCGCCGCAGCACGCTCGCGAGCTACCTGTGGCACGCGTTCGTCGGCTACTGGGTCGTGCCGGCCGCGTTCCTGTTCGCCTGCGGCGTCGTGATCGCGCTGATCCGCCGCGCGCTGCGCCGCCCCCCGATCAAGCCGCCTGTTCCGCCCGTCACGCACTGATGCGCGCGGCAGGCGCCGCCGTCCGTCCGACCGCCGTGGTTCCCGCATGCCGACCCGACCTCGGCGCGCGGGCGCCGCTTCGTCCGTTGGCGCGCCGCGACATCCCCACGCGATTTGACGCTTTTTCACGCCGCGACGAAAAGAGGCTGTAATCCGCTGTGATATAACTGCCGACGTGGTCCGCTCCCTGAGCGAGACTCACTCCGAACGTCATCCGATGGAGAAGAACGATGCAAAAACGGAATCTTGTGCTGAAAGCCGCCGCGGCACTCATCGTCGGTAGCCTCGCGCTCACCGGTTGCACCACCACCCCGGACAAACCGGACAACGCCGCAACCAACGCGTCGAAGCGCCAGGCAATCGACTCGAGCGTCGACGCCACGCTGTCGCGCATGTACTCCACGGTCAAGGGTTCGCGTGAACTCGTCGCGAAGTCGCGCGGCGTGCTCGTCTTCCCGGACGTGATCCAGGCCGGCTTCATCGTCGGCGGCCAGTCCGGCAACGGCGCACTGCGCGTCGGCGGCAGCACGGTCGGCTACTACAACACGTCGTCGCTGTCGGTCGGCCTGCAGGCCGGTGCGCAGTCGAAGGCGATCGTGTTCCTGTTCATGACGCAGGAAGCGCTCGACGAATTCCGCGGCTCGGACGGCTGGGCAGCCGGCGCCGGCGCATCGGTCGCGCTCGTGAAGATGGGCGCGAACGGCGCGGTCGACACGACCACGGCCACTGCGCCGGTCCAGGTCGTCGTGCTGACGAACGCGGGCCTGATGGGCGACGTGTCGATCAACGGCACGAAGGTCTCGAAGCTGAAGATCTGACGCTGACGCACTGCCCGTGCGCACGACGCGCGGGCCATGCGCAAACGGCGATGTCCTTGCGGGCATCGCCGTTTTTTTATCCGCGCGCGTCCTGCGCCATGCGCGTCAGGTCGTCGAGTCGATCACCTTGAAGCGCGAGCGCTTCTGCGCGCGGATCACCGACTGGTAGACGTCGACATATTGCTGCGCCATGCGGCGCGACGTGAAGCGCGCCTCGAAGCGCTGCCGCACGCGCGCACGCGGCAGCAGGTGCAGCCGGTTCACGGCGGCCACCGCGCTGATTTCATCCTCGACGATGAAACCCGACACGCCCTCGTCCACCACTTCGGGCACCGCGCCGCGATTGAACGCGATCACCGGCGTGCCGCACGACATCGCCTCGATCATCACGAGGCCGAACGGCTCCGGCCAGTCGATCGGAAACAGCAGCGCATGCGCGCCCGACAGGAATTCGGCCTTCTGGTGATCGGCGATCTCGCCGATGTATTCGACGTGCGGCAGCGCGAACAGCGGCTTGATCTCGCGCTCGAAGTATTCCTGGTCGGCCGTATCGATCTTCGCGGCGATCTTGATCGGCAGCCCGCACTGGCCGGCGATGCGGATCGCCGTGTCGACGCGCTTTTCCGGCGAGATGCGGCCGAGGAACGCGAGATAGCGCGGCTCGACGGGCTGCGGCATGTACAGCGTATCTGGCAGCCCGTGATAGACGGTCGTCAGCCATTTCGCCTGCGGCAGCGGCTGGCGCTGCGCGTTCGAAATCGAGATCACCGGCGCCGTATTGAACGTGTCGAACACCGGCTGCTGCTCGGGCAGGTCGAGCCGGCCATGCAGCGTCGTCACGTAAGGTGTTTCCTGCCGGTTGAAGACCGAGAACGAGTAGTAGTCCATGTGGAAATGGAGCACGTCGAAGTCCTTCGCGCGGCGCGCGACCGTCTCCATCAGCAGCATGTGCGGCGCGACCCGGTCGCGGATCGACGAGTCGAGCCGCAGCGCGCGCGGCCAGACCGGCTCGAGCTTCGCCCGCGTCGTCGAATCGCCGCTCGCGAACAGCGTCACATCATGGCCGAGCTCGACGAGCGCCTCGGTGATGTAGGACACGACGCGCTCCGTGCCGCCGTACAGCTTCGGCGGCACCGATTCGGTCAGCGGCGCGATCTGGGCAATTCTCATGGTCCACGTCTCCTGTGTCCTGTCCGTTGCGGCACGGCCGGCTGACGTGCGCGCTTCCGCGCCCCGCTCGCCCCCATACGGCACTGGCCGGCACGGCGCCAGCCGGATATCGCTTCATTATTCGCGATCCCGCTGCCCGGAACCGCCCGTCTTGCATTTTATGGGTGTTGTTACAGGCAGGATACATTCCGCCCGCCAGACCGATCCGGCCCCCGACGCGACGATCGCGGCGCCGTCAGCGCGACGGCCACTTCCATGCCGGCAGGTCGCGCGTGTCGGCATCGACGAGCCCCGTCGCGCCGAGCTGCTTGTCCAGCACCAGCGATTCGCAGCCGGCCTCGCGCTCGAGCGTCGCGATCAGCCGCGCCGCATGCGACACGACGAGCACCTGCGAACGCTGCGCCGCCTGCGCGATCAGGCGGCCGAGCGCCGGCAGCAGATCGGGGTGCAGGCTCGTCTCCGGTTCGTTCAGCACCATCAGCGCCGGCGGCCGCGGTGTCAGCAGCGCGGCCGCGAGCAGCAGGTAGCGCAGCGTGCCGTCCGACAGCTCGGCCGCCGCGAGCGGCCGCAGCAGCCCCGGCTGGCGCATCAGCACGTCGAAGCGGCCACGGCCGCCTGGATTGTCGATCTCGACCGACGCGCCGGGAAACGCGTCGTCGAGCGCCGCATCGAGTGCCGCGCCGTCGCCGATTTCGCGGATCGTCTGCAACGCGGCGGCCAGGTCGGCGCCGTCGTCCGCGAGCACCGGCGTATGGGTGCCGATGTGCGACTGCCGCGCCGGCGCCTGCGCATCGGTCCGGAAATGGTCATAGAAACGCCACGAGCGGATCCGCTCGCGCACCGCGATCATCTCGGGCGCGCCGGTCGGATCGGCGAATTCGGTCATCATGCTGTCGAAGCTGGCCACCGGCTGCGGAATCGTCTGCCAGTCGCCCGATGCGGTGCGCGCGCGAATCTGCGCACCCTGCCGGTCGACCAGCAGCGTCGAAGGGCGCAACAGCGCGCCGCCCCAGATGCACTCGCGCTTGACCACCGGATCGAGCGAGAACTGCGAGCTGCTCGGGATCGGCATGCCGAGATCGATCGAATAACCGAAATCGTCGCAGGCGAAGCCGAGTTTCAGGCTCACGGGCCCCTTGCGCACCGTGCCGGTGACCGGTGCATCGCCGTCCAGCATCGCCCGCGAGAAGCGCTCGGGGCCGGCCCACAGCGTCGACGGCAATCCGCCTTCGCGGGCCAGCGACGGGATCACGCGCCCCTGCGCGGTGTCGGCGAGCAGCCGCAGTGCGCGGTACACGCTCGACTTGCCGCTACCGTTCGGCCCCGTGACGACGTTGAGCGCCGCGAGCGGCACGATCAGCTCGCGCAGCGAGCGGTAATTGGCGATGGCGAGCGTATTCAGCGCGGTCATGACGATGGTGGGTGAACATGCGGGCCGCTTTCAGCGGCCTTCGGCGGCCTGCGGATCGGCCGCGGTGTTGGCCGCCGTGCTGGCGGCAGGCTGCCGCGCGTGCGGCCGTTCGGGGCTCGGCGCGTCCGGCGCCGATTCGTGCGGATACAGCTCCATCCGGCTGCGCGGCAGGCATTGCGGATAGCGGTCCTGCAGGAACGCGATCAAGCCTTCGCGCACGCGGCAGCGCAGATCCCAGCACGACGACGAATCGGCCGCGCTGACGAGCGCGCGCAACTGCATCGCATGCTCCGTCGCGTCGGTCACCTGCAGCACCTGCACGCGGCCGTCCCACTCGGGCGCCACATGGACGAGCCGTGCGAGTTCCTCGCGCAGCGGCGCGAGCGGCGTGCGGTAATCGACCGACAGGTAGACCGTGCCGATGATTTCCGAGCTGCTGCGCGTCCAGTTCGTGAACGGGTTCTCGATGATCCACTGCAGCGGCACGACGAGGCGCCGCTGGTCCCACAGCCGCACCGACACGAACGATCCGGTGATTTCCTCGATGCGCCCCCACTCGCCCTGGATCACGACCACGTCGTCGAGCCGGATCGGCTGCGTGAGCGCGATCTGCAGCCCGGCGATCAGGTTGCCGAGCACCGGCCGTGCGGCGATACCGGCGACCAGGCCCGCGACGCCGGCCGACGCCAGCAGGCTCGCGCCGACCTGGCGCACGTTCGGGAACGTCATCAGCGCGGCACCGGTGCCGATGATCACGATCAGCACCATCACGGTCCGCACGAGCACCCTGGCCTGCGTATGGATGCGCCGGGCCTGGAGGTTGTCGGCCGTATCGATCGGATGCGCCTGGATGATGGCGTCGCCGACGCCGGCCGCGAGCCGCACCAGCAGCCACGTGAGCGACACGATGGAGCCGACCGCCGCCGCCGTGCGCATGCCGCGCACGAACGACATGCCGTCGTCCGCCTGGACCCACAGGAATTCGAGCGCCAGCAGCGCGAGCACGACGAGCGACGGCCGGTCGACGTAGCGCAGGATCGCGCTCATCAACGGATACGGCTGCGCGATGCGCTTGACGATGCGCGCGCCGAGACGGTGCACGATCGTGACGACCAGTACGACGATGACCGACACGGCCAGCGTGCCGAGCCACGAATGCAGCGGCGCATCGGTGATGCGCTGCAGTTCCTCGATTGAAATCATCGGCGCCCTTGGGTGATGAGGCGCGCACGCCTCGTCCTGGATGCGTCGGCGACGTCCGGGCCACGCGCGGGCCCGGACACGGCGTCAGGTCAGTTGCCGCTCCTGCAGGGAAACGCCTTGCCGAGACCGAGCGACACCGCGGTGCTCGCGTTGTAGTCGGCCAGCTTCGGATTTTCCGCGATGTACTTGCGCACCGCGTCGGTCATCTGCTGCGCCCGGATGTCGGGCGGCAGGCAGAAATACTGGCCGACCCGCGGCCCGGTCGTGCCGCCGATCGCATCGATCGTGTTGTAAACGCCGTCGGCAGCGCCTTCGATGTAGGCCGCGCACGACGCCCGCGACTTGACGTCCGTCTTCGCGCACAGCCGGTCGAGATCAGCGCCCGTGAAAGCCGCCGCCGACAACGGCACGGCAAACGCCGCGGCACAAAACATTGCGCGCAACATGGTGTTCCTTATGTCAATGCGGCCCGAGACCGCCTGCTGCCTTGGCCGGCGCGGCGCCGGGACGCCCTGCTCCGGCCGGAATCCGGCCGGGCGGGCACCGTCAGCCGCACCGAAAACCGTCATTTTGCACTCTTTTGTGCATCTGCCGGCGCCGATCCACCCACGCGCTCGGTCCGCTTGCTCAGGATGTCGATCGCGTCCGGAGCCTTGTAGTGCTTCGCGAATTCGAGCGCGGTGATGCCGAGCTGGTTCTTCACCTGCGGATCGGCGCCCTGGTCGAGCAGCAGCGTAACCGTCGACGCATGGTTGCCGCGTGCCGCCATCATCAGCGGCGTCGTGCCGTTCGGCGACGCGGTATCGATATACGCGTCGTGGTCGAGCAGCAGCTTCACCACCGCGTCCTGGCCGTTGGTGGCTGCGTAGTGCAGCGGCGCCCAGCCCTTCTTGCTGACTTCCGCACCCTTGTCGATCAGCAGCTTGGCGAGGCCGACGTCGCCGTTCAGCGACGCGAGCATCAGCGCGTTTTCGCCGGCCTTGTCTTCCTTCTCGAGATCGACGTTCGGCGTCGTGGCGAGCGCCGCCGCGACCTTGTCGGACTTCTCGCGCGCGGCGATCACGATCAGCGGGTCGCCGTTCGGCGCAATCGTGTTCGGGTCGAGCTTGCCGCTCTTGAGCTGCTTGCCGATGTCGGCGATGTCGTCGAACTTGACGGCCTTGACGATCGCATCGAGCGATTCGGCATGCGCGCCGGCTGCCGCGAACAGGCCGCTCGCGACGAGCGCGGCGGCAACGAGTGCACGTTTCGGCAGATGGTTGATCGGCTTCGTCATTGTTGTGGGCTCCTTCCCTGGGTTGTCGGCTGCGCGCACGTCGTTAGCGGGCGATCTTGAACAGCCGGAAAAAGTTCTGCGTCGTCGCGTCGGCCAGCGCCTCGACGGCGATGCCGCGCTCGGATGCGATAAAGCGTCCGACATGGCTGACGTACGCAGGTTCATTCGGCTTGCCGCGATACGGCACCGGCGCGAGGTACGGCGAGTCGGTCTCGATCAGCAGCCGGTCGAGCGGCACGCGCCGCGCGACGTCCTGCACGTCGGTCGCGTTCTTGAACGTGACGATGCCCGACAGCGAGATGTGGAAGTTCTGTGCGAGCGCCTGCTCGGCCACCGGCCACGGCTCGGTGAAGCAGTGCATCACGCCGCCCGGCACGTCCGCGCGCTCCTCGGCCATGATCCGCAGCGTGTCCTCCGACGACGAGCGCGTGTGGATGATCAGCGGCTTCATCGTCGCGGTCGCCGCGCGGATGTGTGTGCGAAAGCGTTCGCGCTGCCATTCCATGTCGGCGATCGAGCGGCCTTCGAGACGGTAGTAGTCGAGGCCGGTTTCGCCGATCGCGACGACCTTCGGGTGCGCGGCCAGCTCGACGAGCTCCGCGAGCGTCGGCTCGCGCATGTCCTCGTGATCGGGATGCACGCCGACGGACGCATAGACGTTGTCGTACGCGTCCGCGATCGCCAGGACCTCCGGCAGCGTCTCGAAATCGACGGACACGCACAGCGCGTGCGTGACGTCGTGCTCGCGCATGTTCTCGAGAACGGCCGGCAGGCGGTCGGCCAGGCCCTTGAAATTGATATGGCAGTGAGAGTCGACGAACATCGTGTTTCCTAATACGTAAGGCGGGCGCTCATGCGCGCGCCGGCATGCGGCAACGGGCGGCGTTCGCGGGCCGGCCGGCCACGGTCGCGTCGCGCTGTGAGCCGGCTATCGTTTCGCAACCCATGCGAAACAATGCCGGATCACGCAAACATTTCCCGGTATCCGAGAAACAACTCCTCGAATACGAGCCGCGCGTTGAGCGGATGGTTCTCGACCGTCCGCTGCCGCGTCACGGCCTTCATGAAGCGGGCGAACGCGTTCGCATCGACCGCTTCCGCACAACGCGCGAGCGCCGCCGCATGCATCGGAAAATAACGCGGCGCACCCGCCATCCGCTGCGCGAGCAGGTCGTACAGCCAGCGCTGCAGCCAGCCGAGCACCAGCGGCACCGGCAGCTTCTGCAGCGTCTCGCCGCACGCGAAAGGATCGCATGCCGCGCCGGCCGCGAGCTGCCCGAGCGTGTAGTCGCGCAGCGGGCGGTTCTCGTCGCTCGCGAGCGCCAGCGCGGCGAGCGGCGCGCCACCGACCTCGGCGAGCAGTGCAGCCGCATGATCGACGCCCTGCGCGGTGAGCCAGGCCGCGGCCGCGTCGGGCGCCGGCACGGTCATCGGCCACTGCCGGCAGCGGCTGATGATCGTCGGCAGCAGGCGGTCGATGCGCGCCGACACGAGCAGGAACACGACGCCGGACGGCGGCTCCTCTAGCGTTTTCAGCAACGCGTTCGACGCGGCGACGTTGAGCGCCTCGGCCGGATACAGCACGACGACGCGCGCGCCGCCGCGGTGCGAACCGACTCCGCAGAAATCGAGCAGCGCGCGCACCTGCTCGATCTTGATTTCCTTGCTCGGCGCCCGGGTCTTCTTGCCGCCTTCGTCCGCGTCGGCCGCCTTCGCGTCGTCCGCGGCGCCCGGCGCCTCACCCGCCAGCGCCTCGGGCAGCACGATCCGGTAGTCCGGATGGTTGCCCTGCGAGAACCAGGTGCAGGCCGCGCAGGTGCCGCACGGCTCGCCGTTCGGCTGCGGCGATTCGCACAGGAAGCCCTGCGCGAGATGCTGCGCGAACTGCAGCTTGCCGATTCCGGCCTGGCCATGCAGCAGCAGCGCGTGCGGCCATTGCGCACGCAGTTGCTGCAGGCGGTTCCAGTCGTCGGTCTGCCACGGATAGATCATGTAGTGCGTTCCTTGCGAATTACAGTGCGGCGAGCACGCGTTCGAGCTGCTGGCGGATCTCGGGAATCGTCCGTGTCGCATCGACGATCGCGAAGCGGTGCGGCGCCTCTTCCGCACGCCGCAGGTATTCGCCACGCGTGCGCGCGAAGAACGCGTCGGACTCGCTTTCGAACTTGTCGGGCATGCGCGCGGCGCCGCGGCGCTCGCTCGCGACCTGCGGCGCGACATCGAACAGCACCGTCAGGTCGGGCTGGAAACCGCCCTGCACCCAGCGCTCGAGCGTCTCGAGCTTGTCGCGCGGCAGCCCGCGGCCGCCGCCCTGGTACGCGAACGTCGCATCGGTGAAGCGATCGGACACGACCCAGTCGCCGCGCGCGAGCGCCGGCTCGATCACGAGCGCGAGATGCTCGCGGCGCGCGGCGAACATCAGCAGCGCCTCCGTCTCGAGATCCATCGGCTGGTTCAGCAGGATCTCGCGCAGTTTCTCGCCGAGCTGCGTGCCGCCCGGCTCGCGGGTGACGACGACCTGCCGGCCGGCCGCGGCCAGCTTGCCCTGGAGGCGTTCGCAGAACCATTGCAGGTGGGTGGTCTTCCCCGCCCCGTCGATGCCTTCGAACGTGATGAATTTACCGCTCGCCATTATTGACCTCGTATGTACTTGTCCACGGCCTTGTTGTGGTCGCCGAGCGTGTCCGAGAACACGCTCGTGCCATCGCCTTTCGCGACGAAATAGAGCGCGCTCGTCTGTGCCGGATTGATCGCCGCCTGCAGCGCGGCCACCCCCGGCAACGCGATCGGCGTCGGCGGCAGCCCGCGTCGGGTGTAGGTATTGTAAGGAGTGTCGGCCTGCAGGTCGCGCTTGCGCAGACGGCCGTCGTACGCGTCGCCGAGCCCGTAGATCACCGACGGATCGGTCTGCAGCGGCATGCCGATGCGCAACCGGTTCGCGAATACGGCCGCGACGAACGCGCGGTCGGCCGCGTGGCCCGTTTCCTTTTCGACGATCGACGCGATCGTCAGCGCTTCGTAAGGTGTCTTGTACGGCAGGCCCGGCACGCGCGCAGCCCAGGCCTCGTCGAGACGCGTCTGCATCAGATGGTACGCGCGCCGGTAGATGTTCACGTCGCTCGTGCCCTTGTCGAACAGATAGGTATCGGGGAAGAACAGCCCCTCGCCGCTGCCGCGCTGCACCGCGTTGTCCGATGCACCAATCGCGCGCAGCAGCTCGGCGTCGCTCATGCCCGACGTCGAATGCGCAAGATCGGGGTTCGCATCGAGTTCCGCGCGCATCCGCTTGAAGGTCCAGCCTTCGATGATCGTCGCGACATACTCGTTCACGTCGCCGCGCGCGATCTTCTGCAGGACCTCGTAAGGCGTGATGCCGGTCTTGAATTCATAGTTGCCGGACTTGAGCCGGCTCGACAGCCCGAGCACGCGCGTCATCGCGACGAAACCGAGCGGCTCGACCGGCACGCCGCCGCGCTTGAGCTGCAGCGCGACGCTCTTCACGGTGCTGCGCGGCTTGATCGTGACGTCGAGCGATGCCGAACCCAGCAGCAGCGGCCGGGTTGCCCAGTAATACCCGCCGCCCGCGCCGGCAGCGGCCACAACGACGGCCAGCGCCACGATCGTCGCGGCGCATTTCTTCAGTAGGGACATGGAAACGTGACTCAGGTAAGACCCATATAATACTTGCTCGCCTCCGTCAAAGTCAGGGTTGACTGTTCCCTCATTCCATGAGCACACCGTTCGCTTCACCGGCAGTCCAGGCCGCACCCGCCTCGCTCCCCGTTTTCCCCCGCCCGTCCGCCGCCGATTTCGACGCGCCGGGCGCCTGCATGCCGCTGCCGCAGTTTGGCGTGATCGACGTGGCCGGCGACGACGCCGCAACGTTCCTGCACAGCCAGCTCACCAACGACATCGAACATCTCGACGCCGCGAGTGCGCGGCTGTCCGGCTATTGCTCGCCGAAGGGGCGCCTCCTCGGGTCGTTCCTCACGTGGCGCGCCGGCCACGGCGTACGCCTGCTGGTGTCGAAGGACGTGCAGCCCGCCGTGCAGAAGCGGCTGTCGATGTTCGTACTGCGCGCCAAGGCGAAGCTGACCGATGCGAGCGACGCGCTCGCGGTGGTCGGGTTCGCGGGTGACGTGCGCGACACGCTGTCGGGCATCTTCGACGCGCTGCCGGACGGCGTGCACGTGAAGGTCGACGGCCCCGCCGGCACGCTGATCCGCGTGCCCGATGCGGCCGGCCGCAAGCGCTATCTGTGGATCGGCCCGCGCGCGGAAGTCGATGCGCGCCTCGCCGCGCTCGGCGCTTCGTTGCCGGTCGTGTCGCCGGCCGTCTGGGACTGGCTCGACATCCGCGCGGGCGAACCGCGCATCACGCAGCCCGCCGTCGAACAGTTCGTGCCGCAGATGGTCAACTTCGACGTGATCGGCGCCGTTAACTTTCGCAAGGGGTGCTACCCGGGCCAGGAAATCGTCGCGCGCAGCCAGTACCGCGGCACGATCAAGCGCCGCACCGCGCTCGCGCACATCGCCGGCGAGACCGATAGCGTGCATGCCGGCGTCGAGCTGTTCCACAGCGACGATCCCGGCCAGCCGTGCGGGATGATCGTCAACGCGGCGGCCGCGCCCGCGGGCGGTGTCGACGCGCTCGTCGAGATCAAGCTCGCCGCGCTCGACAACGGCACGGTGCACCTCGGTTCGGCCGACGGCCCGTTGCTCGCGTTCGATACGCTGCCGTACGCGTGGCCGACGGAAGCGTGACGCACTGACAACCCGTTCGCGCGCCGGCTCGCGAGTCGCAGCCGGCGCCCGATGTTTCCTGCGAGAGATTCACCCGATGTGTCTGATTGCCTTCGACTGGCAGCCCGATGCCGCCGCCGGTCCCGTCTTTACCCTCACCGCCAACCGCGACGAGTTCTTTCGCCGGACCAGCGCGCCGCTCTCGTGGTGGGAAGATGTCCCGGGTGTGCTGGCCGGCCGCGATCTCGAAGCGGGCGGCACATGGCTCGGCGTATCGCGCGACGGCCGTTTCGCCGCGCTGACGAACTACCGCGCGCCGTTCGACATCCGCGCGGGTGCACCCACCCGCGGCAAGCTCGTGTCCGATTTCCTCGGCGGCCCAGCCGTCGCGCCGCTCGACTATCTCGGGCAGCTCGCCGAGCATGCGGCCGTCTACAACGGCTTCAACCTGCTCGTCGGCGACTGGCGGCGGCGTGAACTCGCATGGTTCTGCAATCGCGCGCCCGAAGGCGAAAGCGTTGTCGCCGCGCCCGTCGCGATCGCGCCCGGCGTGCATGCGCTGTCGAATGCACGGCTCGATACGCCCTGGCCGAAAGTGGTACGCAAGCGCGCGGAACTCGGCACGCTGCTCACCGACAATCCGACCCCGTCGCTCGACGAACTGATCGCGCTGATGCGCGACCCGCATGTCGCGGACGACGACGCGCTGCCGCACACGGGCATTCCGATCGAGCGCGAGCGTGCACTGTCGGCCGCGTTCATCGAGACCCCCGAATACGGCACGCGCGGCACGACTGCGCTGCGCGTCACGGTAAAGGAAGGCGTGCGGCTGACGGTCGAGATCAAGGAACGCTGCGACGACGACGGTTCGCACCGCACCGTCCGCCCGGGCACGTTCGAGCGCGCGTTCACGTTCGACCTCGACGCGACGCCGCCACGCTGAGCGCGCGAGCAGGTGCCGTGCTACGGCGCCCGCGCCATCTCGACGTGCGGCACGCCGGCTTCGACGAACGGTTCACCAACCGCCGCGAAGCCGTGCCGCAGGTAGAACGACACGGCCGAATCCTGCGCGTAGAGCCGCACGACGATTTCACCGCGCTCCCGCGCCGCATCCAGCAACGCGTTCAACACGGCTGACCCGACACCCTGCCCGCGCGCGTCGGCCAGCACCGCGACGCGGCCGATCGTGCCGGACGGCAGCAGCCGCCCGGTTGCGACCGCGCGGCGGACGCCCGTCGACGCATCGATCCGGTACGCCACCGCATGCAGCGACAGCGGATCGTCGTCGTCGAGCTCCCATTCCGGCGGAATCTGCTGCTCGCGCACGAACACCGCGTCGCGAATCCGCGCGGCGTCGCCGCCCAGTGCCGTCCAGTCACCCGTTTCCACCACGCCGTCCGTCATCGCTGCTCCCATGCGGCGCGCTCGCCGTCAAGCACCCGCCGTCAAACGTCGTCGAATGCGGCTTTCAGCGCCGCGACCGCGTCGGCATGCGCGGCCCGTACCTCGGGCACGTAGCCGCCCATCTTGAAGAATTCGTGGATCATCCCCGGGTAGCAGACCAGCGTGACCGCGTTGCCCGCCGCACGCAACTTCTCCGCATAGGCAGTGCCCTCGTCGCTCAGCGGATCGTATTCGGCCGTCGCGATCCACGCCGGCGCGACGCCCGTGAACGACGGCGCGTCGCGCGTGCCGTCGAGCGGTGCGAAACGCCAGTCGTCGCGGTCCGCCCGATCGCGCACGTATTGCGTGAAGAACCATTGGATCGTGTCCTGCGTCAGCAGGTAGCCATTCGCGAGCCGTGCGTGCGATTCGGTGTCCTGGAAGCCCGTCACGCCCGGGTAGATCAGCATCTGCAGCACCAGGCGAATGCCTGCGTCGCGCGCGAGCACCGCGCAGACGGTCGCGAGCGTGCCGCCCGCGCTGTCGCCACCGACCGCCAGCCGTTCGGCATCGATGCCGAACGTGGCGGCTTCGCGATGCAGCCATTGCAATGCGTCGTCGGCGTCATTCACGGCGGTCGGGAACCGGTGTTCGGGCGCGAGCCGGTAGCCGACCGACAGCACCGCACACTGCGCATCGTGCGCGAACATCCGGCACAGCGCATCGTGCGTGTCGACGCTGCCGACCGTGAAGCCGCCGCCGTGGTAGTAAACCAGCGCCGGCAACGGCTCCGCCAGGCTCGGCGCGATCGGCAAGTACAACCGCGCACCGATCGTGCGGCCGTCGCGCGTCGGCACGACGCATTCCTCGACCGAATGCATCGGCGCCGATGCGACGTCGAGGATCGGCGCGCTCTTCTCGTACGCGGCGCGCGCCTGCTGCGGCGTCTGGTGATGGTAGGACGGACGTTTCGCGCGCTCGATCATGTCGAGCACCTGGGCGATCTTCGGATTCAGCGGCATCGGTTGAGGACGGCGCCTGCGCGACGCCGTGAACGGACAAGCGTGCATGATGCCATGCGCGCGGCGTGCGAGCGTGGCGCACCTTGCACGTCGACATTCCGGCCCTCCTTCGGCCTGGCGTGAAACGCGTTCGACGTACACATGCGCGCTGCAAAACAAAACGGCCCTGCCGTTGAAGAGGCAGGGCCGTCAGTCCGGGCGCTTACGCGTCGCTCGGGCCGGGCTGGGCGTCCGGTGCCGTGCGTGAGCGTTGCCGCTTGATGTCGCGACCCACCGCGAGCCGCCGCATGTACTTGAACGTACCGAGCGCCTTCGCGACGAAATTGCCGTCACTGTCGCGCACTTCGCCTTCGCAGTAGGCCATCGTCGTCGAGCGATGCATCACGCGGCCGTAAGCGCGCAACTCACCGCGCCCCGGCTGCATGAAGTTCACCTTCATCTCGACCGTCACGACGCCGACGCCGTCGTCGGTCAGGCTGCGTGCGGCCATCGCGAGCGCGATGTCCGCGAGCGTCATCGTCACGCCGCCGTGTGCGATGCTCCACGTGTTCATGTGCCGCTCTTCGAGCGGCAGCACGAGCTCGCTCGCACCGTCCTTCGCGGACACGAGCTGCACGCCGAGCAGGTCGACGAACGGGCTTTCGATCGACGGGCCGTCCGTCGGCGTTGCCGCGTCGCTCATTGCGCGCTGTCGACGATGTAGTCGACGCACTCGCGCGATTCAGCCACCGCAACGACGAATTTCTTCACTTCCTGGTGAACCGGGTGCACCTGGTAGGCGTCGAGCGCAGCCTTGTCCGCGAAATCGGACACGAGCACGATGTCGGCAGTGGCGTCGAGGCCGGGCGTTGCCAAGCCGACGTCGATCTGCAGCGTGCCCGGCACGAGGTCGCGGCAGCCTTCGAGCTTTTCCTTCAGCTTCAGCGCGTTCTGTGCGCGCGTCGCGCCTTCGGCCGATTCTTTCAACTTCCACATGACAATGTGTCTAATCACTTCGTTCGCTCCAGTTCGTGATGGTTCGGCAATTTGCCGCAACCCCTTGCCAGTCGGGCGTCTCAAGCCCTTCTACCGTTCGCTTACGTTCGCCGGAAATCGTGCCCAGCCGAGAAAAAAGGGGGTATAAAAGGGGGTACCATTTCGACAATCCAGAAACGATACCCCCTTTTTCACCGTGCCACTTACCGACATCAAGATCCGACAAGCGAAGGCAGGCAACAAGCCTACCAAACTTACCGACGGCAATGGACTGTATCTGTTGGTGAAGCCGTCCGGCTCCAAGCTCTGGCGATATAAGTACAGAATTGCTGGAAAGGAAAATGTCTTCGCGATCGGCGAATATCCCACCATCAGCCTTCAAGACGCGCGCGCGGCACGCGACGATGCCCGTGAACTCGTCAAGAAGGGACTGCACCCTTCCCATGCGCGACAGGAAGTCCTGTCGGCACGTATCAACGACGGCAAAGCAACTTTTCGAGCAATCAGCGACGAGTGGCTGGAGAAGAAGCGGAAGACGTGGACCGAGCGGCACTTTGGCGAGATTCTGCGCATGCTCGAAGCCGATGCGTATCCGTACATCGGGAACCGCCCCATGCGCACTGTTACCGCCCACGATGTGCTTGCTTTGATGCGTCGGGTCGAAGAGCGTGGCTCCCCTTCCGTAGCGATCAAACTGCGCCAGTACGTGTCCAACGTGTTCCAGTATGCGGTGATCACGCTTCGGGCAGACGCAGACCCCGCGTCCGTGCTGCGGGGATCGGTCTTGAAGCCACCAACAGAGAATGCACGGCCGTTGAGCCGCGATGAACTAAAGGCGCTCTTTCGACAGCTTCCAACCTACAAGAGCAGACGAACCGCAATTGCGATTCGATTGCTGATGATGCTGTTTCCGCGAACGATCGAACTTTGCCGGGCGCGATGGGAAGAAATCGACCTAGGGACCGCGGAATGGAAGGTACCCCCGGAGAAGATCAAATCACGGCGCCTACATATCGTTCCGCTTCCCAAGCAAGCGCTGGGACTACTGCGCGAACTGCAGGAGATGTATGGAAATCGCGGGTACATCCTGCCGATTCTGCATAGCAATCGAACACGTCCACACATGAGTCGTGCGACGATCAATCGGGCAATCGACTACATGGTTCCGGATAACCCCGAACCGATAACGGGTCATGACTTTCGAGCAACTGCGTCGACCAACCTCCATGAAATGGGATGGAAGGACGAAGTGGTTGAAATGCAGTTGTCGCATAAGGACAAGGACCGGACCCGGTCGACGTACAACCACGCCAAGTACTTGCCGGAGCGCCGGGAGATGATGCAAGCTTGGGCGAACTGGCTCGACGACGTCGAGGAAGAGGCCTCCCAAGGCGGGGGTACCGCAAGCTCCTCGACCAGTGACCGATGATGCAGCAGTACCTGAGCCTCACCTGACAATGCCGCGCTCACAAACCTACGCCAATACCCACGATCTCCCTTTTCCGGAACGGTTGCTATGCGCATCGTTCGGCGCGTCGGCAATGACGAGTCGTTTTTCGTCGAGAATCACCGAAACCCTTCCATTAACTGTCCCTGCTCCGGAGAAATCGCACTATGAAGCGTGACATGGACCTGATCCGCGAACTGCTGTTGAAGCTCGAGGCGTTGCCAATGCGCCCCGAAGGAATCGTGATCATCAAGGCGAACGACGCAGAAGTACAGGTCGGCGACTACAGTGAGGACCAAATTGGGTACCACCTAGCCTTGATTCGAGAAGCGGGACTGATCGATGCTCCAGGCGGCGGCCGCATGGGTGGCGTCACCTTTCGGCGACTGAGCTGGGCCGGCCACGATTTTCTAGACTCGATCCGCAGCCCTGATGTGTGGAACAAGACCAAGGCCGGCGCGCTTGCCGCTGGCGGGTTTACGGTCGAGTTGCTGGGAGATCTAGCAAAAGGATTTATCAGGAAACAGATTGAGGATCGCACTGGGATCAAACTCTAGCCCCCGTCTGTAGCCACCACGATCGTGCTCACTTTTGTGACGGTTGTCGGTGATGGCCCCGCAGTTCAGAGGACAGAATGAAAAACGCGAGGCCTATCCAGCAAGGTGTCCTCCCCCAGCTCTAGCAAATTTGTAGCATGCAACATAGCCCGCTCGAAGCGGGCTTTGTCGTCTCTGCATGCCGACCACCCACTATATCCGCCCAGCCGGCCACCAACGTTCCAGCCCCTTGGATCCGGTAAGATTGTCGCAAGCACCGTTATGCCACTGAGCAAACGGACAACTTCTGCGCAAGTCTCGAGATTTCGATACGTACTTGGGCTCTATTTCTGCAAATGCAAAATGACACTACCAAGTGGCTCCAACGGGATTGAAAAGCCCGACTTTGTTGAGGTTGTCTCGACGGGCGTATTCAAAGCGACGATACCCGACGGCTTCGACGGCCCCGATTACCCGTTGTTTGTCCAGCTTGGCCCGGCCCCCGCGTTCATATGCCGTGCTCAAGGGGTTCAACTCAAGTGTGCGCATTGTCAAAACGTGCTGGTAGACGGATATGAGCCCAGGCGCTTGATCGCCATCGATATCCAGTGTTACAGGTGCAAAAGCATAACGAGGACACCGTCATGGCCGGACGACGAATCGCTTCCTATTCCACTGCTCACGTTTGGCCGCGACGGGGGCTGTGGAATAACTACCATTGATATGACGGACGACGGGGCAGTAGCTATCACGTGCGACCAGGAAATCGACCGTGTGCGTTCTCTAACTGGAGCGGCCCTTCGTAAACCAGAGCTGGATCCGTTCCCCTTAGACACCGAGTCACTGGATTCTCTCGTGGACCAGTTCGACCAGCTGACGGGACAATCCTTCACGCCGGCGATAGCGTCTGTTCAGCGGGCTATGAAAGCAGGGAACCATTACTTCGTCCAGTGCCCACCAGCATGGGCAATTGTGCGCTTAAAAGATCGTATGAACGCTGGCGAAGTGGGAGGTGTCGAGGACAACCATGCATTGGGATATCTGCAGCTAGCTCGTTATTTTTTCGCTAGATGGACCCATCATCCATTATTCCCAATCATCGGAAAATCGCTGTGCAATGAATTCAACCATGCCATGACCATGTTGAGCATTGCGAGTCACCTACTCGCATGTGCAGAACGCCTATCGGCTCTCGTGGCAATGTAATCAGCACCTGCGTATCGCTGACGATTTCAACGTCCTGCGGCGCGAAATAGCCGCCGTCATCTACAAACGAAAACCCTTTGTTCGGCAGGTCAGTTCGGTCGGCCATCACGAACGGCAGATCGAATTTGATCGGCGGTTCCGGCACGTTCAGATCGACTAGGACCTGACGCCCGCGCCAAGAAGCCTGGCGAACACAAAGCGGCTGCCAGTCTTCGCCTCGCAGCATCCGCACGGCGACCTTCCCGAACATGCAGCCGAACCAGCGTGCTCCATTGGCCTCGAAGTGGCTGTCGGACTTCACCGGGAACGGGTACTCCGGCGTCGCGAGTCGGATGTAGTCCCCTTCGAGGCTGAGTTCGAGCTGCGCGGTGCCGATCGACAGGTTCGTTGCGTCGACCGTATAGTTGGCCCCCGTCTGTCCGAGCAGCGCGATAAACGGCAGCGGCTGATGCGTGATGCCCATAACGTCAGCGCGCACGTCCGCAATCAGTTTCGACAACAGCGCCTTGTACTGGTCTTTGTCCTGCGTCGCGCCGTTTCCGAAGTTGTCGACCGCGTTGTAATTCCACTCGCCCTGGTTGAAGTTGAACATCACCACGCCGCACGTCTTACCGGCCGCAGTCGCGATCGCCTGCACGCGCTTGACGGCGTCGATGATCCGGTTGAACAGGTTCGGATTCGCCCCTTTCGACAGATCCTCGACCGACTTCCCGTCGACGCCACAATTCAACACGACGAACTGCGGCCCCTTGTCGTCAGCGACATTCATCTGTCTGGCAGTCATCGCCTTGATAAACACAGCCTGCGACTCGCTCAACGACTCACCGAGTGCGAAATCTCCGGGCTGAAGCCACGAGATGTCCGTCAGAACAGCACCATTCGCATCCTGCGTCGTGCCCGCGAGCGGAGTCAGCACCGACACCCCGCCGACAGGGTCAAACGTAGTGCCGCCCAGCACGCCGACCGGACGAATCGATTGGCGTCGCCTGGATCGTCGCGCCTAACTCGGCTGTGCTGTACGAGTGCGCGGTGCGGAGCAACGCGGCCAACGACCGACCGGGTGCGTCGTCCGCGCGCTGGAACGAATAATTTGCCTGGAGGTTCACGATCCCGATCCGGTAGGCGAGCGCACCGATAAAGTGCTCGGTACCTAGCAGGCTCAGTTGGCCCGGCAGCCCGGCGATCGTTACCAGTCCCGCGTGCTGGTTGACGTAGGCAAACCCGGCGTAGAAACCGAAGCCCGAATAGCTCGCGCCGACGTTCAGCATGTTGCCGGTCGTTGCCGGCGTGGGCTGCGTAACCGTCGCCGAGAATGCGTACATGCCGTAGAACTGCAGGCCGCGCAGACTCGGCGACTGATAGAGGATCGAATTGCTCGCGCGGCCGGTCTCGTTCTGAATCGACAGCGTATTGCGATCGACTGCAAGAACGTTCGCCGATATTGGCGACAGGAGTTCGTTCAAGCCGAACGGATCGGAGGGATACACGACGCGGAAGCTCGGCTCGTATTGGCGCCCGAACGTCAACGACCCAAACTGCTCGTGGGAAAGACCCACCCACGCCTGACGGTAAAAGAGCGCGCCGGTGTCGCCAAACAGCAAGCCGTTGTTGATATTGAAGCCGGTTTCGACATCGAACTTCGCCTTGAGGCTGTCCCCTAGGTCTTCGGCACCGGCGAGCCCGAACTGTGAACCAGTCGAGCCGCCGCTTTTTTCCGAATACGAGTGCTTGGCACCGTTGTCGAGGTATTGAACGAAGACGTCGGTCACGCCGTACAACGTGACACTCGAATCGGCAGCCGATGCGCTACTCATGGCGCAAACCAGCGTGGCCCCGCAAATTCCCAAGACGACCAGACGCATGCATGTCTCCAATTTTTTCTTGCCGCTTGCAGCGGACTGAATGGAAAAACTACGGTGTGGCAACTCGTGCGCTCCATCGCTCAGCGAGCGGAGGCGTTCTGATAAAACAGCTTTGACGTGAGATGCTTCTCGTTGGTATCGCCGCTGCGCCGCCGATGGGGCGCTACGCGTGCAAATCGAGCATCGTGTGTTAAACGCACGATTTGAATTGATGTCCGAACTGACCGGCGATTTTCGGCGATATGGCTCGGCGCGTAGCCGAGACCTCGAACTTAGCCGAAGGTGAGGCTTAGTGCCTGCATGCGACGGGTCGCCGCGGGCAGGCGTCGTCCGAAGTTCAATGCGGATCGCTCAGACTCGCCCTTTGACAGGGATGAGCGCCCCGGTGATCGGTAATGCGGCATCGGAAAGAAGGAACGCGATCACGCCCGCCAATGCCACGGGATCCACCCAGCGAGACACGTCTTCGCCGGGAATCGCGGCGCGATTGGCGGGAGTATCGATAATGCTGGGGAGTACGGCATTGACCGTGATCCCGCGATCCTTCAGTTCTTCGGCGAGCGCTTCGGTCAGCCGTGCCACGGCCGCTTTCGATGCCGCATACGCGCCCATACCGGCTTTTGCCTGCGCCGCAGCCAGTGCGCCCACGGTGACGATGCTCCCCGCTCCGCTGTGAAGGAGGTAAGGCAGCGCGGCCTGCGTAGCCAGCAACGCGGTGCGCACGTTCATCTCATACATGAGATCCCACGTCTTGACGTTGCCGTTCTCGACGACTTCCCAGACAAACCCGCCCGCGACGTTGACGAGCCCGTCGAGGCCGCCGAGCGCCTCGGCCGCTTCCCTCAAGCAATTGCGCGCAGCCTCGCCGTTATTGAGATCCACTTCACCCCAGGCGAACGAGTCTGCTCGCAGATCGAATGGCGTCGGCGCCTTGTCGACGAGCGCCACCTGTGCACCGGCCTGGGTTAATGCGTTGCCGACCGCTCGGCCGAGCGCACCGAAGCCCCCGGTCACCACGATCTTCTTTCCTTCAAGTCTCTGATTCATGCTGAACTCCAATGTTCTTCCTACTCATGTTGCGTTTTCTGACATGCGGTTTGCCTGCCATCTAAAGGTCGGACTGGGTCGGTTTAACGGGCGAGTTCTCCACCTCCGATTCGTCGCTGTAAATCCGCCCGCCGAACTTCAGCGCGCTCCACTCGCGCCCCGATTGCCTCAGCGGGTAGAACATTTGGTAATCCCAGCGTTCTGGTCCGAACAACTGATCGTCACGCAGGCCGACTTCGGCGGGGTAGCGGCGCGTGATGTGCGCCGTGCCGAATATGACGTCCCAGAGGAACAGCAGATTGCCGAAATTGCCCTTGTAGTAGCCGATGCCATCCATGTTGGTTATCGCGTGGTGCGCGCGATGGGTGGCCGGGGTGGAGATCGTCCGTTCGAGAACCCACATGACCGGGCGCAGCGTTCGGACTCGATAGAGCGGCTCGTCCCAAGCCCAGGCGCAGTGGGCGCCGAGTATCACCACGAGCTTGATCACTGCATAGGCGAAATAGATGCTGCCAAAGCCGAGATAAAGCAGCACGGCGCCGATCCACAGGCCCGGCATCATCAGGTAGTAAAAGAAATTGTTCCGGTAAGTGATGCGGATACTCATGTACGACGCGGAATGGTGTGCGCGGTGCAGCGGCCAAAACAGCTCCAAATGGGAAACCCGATGCCACCAGTACTGCGTCATGTCGTCAGCGATCAGGAGGATGCAGACCATAGCCCACCAGGGCAGTGTGGACCACGCATTACGAAGATCGGGCGCGAGCCAGTGGCAAAGCTTGTCGGTGGCGAGCAGGATCACCGGTTGCATAAATGCAAACAGGCTGACTGACATCAAAAGCTCTAGCTTCGTGTCGTTGGCGGTTGCATGAACAGTGTCGCGATAGCGCCGGCTGATGATTTCCGCCATGCCGAATCCACCGATGGCAAGCGCAATCAGCCCATACATCAAATTCATACTCATACTGCTCGTCTCCTTCCTAATATCGGTGATGTGTGCGATGCCCGAGCCCGATGGCGCTCGAGCTTGAGTGCGAAAGGGTGCGCGACGCCAACGCGCCGTCGGGATGCTCGAAGTCGCGGTGGAATCGTCAGACCGCGGCTTGGCCGCCGTCATGAGCAAGCGAGTGGATGCGGGTACAGGTGGTGCGGGGATGGCTGGTGTTCATCGCGACTTGCATATGAGTGACAGTCGCTCCATGATGCTGAAGTTGTTTCGGCAAGACTGTTCAATTCTTGTCGATTCAGGGCTATTACCAATGTCAATCGATCATGCAAGTGTTCTTCGACAATCCGTGGTTCGCCAGTTTGCCCAGAGCCGACGCCGATGCGCTGCTGACTGCCGCTCGCCCCTCGCGCCTCGCCCAGGGGGAAATTCTGTTTCGGCAGGGGGAGCCGTTCAACGACGCGCGTGACGGTTTCTTTGGCATCGCAAAGGGGGCGATCAAGTTCTTCATCGTTCATGCCGACGGCAGTGAGGCGATTTTGACCATCTTTGAACCCGGCATCTGGTTCGGCGAACCTATGCTGCTCGATCGGCAAGTTCGGACCGGTACGGCAGTCGCGCTAGAGGACACAGAGTTGCTCGTCGTCAGCGCGTTGCACTTTGACGCGCTGATGCTGCGCAATGGGTTCGCACGGGCCATCGCAGTGATGGAAGCTAGACGCTTGGTGGACGCGTTCGGGATCCTGGCGGATGTCGCGCTTCGAAGCGCGCGCACGCGCGTCGCGCGACGCTTGGTCCTTCTGGCGCGCGGCGACCTCACGCATGCCGCGAGTCGGCGCCGCACGATCGAAACTTCGCAGGACAACATCGCAATGATGCTGGGCATGAGCCGCACGACCCTAAACAAGGAATTGCAGGCGCTGGCGAAGATGGGCGCAATCGAGTTGCGCTACGGCCATATCGCGATCAAAGACATCGAATTGCTGATCGCGACGTCGGAACGCCCTTGACGGAAACGGTCTGATCCACGCGTCCAAGTGAGATGCACGCGTCGCGGTGTGCTAAGTGGCGAGCGGTCGTCCGCTTCGGCCGATGATGAGAGGGGTTTGAGCGGTATCAGTAGGACCGCTGTCGAGCGCAGAGTTGATGTTTGCTTGTCCGTATCGACGCGAGACCCAACGACCGCATATGGCTGCCGCTCGCCATCAGCAACAACGGCCGGATAGCGACGAATCCAATCGAACGGCTCAACGTCCATGGTGGCGCTGCGGCCAGCCGTTCCAGCACATGAAAAAGGGGGTATTAGAGGGGGTATCAATCGCCTTCTTCGTTAATACATTCTTTATTAATCAATAACTTACTTTCATGTATGCCAATGCAAGACGCGCTTGCTGAATGCGACGGTCCCCGCGAGTTCGTCAAGAAGGGACTGCACCCATCCCATGAGCGACAGGAAGTCCTGTCGGCGCGGATCAACGAAGGCAAAGCAACTTTTCGAGCAGTCAGCGACGAGTGGCTGGAGTAGAAGCGGAAGACGTGGCCGAGCGGCACTTTGGCGAGATGCTGCGCATGCTCGAAGCCGATGCATACCCGTACATCGGAAACCGCCCGATGCGCTCAGCCACCGCACACGATGTGCATACTTTGATGCGCCGGGTCGAAGAGCATGGCGTCCCTTCCACGGCGAATTTGGTGAGCAACGCCCACCTACCCAGCACTACAACCGTCAACGATCCAGACCGTCACGCCGAGCGATCGAATCTGCACCGCAATCATCACCGTCATATAGAATGGTGCGCTTTGCCCGTACTCCTATGTGGTTCAAGAACCTTCAGCTTCATCGTCTTCCGGCACCTTGGGCCGTTACCCCCGATCAGATGGAAAAATGGCTGGCGCCCCACGCGTTTCAGCCGGGCAACAGCGTCGAGATGCAGAGTCACGGATGGGCGTCGCCGTGTGACGACGGTGCGCTTGTGTATTCGATCAACCGGCAGATGTTGCTGACGTTTCGTGCCGAAAAGAAGCTGCTCCCGGCGTCGGTCGTCAATCAGGTGACCAAGGACCGCGCGCTTGAAGTCGAGGAGCAGCAGGGCTTCAAGGTCGGGCGAAAACAGATGCGCGAACTCAAGGAGCAGGTTACCGACGAACTGCTCCCGCGCGCGTTCACCATTCGCCGCGATACCCGCGTGTGGATCGATACGGCGAACGGCTGGCTCGTCATCGATGCGGCTTCACAGGCGCTTGCCGACGACGTTCGCGGCCTGCTCGTCAAATCGATCGATCAGTTGCCGCTCGCCGGCGTTCAAGTGGTGCGTTCGCCGGTCGCCGCGATGACGGATTGGCTGCTGTCCGGTGAGGCGCCGGGCGGATTCACCGTGGACCAGGACGCCGAGTTGCGCTCGAGCGGCGAAGGCGGCGCCACGGTGCGATACGTCGGCCACGCGCTGGAAGCGACCGACATGCGCCGGCACATCGAGGCCGGCAAACAATGCATGCGCCTTGCGATGACCTGGGACAACCGGATCTCCTTCGTGCTGACGCCGTCGCTGACGATCAAGCGCGTGACGCCGCTCGACGTGATCAAGGAAGCGGCAGATCCGACCGCGCAGAACGACGCTGAACGCTTCGACTCGGATGTCACGCTGATGACCGGTGAATTGGAGCGGATGTTGACCAGTCTCATCGATATCCTGGGTGGCGAGCAGCACGACTCGGCTCATCAGGCGGCGGCAGCCTGAACGCCGCCGGCGGCCAAGAAACCTCGCCACCCGCGCGACGGCGAGGTTTCGAGCCGGCGTGACAGTTCAACGAGGACTGTCGTCGCCGTGCCGGAGGGTCGCGACCGGGCGCTCGCGCACGATGCCCGATTTTTCTCCGTGTCGCCCGCCGACGCGAGGATCCCGCCCGCAACCGCCGGCAGCAAGCCTACCCAACCTGCCGGCTCCAATGGCCGGCATCCCGGGATTCACGCATCCGGCGCCAGGAGCGCGGCTTCCGTCAGCACACCGGCGCCGCGACTCACTTGATCAGGCGCAGCACATCGCGAAAACGCGGATGACGGCTGGAGCCCAGCCATTCGAACCCGATCATCTCGACCGTCGCGATTTGCGCTCCCGCCGCCCCGAGCCGAGCGATCCCCGCGTCCCGGTCGATCGTCTTGCGCGATCCCACGGCGTCGCTGACCACGGTGACTTTGCGGCCGCTGCGCAACAGCCCGAACGCCGTTTGCAACACGCACACGTGCGCCTCGCAACCGGCAACGATGACGCTATTGCGCCCGGCCGGCAATGCCTCGACCAGGCCCTCCGCGCACGCGTCGAAATGGTCCTTGACGACGGTGTTCGCGCACAGCTCCTGGATCTCCGGTACGTTCCGGCCCAGCTGGAGGGGGCTCTGCTCGGTACCCATCACCGGCACCCCGACTATCTGCGCAATACGGGCAAGTCGGACAGCCTGCGTGACGACGGATACCCCTTCGTGGATCACCGGCATCAGCCGCGTCTGAAAATCAACCAATACGACCACTGAATCGTCGGGTACGTGCAGCACGGCGCATTCTCCGGAGTGAAGGTGACGTCACCCACCATCGACCATCGACCATCGATGAAGAGTCGCTCTGTCGCAAAATCGTCAGTCCCGCAAATGACGGATATCGAATCGCATCAATGACCGACTGCATCAATTCGGTAAACGGTAGCGGGCTCCAAGCCTACCAAACTTGCCGACGCCGTTGGCGCGATCGCATGGCGTCCGGTTTCGGGATCCCCCACCGGCCCGGCCAGATTCAACACGCAACGGAAACCCAGCTCGACATCCTTCTTGTCGGGCTGCTCGCCGCGACGATCGATCACGAGCCGCACTCGACTGTCCGTCCCGTTGCGCACGCTGCGCAATGTGCCCGCCTCGGGCCCGCGCGGATTCACTTTCGAGCTGTGACGGTAATAGTTCTTGTCGAACCAGTCGTACGTCCATTCTCGTCCGTAGCCGAACACGTCCGACATGCCGATGCCGTTATCGCCATAGGTGCCGACCGGACGGCTGACCTCCGGCATCGAACTCGTGCCCTGCCCCATGCGCACCAGGGTGTCGTCGAGGTCCGTGAGACCGTACTTGCCGTCGACGACCGGGACTGCCTTGCTCGGAATGACCCAGAGTTCCCCGCGCGAGCGCGCCGCGTACTCCCACTGCGCCTCGGTCGGCAAATCCACCGGCGCGTTCAGTTCCTTGCCCAGCCACGTGCAGAAATCGCGGGCCTGCTGCCACGTCACGTCACCGGCAGGAAAATCGGGGAATCGAAACTGGAAGTTGAAACCCGAGTCGGTCAGGATCGACGGCAAATGATTGGCGCGCGTATAGATGTCGTACTCCGCGTACGTGACGCGATGCTTGAGGATCGAATAGCCGTCGAGCGTCACGTCGTGTGCCGGCGCCGCGCCCTCGTTCGCCGAATACGGCAACTTCTCGGCGGACGTCTGCGGGCCGAAATCGCCCATCAGGAACGTACCGCGCTTGACGGGCACCCACTCCCTGGTCATGTCGCGACGGAAATCGGCGAGTTCCGCTTCGGTCGGCGCAGGCAACGACCTGAAGTAATCCTGAAGAATCCGGATGGTGTCGTCATGCACCTTGCCAAACGTCCACTGGACGACCACGCTGATGTGCTCCCACACCTCCTTCGGCGGCGACGGCGTCGTAATCTCGCGAATCAGCCGCGCCTTGTCCGGCGGCGCCTTCGTATCGATCGCAGCCATCGCGGCAGATGACGCCAGCAACGCACCGCCGATCAGCAACCCCTTCGATTTTCCTCGCATCGACTTCCGCCAATCACTCACCAATCCCGACCTCACCGTTCATACACGCGTTCAGCTCTACGTCGTCAGGCCGCCATGGTACCGCCGCCGGCCGTCGGCGTGGAATCGAGCCATGCGGCGCTCGTACCAACCTGCATCGCCTAGTCATGTGCATCGCTGAACGCGCATCGGTAGCCCGGGGCCGGCTCGTCGCGCTGGTGGCGCTCGATCATGGCAACCTGCCCCATCCCGATGAAACCCGCGATCGTGTTCCGGGCAAGCTGCGCGTCGCCGCTTTCAGTGAGGTTCGGAGGGACGTACTGGCAAATGTCGCTCAGCTCGTTCGTGATTTGCACCGGCGACAGAACGCGTTCGATCGCGACGGCTGCGTCCGGACGGAGTTCGTTCAGGTTGCTGCCGATCCGCCGTAGCGCATATCGGCTTTCGCGTCGAACATGGTCACGCCCATCTTCGGTTGCAGCAACGCCGGAGCGTTGGGCGTCTTGGGCGCCCCTTGATCTGCTGGACGTCATTGCGACCGTGCTCGAATTCAAGGCCGGCTTCGGCCAGCAGGCTGCCGCCGCGCGATGCTTCCGCAACGCATTTGAGGTTAAGGTGGAAGAAGCCGAACTCCGATTCGGGCGTGCTGTTCGGCGTCAACCCGCCGCCCTTGTGCTCGATCGGCACCGGAATCCACAGCTTCATGCCCTGCTTGGTCGGCAGATAGAACGCCACCGCCACTATCCCGGACGCTAGATTGCCGCCGACTTCCCCGTCGCCTGTCCCGATACCGTGACTTCGCCGCGCAGATGCAACGCGTCATCGAGGAATATCCACTACGGATAGCGGCATCCGCTCACCGCGCGACGACCCGGTTTCGCCCCTCCCGCTTCGCCTGGTACAACCGTTCGTCGACCACGCGCAGCAACGCATCGACCGTGCTGCCGTCGGCCCCGTATTGCGCGACACCGACACTGACCGTCACCTGCACGCGCTTGAAATCGAGCCCGAACGGCGAGCTCGCGATCGATGACCGCACACGCTCGGCCGTCATCCGCGCGCCTTCGAGCGGCATATCCGGCAGCAGCGCCATGAACTCCTCGCCGCCGACCCGCGCGAGCCCGCCGGCGGGCCGGATCGCATCGAGGCACTGGCGCACGACGCCGCGCAGCACCTCGTCGCCGATCTGGTGCCCGTACGCATCGTTGATGTTCTTGAAATTGTCGAGATCGAGCGCGAGCAGGCAGAACGGTGTGCCGTCGCGCTCGGCCCGCACCATCTCGCGCTCGACCTGCGCGATGAACTGCCGGCGGTTCGACGCGCCCGTCATCGGATCGGTCGCGGCCATGTATTCGAGCTTCTGGTTCGTGCGCCGCAGTTCCTGCAGCGCGCTCTCGGTACGCGCCATCGATTCCGACAGCCGGCTCATCAGGTCTTCCTGGCTGTAGATCGCCGAGAACGAGCGGGTCGTCTGCAGCGCCTGCACGACGCCGTAGCTGAGCAGGAAGAAGCCGCCCGCGAAAATCGCGTGCGCCAGCCACCACATGTGATTCCACGGCTTGCCGAGGATGAACGCGAGCGACGACAGCGCGAACGCCATGATCGACACGCCGTAAATCACCATCAGCGGCGAGCGGATCCGCCGCGCGAGCAGCACGGCGACGTTCAGCAGCGAGAATACGAGCGCGCCGCCTTCCATCGACAGCCGCGTGCCCAGCGCGCCCGCGACCGGCGAATACGCGATGTATGCCACGGCCGCGTTGACGATCACGAAGAACACGATCCACGGCAGCCACGTGCGCACGCTCGTGCGCCTCTCGATCCGATCGGGCGGACGCGAATACGACAGCAGGCCCGTGAGCAGCAGGATCGACATCACGAGCCGCGACGCGGGCCCGTACAGCAGGAACAGCCAGATGTTGTGATGCGCCATCCCGGTGAACACACCGTGCAGCGCATAGATCATCGCGAAGCCGAGAAAGCCAAGTGTCAGCCAACGCAGCAGCGGCTCGCCGGATGACCGGTAGCACACCCACGTCACGTAGGTGACGAACGCGCCTTCGAGCGTCGCGGCAGCAATCGCGATTTCATGGAACGCGTGGCTCTCGAACACGACGTGCGGGTCGCTGAAGAACCACAGATAGGCGATCAGATAGGCGGGCAGCAACGCGAATCCGACCAGCAGGCATTTCGCGTAGAGCCTCGCGGCCGCGCTGACGACGCGCGGCGGTTCCCCGGCTGCATAGGTCGTACTCATTCGGTCCCCGGTCGGTCTGCTGCGTTGGTTCGAACCTTCGCGGTACGGATCGCACGACGCACGATCCGGCCCATCGTGCCGAAAGGCAAATGTCAGAGCAAGTATAGGTGGGGCAATTCGTTTGACAAGTAAGGGGAAACGGCATTGCCGGGTGCACGCCTTTTGCTTCCCGATTGTTTCGAATGGCGATCCAGTCCCACCGATTCGCGTCGCGGCCGCCCGCTTCGCCGAAGCGAAACCGCGGCCGCCCCCCTGCCAAAGATCAGAGGATTTCGAACAGGCCGGCCGCGCCCTGCCCGCCGCCGATGCACATCGTGACGACCACGTACTTCACGCCGCGCCGCTTGCCTTCGATCAGCGCATGGCCCGTCAGGCGCGCGCCCGACACGCCGTACGGATGGCCGACCGCGATCGCGCCGCCGTTCACGTTCAGGCAATCCTCAGGAATCCCGAGCGTGTCGCGGCAGTACAGCACCTGCACCGCGAATGCTTCGTTCAGTTCCCACAGGCCGATATCGTCGACCTTCAGCCCCGCCTGCTTCAGCAGCTTGGGCACCGCGAACACGGGGCCGATGCCCATCTCGTCCGGCTCGCACCCGGCCACCGCGAAACCACGGAACACGCCGAGCGGCTGCAGCCCTTCGCGCTGCGCAGCGTCGGCGCTCATCACGACGCATGCCGACGCGCCGTCCGAGAACTGGCTCGCATTGCCGGCGGTGATCACGCCACCCGACACGGCCGACCGGATCTTCGACACGCCTTCCAGCGTCGTGTCGGGGCGGATCCCTTCGTCGGCCGAGACCGTCACTTCCTTCGTGAACAGGCGGCCCGTCGCCTTGTCGGCCACGCCCGCGAGCACGGTGATCGGCACGATCTCGTCGCGAAAGCGCCCGGCTTCCTGCGCGGCCGCGGCACGCAGTTGCGACTGCACGCCATACTCGTCCTGCCGCTCCTTCGAGATGCCGTAGCGCTTTGCGACGTTCTCGGCCGTCTGCAGCATGTTCCAGTAGATCTCAGGCTTGTGCTGGACGAGCCAGCCTTCCTGGATCATGTGGTGGTTCATCTCGTTCTGCACGCACGAGATCGATTCGACGCCGCCTGCCACATACACTTCGCCTTCGCCCGCGATGATCCGCTGCGCAGCCAGCGCGATGGTCTGCAGCCCCGACGAGCAGAAGCGGTTCACCGTCATCCCCGGCACGCTCACGGGCAGCCCCGCGCGCAGTGCGATCTGCCGCGCGATGTTCGCGCCGGTCGCGCCTTCGGGGTTCGCGCAGCCCATGATCACGTCCTCGACGCGTGCGGGGTCGAGCTTCGCGCGTTCGAGCGCGGCCGCGACCGCGTGGCCGCCGAGCGTCGCGCCATGCGTCATGTTGAAAGCACCGCGCCAGGATTTCGCCAGCGGCGTGCGGGCGGTCGATACGATTACGGCTTCGGTCATGCGAGTCTCCTTCGGTCCTGCTTCATGTCCTGAATCGAATGGGAAGGCGCTACGCCGCCGGGCGCGCGCCCGCGGACGTCACATGCGCGACGCCCGCTGCCTGCATCTGCTGCCATGCGTGGGCGAGCGACCCGTTCAGGTCGATCGCGCGGCACGCATCGTTGATCACCGCGGCTTCGAAACCGGCCGCGCGCGCATCGAGCGCCGACCACGCGACGCAGTAGTCGGTCGCGAGCCCGCAGCACCACACGCGCTTCGCGCCGAGCTCGCGCAGATAACCCGCGAGCCCGGTGCGCGTCGTGCGGTCGGCTTCGACGAACGCGGAATAGCTGTCGACCTGCGCGTCGCCGCCCTTGCGGATCACGAGCCGCGCATGCGGGATGTCGAGGTCGCGATGCAACGCCGCGCCTTCGGTGTCCTGCACGCAGTGGACGGGCCACAGCACCTGCTCACCATACGGCAGCGCGAGCGTGGAGAACGGTTCGCGGCCAGGATGGTTCGCCGCGAACGACACGTGCTCGCGCGGATGCCAGTCCTGCGTCAGCACGACCTGGTCGAAGCGTTGCGCCAGTGCGTTGATCACCGGCACGACCGCGTCGCCGTCGGGCACCGCGAGCGCGCCGCCCGGCATGAAGTCGTATTGCACGTCGATCACGAGCAGTACGTCGTCGGTGCGTTTCATTGCGTTTCTCCGGGTGTGCGTCGCGCCGCGATCCGGCGCGTCAGCCGTTGAACCCGCGGCCAGCCTTCGCGAGCTCCGCGATCGACGGCGCGAGCTGCCATGCATCGCCGTTCGGTGCCGCCGCGTAGCGGCGAATCGCGCGCTCGACGTTGTAGAGGCCAACCACGTCCGCGTACAGCATCGGGCCACCGCGCCACACCGGGAAGCCATAGCCGGTCAGGTAGACCATGTCGATGTCGGACGCCTTCGATGCGATCTTTTCCTCGAGAATCTTCGCGCCTTCGTTGACGAGCGCGAGCACGAGCCGCTCGACGATCTCGTCGTCGCCGATCTTGCGCCGCTCGACGCCGCGCTCCTTCGAATACGCGACGACCATCTCGTCGACGAGCGACGACGGCTTCGCCTTGCGCTCGCCCGGCACGTAGTCATACCAGCCGGCGCCCGTCTTCTGGCCGAAGCGGCCCTGTTCGCACAGGCGGTCGGCGATCTTCGAATACTGGAGATCGGGCTGCTCGATGTAGCGGCGCTTGCGGATCGCCCAGCCGATGTCGTTGCCGGCGAGGTCGCTCATCCGGAACGGCCCCATCGCGAAACCGAACTTCTCGATCGCGCGATCGACCTGTGCGGGCAGCGCGCCTTCCTCGAGCATGAAAAGCGCCTGGCGGATGTACTGCTCGATCATCCGGTTGCCGATGAAGCCGTCGCACACACCCGACACGACCGCCGTCTTGCGGATCTTCTTCGCGACGGCCATCACGGTGGCGAGCACGTCCTTCGCAGTCTGCGCGCCGCGCACGACCTCGAGCAGCTTCATCACGTTCGCCGGGCTGAAGAAGTGCATGCCGACGACGTCCTGCGGACGCTTCGTGAACGCCGCGATCTTGTCGACGTCGAGCGTCGACGTGTTCGACGCGAGGATCGCCCCCGCCTTCGCGACTTCGTCGAGCTTCGTGAACACCTGCTCCTTCACGCCGAGTTCCTCGAACACGGCCTCGACGATCAGGTCGGCGTCCTTCAGGTCGTCGTAGGACAGCGTCGGCGTGATCAGCGCCATGCGCGCGTCGAGCTTCTCCTGCGTGAGCTTGCCCTTCTTCACCTGCGCGTCGTAGTTCTTGCGGATCGTTGCGACGCCGCGCTCGAGTGCATCCTGTTTCGTCTCGAGCAGCGTGACGGGCAGGCCCGCGTTGATGAAGTTCATCGCGATCCCGCCGCCCATCGTGCCCGCGCCGATCACGCCGACGCGGCGGATCTCGCGCAGCGGCGTATCGGCCGGCACGTCGGGAATCTTGCTCGCCGCACGTTCACCGAAGAACGCGTGCCGCAGCGCGCGGCTTTCCGGCGTCATCATCAGCGCGACGAAACCCTCGCGCTCGGCAATGCTGCCCTTGTCGAAGCCATGCAGCACGCCGGCCTCGACTGCGTCGATGCACTTGTGCGGAGCGGGGAAATTCGGTGCGGCGGCCTTCGCGGAATTGCGCGCGAACTGGATGAAGCCCGCGGCGTTCGGGTGGACGATCTTGCGATCGCGTACGCGCGGATGCGGCCCCTTCTGCGCGCCGACCTTGCCCGCGAACGCGACGGCCGCGTCGAGCAGGTCGCCGTCGGCCATTTCGTCGAACAGCCCGCTCTTCGCGAGTTGCTCCGACGGCACGGGCGCGCCCGACACGATCATGTTCAGCGCGGTTTCGAGCCCCACCGCGCGCGGCAGGCGCTGCGTGCCGCCCGCGCCCGGCAGCAGGCCGAGCTTCACTTCGGGCAGCGCGACCTGCGCGCCGGGTGCCGCGACGCGGTAGTGCGCGCCGAGCGCAAGCTCGAGGCCGCCGCCCATCACGACGCTGTGCAGCGCCGCGACGACGGGCTTCGCGCTCGCCTCCACCGCGCGGATCACGGTGTGCAGCGTCGGCTCCTGAAGCGCCTTCGGCGTATTGAATTCGGTGATATCGGCGCCGCCCGAGAATGCGCGTCCCGCGCCGGTCAGCACGATGGCCGTGACCGACGGGTCCTGCGCGGCGCGATCGAGCGCGTCCATGACGCCCTGACGGGTCGACAGGCCGAGCCCGTTGACGGGCGGATTGTTGAGCGTAAGGACGGCTACGCCGTCACGAGTCGAGTAATCCACTGCCATCTGCCTGCCTCCATGCATCGCGCGCCGGGGTGGCTGCGCTTCATTGTGCGCGGTCGAACAGCCGCATGTCCGAATGAACTGAGGCAGCATACAACGAAAAAGCACGGTCGTTCAATTTGAATTTTGTTCCCGATCCGGGGACGGATCGGGCGACCGCTTCGCGAGCCCTTCCCGGCCCGGGCGTCGGCGCTACGGCGCGCAGACCGCCGTCGGCAATACGTAATCGCGGAACGTCTCGCGCAGCTTCAGCTTCTGCAGCTTGCCGGTGGCGGTGTGCGGCAGCGATTCGACGAACACGACGTCGTCGGGAATCCACCATTTCGCGACCTTGCCTTCGTAGAACGCGAGCAGCGCGTCACGGCTCAGGTTCGCCCCTTCGCGCGGCACCACGACGAGCAGCGGGCGCTCGGTCCATTTCGGATGTGCGCAGGCGATGCACGCGGCCTCGGCCACGCCCGGGTGCGCGATCGCGACGTTCTCGATGTCGATCGAGCTGATCCACTCGCCGCCCGACTTGATCACGTCCTTGCTGCGGTCGGTGATCTGCAGGAAGCCGTCGGGGTCGATCGTCGCGACGTCGCCGGTCGGGAACCAGCCGTCCGACAGCGGCGACGACTCGCCGCGAAAGTAGTGGTCGATCACCCACGGGCCGCGCACCTGCAGCTCGCCGAACGCGACGCCGTCCCACGGCAGTTCGTGGCCGTCCTCGCCGACGATGCGCATGTCGACGCCGCAGATCACGCGCCCCTGCTTCTCGAGCAGCTTGCGCTGCGCGTCGAGCGGCCGCTGCGACTGCGCCCAGTTGAGCTTCGCGAGCGTGCCGAGCGGCGACAGTTCGGTCATCCCCCATGCGTGGATCACGCGCACGCCGTATTCGTCCTCGAAGGTGCGCAGCATCGCGGGCGGGCACGCGGAGCCGCCGATCACCGTGCGGTTCAGCGTCGAGAAGCGCACGCCGGCTTCGCGCATGTAGTTGAGCAAACCGAGCCACACGGTCGGCACGCCCGCGGAGAACGTCACGCGCTCCGCTTCCATCAGCTCGTACAGCGATTTCCCGTCGAGATCCTTGCCGGGCAGCACGAGCTTGCCGCCCGTGAGCGGCACCGCGTACGGCAGCCCCCATGCGTTGACGTGGAACATCGGCACGACGGGCAGCACGGCGTCCATCGCGGACAGGTTCATCGCGTCGGGCAGTGCGGCGCCGTATGCGTGCAGCACGGTCGAGCGGTTCGAATACAGCACGCCCTTCGGGTTGCCGGTGGTGCCCGACGTGTAGCAGAGCCCCGACGCCTGCTGCTCGTCGAGGCGCGGCCAGTCGTAGCGGCCGTCCTCCGCTTCGACGAGGGTTTCATAGCAGAGGAACGGCGTCGTGCCGGACGGCAGGTGCGCGGCGTCCGTCATCGCGACCCAGCCCTTCACGTGCGGGCATTGCGGCGCGATGGCGTCGACGAGCGGTGCGAAATTGATGTCGAAGAAGACGTAGCGGTCTTCCGCGTGATTGACGATGTACGCGATCTGCTCGGGGAACAGGCGCGGGTTGATCGTGTGGCACACGGCGCCCATGCCGCCGATCCCGTAATACGCTTCCAGATGCCGGTAGCCGTTCCACGCCAGCGTGCCGACGCGATCGCCGGTCTCGACGCCGAGCCGCGCGAGCGCCTGCGCCAGCTGCTTCGCGCGGCGTTCGCAATCGCGATACGTGTAGCGATGCAGATCGCCTTCGACGCGCCTCGACACGATCTCCGTGTCGCCGGCATGCCGCGCGGCATGAGAAATCAGCGAGGACACCAGCAACGGCATGTCCATCATCTGGCCCAGCAACGGCTTACCCATCGTCTTGTTCTCCGTGAGGATGCGAATCGGTGCCTCTGCAACGCGCCCGTCAGCGGCCCCGGACGGGCGTGGCGCACGGTGCGCGCGTCACCATGCGGGCGGCGCGGCGCCGCCTTACAATATCGGCTTACCCAGAGGCGCTCAACATGTCGTTTTCCCGAAGCGCAGCCGATCCGGCTGACACCCTCCCCGACCTCGCTGCCACGCTCGGCGCACCCGCCGAAGGCGCGTTCGTCACCCTTGGCGACGCGTTTCATACGCGGCTGCCGGCTGCGCCGCTTGCCGCGCCATACGTCGTCGGCTTTTCCGACGAAGTCGCGCATCTGCTCGACCTGCCGCCGTCGGTCGCCGCGCAACCCGGCTTCGCCGAGCTGTTCGCCGGCAACCCGACGCGCGACTGGCCCGCGAACGCGATGCCGTATGCATCGGTGTATTCCGGCCACCAGTTCGGCGTGTGGGCCGGCCAGCTCGGCGACGGCCGCGCACTGACGATCGGCGAACGCACCGGCACGGGCGGCCGCCGCTACGAGCTGCAGCTGAAAGGCAGCGGCCGCACGCCGTACTCGCGGATGGGCGACGGCCGCGCGGTGCTGCGCTCGTCGATCCGCGAATTCCTGTGCTCGGAAGCGATGCATCACCTCGGTATCCCGACCACGCGCGCGCTGACGGTGATCGGTTCCGACCAGCCGGTGGTGCGCGAGGAGATCGAGACGTCGGCCGTCGTCACGCGCGTGTCGGAGAGCTTCGTGCGCTTCGGCCACTTCGAGCACTTCTTCTCGAACGATCGCCCCGACCTGCTGCGCCAGCTCGCCGATCACGTGATCGACCGCTTCTATCCGGAGTGCCGTCGCGCCGACGATCCGTACCTCGCGCTGCTCGAAGCCGCGACGCTGCGCACCGCCGATCTCGTCGCGCAGTGGCAAGCCGTCGGCTTCTGCCACGGCGTGATGAACACCGACAACATGTCGATCCTCGGCGTGACGATCGACTACGGCCCGTTCGGCTTCGTCGATGCGTTCGACGCGAACCACATCTGCAACCACTCGGATACGAGCGGGCGCTACGCGTACCGGATGCAGCCGCGCATTGCGCACTGGAACTGCTATTGCCTCGCGCAGGCACTGCTGCCGCTGATCGGGCTGCAGCACGGCATCGCCGACGACGATGCGCGCGCCGAGCGCGCAGTGGAAGACGCGCAGGCCGTGCTCGCGAAGTTCCCGGAACGTTTCGGCCCCGCGCTCGAACGCGCGATGCGCGCGAAGCTCGGCCTCGAACTCGAACGCGAGAACGACGCCGAGCTCGCCAACAAGCTGCTCGAGACGATGCATGCGAGCCACGCGGATTTCACGCTGACGTTCCGCCAACTCGCGCAGATCTCGAAGCACGACGCGAGCCGTGACGCGCCCGTGCGCGACCTGTTCATCGACCGCGACGCGTTCGATGCGTGGGCGAACCTCTACCGCGCGCGGCTGTCCGAGGAAACGCGCGACGATGCGGCACGTGCCGCCGCGATGAACCGCGTGAACCCGAAATACGTGTTGCGCAACCATCTGGCCGAAGTCGCGATCCGGCGCGCGAAGGAAAAGGATTTTTCGGAAGTCGAGCGGCTCGCGCAGATCCTGCGTCGGCCGTTCGACGAACAACCGGAGCATGAAGCGTACGCCGCGTTGCCGCCCGACTGGGCCGGGTCGCTCGAAGTGAGCTGCTCGTCCTGAGCCCCAACCCGCGCGTATCGACCGACCGATCAGGAGAACCCCACATGTCCCACGATTCCGACGACAAGACCTTCCCGTACGAGAAGGACGACGCCGAGCTGCGCCGCCGGCTCACGCCGATGCAGTACGAAGTCACGCAGCACGCGGCCACCGAGCGTGCGTTCACCGGCGAATACACCGACACCGAAGACACCGGCATCTACCACTGCGTCGTCTGCAGCACGCCGCTATTCGAATCCGGCGCCAAATTCCACTCGGGCTGCGGCTGGCCCAGCTACTTCAAGCCGCTCAACGGCGAGGTGATCGACGAAAAGGTCGACTACTCGCACGGGATGGTACGCGTCGAGGTGCGCTGCAACCACTGCGGCGCGCATCTCGGCCACGTCTTCGAGGACGGCCCGCGCGACAAGACCGGTTTGCGGTACTGCATCAATTCGGCTGCGTTAAACTTCGAGTCCCGACCCGAAAACGAATGAGCGGCGCCGGGCGGATCCGCGGGGCGCCACTCGTCGCCGCCCGATCCGCTCCAGCGGTGCCTGGCGGGTCCCTACAACGGTGAAAGGCCGCGCAAGCGGCCTTTCACGCAGCTGCGAGCGCCATGAAATTCCTGTTCGATCTGTTTCCGATCATCCTGTTTTTTGTCGCCTTCAAGGTCTGGGGCATCTTTACCGCCACCGCCGTCGCGATCGTCGCGACGCTGGCCCAGGTCGCATGGGTCGCCTTCCGGCACCGGAAGGTCGACACGATGCTGTGGGTCAGCCTCGGCGTGATCGTCGTCTTCGGTGGCGCCACCCTCGTCCTGCATGACGAGAAATTCATTCAATGGAAACCGACTGTGCTGTACTGGCTGTTTGCGATCGGGCTGCTCGCCGCGCGCTATGCGTTCGGCAACAACCTGATCGAGAAGATGATGGGCAAGCAGCTCACGCTGCCGCACCCCGTGTGGGACAAGCTGAACGTCGCATGGGCGCTGTTCTTCGCGGTGCTCGGCGTCGCGAACCTGTACGTGGTGCACAACTTCACCGAATCGCAATGGGTGAACTTCAAGCTGTTCGGCACGACGGGCGCGATGGTCGTGTTCATCATCCTGCAGAGCCTGTGGCTCACGAAATACCTGAAGGACGAGTGACATGACGGACACCTTTCTCCACGCATCGCCCGACGAACGCATCGCACTGATCGAAGCGCGCCTCACCGCCTCGCTCGCCCCGCTGTCGCTCACCGTGCGCGACGACAGCGCGCAGCACGCGGGCCACGCCGGCGCGTCCGCCGGCGGCCACTTCACGGTCACGATCGTGTCGGCCGCCTTCGCCGGCAAGCCGCGCGTCGCGCGGCACCGGCTGGTGTATGATGCGCTCGCTGATGCGATGCAGCGCGGCATTCACGCGCTCGCGATCGTGGCTTACACGCCCGAAGAATTCAACGAATCTTCAATCTAGTCTCATTAGGAATTCCCGATGATCCTGAAATCCCCCCGCCTGTGGGTCGCGGCGGCTGCTTTCGCAGCGGCACCGGCATTTGCCCAGAACATCGCCGTCGTCAACGGCACGCCGATTCCGAAGTCGCGCGCCGACGCGATGGTGGCTCAGCTCGTCCAGCAAGGCCAGACCGACAGCCCGCAACTGCAGCAGGCCGTGCGCCAGGAACTCGTGAACCGCGAAATCCTGATGCAGGAAGCGATCCGTGAAGGCATCCCGAACCGTCCGGACGTGAAGGCGCAAGTCGCCGTCGCGCAGCAGACCGTCGTGCTGCGCTCGATGATCGAGAGCTTCCTGAAGAAGAACCAGCCGACCGACGCCGAAGTGAAGGCGCGCTACGACGACCTCGTCAAGAGCACCGGCGGCAACCGCGAATACCACCTGCACCACATCCTCGTCAGCGACGAGCAGCAGGCGAAGGACCTGATCGCGAAGATCAAGGCCGGCGCGAAGTTCGAGGATCTCGCGAAGCAGTACTCGAAGGATCCGGGCTCGGGCAAGAACGGCGGCGATCTCGACTGGTCCGACCCGAAGGCGTACGTGCCGGAATTCGCGGCGGCCGCGCAGAAGCTGCAGAAAGGCCAGATGACCGACACGCCGGTGCGGACGCAGTACGGCTGGCACATCATCCGTGTCGACGACATCCGCGACATCGCCCCGCCGCCGTTCGATCAGGTGAAGGCGCAGATCGCGCAGCAGCTCGTGCAGCAGAAGCTGCAGGCGTTCGAGGAAGGTCTGCGCCAGCAGGCAACTGTCAAGTAACGCCGGCACGCGTCGCACGCGCATCGAAAAGCCGCTCTTCGGAGCGGCTTTTTTATTGCCCCCGCGCTGACTGCCGGTGCGTCACGCTGCGCCGCAGCCCGACAAAAGAAAAGGCCGCTCCGAAGAGCAGCCTTTCCCGTGCCGGATTCACGCGCACCGCAGGCGCAGGCTACGCGGGATAGAACACGTCGTGATAGCGGACGTCGCCCGACGGGCGCGGTGCCGAATCGTCGAGCGACAGCGCGAGGAAATACTCGGGCGGCACGCCCGGGAACACGATGTCGCCGGATGGCGCAAAGCCGAACCGCGTGTAGTACGCGGGTTCGCCGAGCAGGACACAGCCGCGCGCGCCAAGCCGGCGCAACGCGTCGAGCCCCGTGCGCACCAGCCCCGCGCCGATGCTCTGCCGCTGGCAGTCGGGCAGTACCGCGAGCGGTGCCAGCCCGTACCAGCCGTCGGACGGTTCGCTGCCGATCGACACCGGCGAGAACGCAACGTGCCCGATCAGGCGGCCGTCGCGCTCCGCGACGAGCGAGACGCTCAACGCACCGTCCGCCCGCAGCGTGTCGACGATCCGCCGTTCGAACTGCCCGCCTTCCGGTTCGCCCGCGAACGCGGCGACGATCACGCGACCGATCGCGTCGGCCTCGCTCGCGCGTGCGTCGCGCAGCGTGACGACCTCGACCGGCGCATTCGGGTCGAACATCATCCCGATCAGCCGATCCAGCGGCGCGCGTTACGGAACACGCGCATCCACGGGCTCGCTTCACCCCAGCTTTCCGGGTGCCAGCTCATCGCGACCGTACGATGCACACGCTCCATGTGCGGCATCAGCACCGAGAAGCGGCCGTCGGCCGTCGTGACCGACGTGATGCCGGCCGGCGAGCCGTTCGGGTTGAACGGATAGCCCTCGGTCGCTTCGCCGCGGTGGTCGACGAAACGCATCGCGACCGCGACGCGATCGATGTCGCCCTGCTGCGAGAAGTCCGCATAGCCTTCGCCGTGCGCAACCGCGACCGGAATCCGCGAGCCTTCCATCCCCGCGAAGAAGATCGACGGCGACTTCTCCACTTCGACGAACGAGAAGCGCGCCTCGAACTGCTCGGACTTGTTGCGCGTGAACTTCGGCCACGCTTCCGCGCCCGGGATCATCGACGCGAGGCTCGACAGCATCTGGCAACCGTTGCAGATGCCGAGCGCGAACGTGTCGGGACGCGCGAAGAATGCCGAGAACATGTCGGCGAGGTTCGCGTTGAAGCGGACAGTCTTCGCCCAGCCTTCGCCCGCACCCAGCACGTCGCCGTACGAGAAGCCGCCGCATGCGACCGCACCCGCGAAATCGGCGAGCGTTGCACGGCCGGCGAGCAGGTCGCTCATGTGTACGTCGTGCGCGTCGAAGCCCGCGCGGTCGAACGCGTAGGCCGTTTCCAGATGCGAGTTCACGCCCTGCTCGCGCAGGATCGCGACGCGCGGCCGTGCGCCGGTCGCGATGAACGGCGCGGCGATGTCGTCGGCCGGATCGAAGCTCAGCACCGGTGAGATGCCCGGATCGGCCACGTCGAGCAGCGTGTCGTATTCGGCATCCGCGCACGCGGGGTTGTCGCGCAGGCGCGCGATGCGCCAGCTCACTTCGCTCCAGGCGCGATGGAGTTCGCTGCGCGGTGCGTCGAAGATCTTCTTCGCGTCGCGGTACACCTCGATCACGTCGCGGTCGTTGACCGAGCCGATCACGTGCGAGCACGCCGACAGCCCGAACTCGCGCAGCGCGCCGAGCACCGCGTCACGGTCGGTCACACGCACCTGCACGACAGCGCCGAGCTCTTCCGAGAACAGCGCACGCAGCGTGCGATCGTCGCGGCGGCCGCTCGTCTGCTTCGCCCAGTCCTTCGCGTCGCCGTAGTCGGATTCGTGGTTCGGGTCGAGCGTCAGCATGTCGACGTTCAGCGACACGCCCGCGTGGCCCGCGAACGCCATTTCGCACACCGTCGCCCACAGGCCGCCGTCCGAGCGGTCGTGGTATGCGAGCAGCTTGTCTTGCGCATTGAGCGACTGGATCGCGTTGAAGAAGCGCTTCAGGTCTTCCGCATCGTCGACGTCCGGCGTCGTGTCGCCGACCTGCTGCGTGACCTGCGCGAAGATGCTGCCGCCCATCCGGTTCTTGCCGCGGCCGAGATCGATCGCGATCAGCACGCTGTCGCCTGCGTCGGCGATGCGGCGCAGTTGCGGCGTCAGGTGGCGGCGCACGTCCTCGACCGGCGCGAACGCGGAGATGATCAGCGACACCGGCGACACCACTTCCTTCGCGACGCCCTGCTCGTCCCACTTCGTCTTCATCGACAGCGAATCCTTGCCGACCGGGATGCCGATCCCGAGTGCCGGGCACAGCTCCATGCCGATCGCCTTGACCGTGTCGAACAGCGCGGCGTCCTCGCCGGCCGTGCCGCATGCGGCCATCCAGTTCGCCGACAGCTTCAGCTTGTCGAGCGACGCGATCGGCGCGCTCGCGATGTTCGTGATCGCCTCGCCAACCGCCATGCGGCCCGATGCCGGCGCGTCGATCACCGCGAGCGGCGTACGCTCGGCCATCGTCATCGCCTCGCCCTTGAAGCCCGCGTAGTCGAGCGCGGTGACCGCGCAGTCGGCCACCGGCACCTGCCACGGGCCGACCATCTGGTCGCGCACCGACGTGCCGCCCACCGAGCGGTCGCCGATCGTGATCAGGAACGACTTGCTGCCGACCGTCGGGTGCTTCAGCACGTCGACCGCCACTTCCGACAGCGCGATGCCCGTCACGTCGACCGGTGCGCGCTCGGTCGCCACACGCGTGACGTCGCGATGCATGCGCGGCGGCTTGCCGAGCAGCACTTCCATCGGCATGTCGACCGGGTATTCGTCGGTGCCCGTCGCTTCGTCGTCGACGAGCTTCAGCTGGCGTTCGTCGGTCGCGACACCGACCACCGCGAACGGGCAGCGCTCACGTACGCAGATCGCCTCGAAGCGCGGCAGGTCGGCCGGCGCGATCGCCAGCACGTAGCGCTCCTGCGCTTCGTTCGACCAGATTTCGCGCGGCGACAGGCCCGATTCCTCGAGCGCGACCTTGCGCAGCTCGAAGCGCGCGCCCTTGCCCGCACCGTCGACGATCTCGGGGAACGCGTTCGACAGGCCGCCCGCACCAACGTCGTGGATGCTCAGGATCGGGTTTTCCGCGCCGAGCTGCCAGCAGCCGTTGATCACTTCCTGCGCGCGACGTTCGATTTCGGGGTTGCCGCGCTGTACCGAATCGAAGTCGAGTTCGGCCGTGTTCGCACCGGTCGCCATCGAGCTCGCGGCGCCGCCGCCCATCCCGATCCGCATGCCGGGGCCGCCGATCTGGATCAGCAGCGAGCCTGCCGGCACGTCGTGCTTGTGCGTATGTTGATCCGCGATGTTGCCGAGGCCACCCGCGATCATGATCGGCTTGTGATAGCCGTGCACCTTCCCGCCGACGTTCTGCTCGTACACGCGGAAGTAGCCGCCGAGGTTCGGGCGGCCGAATTCGTTGTTGAACGCGGCGCCGCCGAGCGGGCCGTCGATCATGATCTGCAGCGGCGACGCGATGCGGTCCGGGCGGCCATACGGGCCGTGCGCGTCGTTCGGGTTGCGCTCGCCGACCGGCTGCGCCGCGTCACGTGCGTTTTCCCACGACTGGCGGGCGTCCGGCAGATCGAGGTTCGACACGGTGAAGCCCGTGAGGCCGGCCTTCGGACGCGCACCGCGGCCCGTCGCGCCTTCGTCGCGGATCTCGCCGCCCGCGCCGGTCGCCGCACCCGGGAACGGCGAGATCGCCGTCGGGTGGTTGTGCGTCTCGACCTTCATCAGCGTGTGCGTGAGCTCGGTGTGGCGGCCGTAGCGCTCGCCCGGCTCGCCGGCAGCGCCTGCGTTGCGCGGGAACCAGCGTTCGGCTTCGGCGCCGACCATGATCGACGAGTTGTCCGAATACGCGACGATCGTGCCCTGCGGGTTCAGCTTTTCGGTGTTGCGGATCATCGCGAACAGCGACATGTCCTGCGCTTCGCCGTCGATCGTCCACTGCGCGTTGAAGATCTTGTGGCGGCAGTGTTCGCTGTTCGCCTGCGCGAACATCATCAGTTCCACGTCGGTCGGGTTGCGTTCGAGCTTGCGGAACGCGTCGACCAGGTAGTCGATCTCGTCGTCGGCGAGCGCGAGACCCAGCTCGGCGTTCGCGCGTTCGAGCGCGCCGCGGCCGACACCCAGCACGTCGACGCTCGCGAGCGGCTTGGCCGGCAGTTCGTCGAACAGGTGCTTCGCGTCGTCGCGTGCGGCGACCACGCTTTCGGTCATCCGGTCATGCAGCGCGGCCGCGACGGCCGCGCGTGCGTCGTCCGACAGCGCCTTCTTGCCGCCGAGCAGGCCCGACTTCAGCGTGACCGTGAATTCGATGCCGCGCTCGATGCGGCGCACGTGCGTGAGGCCGCAGTGCTGCGCGATGTCGGTCGCCTTGCTCGCCCACGGCGAGACCGTGCCGAAGCGCGGCAGCACGACGAAGGTCTCGGCCGTGCCCTTCTCGGCCGCCGGTTCGAACGGCGCGCCGTAGTGCATCAGCGCGTCGATGCGCGCGCTGTCGTCGGCCGACAGCGGCTCGGCCGCATTGACGAAGTGCAGGAACTGCCCGCGCACCGCGACGATGTTGGCGTCGATTTGCCTGAGCGTGTCGAGCAGACGGGTTTGACGGAAATCGGAGAGGGCCGAAGCGCCGGGAAAACACGAGAAGTGAGCCATGGGCTGGACTGACGTCGATGAGTCGCGCGAGGTGGCGACGTGGGGCGAAAGGTAGGGTAGCCCCCCTTCCTTACGGAAGAAGGGCCCCCTAAGAACCGTACGTGCGAGTTTCCCCGCATACGGCTCAAGCCTACAAGAGCAAAATCTGGCCTACGGCCAGACCGGCTTAGTTACTGCAATTTTACCGGCGTGCACCTGCCGATGACAGTCCGGATGTAGCAAAACCCGGTTGGAGAGAGAGTCCGATCCGCCATGCATCCGATATTCCAGATGATGATCGTGCCAACCCGTCTCGTCCGTCAGGGCACTGCCACAGTGCGCACAACAGCCGCTTTGTGACATGTACAGCGAAGCCCATTGCTTCCGGTAGCGCATCGAATTCCACATACGCTCCTGCCGCAACTCTTCGCCGTACTGCTCCATCGTGGGATCGAAGGGATTGAAGTCCCCTCTCACCTTCTTGTGCCTTCTGATTTCCGTACCGCTGAGTTGGTACATCTCCAGAAGGCCCTTACTGCCGTCTTCGCGCACCGTGGGCGCCGCGAACACCCAATTACGGTTTCCGACCGTGTGAAAGTACTTCCTCTTCACCCAGTCTTTACCCTTGTTTGGATGCCGCCGTTTCGACCACCGCCAGAGCCTCCTGACCACTAGATGCTCCATGCGGGTGTACGCCTGCTTGGCAACTACGGGGCTGTGATACTGCGCCCATCCTCGTAGCATCGGGTTCAGCAGAAGGATCAAGCTCTCCTGCTTCGCCGCCTTGTTACCGCTGATTGTTTCCTCGACCTTGCGATAGAACGTCTTTACGTTCTTCTTGCTCGGTTTGATGAGCAGCGTTCCCGAGTACTTCCGGAAATTCCACCCAAGGAAATCGAAACCGTCGTTGATGTGGACGATCCGCGTCTTTTCCTCGGAAAGTTGCAGTCCTCGTTGTGCGAGGAAGGCTTCTACCCAAGGTCTGACGTCGCTTTCTAGCACCTCTTGCGAAGTGCCGGTGATCACGAAGTCGTCGGCGTACCGCACCACTCTCACCTTCAGCTTCTTGGCCCGAACAATCCCGAACGTGGCATTCAGATGCCCCGCAAGTTCTCGTTCAAGCCCATTCAGCGTCACATTGGCCAACGTCGGGGAAATGATGCCTCCCTGTGGCGTACCGGCCTCAGTCGCCTGTAGCTGCCCTTCGTAAATCAGGCCAGCCTTCAACCACTTCCGGAGAATCCCCTTGTCCATTGGGACGTGGTTCACCAGCCAGTCATGGTTGATGTAGTCGAAGCAGCCTTTGATGTCTGCCTCCAGAACCCATTGGGCCGAAGCTTTCTGAGCCAAAGAGACAAACAACTGCGACATGGCGTCGGCCGTTGAGCGGTTGATCCGAAACCCATATGAGTTCGGGTCGCTCGTCGATTCCGACACCGGCTCCAGAGCCAGCAAGTACAAGGCTTGCATCGCCCTGTCCCGCATGGTCGGTATGCCCAGGGGGCGTAACTTCCCATTGGCCTTGGGGATGAAGACCCTCCGTAATGGCAGAGGCTTATATCCGCGCCGCTTCAACCTGCCGACAGCTTCCCATCGGCTCTCAGGCGTGTCCCACAGTTCGCGATCGACCCCAGCCGTTCGCGCACCTTGGTTTTGCGTAACACGTCGTACCGCGTACAACTTCGCGGACAACGTGCGGGTCAGCATCCGTTGCAGGGCTTTCACCCTGCGCCAGTCACCTTCCCGCGTTGCCTTCGCAATTCGAATCTGCATCCCTCTCACGTTCCGTTCCACGCGGCGCCAATCAACGTCGTGCCAGTGGTTCGGCGCATGGGAAAGCGCAGACCCACCCTTACGGGTAGATACTTTCATGCTGCTCTCCTGCTCAAAGAAGTGAATCCCTTCGCGGAAAGCAGCACGCCCCTTGCGGGAGCGTTTTGCTCCCACAAGGGAAAGAACAACACTGATGGCTAAGAAACCACCAGCAATCACTATTTCAGCTTGAGGGTTAGTCAGCCGTCTTGCGACGGTAGACCAGACGGAAGTCTGCCCGCTTTCGCGTGGGGTGATGTCTCAACCCCTATCCGAGCCATTACAGCCCGGCATTCGCTTTTTCCGTCCTCCCATACCCGCACGGCCAACAACATCCCTTGCGGTCTGCCTGCCGAGCCAATGGCCCGGCAGCCATACGGGCTTACCACGTTCCCGGCGTGTCACACGACTGGTTTAGGTCCTGCCTCTTCCCCGGCGGTCCGATGACGACGTAACCCGAACCTTCAGCGGGTTATCCGACCGCGCACCTTTTGGTCGATGCCTAACAGCAGCTTTGGCACCACAATTATTACGAGGTTTATCAGCAGTTCACTTACGTTGACCCTGCCAGTCAGCCTAGCTCCTTGATCCGATTGCTGCTCCGAATCTCCACGTGGCGATCTCACGATCTCCGCGCGCCCGATACATCCGGGGGCTTCATTGTCGGGAGAGCTTCACACCCCACCGTTACCAGTGACGCATGTCTCCCTAGGCTACTGCTGGTCGTACAACAGGTTCACTATCTCCCGACCACTGAGAGATTGAACAATGACACACCGAGCTTTCGCTCGTCTCAAGCTTCGAAACCCCAAGCCACGCATGTCTTGAGGAATTGCATACAACACCCCACCGAGTCGGCGGAGGTGAAGCCGCTGACTGGGCGGGTCCTGACGGTAATCAGGCCAATGCAATGCGATGTCCAGTTGAATGCAGCACACCGAACACCGCCTATGGCGACACCCGGAGTACCCAACCGGGTTCGCTTCGTTACCAATAAAAGTACAGCGCTTGTGGGCAGTTGCACTCGGAAGCTCGCGCTTCTTCGTGATGCACCGCGGTGTACTTCTCGCAGCCGGTCAAGGTTTCCCCTCCAGACACTGCTAGTCGATGTCCCTTACGTTGGGACTACCCGGACACGAGCGTGCGTGTCGCACGAAGGCCGTAATTATACCCGGAAGTCGGTCGCCCAAGACCGGCCGATCGGCAGCCTGCATGCACCGCAACGGTGCCGCGGTGCGCGCCGCGCACGAATCGCCCGCCGGGCCGCCCCGCGCGGGCGCGGCAACCGGCGGCCGTGGCGCGGCCGCACGATCGCTGCTCGCCCGGCGCCGTTTCCCGCGATTTTGGCGCTATCATTCCGGGTTCACCGGGCCGGGGCCCTCAGCGAATTCTCACCGGGCGGCGCCTGCGCGCCGCCCGTCATCGAAGCAATCCATGGATGTCATCGTCATCGGCGGCGGAATCAGCGGCGTCGCCACCGCCTACCAGTTGCGCGCGGCTGGCCACCGCGTGTGCGTGGTCGAACGCCACGCGACCGTCGCGCAGGGTGCGACCTACGGCGACGGCGGCGCGCTGCAGCCGAGCCCGCTCGACGTCTGGTTCGGCCCGACCTTCATGCGCCAGCGCCAGCCGCGCGACAGCGGCATCGTCTACAAACCGGGCTTCAACGGCGGCGTGCGCCGCTTCGTCAAGCAACTCGGCACGCTGCGCGAACCCGAAGCGTTCGCGGCCCAGTACGCGCGGCTGCGCCCGCTGATCGACGCATCGCGCGACACGCTCGCCGACATCGAGACGCACCTCGAACTCGAATTCGACCAGAAGCCCGGCATCCTGCACGTCGTGCGCGACCCGCGCGACTGGGACGCGATGCAGCCCGCGCTCGACCTGCTGCGCACGCTCGACCAGCCGTACCGCCTGCTCTCCGCCGACGAATGCGCGGCCATCGAGCCGTCGGTGCCGGCCGAGCCCGGCTTTGCCGGCGGCGTGCTGCTCGAGACCGAACGCACCGGGAATTGCCCGCTGTTCACGAAGCTGGTCAAGCAGGCGCTCGACGAGCATGGCGTGCAGTTCCGTTTCGGCGCGGAAGTCGCCGCGATCCGCGTCGACACCGGCCGCGCCGCGGTCGAGCTCGTCCCGCCCGGCGACCGGCGTGCGTCGAACGCGCGCGAGGTCGACGTGATTTCCGCCGACGCGATCGTGGTCGCCGCCGGCGCCGGCAGCCTGCCGCTGCTCGCCCGGCTCGGCTGGCGCCTGCCGCTGCATCCGGTGCGCGTCCATACGCTCACCGCGCCGATCGCCTACCAAGAACACGTGCCGCACCTGAACGTCATCGATTCGATCAAGCGGATCTCGATCACGCCCACTCACCAGAGGCTGCGCGTCGGCGGCGGCGCCGTACTGCAGGGCGTGCCCGACACCGCGAAGCCGCTCGCCGAGCCGCTGTCCGAGGCGGCGCTCGCGCTGCTTGGCCAGGCCGTCCATGACTGGGTGCCCGGTGCCGCCAGGATCTCGGCCGCGTTGTCGTGGCAAGGCATGCAGTTGCTGTCGCCGGACGGCCTGCCGGTCGTCGGTCCGACCCCGCATCCGCGCGTGTTCGTCAATTTCGGGCACGGCCCGGCCGGCTGGGGGCTTGCGTGCGGGTCTGCTAAAGTGGTGACCGATTATCTGGGCGGCGACGTGCAACACTGGCCCGCCGACACGCTCGCCGCGCTGCGCGCCGGGCGCTTCACGACCTGACCGCCGCGGGCCCGTCCCCGGCGGCCGCCTTGCCAGCCGCCACGACCCCGCGATGACCGTTACCCGCCCGCTCCCCGATTCCGATCCCATTGCGCTGCTACGCGTCGCCGACCTGCGCTCGGCCGAAGCCGCCGCCGCCGCGGCACTGCCGCCGCATACGCTGATGGCGCGCGCCGGCGCCGCCGCCGCGCGCTGGCTGTCCGAACGCGCGGCCGGCGACGACCGCCCCGTCTGGTTCGCGGTCGGCCCGGGCAACAACGGCGGCGACGCGCTGGTTGCCGCCGCGCACCTCCAGCAGCTTGGCGTCGCGACGCAGGCGTGGATGCCGGTGCCGGTGAAGCCGGACGACGCGCAATGGGCGCTCGGCCTCGCGCGCGCAGCTGGCGTTCCGCTGTCGGCCATGCCACCCGCTTCGCTGGACGGCTATGCATGGATCGTCGACGGGCTATTCGGCATCGGTCTCGGCCGCGCGCTCGACGGTGCATTCGCCGAGCAGGCAGCGCGCATCGCCGCGCACGCGCGCAGCGGTGGCCACGTACTCGCGCTCGACGTGCCGAGCGGGCTCGACTGCGATACGGGCCAGATCGTCGGCGCGGGCGTCGCCGTCGCTGCCACTCACACGCTCACCTTCATCGGCGCGAAGCCTGGCCTGTATACCGGCGAAGGCCGGGATCTCGCCGGCGAGATCGACGTCGCATCGCTCGACGTCGCGCCGCTCGCCGCGCCGGCCATCGTGCTGAACACACCCGCGCGGTTCGCCGCCGCCCTGCCCGCGCGCGCATTCGCGTCCCACAAGGGCACGTTCGGCAGCCTCGCGGTGCTCGGCGGCGACACGGGCATGTGCGGCGCGCCGATCCTGGCCGCCCGCGCCGCGCTGTTCGCGGGCGCCGGCAAGGTGCACGTCGGCTTCCTCGGCGCCGGCGCGCCGCCGTACGACCCGCCATTCCCCGAACTGATGCTGCACCCGGCCGACGGCCTCGATCTCGACGCGATGACCGCGATCGCGGCCGGCTGCGGACTGGGCACGCGCGAGGCCGCGGCGACGCTCGTGCGCGACGTGCTCGCGCACGACGCCGCGACGCTGCTCGATGCCGACGCACTGAACCTCCTTGCGACGCATGCGGATCTCGCGGCCGCGGTCGCCACGCGCGGTGCGCGCGGCAATCCGTGCGTGCTGACGCCGCATCCGCTCGAGGCCGCGCGATTGCTCGGCAGCGACACCGCAACGGTTCAGCGCGACCGCATCGCGGCCGCGCAGGCGCTCGCCGCGCGCCATGCGGCCATCGTCGTGCTGAAAGGCTCGGGCACCGTGATTGCGGCGCCCGACGGCCGCGTGACGATCAATCCGACCGGCAACGCGGCGCTCGCCACCGGCGGCACCGGCGACGTCCTCGGCGGCCTGATCGGCGCGTTGCTCGCGCAGCGCGTCGCGACGTACGAAGCGGCGCTCGCGGGTGTCTACCTGCACGGCCTCGCGGCCGACACGCTGACCGCACACGGCACGGGCCCGGCCGGACTCACGGCCGGCGAGCTCGCGCCGATGGTGCGCACGCTGATCAATCGCCTTTTTTATCCGTCGCCGCGCGCCGACACATAACGCCGCTATACTGACTGCCCCGCCGCTCGGCGGGCCCTCTCGTCCGCCGGCCTTCCGATCCCGATGAGCCGGCGCGGCATTCCTCCCGATTCACGCTTCACTCGAACCGCCATGACGCTGAATTCGCTCCCCGCCTGGACTGCCCTTCAATCCCACTTCGAGCAGATCCGCCACGCCCGGCTGCGCGACTGGTTCGCACCGGAAAACGACCATACGCCGACCCGTGCCGAGCGCTTCACGCTCGCGGGCGGCGGCCTCGCGGCCGATTTCTCGAAGAACCGCATCAACGACGACACGCTGCGCCTGCTCGTGCAGCTCGCGCGCGACGCGGGCGTCGAAGCGCGCCGCGATGCAATGTTCGCGGGCGAAATCGTCAACCCGACCGAAGGCCGTGCCGCGCTGCACACCGCGCTGCGCGCGACCGATCCGCAAGCGCCGTTCCATGCACAGATCAGCGCCGAGCGCGCGAAGATGGCGACCTTCGCGCGCGCCGTGCGCAGCGGCACGTGGACGGGCTACACCGGCAAGCGCATCCGCCACGTGATCAACATCGGCATCGGCGGCTCCGATCTCGGGCCGAAGATGGTCGTGCATGCGCTTCACCACGTCGCAACGCCCGACATCTCCACGCACTTCGTATCGAACGTCGACGGCGCCGATCTCGCGCGCGTGCTCGAACAGGTCGATCCCGAGGAAACGCTCGCGATCATCGTGTCGAAGACCTTCACGACGCTCGAGACGATGACGAACGCCCGCTCGCTGCGCGACTGGTTCATCGCGCGCGGCTGCCCCGAGGACGCGCTCGCGAAGCACTTCGTCGGCGTATCGGCGAACCCGGCCGAAGTCGTGAAGTTCGGCATCGCCGCGGACAACGTGTTCGAAATGTGGGATTGGGTCGGCGGCCGCTATTCGCTGTGGTCGGCGGTCGGCCTGTCGATCATGATCGCGATCGGCCCCGAGCAGTTCGACGAGCTGCTGGCCGGCGCGAACGACATGGATCGCCATTTCCGCGAAGCGCCGCTCGAACGCAACCTGCCCGTGCTGCTCGGCCTGATCGGCATCTGGTACCGGAATTTCTTCGGTTCGCAGAGCTATCTCGTCGCGCCGTATTCGGAAGCGCTGCACTACCTGCCGTCGTACCTGCAGCAGCTCGAAATGGAGAGCAACGGCAAATCCGCGCGCCTGGACGGCACCTTCGTCGATTACCCGACGTCGGCCGTCACGTGGGGCGAGCCGGGCACCAACGGCCAGCATGCGTTCTTCCAGATGCTGCACCAGGGGCCGACGATCGTGCCGATCGACTTCATCGCGGTGCTGACGCCCGAGCATCCGCTCGCGAGCCATCATCCGAAGCTGCTGGCGAACTGCTTCGCGCAGAGCGAAGCACTGATGCTCGGCCGCACGCTCGAAGAAGCACGCCAGGTCGCGGGGCCGGGCAAGGAAGCGCTCGCGCCGCACCTGACGTTCCCGGGCAACCGCCCGACGACGACGCTGCTCGTCGATGCGCTGACGCCGCGCACGCTCGGCGCGCTGATCGCGCTGTACGAACACAAGGTGCTCGTGCAGGCAACGGTGTGGGACATCAATCCGTTCGACCAGTGGGGCGTCGAGCTCGGCAAGATTCTCGGCAAGGTGGTGGAAGCCGACCTGTCGGCCGAATCGGTCGATCCGGCCAAGCACGACTCGTCGACCACCGCGCTGATCGAGCGCGCCCGCGCGGCGCTGAAACGCTGAAGCCCTGACGCAAAGGCGTCATCCGATGCCGGCCGCACAGCCCTGCCTGCGCGGCCGGCCGAAAAACTCAGGCGCCGCGCGGCGCGGCTTGCGGCGCGATGATGCGCCCGGCGTCGAGCGTCACCGTCGTCGCGCAGCGGCGCGCGAGTTCGGCATCGTGCGTGACGAGCACGAGCGTGGCACCGTGCGTGCGGTTGAGTTCGAACATCAGGTCGATGACCGCATGGCCGGTGGCGGCATCGAGGCTGCCGGTCGGCTCGTCGGCGAACAGGATCGCCGGGCGCGTGACGAATGCGCGCGCAAGCGCGACGCGCTGCTGCTCGCCCCCGGACAACAGCTTTGGATAATGCGCGGTGCGTTCGCCGAGACCGACCTGCACCAGCAGCGCCCGGGCGCGATCGGCTGCGTCGCGCGCGCTGATGCCGCCCCGCAGTTCGAGCGGCAGCATCACGTTCTCGAGCGCCGTCAGGTGCGGCATCAACTGGAACGACTGGAACACGAACCCGACAGCGCCGCTGCGCAGCGCGGCGCGCGCATCCTCGTCGAGCTGGTCGAGCGCGCGACCGAGCAGGCGAACCGTGCCGCTCGTCGCGCTGTCCAACCCCGCAAGCAGGCCGAGCAGCGTCGATTTGCCGGACCCCGACGCGCCGACGATCGCGAGGCTGCTGCCCGGCGTCACCGCAAGCGTGATGCCGTCGAGGATCGTCAGCTCGCCCGTTGCGTCGGCGACCCGCTTGCACACGTCATGGACTTCGATGATCGGATCGGTAATCTTGAACATGGACACGACATTTCGCTGGAAAAGACGCGCGGCGGTCGCCGCGCTGCTGGGCACCCTGCTCGCTGCCACCATGCCGGCACGCGCCGCAACGACGCCCGCGACATCGGGCTCGCCCGTGATCGTCGTGCTCGGCGACAGCCTGTCGGCCGAATACGGGCTGCCGCGCGACACCGGCTGGGTGGCGTTGCTGCGGCAACGGCTCACGACCGAGCGAATCGATTATAGCGTCGCGAACGCCAGCGTCAGCGGCGACACCACGAGCGGCGGCCGTGCGCGGCTGCCCGCGGTGCTGCAGCGACTCAAACCGTCGATCGTCGTCGTCGAGCTCGGTTCGAACGATGCACTGCGCGGCGTGCCGCTCGCGACGACCGAGCAGAACCTGCGCGACATCATCGCCGGCGCGCGACAGGCACGGGCGAAGGTCGTGCTGGTCGGCATGTACGTGCCACCCAACTACGGCCCCGACTACACGCAGAAGTTCCACGCCGTCTATACGCGCCTGTCGAAGGATCTCGACGTGCCGCTCGTGCCGTTCCTGCTGGCCGGCATCGAGAACAAGCCCGAGATGTTCCAGGCCGACCAGATGCACCCTGCGCAGCAAGCGCAGGGCGTTCTGCTCGACAACGTGTGGCCGGCGCTGAAACCGCTGCTCGGCAAGCCGCGCGGCTGACGAGCAGTCCTCGCCGGAAAACAAAAAGCCCCGCATGATGCGGGGCTTTTTGTTGCGTACGAAACGACTATCAGTTGTCGCCGTTCTGCGACTGGCTGGTCGTCGAGCCGTACAGCTTCACCTTCGAGCGATCGCGCAGCGCGGCGAGATACGCTTCGCCTTCGCTCTGTGCGTCGACCTGCGCCATCTGCTGCTGCGCGGCCGCCAGTTGCTGCGGATCGACCGCCGAACCCGGGATCACCGCGTTCACGCGGTAGATCGCATAGCCGTCCGCACCGAGATCGACACCGACGTAGGCCGGCAGCGTCTTCGCATCGACCTTGTAGACGGCGCTCAGCGCAGCCGGCGTCAGGCCCTGCGACTGCGTGCGCGATACCTTCTGCGCGGCCGCGAACCCGTCGGTCGACTTCGACTTCTGCAGTTCGGCGAGCTTCGCCGCGCCGTCCTTCTTCGCGAGTTCCGCGGCCTGCTCGGCGACGACCTTCTGGCGCACGACGTCCTTGATCGCGTCGAGTGCGGGCACGGCAGCCGCCTTGTAGTCGGTCACGCGCGCCGAGATCAGCGTGTTGTTGCCGACGTCGATCGCCTGCGTGTTGTTCTGACTCTTCACCGAGTCGGTGGCGAACACGGCGGCCAGGAACTTCGGATTGTTCAGCGGGCTCGTCGGCGGCAGTTGCGGATTCGGCGTCGGCGTGACGGTAGCCGTCTGGAGCGTCAGCTTGTACTTGTCCGCGGCCGGCTGCAGCGTCTTCGCCTTTTCGTAGACGGTGGACGTGAACCCCTCCGCGTTGTCCGTGAACGCCTTCGATGCATACTGCTGCTTCAGGTCGACTGCGATCTGATCCTTCACGTCCGCGAACGGCTTGACGGCCGCGGGCTTCACTTCCGTTGCCTTCAGGATGTGGAAGCCCAGATCCGACTGCACGACACCGCTCACGTCGCCCTGCTTGAGCGCGAACGCGGCATCGTCGAACGCCTTGCCGCCTGCCGTCGAGCCGGGCGTGATGAAGCCGAGGTCGCCGCCCTTCGCAGCCGACGGTGCGTCCTGCGAGCTCTTCTGTGCGATCTGCGCGAACTGGTCTGGATGCGCCTTCACGTCGGCCAGCAGTTGCTCGGCCTTCGTCTTCGCTGCCGCCTTGTCGGCCGCGCTGGCGCTGCCCGCTGCGGCGATGAAGATGTGGCTCACGCGAACCTGCGCTTCGGTGCGGAAGTGCGTCGGGTTGTCGTCGTAGAACTTCTTGATGTCCGCATCGGTCGGCTGCGCGCCCGCGGCCGCTGCGGCCGGCGAATAGACGAGGTACTGGATCGTCGCGGTCTCCGGCGTCGCGAAGCTCTGCTTGTGCGCGTCATAGTACGCGGTGAGCTGCGCGTCGGTCGGCTGGACCTTCGCTGCGAAATCGCTCGTCTTCAGCACGAGCGGCTGCACTTCGCGCTGCTGCGCGGCGAGTTCGGACAGGCGTTGCGCGAGGCTCTTCGGCGTGAACGCGCTCGATACGATGCTGGCCGGAATCTGCTGCAGCGAGAGGCTGTAGCGCACGCGCTCCTGATACTGCTCGGGCGTCATCCCCTGGAACGACAGCAGTTGCGCATAGCGCTCGACGTCGATCGAACCATCGGGCTTCTTCAGCGACGCGATCATCGGGTCGCTCATCAGCGCTTCGCGCACGGCGTTGTCGGATGCGGTCAGGTGCAGACGCTGCGTTTCGTCTGCCAGCACGCGTTGCTGGATCAGGCCGTCGAGCACCTGCTTGCGGTGCTCGGGCGTATCGAACATCTTGATGTCGAACTGCCCGCCGAGTGCCTGGCGCGCCTGGTCGATCTGCTGGCGGAACGCGCCGTCGAATTCGACCCGCGTGATCTTGTGCCCGTTGACTGCCGCGACGTTCGCGCTATCGTCAAAGAAGCCGCGGAAGCCTTGGATCCCGACGAAACCCAGCCCCGGCAACACGATCAGGAGCAGGAGCGCCATCATCAGGCGCTGGTGATTACGGAAGAAATCGAGCATGCGTGACGGGAAAATTGGACAAAACGACCGATATTACAACATACGGGGTGGGACGGGAGAAAAGCAGGCGTACTACAGGCGAGCGCAACGCGACAACCGGGCGCACAAAACAATAATGCCTGCACAACGCGGGCATTTTTGATTGTTTGGCGGAGCGGACGGGACGCGCCTACATCCCGCAGGCCGCGGATGCGCGTGCACGCGCAACCCTTCGAGTCCCGCCGGAAGCTGCGCAGGCAGCTTCCTCCACTCCGCTGTCACGCGCCCGCCAGCGGGCGCATCGGACAACACAAATGAAAAAGCCCGCACAAGGCGGGCTTCTTCATTTTTTGGCGGAGCGGACGGGACTCGAACCCGCGACCCCCGGCGTGACAGGCCGGTATTCTAACCGACTGAACTACCGCTCCTTGGTCTGGCTGAATCAGGAAACTGGTGGGTGCTGAGGGGTTCGAACCCCCGACCTACGCCTTGTAAGGGCGCCGCTCTACCAGCTGAGCTAAGCACCCGTTTCCGATTCGTTCTGGCTGCGATCTGCGTTTCGGCATCAACAACCAGCGAGCCCGCAAGTTTAATTCATCCCCAATCATTTTGCAAAGCCCCGACGTGAATTTTTTAAACGTTCGCGCGCACGATGCCGACACGCATAAAAAAACCCGCGGCCACGCCGCGGGTTTCGTGAACAACCGTCAGGAAGGACGGTGCCCCAATGCTTAGTGCTTGACGAATTCCGTCGAGCCGGCATCCTTCGCCGCATCGGCGACCGGTGCCGCCGCCTTCGCCTCTTCTTCCGGCGGCAGCGGGGTCGGCGAACGCTCGAGCGCGAGTTCCAGCACCTTGTCGATCCAGCGGACCGGCACGATCTCGATCGCGTTCTTCACGTTGTCCGGAATCTCGGCGAGATCCTTCACGTTCTCTTCCGGGATCAGCACGAGCTTGATGCCACCGCGATGCGCTGCGAGCAGCTTCTCCTTCAGGCCGCCGATCGGCAGGACTTCACCACGCAGCGTGATTTCGCCCGTCATCGCGACATCGGCACGCACCGGGATACCCGTCAGCACCGACACCAGCGCGGTCGTCATCGCACCGCCGGCGGACGGACCGTCCTTCGGCGTCGCACCTTCCGGCACGTGGATGTGGATGTCCTGCTTCTCGAACGCTTCGTCCTTGATGCCGAGACGACGCGAACGCGAGCGCACGACCGAACGTGCCGCCTCGACCGACTCCTTCATCACGTCACCGAGCGAACCCGTACGGATCACGTTGCCCTTGCCCGGCATCACCGCGGCTTCGATCGTCAGCAGGTCGCCGCCGACTTCCGTCCACGCGAGGCCCGTCACCTGACCGACCTGGTTTTCCTTCGCCGCGAGGCCGAAGTCGTACTTGCGCACACCAAGGAACGTGTCGAGGTTTTCGCCATCGACCTTGATCGCACCCGATGCCTTCTTCAGCAGCAGCATCTTCACGACCTTGCGGCAGATCTTCGACACTTCCCGCTCGAGCGAACGCACACCGGCTTCGCGCGTGTAGTAGCGGATGATGTCGCGGATCGCCTGTTCGGTGACGTCGATCTCGCCTTCCTTCAGCCCGTTGTTCTTCTTCTGCTTCGGCAGCAGGTAACGCTGGGCGATGCTGACCTTCTCGTCTTCCGTGTAGCCCGACAGACGGATCACTTCCATCCGGTCGAGCAGCGGCGGCGGGATGTTCAGCGAGTTCGACGTCGCGACGAACATCACGTCCGACAGGTCGAAGTCGACTTCGATGTAGTGGTCGGCGAACGTGTGGTTCTGTTCCGGATCGAGCACTTCGAGCAGCGCCGACGACGGATCGCCGCGGAAATCCATGCCCATCTTGTCGACTTCGTCGAGCAGGAAGAGCGGATTGCGCACGCCGACCTTCGTGAGGCTCTGCAGGATCTTGCCCGGCATCGAACCGATGTACGTACGACGGTGACCGCGGATCTCGGCTTCGTCACGCACGCCGCCGAGCGCCATCCGGACGAACTTGCGGTTCGTCGCGCGGGCGATCGACTGGCCGAGCGAGGTCTTGCCGACGCCCGGGGGCCCGACGAGGCACAGGATCGGCGCCTTGACCTTGTCGACGCGCTGTTGCACCGCGAGATACTCGAGGATGCGTTCCTTCACCTTCTCGAGGCCGAAGTGATCTTCGTCGAGCACCTGCTCGGCGTTCGACAGGTCATTGTTGACCTTGCTCTTCTTGCGCCACGGCAGGCCGATCAGCGTGTCGATGTAGTTGCGCACGACGGTCGCTTCCGCCGACATCGGCGACATCAGCTTCAGCTTCTTCAACTCGGCGTCGGCCTTCTTCTTGGCTTCCTTCGGCATGCGCGCGGCGTTGATGCGCTTCTCGAGTTCCTCGAGATCGGCGCCCTCTTCGCCTTCGCCCAGTTCCTTCTGGATCGCCTTGACCTGTTCGTTCAGGTAGTACTCGCGCTGGCTCTTTTCCATCTGGCGCTTCACGCGCCCGCGGATGCGCTTTTCGACCTGCAGGATGTCGATCTCGGCTTCGAGCTGCGCGAGCAGATGCTCGAGGCGCTCGATGACCGGGAACATCTCGAGGATGTGCTGCTTCTGGTCGAGTTTCAGCGGCAGACGCTCGGCGATCATGTCGGCGAGGCGGCCTGCTTCGTCGATGCCCGACAGCGACGTGAGGATCTCCGGCGGGATTTTCTTGTTCAGCTTCACGTACTGGTCGAACTGCGACACGATCGCGCGGCGCAGCGCTTCCGTTTCAGCGCTGTCGGCGTGATCGGGCTCGAGCGGCATCACGTCGCAGGAGAATTGCGTTTCCTGCTCTTCGATCGACAACGCCTTCGCGCGCTGCAGGCCCTCGACGAGCACCTTCACGGTGCCGTCCGGCAGCTTCAGCATCTGCAGGATGTTGGCGATACAACCGACCTCGTACATGTCCTTTTCGGTCGGTTCGTCCTTGGCCGCGGTTTTCTGGGCGACGAGCATGATGTGCTTGCCGCCTTCCATCGCTGCTTCGAGGGCCTTGATCGATTTCGGCCGGCCCACGAAGAGCGGAATCACCATGTGCGGGAAAACGACGACATCCCGCAGCGGGAGCAGCGGGAGCGTGATGCGTTCCGGCGGGAGAAGTTGGGTGCCTGACATTTCATTTCCCCATGAGTGGAATCAATTGTTCGGTAATTGAGGCCGCCACAACGAATTGCAAGCCTTCAAGTGCGGGAAATATTCGGTAAGAAAGTAACCACCGCGTGTCGAGTCAGAGTTACCCACAAGATAAACGAAAAAAAGCCGCCCACGGTCTCATGAACGGCCTTTTTCGCAGAACATCGTCGGCTAGCCGGTCAGTTCGAACCCGCCACCTTCGGCGTGTCCTCGTAGATCAGCAAAGGCTTGCCGTCACCTTCGATGACGTTCTCGTCGATGATGACTTTGCTGACCCCTTTCATCGTCGGCAGTTCGTACATCACGTCGAGCAATGCCTGTTCGATGATCGAACGCAAACCGCGCGCGCCGGTCTTGCGGCGGATCGCCTTGCGGGCGACTGCCTGCAGCGCGCCCGGCCGGATCTCCAGCTCGACGCGCTCCATCGCGAACAGCTTGTGATACTGCTTGACGAGCGCGTTCTTCGGCTCGACCAGGATCTTCATCAGCGCGGCTTCATCGAGCTTGCCGAGCGTCGCGACCACCGGCAGGCGGCCGATCAATTCGGGGATCAGACCGAATTTGATCAGGTCTTCCGGTTCCGTTTCGCGCAGCACTTCGCCCGCGTCGCGTTCCTGCTTGCTCTTGACCGTCGCGCCGAAGCCGATACCGGTTTTCTCGGTACGATCGGTGATCACCTTTTCGAGACCGTCGAATGCGCCGCCGCAGATGAACAGGATGTTGGTCGTGTCGACCTGGATGAAATCCTGGTTCGGGTGCTTGCGGCCGCCCTGCGGCGGCACCGACGCCATCGTGCCCTCGACGAGCTTCAGCAGCGCCTGCTGGACACCCTCGCCCGACACGTCGCGCGTGATCGACGGGTTGTCCGACTTGCGGCTGATCTTGTCGATTTCGTCGATGTAGACGATCCCGCGCTGGGCCTTGTCGACCTCGTAGTTGCAGTTCTGCAACAGCTTCTGAATGATGTTCTCGACGTCCTCGCCGACGTAGCCGGCTTCGGTCAGCGTCGTCGCGTCGGCGATCACGAACGGCACGTTCAGCAACCGCGCGAGCGTCTGCGCGAGCAGCGTCTTGCCGGAACCCGTCGGGCCGATCAGCAGGATGTTGCTCTTCGACAGCTCGACGTCGTCCTTCTTGTCGAGATGCTTCAGGCGCTTGTAGTGGTTGTACACGGCCACCGCGAGGATCTTCTTCGCGCGCTCCTGGCCGATCACGTACTGATCGAGGATGTCGCGAATTTCCTGCGGGCTCGGCAGATCCGACCGGGACAGGCTGGCCTCGACGCCGGCGGCAGCCGCCTCGTCACGAATGATCTCGTTGCAAAGGTCGATACATTCATCGCAGATGAATACCGACGGGCCAGCGATGAGTTTTTTCACCTCATGCTGGCTCTTTCCGCAAAACGAGCAATACAACAGCTTCTCGCTGTTCGAACCTTTTTTGTCCGCCATGAATGTAGAGCCTCCGGACAGGTAAATGACATGATACGCCGAATGCTCCGAGCGCCGCGCCTAGGGCGCGACCGGAGCCGGCTGGATGCGCTTGCCGCAGATGCTCAGGGCGTTCGGGACATCGCAGGGGCGCCGCACGAATCGGGGCGGCACCCCACTTAAGCTCACGGGCGCTTCAGCAGCACCTGATCGATCAGCCCGTACGCCTTCGCATCCTCGCTCGACATGAAGTTATCACGGTCGGTGTCGCGCGCGATGCGCTCGACGTCCTGGCCCGTGTGCTGCGCGAGCAACTGGTTCAGCCGCTCCTTCAGGTAGAGGATTTCGCGTGCCTGGATCTCGATGTCGGATGCCTGGCCGCGTGCGCCGCCGAGCGGCTGGTGAATCATCACGCGCGAGTTCGGCAGCGCGAAGCGCTTGCCCTTCGCACCCGACGCGAGCAGGAACGCGCCCATGCTGGCCGCGAGGCCCATGCACAGCGTCGACACGTCCGGCTTGATGAACTGCATCGTGTCGTAGATCGCCATGCCGGCCGACACCGACCCGCCCGGGCTGTTGATGTACAGGCTGATGTCCTTGTCGGGATTCTCGCTCTCGAGGAACAGCAGCTGCGCAACCACGAGGTTGGCGGTCTGGTCGTTCACTTCGCCGACCATGAACACCAGGCGCTCCTTCAGGAGACGCGAGTAGATATCGTACGAACGCTCGCCGCGGCCGCTCGTTTCGACGACGATCGGCACCAGCCCCAGCGCTTGCGCCTCGAAACCCTGCGGCGCGTTCGAAGCAAGCATGTCCAGCAATTCAGCGCGAGTGATCATTCAATGAACCTTGTTCGAATGGAAAATTGAACGGAAGGAAGCCGCCCGCTCAATCGCCATATTAATGGCAACCGTGCGCTTGACGTAAAAACGGCGTGCGGGCCGTCGCTCCGACAGCCGGCACGCCGCTAGAGCAACACTTACGCTTGCGCCGATGCGCTCGCGAGTGCTTCGAAGCTCACTTCCTTGTCCGTCACCTTCGCCTTGCCCAGCACGAAATCGACGACGTTGCTTTCAACGACGAACGCTTCCATCTCGGCGAGGCGCTGCTGGTTCGAATAATACCAGCGGACCACTTCCTTCGGGTCTTCGTAGCTCTTCGCGAACTCGTCCACTTCCGCGCGGATCTGTTCCGGCTTCGCTTCGAGGCTGTTCGACTTCACGAGTTCGGCCAGCACGAGGCCCAGCTTCACACGGCGTTCTGCCTGCTCGGCGAACATCTCGGCCGGGATCGGTGCGTCCTTCGCGTTCGGCACGCCGCGCTGCGCCAGATCCTGGCGAGCCATTTCGACGAGGCGTTGCTGATCCTGCTCGATCAGCGCCTTCGGCACGTCGAGTTCGGAAATCTTCAGCAGCGCGTCCATCACCTGGTTCTTGACGATCGACTGCGTGCGGCGCTTCGCTTCACGCTCGAGGTTTTCCTTGATCTCGCCGCGCATCTTCGTGAGATCGCCGTCTTCGATGCCGAGCGACTTCGCGAATTCACCGTCGATTTCCGGCAGGTGCGGCCACTCGATCTTCTTCATCGTGACCGTGAACTGCGCCGTCTTGCCCGCGACGTCCTTGCCGTGGTAATCCTCCGGGAACGCCAGGTCGAACGTGCGCGACTCGCCGTCCTTCAGGCCCAGCGCTGCCGTTTCGAATTCCGGCAGCATGCGGCCTTCGCCGAGCACGAACGGGAAATCTTCAGCCGTGCCGCCCTGGAACGCGACATCGTCGATCTTGCCGACGAAGTCGACCGTCACGCGGTCGCCGTTCTTCGCTGCGGTGTCCGCGCCGCCGTCGCCGTGCTCGCCGGCTTCGCCACGTGCGTGGAAGTGCACGCGCTGCTTGCGCAGGATGTCCAGCGTGCGGTCGATTTCATCGTCGCCGATCGACGTCGTCGAACGCTCGACTTCAGCCGTCGCCAGATCGCCGATCGTCACTTCCGGGTACACCTCGAACGTCGCGTCGAACGCGTATGCACCTTCAGCCTGCTCCTGCTTCGGCTCGAAGCTCGGCTGGCCAGCGACGCGCAGGTTTTCCGCGCGGCTGATCGTGAAGAATTCCTGGCCGATCTTGTCGCTCAGCACTTCTGCCTCGACCTGACCCGCATACTGTTGCGCGACCATCTTCACCGGCACCTTGCCCGGGCGGAAACCCGGCATGCGCACGGTCTTCGCGAGTTTCTGGATACGGGCGTCGATTTCCTTCTGCACGGTGTCTTTCGGCAGGGAAATCGTCACGCGGCGTTCAAGCTTGCCGAGGTTCTCAACAACGTTAGCCATGGCTTCAATCGTCCTAAAATTATTCGAGCGAATCGGGTTTTCCTTGCCGTGCCTGCCTGCGGCGTGATGTGCGTCACATCCACTCGCCGCGCCGGAGCGCCACGCCATCCCTGCACGCGCCGGATGGCTAGCGCAAGCGGCTCGGAGCACGGCTTTGGCCGGAAGAATCGACTATTCTAGCAAACAATTTTCCTCACACCGCCAGATCGGCGCGACGTACATGCGTCTGCCCCGCATCGGCAGCCCTCTGCACGGCAATGCGCGCGGATCGCCGCTATGCCGAACGCCGTATCCACCACGGGCCCGCCATCCTGTAAGCTCCGATTGAAGGTATGCCGCCGCCGCGGCTCCATTCATTCCTCACACCAATCACGCCTTCCGGAGACACCATGCCGCAACACCCGTCCGCGCCTGTCGTCGTCATCGCGCCCGATTCGTTCAAAGGCTCGCTTTCCGCCGAGCAGGTCGCGGATGCGATCGCCACCGGCATCCGCCGCGCCCGCCCCGACGCGGTCGTGCGCTGCTGCCCGATGGCCGACGGCGGCGAAGGCACGCTCGACGCGATGCTGGCAGGCGGCGGTACACGGCGTGCGCTGCGGGTGGCCGGCGCGTCGCTCGCGGCACGCGACGCGGCGGTCGGCGTGATCGACGCGCGCACCGCGATCGTCGAGACGGCCGAGATCGTCGGCATCACGGATCCGGTCGGCATGAGCGTGCCCGTTGACGCGCGCAGCACGCGCGGGATGGGCGAAGCGATCCGCACGCTGCTCGACGAAGGCGTGCGCCGCTTCTTCGTCGCGCTCGGCGGCAGCAGCACCAACGATGCGGGCGCCGGGCTGCTCGCCGGCCTCGGCCTGCAGTGCTTCGACGCGGGCGGCCAGCCGGTCGAACCGGTACCGTCGCGGCTCGCCGACATCGCGCGCATCGACGCGTCGGGGCTCGACCCGCGCCTGAAGGAAACCGAATTCATCGGCATGTCCGACGTCGACAACCCGCTGACGGGCGCGCACGGCGCGACCGCCGTGTTCGGCCCGCAAAAGGGTGTGACGCCCGAGCAGGTTGCGACCCTCGACGCCGCCCTCGCCCGTTTCGCCGACCTGCTCGAAACCGCGCTCGACCGCCGTGGCCGCGACCTGCCGGGCGCCGGTGCCGCGGGTGGCCTCGGTTTCGCGCTGCATATGCTCGGCGCGCAGTTCGAAGCGGGCGCCGAAGTGGTCGCGCGGCAAGTCGGCCTCGACGCGGCGCTCGCCGGCGCCGACTGGCTGATCACCGGCGAAGGCCGCTCCGACGTGCAGACGCTGCACGGCAAGGCGCCGTTCATCGCGTGCCGCCACGCGCAGGCCGCGGGCGTGAGCGCGTCGCTGCTGTCCGGCGCGGTCGACCCGGCCGCGCTGCCGCGCCTGTCCGAACATTTTTCCGGCTGCTTCTCGCCGGCTCCCGGGCCGATCACGCTCGACGTCGCGATCCGCGACGCGGCCAATCTGCTCGCGAACGAAGCGGAGCAATTGACGCGCCTGAAATACGGTGCACACTGACCGTTGACCCGAGCGCGCGATACAGGAACAATCGGGCCCGCCCTTTTTCTTCAGGATTCGACATGAAAGGCCGTCAAGCCGGGCTCGATCAGTTTCTGACCTATCGCCTCCACGCGCTCACGAAGCGCTCCGACCGCGGGATCGGCGAGGTGTACCGGCACAAGCTCGACATCTCGCTGCCCGAGGCGCGCGTGATCGCCGCCGTCGGCGCCTTCGGCCCGTTCTCGATCATGGATCTCGCGCGCCACACCAACCTCGACAAGAGCCAGGCGAGCCGGGCGGCCGAGGCGCTGCTGCGCCAGGGGCTGCTCGAGCGCAGTGCAAGCGAGGAGGACGGCCGGATCGTGCTGATCGCGCTGACCGCCGACGGCCGCGCGCTGCATCGCAAGATCATGCCGATCGTGCGCAAGTGGAACGACGGCTTGCTCGCGTGCCTGTCCGACAGCGAACGCCAGACGTTCGAGAGGCTGCTCGACAAGGTCGTCGCGCACGCGACCGAGCGGGACGACTGAGCGGCAACACGGGCACGGAGCCCGCTGTATTGATCCGATGAATTCGACGGGCCGCCCCGGTCGCTTCAACCGCGACGCGGGCGGCCCGCTTTGCGTCATGCGTTGCGCACGGCAAGCGGCTCGCAGCGCCCCGCCTCACCCGCGTTGCGCATGCACCCGCCCGGCACGCGTCACAGCCCGCTGTTCGTCGCGCGCTGCCGGAGCAGCCCGAGTACCGCGTCGCAATACGGGGTCGGCACGCCGAGCTTGCGCCCGAGTTCAGGAAACACGCCGAGGATCGGCCCGATCTCGAGCGCGCGCCCCGCTTCGAAATCCTGCAGCATCGACGTCTTGAACGCGCCGAGCTTGCGCGTGACCGCGATCCGCTCGGGCCCGCTCATCCCGGTCGACAGGCCGAGCTTCGCGCCGATCGCGGCCGCCTCCTCCATCATCCGCAGCGCGAGATCCTGCGTGAACGGATCGTCGAGCAACTGCTCGGACGTCGACCCCGTCAGCGCGCTGAGCGGATTCATGTTCATGTTGCCCCACAACTTCGTCCAGATCTCGGCCCGGATCGCGGGCGTCGACTCCACGTCGAAACCGCCCGCCGCGAGCGCCGCGGCGAACCGGGCCGTGGCCGTGTCGAGCCGCGCATCGGGTGCCCCGACGATCAGCCGGTTGCCGCGCCCGCGGCGCACGATGCCCGGCGCGTCGGTACTCGACGACAGGTGCACGACGCACCCGATCGCCTGTGCGGGCGGCAACGCCGCCGACACAGCACCGGCCGGATCGACCGCATCGAGCGGCACGCCGTCGAGCGCCCCTTCGAGCCCGTGCGTGAACCACCACGGCAGCCCGTTCATCGCCGCGACGATCACCGTATCCGGCCCGATCAGCGGTGCAATGCGCGCGGCCAGCGCCGGCAGCGCCTGCGCCTTCAGCGCGATCACCACGTAGTCCTGCACGCCGAGCGCGGCCGCATCGTCGCTCGCCCGCACCGGAACCGACGATGTGGCGCCCGCCTCGTCGATCACGCGCACGCCGTGCGTGTTCAACGCATCAAGCGTCGCGCCGCGCGCGTACGCGCTCACGGTCATGCCGGCCCGCGACAACGCGGCCGCAAGCAACCCGCCGATCGCGCCGACCCCGACCACCGCCGCGCGCACCGACCCTGAATTCGTGTCGTTCATGATGGAATTCCGTCTCCTGGGAGCTGACGAGCATAACGCCCAATGGTTGCGGGCACAACCATTCACGCGAGCGCGTGCGACGCGCAGGGTTCGACCGATTCAGCGCGGCTCGCCGCCGGCTTCCACCGGCTCGTCGTCGGCCGCGCCGCCGGTCGCGCCGAGCACGCCGGCGATCTGGCTCTTGTCGTGCATCCCGAGCTTGCGATACGCGCAGCGCAGATAGTGGCGCACGGTCGTCGGCGAAATCGCCATCTGTTGCGCGACTTCCTTGTGCGAGCGCCCGGCGCCGTAATAGCGGATCGCCGCAAGCTCGCGCGGGCTCAGTCGGTCGAGCAGTGAGCGCGGCCGCGCCTCGATCTGGAACAGCCCCGCAACCGGCACGCACTGGATCCGCAGCGCATCGCCAACGAACGGCTGGCCCGACTGGCGCCGCAGGTGCGCGACGAGCGGCTCCGGCACGCGCACACCAGCCCAAGCCGGCCATTCGGTACGCAGTACGTCGTCGAAACCGTGATCGGCGTGGTGGAGCACGCCGAAGTTGTCACACAGCGCGCGCGCCGCCGGTGTGATCGTATCGCCGCGCTCGCGCGTGAGCTGCGCGGCGCGATTGATCGTCAGCGCGGCCGCGAGATGCGGAATCACTTCCTCGAAACGGCGTGCGTCGTCGTCGCTGAACGGCCGATTCAGGCCCTGGCGGTAGATCGACATGAACGTCGTCAGGCCGAAACGGCGATCGAGCGTACACACGCACATCAGTTGCGCGAGCCCGTATTTCACGCACCAGTCGCGAAACCGGGCATCGAGCCCCGGTTCGACGACCGACAACCGGACCGCGTGACCGTGCGCACCGCGCAGCGTGCGGTGCGCGAGCGGGTCGCAATCGCGCACGCGCTTCCAGTCGCGGAAGAACGCGTGCGGCAGACGGTACAGGAAGCTGTTGTGCATCACGGGGCCGGTCGGCACATGGGTCGCGACGCCCGTCCAGGCGGCGTCGAACGGAATGAGCGCCTGCAGCAGCGAAAAGAACCGGTATTCGAATTCGCCGATGGCAGACCGGGCGGCAACCGCGTACAGGTCGAGCAGCATCAGCCCGAGTTCGCGCTGCGATGCGTCGCCGCGCGTGACGCCGTCGAAATCGGCGCGCCGGGACGGCAGCGGCGGCCACGCGAAGTCGTCGAGCACGATGGCGGCCGGCACGTCGCGCAGCGCATCGAGATCCTGCCCGATATCCGTCGTGATCCTCACCTTCCGCTCCCCTGCCCGATCGGGCTGCTGATGTGCACAACGACACCGGCCGATTATAGCGACCGGCTTTTTTGACGGGCCACGGTGCCGGAACGGGCGCCAGCCCCATCCATTTGAACGGTGCACCGCACGTTGCTGCTCCGCAGCACGCCGCGCCGCGGCGCGTGCCGCATGCATGCCGTGCCCCGCGGGTTTTCCGCACCGTTCATCTGGACGACTGTTCGAAGGTTTTCCCGCTGCGGACACTGCGTCGCGACAACACCAACGACAAACCGATGCAGGACGGTATGGAGAACCCCACGTGACGAAACCCCGCTTCATCCGCACGGCCGCGGCCGTCGTGACGCTTGCCGCGTGCAGTGTCGCTGCGCACGCGCAGTCGTCCCTCACGCTGTACGGCGCGCTCGACGCCGGCGTGCAATACCTGACCCATGCCGACGGGCGCCACTCGGCCGTGCAGTTGCAGAACTACGGCATCCTGCCTTCCCAGATCGGGCTGAAGGGCCACGAGGATCTCGGCGGCGGCTGGCGGGCGCTGTTCAAGCTCGAACAGGGCCTCAACCTCAACGACGGCACCGCGACCGTGCCCGGCTACGCCTTCTTCCGCGGCGCATACGTCGGCATCGCGGGGCCCGTCGGCACCGTCACGCTCGGCCGGCAGTTCAGCGTGCTGTTCGACAAGACACTGTTCTACGACCCGCTCTGGTACGCGTCGTACAGCGGCCAGGGCGTCATCGTGCCGATGAATGCGAACTTCATCGACCACTCGGTCAAGTACCAGTCGCAGACATTCGCCGGTTTCGATGTCGAGGCGCTTGCCGCGACCTCCGGCGTCGCCGGCAATACGCGCGCCGGACGCGTGCTCGAACTCGGCGGCCAGTACACGAGCAACGGCCTGTCGGTCAGCGCGGTGCTGCATCAGGCGCACGGCGATATCTCAGCGGCCGACGACACGTCCGCACGACGCCGCGAACTCGGCACGCTCGCCGCGCGCTATGCGTTTGCCACGCTGCCGCTCACCGTCTATGCAGGCGTCGAACGCCTGACCGGCGACCTCGACGCGGCGCGCACGATCGTCTGGGGCGGTGCGCGCTACCAGATGTCGAGCGAGATCGGCCTGAACGCGGGTGTCTACCACACCGACTCGCACACGCCGGCGATCGGGCACCCGACGCTGTTCATCGCGAGCACCACGTACGCGCTGTCGAAACGCACCGTCGCCTACGTCAACCTCGGCTACGCGCGCAACAACGGCCAGAGTTCGCAGACCGTCTACGAATACGACCCGACGCCGCTCGCCGGCGCATCGCAGTTCGGCGCGATGGTCGGCATGTACCACCTGTTCTGATTCCCCACACGAGAGCCCGCCATGAAAACCCTTTCTCCGGATGCCGTACTCCCGCCCGACGGCCGCGCCTCGACCTTCGCGCGCTCGACGCTCGTCGCGCTCGTCGTGTTCGCGGCCATCACGCCGCTGCTGCTGCTCGTGGCGCCGGCCGTCGCCGGCCAGCTCGCAACGCAGCTCGGGCTATCCGCATCGCAGATCGGCACCTACTTCTTCGTCGAACTCGGCGCGTTCAGCCTCGCGACCGTGCCGTCGTACCTGTGGCTCGGCCGGATCGACGCGCGCCGCGTCGCTGCGTTCGCGATCGCGCTGTTCGGTGCGGGCAACCTGCTGACCGCGCTGTGGATGCCGGGCTTCGTCGCGCTGCTCGCGCTGCGCGCCGTCACCGCGCTCGGCGGCGGTTCGCTGATGGTGCTCTGCATGACGAGCGCCGCGACAAGCGAGAACAGCGACCGCGTGTACGGCCTGTGGGTAGTCGGCCAGTTGATCGCGGGCGCGATCGGCCTGTTCGTACTGCCGCATGTGTTCGCGGCGTTCGGGCTGCGCGCGCTGTATGTCGCGCTCGCCGCGCTCGCGCTGCTCGCGGCGCCGCTGTCGCGCGGCTTTCCGTCATCGCTGGGCGCGCGCACCACGCCTGCGCAAAACGCGCGCGGCGCTGCGGCGCAAACGCCGCAAAGCTTCGTCATGCTCGCGATCGGCGCGGTGCTGACGTTCTATCTCGCGATCGGCAGCGTGTGGACGTTCGCAAGCCGTGCCGCGAGCGATGCCGGGCTCGATCCGCAGTCGACCGGCAACGTGCTCGCGATCGCGAGCGTGATGGGCATCGCCGGCGCGGCGCTTGCGTCATGCGCGGGCGGCCGGCTTGCGCGGCGCGCGATGCTGGCGGCCGGTTACGCGCTGCTGGCGGCCTCGCTCGTCGCGCTCGCCGTGATGCGGCACGCCGGCGGCTACAGCGCAGCGATCTTCGCGTTCAAGTTCGCGTGGACGTTCGTGCTGCCGTTCATCCTCGCGACCGTCGCGCAAATCGACACGTCGGGCCGCCTCGTCGCCACGCTCAATTTCGTGATCGGCGCCGGCCTCGCGGCCGGCCCGCTGCTCGCCGGGCTGATGCTCGACGCCGGCGGCACGATGCGCGCGCTGTTCGCGGCCGCGACGGCCGTCGCGATCGTGTCTTTCGCCGCGCTGCGCCACATCGATCGCCGCACGCGCCCTTCCGTTTCCTCCCAACCGTGACAGGTCACGCACATCCATGAATCGCATTGCCTTCTTCACCGACGAACGCACCTTCTGGCATACGGGCGGCACGCACGCGCTGTTCTTCCCGGTCGGCGGCTGGGTCCAGCCGCCGTCGAGCGCGGGCTACGCGGAATCGCCCGATTCGAAGCGCCGTTTCCTGTCGCTCGTGCAGGCCTCGGGCCTGGCCGCACAGCTCGACCTGCACGGCGCCGCGCCGGCATCGACCACCGACCTGCTGCGCATTCATCCCGCACACTATCTCGACGCGTTCCGCGCGCTCAGCGACGCGAACGGCGGCGACCTCGGCGATCTCGCGCCGTTCGGCAAAGGCAGCTACGAGATCGCCGCGCTGTCGGCCGGCCTCGCGATCGCGGCGGTCGATACGGTGCTCGGCGAGCGTGCGACAAACGCGTTCTCGCTGTCGCGGCCGCCCGGCCATCACTGCCTGCGCGACCGCCCGATGGGCTTCTGCCTGCTGGCGAACATCCCGATCGCGATCGAGGCCGCCCGTGCGAAACACGGCATCGAGCGCGTCGCGGTGATCGACTGGGATGTGCATCACGGCAACGGCACACAGTCGATCTACTACGACGATCCGGACACGCTGACGATCTCGCTGCATCAGGATCGTTGCTTCCCGCCCGGCTACAGCGGCGCGGACGACCGCGGCGAAGGCGCGGGAGTCGGCGCGAACCTGAACGTGCCACTGCTCGCGGGCAGCGGCGACGATGCGTATCGCTATGCGTTCGAACGGATCGTGCTGCCGGCGCTGGAGCGTTTCCGGCCCGAGCTGATCGTCGTCGCGAGCGGCCTCGACGCGAGCGCGGTCGATCCGCTCGCGCGCATGCAGTTGCACACCGGCAGCTACCGGTTCATGACGCGCGCAGTGAAGGATGCCGCGCAGCGCCATTGCGGCGGGCGGCTCGTAGTCGTTCACGAAGGCGGCTATTCGGAAGCGTACGTGCCGTTCTGCGGGCTCGCGATCGTCGAGGAGCTGGCCGGCATTCGCACCGAGGTTGTCGATCCGATGCTCGACCTCGCGATCGCGCAGCAGCCGGGTGAGCGGTTCGTCACCTTCCAGCGCGAACTGCTCGACGAACTGGCGGTGTCGTTCGGGTTGTAGTGCGCGCTGGCAGACGCGACGAGGGCCGGCCTGCGCCGGCCCTCTTGCGCGATCGGGGCGAATGGGGTTTCCTGTGCTTTTATCCCCGTTCCGGCCCGACGCCGCACTCTTCCGATGAAATCGTCCCCGCACGATAACCATGACGATGCCAAGACGCGCCGCCAGCCTTCGAAGCTCGTCCTGAACATCGCCGCCGTGACGGTCGGCCTCATCACGTTCGCGATCGGCGCGGCGTGGGTGATCTATAGCTGGATCGTCGATCGCGAAGCGCAGTATTTCGCGATTCCGCTGGTGTTCTCGGTGCCGGTGATCGTGGCAGTCGCGATCCGGAGTTTCTGGGAATAGACGGGCCTGAGATGACGAAGCGCCGCGGGTCGGGTGACGTGCGGCGCTGGGGGTGGGGCTTGTTTCAGACGAGGCGGGGATCCCCGCGGTTCACTCGCGGGCTGGGGCGCCTGCACGGATTGGGGACTGCGCCCCGATATCCAGGTGAACACGAAATTGCACGCGGCACGAATTTTCGTTCAGCGTTGTACAGGTTCGCGTGCCGGGAAAAACACCGGCATCAGCAAAAAAGCGCTGCGGTCAATCGACCGACAGCGCTTTTTAATGAACGGCCCCTGACGGAGGCGCATTCGACTTCTGGTGCGTGAGGCCGGACTCGAACCGGCACACCCTTGCGGGCGTCAGGACCTAAACCTGGTGCGTCTACCAATTTCGCCACTCACGCGCATGCTCTGTCGCCTGATCGCGCGGCACGCAAGAGCGTTTCCACGCGCCCGGGACATCGCGCCGGCCTGCAGCCGGCACGCCCGATCAGGCGAGCGCGAGATTCTACCCGATCCGTGCGGGCTTGTCTCGCCCCTGCCGGCACCCGTCGTGCAGCGGTGCTAGAATGCCGCGCTCGACGTTTCGGCACCGCGCCGCCGCGCGTCCCCCGAACCCGCCCCCACACGATTCCGCCCGTGAACTTCGACGACTACTGTCAGCAAAAGGCCGCCCCTGCGGGCTCCAGCGTCTACTACGCGCTGCGCCAGGCGCCGCTCGCCACGCAACCGCGCCTGACCGCCCTGTTCGCGCTGCGCCGCGAACTCGAGGAAACCGTCAAGGAAACCAGCGACCCGACCATCGGACACACGAAGCTCGCGTGGTGGCACAAGGAACTCGCGGCGCTGGCCGACGGGCAGCCGTCGCACCCGGTCACGAAGGCGCTCGCGCAGCATCATCCGGCGATCGCCGCCGAGGCCGACGCATTGCGCACGCTCGTCAACGGTTACGGGATGGATCTCGAACAGGCGCGCTACCTCGATTTCGCGAACCTGCAGCGCTATATCGCGCAGGTCGGCGGCGTCTTCGCGTCGCTGGTCGCGCGCGCCAGCGCCGCGAACCCGGCCGACCCGCAACCGTGGGCCGCGGATGCCGGCCGCGCGCTGATGCTCGCGCAATTCGTGCAGGAACTCGGCAACGACGCGCGCCACGGCCGCATCTACCTGCCGATCGACGAACTGCAGCGCTACAACGTGACCGCGGCTGATCTGCTGAACCGCCGCTACAGCCCGGCCTTCACCGAACTGCTGCAATTCCAGACGGCCCGCGCGCGCGAAGCGCTCGTGGCCGCCGAAGCGGCGATCCCCGCATCCGAACGCCGCGCGCAACGCACGCTGCGCGCGCAGATCGCACTGACCGGCTCGCTGCTCGATGAAATCGAGCGCGACGGCTACCAGGTACTGCACCAGCGCATCGCGCTGACGCCGATCCGCAAGCTGTGGATCGCGTGGCGCGCCGCGCGCCGGCGCTGACCCTCGCGCATCACGCCTTCAGCAACGGCAGCGTGTCGAAGCGCTGCTGCAGCACGCGCGTCGCATCGAGCCCCCACCACGGCCCGAGCACGGTCGCGTAGAGCTGGCGGAAATCGACCGCGACCGGCAGGTTGCCGTTGCCGTCGAGCCGCCCGAGCGCCGGTGGCGCACCGTATAGCCCGCCAGCCACGCGGCCGCCCATCACGAAATGCGGCGCGGCCGTGCCGTGATCGGTGCCGTTGCTCTGGTTCTCGCGCACGCGCCGTCCGAATTCCGCATACGTCATCACGAGCGTCTGGTTCCAGCGCCCGAGCTCGATCAACGCGCCGCGCATCGCGCTCATCCCTTCCGCGAACTGCTTGAGCAGCGCAGCCTGCTGCCCCGGCTGGTTCTGGTGCGTATCGAAGCCGTTGAGCGTCAGGCGCAGCACCGCGACACCATCCTGCGCGCCCGGCCCGGACGCTTCGCACGCGGCCAGCACCTGCATCGCGGTCTTGACCGACGTGCCGAACGCGCCGGCCGGAAAGGCCGTCCTGAATTCACGCATCCCGCCGCGCGGGCGCAGCCGGTCGGCCGCCTTCACGATGTCGTTCTCGACGTCGATGATGTGTGCAAGCGCGGGGTTCTGTTCGCGCAGCGACGACGGCTCGGCGAGCCGGGCCGCGCGGATGAACTGCGCGGGATTGACGAGCGCGATCGCACGCGCGCCGTTCGAGAGCGGCCCCATCTCGGCGCTGCCGAGTACGACCCCATCCGCCGCGAAACCGGGCGGCACGGGCGCCTGCGCGAAGGTGCGTGTGAGCCAGCCTTCGTGCAGGTACTGGTCCGAGCGCGACGCGGTATCCCAGATCTCGATCGAGCGGAAATGCGACAGGTTCGGCTGCGGATAGCCGACGCCCTGCACGACCGCGACCTGTCCGTCGCGCCACAGCGGCATCAGCGGCGCGAGCGACGGATGCAGCCCCGTATGCGCATCGAGTTGCAGCACCTGCTCACGCTTGATGCCGATGCTGCGCCGGAACTGGTAGTACAGCGGATCCGCATACGGGACCACCGTATTGAGGCCGTCGTTGCCGCCCTTCAGCTCGACGAGGATCAGCACGTTCGCATACCCGGCCGCCAACTGCCGTCCCGTCGCGGCTGCGGCCATCGCGGGTGCCTGCCACATCGACACGCCGGCCGCGGCCGCAGCGCCCGTCAGCGTCAGAAAATCACGTCGGTTCATCGCGCATCCTTTGGTTCGCCGCCCGGCACCTTTGCCGCACCGGCGCCCCGTTTCATCGTCGTTCGAATCATTTCAGTTGGTAAGCCGGATCCATCAGCAGCGCCTCGAGATATGCGCTGCCGGTCGAATCCGTGTCGATCGCCGCGACCGGCGAAAGCTGCAGCACCGCATGCTGCAACTGAAGCTCGGTCGACAAGCCCGCGATCGCCTGCGGCCGCGCGCGATATTGCGCCAGCCAGCGCTCGAGGTCGAAACGCAAGCCGGCGCGCGCGGGCTTGGCAGGCGCACCGCGCATGCCGGCGGCGGACGCCGTATCGACCACCGGCATCGCGTGCGCGCGGGCACTCGTCGGCGGCGCCATCGCATGCGCCGGCGGGTGCATGCCGGCCGTCTCCGTCGCGCGGAACAGTTGCTCGACGAACTGCTTGCGTGCGAGCAGCGTGGTGCTGTTGATCCACAGCGCGCCGCCCGGCCAGCCCTTCACGTTCGGCGGGTAGAACAGGTTCTGCCCGAGCGTGCGCACGGTGTTCGCAAGCATCTGCGGATCGCCGTATGAAACGTCGAACAGCCGCACCGACCCGACGACGAATTCCGCCGGCGATTTGACAAGCACGCCGCGGTTGCGCGGATCCCAGAACGCGTCGGTCGACCACAGCGCGGCGAGCGCCGCGCGAATGTCGTAGCCGCTCGAACGAAACCGCTCGGCCACCGTATCGAGCGCACCCGGGTCGGGCGTATCGGACACGAACTCGCGCCACAGCTTGCCGGCGATGAAGCGTGCGGTGCCGGGCCGCTTCAGCAGGATGTCGAGAAAGCCGTCGCCGTCGAACGGCCCCGTTTCGCCGAGGATCGTCTTGTCGCCCGCATCGTGCAAATCCGGCCGCACCTCGAAGCGATAAGTATCGGGATCGACCGTCCAGCCCGTCATCGCGCGTGCGGCTTCGGTCACGTCGTACTGCGTGTAATGCCCTTCGCCGAGCGTGAACAGCTCCATCACCTCGCGCGCGAAGTTCTCGTTCGGGCGCCCCTTGCGATTGCTCGCGCCGTCGAGGTACTGCAGCATCGCCGGATCCTTCGCGACCGCGTGCAGCAGCACGCCGAAATTGCCGAGCGCCTCGCGGCGCAACAGCGCGTTCTGCGCGGCCATCGTCTGCGGGTAAGGCACCTTGTCCTGCCCCGACGTGAAGTGCCCGTGCCAGAACAGCGTCATGCGCTCGGTGAGCGGCGACGGCGTGACGATCATCTCGTTGACCCAGGCCGCGCGCAGCGCATCGTACCGAACGTTGCGCTCGCGCTGCTCGTCGCGCCGCATGTCGGGAGTCAGCGCCTGGCGCTGCGCGCGCGTCGGCGGCAGCTCGGCGATCCAGTCGGGCCACGTCGTAACGGGGTCGTGGCGCACATTGCCGAGCGTGTCGGCCACGACCTGCGCACGCGTCATGCCGACGATGCGCGCGACATCGGCGGGTGCGGGAGAAAAACCGGTACGGCTCAGGAAAAACAATGCATCGTCCGCGTCGAGCGGCGACTGCATGGCGGGCGACGGCGCCGGTGCGGCAGCGTTCGCTTTCATCGTCATGGACTCCCGGAACGCACCGGCGGTGCGGATGCCGGTACAACGGCAATCGGCAGGCGAAAGTTGACGGAAAAATTGCTACGAAACTTTTCCGCGCGAGGTATTTCGCGCAGGGGGAAAATGGCGTGTCAGCGCTTGTACAGCTCGCGAACGGCGTCCTCGATGTGCTGGCGCAAAAGGTGGCGCTCCTCGGGCGTCATGTGCCCGTCGCGGCGGCGCTGTTCGAGATCGGGAGGCACGGCGGAACGAACCGTCATCTCGGCGGTACGGTCGGACTGCGGCGCTTTGCCGCGCGGCAGCTTGCGCGACGATGCGCCCTGCTCGGGGCGCTGCGCGTATGCGAAGTTCGACGCATACGGACCGGCAAGTGCGATCGTCAGCATCAGTGCAATCCGGGCAGATCGCATGACCGTCCTCGCTTCTTTGGTCGATTTGTTCCCTTCGTCACGCGGCAACCGGTTACCTCTGGTACTTGAAAAACCCTGCGGAATTCGGGTGTGCAAAGATGAAAGATGGAGTGCAGGGGAGTATCTACCGAATTTCGGCTTCGAGTAAAGGAATCTCTATAGCCTGCCTTTACTCCGCGCGACACTACGGGTAAATTTTGTAACCGACTGTAACGCGCGAAAATACGCGGCCGTGCGTCAATTCCCATTCGCGATAAGATGCCGATCATGGAAACGAAAAACCCCTCCAAGATTCTCGTCGTCGACGACGACCCGCGCCTGCGCGATCTGCTGCGCCGCTATCTCGGCGAGCAGGGTTTCAATGTCTACGTCGCCGAAAACGCGACCGCGATGAACAAGCTCTGGGTCCGCGAGCGTTTCGACCTGCTCGTGCTCGACCTGATGCTCCCGGGCGAAGACGGCCTGTCGATCTGCCGCCGCCTGCGCGGCAGCAACGACCGCACGCCGATCATCATGCTCACCGCGAAGGGCGAGGATGTGGATCGCATCGTCGGCCTCGAGATGGGCGCCGACGATTACCTGCCGAAGCCGTTCAACCCGCGCGAACTCGTGGCGCGCATTCACGCGGTGCTGCGCCGCCAGGCGCCGGCCGAACTGCCGGGTGCGCCGTCGGAAACCACCGAGGTGTTCGAGTTCGGCGAGTTCTCGCTGAACCTCGCGACGCGCACGCTGACGAAATCCGGCCAGGAAATTCCGCTCACCACCGGCGAATTCTCGGTGCTGAAAGTGTTCGCGCGCCATCCGCGCCAGCCGCTGTCGCGCGAGAAGCTGATGGAGCTCGCGCGCGGCCGTGAATACGAAGTGTTCGACCGCAGCCTCGACGTGCAGATCTCGCGCCTGCGCAAGCTGATCGAACCGGATCCGGGCAGCCCGCGTTTCATCCAGACCGTCTGGGGCCTCGGCTACGTGTTCATCCCGGACGGCGCCGCCTGATCTTTTTCCTTTCCGGTTTCGCCCGCCCACGGCCCGTCCCATGCGTATCGACCGGCGCCTCCTGCAGCTCGCGTTCGGCGGGCTGTTCTGGCGCACCTTCCTGCTGATCGCGCTGCTGATCTCGGTCAGTCTCGCCGCGTGGTTCCAGAGCTTTCGCGTGATCGAGCGCGAGCCGCGTGCGCAGCGCGTCGCGCTGCAGCTCGTCGCGATCGTGAAGCTCACGCGCACCGCCCTGCTCTATTCCGATCCCGATCTGCGGCGCGCGCTGCTGCAGGATCTCGAGAGCAACGAGGGCGTGCGCGTGTACCCGCGCGAGAAGACCGACAAGTTCAAGCTGCAGCCCGACGAATCGCTGAACCGCCTGATCGAACACGATATCCGCAGCCGTCTCGGCGACGATACCGTGATCGCGCAGTCGGTCAACGACATTCCCGGCGTGTGGATCAGCTTCAAGATCGACGACGACGATTACTGGGTCGCGCTCGATCGCGACCAGCTCGACAGCGTCACGGGCCTGCAGTGGGCCGGCTGGGGGCTGTTCGCGCTCGCGTTGTCGCTATTCGGCTCCGCGTTCATCACCAGCCTCGTGAACCGGCCGTTCTCGCGGCTCGCGCTCGCCGCGCGGCAGATCGGCTCGGGCCAGACACCCGAACTGCTGCCCGAGCGCGGAATGGGCGTCGCGGCCGAGACCAATCGCAGCTTCAACCAGATGGTGCGCGACCTCGAACAGCTCGAGGCCGACCGCGCGCTGATGCTCGCGGGCATCTCGCACGACCTGCGCACACCGCTCGCGCGGCTGCGGCTCGAAACCGAGATGAGCCCGTCGGACCAGGCGACCAAGGACGCGATGGTCGACGACATCGAGCAGATGGATCGCATCATCGCGGCCTTCATCGACTACGCGCGCCCGTCGCAACGCAAACCGGAACCTGTCGACCTGTCGTCGATCGTGCAGGAAGTCGCTGCGCGCGTGTCGGGCGAGGACGGTGTCGAGATCCGCACCCGGCTCGCGCCGAGCGCGGTGATCGAAGCCGACGAGACCGACATGCGCCGCGTGATCGGCAACCTCGTCGAGAACGCGCGCAAGTATGGCCAGAGCAAGCAGGACGGCGTGTCGCGCATCACGCTCGAGACGCGCGTATCGCACGCGCGCGTCGAGCTGTCGGTGAGCGACGAAGGCCCCGGCATCCCCGAGGATCAACTGCCGCTCGTGATGCGGCCGTTCTACCGCGTCGACACCGCGCGCACCAAGGCGGACGGCACAGGCCTCGGGATGGCGATCGTGCTGCGCCTCGTCGGCCGCTATCGCGGCGCGCTGCGCCTGCGCAACCGCAACCCCGAAGCGGGCCTCGAAGTTACGCTCGAATTCCCCGGCGCCGGCAAGGCACGTGCGACGGCGTGACGCGCTCGCACACGCTTCTCGCACTGCACGCTATCGATCCGGTTGAAAAAAACTATGAAGATCGTTAGTTAAAATCTATTGAAACACTTTACTAATAGTGTTATAGTTTCGCCCATGCTGTCACATCATCGTTGCAGCACCGAGGTAGCTTGACTCAGTCTTCTTCCCAACTCATACAGGAGTATCCGCATGAAAACCGTGGGCGATAAACTCGAAGCTTTCACCGTCGTAGCCGCGAAGCCGGGCTTCAACAATCACGAGGAAAACGGCCAGTCGGCATTCGAGACCGTCACCGAAGCGTCGTTCCCGGGCAAGTGGAAGATCATCTACTTCTATCCGAAGGATTTCACGTTCGTGTGCCCGACGGAAATCGTCGAGTTCGCGAAGCTCACGAAGCAGTTCGAAGAGCGCGACGCCATCCTGCTGGGTGGCAGCTCGGACAACGAATTCGTCAAGCTCGCATGGCGCCGTGAGCACAAGGACCTCGACAAGCTGAACCACTACGCGTTCGGCGACGTCAAGGGCGAGCTGATCGACCAGCTCGGCGTGCGCGACAAGGAAGCCGGCGTGGCCCTGCGTGCAACGTTCATCGTCGATCCGGACAACACGATCCAGCACGTTTCGGTGAACAACCTGAACGTCGGCCGCAGCCCGGCAGAAGTCCTGCGGATTCTGGACGGCCTGCAAACGGACGAACTGTGCCCGTGCAACCGTGCAGTCGGCGGCGCAACGCTGTAAGCGCATCGATGCACGAAGCCCGCGGCGCACGTCCTGCCTGCGGGCTTTTTTAACGGCCAACCCATAGGAGATATCAATGGAATTCATCGATTCGATTAAGGTGCGTATTCCCGACTACGCGAAGGACATCCGCCTGAACCTCGACGGCACGATCTCGCGCTCGTCGCTCGAAGGCACCGACGCGGTCGGCGTCGCGCTGGCGGCGGCAATCGCGGCGAAGAGCACGGTGCTCATCAAGACGATCCGCGAAGCCGGCGTGCTGTCGCCCGAAGAGACGAACGCCGTGCTGACGGCGGCCGCGCTGATGGGGATGAACAACACCTGGTATCCGTATGTCGAGATGGCCGACGACGCCGACCTGAAGACGCAGCGCGCCGAGCTGCGGATGGGTGCGTATGCGACGCACGGTGGCGTCGACAAGCGCAAGTTCGAGATGTACGCGCTCGCCGCATCGATCGTCGGCAAGTGCCACTTCTGCGTGAAGTCGCACTATGCGCTGCTGAAGAACGAGCAAGGGATGACCGTCACGCAGCTGCGCGACGTCGGTCGTATCGCGTCGGTGATCAACGCCGCCGCGCAAGTGATCGCCGCTGAAGGCGAGTAAGCGCTGCCTGCGCGCGATGTCGCGCAGCGCGTCGACCGGAAAATGCCACGCCCATGCGCGTGGCATTTTCATTTGCAGGACGTATCGCGCGGCGATACCGCCCTGCCGCCCCAACCTCTCGATATCGCGGCCCCGTCCAATACGGATCACCGATCGTGCGTCGGCACATCCGCGCGTGACGCTCAGCGCACCCTCAAGCGAGAGACCCACGGCGTCATCGCAACCGCCACGAGCGCAATGCCCGCCGCGATATAACCGATGCTGCCGAGCCCCCAGCGCGAAATAGCCAGCCCGCCGATCATCGCGCCCAGTCCCGTGCCGGCATTGGCGGCCGATACGTTCAGCGTCCCGGCCAGTGCCTGCGCATGCGAGGCCGCCTTCATCACCCGCACCTGACAGATCGGAAACAGCGCCGTATAGGCCGTGCCCCATACTGCCAGCGCAAGTCCGAACAAAACCGGCGCACCCGCCAGCGGCACGCTGGCCGCCATGCCGGCGCCCAGCAACAGCGTGAAGACGATCGTCGCGCGCAGCGGATTGCTGTCGACGAAGCGGCCGCCGAGACCGTTGCCGACGAGGCCGATCGCGCCAAACCCCATGAGCCACCACCCGACCCGGGACGGCGTCACGCCGACCACGCGCTCGAGCATGTCGGCCAGATACGTATAGGCCGTGAACATCGCGGTGAACACCGCCACGGACAACAGCACATCGGCGACGAAACGCGGGGACGCGCGGATGCGGGCCTGCTCCATCAGGTGCAGGCGCTTCGGCTTTGCCATCGCGGGCATGAATGCCAGCAACGCGAGCGCCATCAGCAACGACAGCCCCGCCAGCCCCCAGAACGTGCCGCGCCAACCGACGGCGTCCGATGCCAGCGTGCCCAGCGGGATGCCGAGGACGAGCGCAGCCGAAATGCCGAGGTAGACCTGCGAAACCGCACGCCCGGCCCGCTGCGGCCCGGCCAGTTGCCCCGCCGTTTCACTCGCCGTCCCCCAGAACACCGGCAACACGAGTGCCGGAACGAACCGCGCCACCGCCAGCATCCACACGTTGGTGGCAACGGCGGCCAGCGCGTTGGCGCCGGCAAAAATCAGCAGAATGGCGACGAACAGGCGCTTGCGCCCGACATGCGACAGCAGCGCCGTCAGAATCGGGCCGAACATCATCACCGTGAACGCGAACAGCGTCACGAGCTGCCCGGCGGCGGAGATCGAGATCCGCAAATCGCGCGCCAGGGCCGGCAGCAATCCGACGATCAGGTATTCGGTCGTCACGATGACGAACGCCGCCACCGCCAGGATGCCGATGGAAAAGCCGCGATCGCGGGCGGAAGCGGCCGTGTCCGGCGCCGTGAGGGAAGACATCGAATGGGCTCCTGCATCTTGTTGCGATGGCCCAGTCTATTGGAGACTTATTTTCTTATTTACGATATCTTTTCGCGTTACTCTTGAATCAGAATCCACAATCGAGATATCGGAATGATTCATTCGGAACGACTCAAGGGCATCGATGCCTTTGTCGCGACCGCCGATGCGGGCAGCTTCACGGCCGCCGCCGAGCGCCTCAACCTCACCAATTCCGCCGTCAGCAAGAGCGTCGCGCGCCTCGAAGAACGGCTCGGCACGCGGCTGTTCGAGCGCACGACGCGCCGGCTGGCGCTCACGGACGCCGGAACGGCGTTCTACCGCACCTGCGTGCGTGTGCTGGCCGACCTGGAAGAAGCGGAAACCGTGCTCGCCGCGCAGCGCCACGAACCTGCGGGGCGCCTGCGGCTCGATGTGCCCGCCGCCTTCGGCCGCCTGAAGGTCCTGCCGCTGCTGCTGGAGTTTGCCGAGCGGTATCCGGGCGTGCGTCCGCATGTGTCGTTCACCGATCGCTTCGTCGATCTGCTCGACGAAGGCATCGACGTGGCGATCCGCATCGGTGGCCCGGATCACTGGCCCGCGTCGCTCGGCCATCGGCATCTGGGCCGGGAACGGCTGGTGTTTTGTGCTTCGCCTGCCTATCTCGCCCGGCACGGCACGCCGGCATCGCCGGCCGAACTCGTCCGGCACGACGCGGTGCTGTACGGCAAGGCCGACGGCACCACCAGCCCGTGGCGGATCGCGCATGGCGAGGACAGGGTCGAATCGCTGGCGCTGGAAGGCCGCATCGTCGTGGGCAGCGGCGAAGCCCAGGTCGCCGCGGTCAAGGCCGGATACGGTATCGCGCAACTCGCGACCTGGCTGGTCGACGACGAGATCGCCGGCGGCGCACTGGTGCCGGTGCTGCCTTCGCTGCACACCGACGGCTTGCCGTTGAATCTCGTGTGGCCGCTCGGGCGTCAGTTGCTGCCGAAAGTGGACGCCGTGCTGGAACAGCTCGCCAGCGCCCTGCGGATCAGTTAGCCGGCAGACGACTCAAGCGCGGCCCGGCTCGATGCACTTGCCCGAGCGCCGCGCATCGTCCCGGCGGGCGGCACGCCCGCCGTCGGCGCTCACCCCGCCTGCTTCACCAGCAGCGCGGCGGCCTGCGCCTCGATCCCCTCGCCGCGGCCGAGATAGCCGAGCTTCTCGTTGGTCTTCGCCTTCACGTTCACGCGATCGAGCGGCAGCCCGAGGTCGGCCGCGATGTTCGCGCGCATCCCGTCGATATGCGGTGCCAGCTTCGGCGCCTGGGCGATCACGGTGCTGTCAACGTTCTGGATCGTGAAGCCGGCCGCCTTGATCCGTGCCACGCACTCGCGCAGCAGCACGCGGCTGTCGGCGCCCTTGAATGCCGCGTCCGTGTCGGAAAAATGGCGGCCGATGTCGCCGAGCGCCGCCGCGCCGAACAGCGCGTCGGTGATCGCGTGCAGCAGCACGTCCGCGTCCGAGTGGCCGAGCAGGCCGCGTTCGTAAGGAATCGTCACGCCGCCGATGATGAGGGGGCGCCCCTCGACGAGCTGGTGCACGTCGTAGCCTTGTCCGATTCTGAAATCCATGCGTATTCCGATTGTGAGGGGGTAAATGTCAGGAGGCGTTCGCAGGGCGCGCGGCGAGGATCGCCTCCGCGAGCGCGAAATCTTCCGGGTACGTGACCTTGAAATTGCGCAGGCTGCCCTGCACCACGCGCGGCGTATGGCCGGCCCATTCGATCGCGCTCGCTTCGTCGGTCAGGTCATGCCCTTCCCGCTGCGCGCGCAGGATCGCCTCGCGCAGCATGCCGATGCGGAACATCTGCGGCGTCTGCGCCTGCCACAGCGCGTCGCGCGACTCGGTGCGCGCGATCGCGTCGCCGCCGGCCGGCACGCGCTTGAGCGTATCGGCCACCGGCAGCGCGACGATGCCGCCGACCGGATCGTCCTTCAGCGCCGCAACCAGCGTGCGGATCAGCTCAGGCGTGATGCCCGGGCGCGCGGCGTCGTGCACCAGCACCCAGTCGTGGTCGGTCGCGCCGAACTCGGCCAGCTCGAGCAAGCCGTTCAGCACCGACGCCTGGCGCGAGCCGCCGCCGCAGCGGCGCACCGCGAAGCGCAGCCCCGCGAAGCGGCGTGCATCGAAATGGGTATCGTCGGGCGCGAGGACGACGAGCGTCTGCGCGAATTCGCTGCACGCGTCGAACGCGGCGAGCGTGTAGTGCAGCAGCGCGCGGCCGGCCAGCGTGCGGTATTGCTTCGGCACGGCCGAACCGGAACGGCTGCCCGTGCCGGCACAGGGAATCAGGGCGAAAAGTCGGGGAGTCACGAAATGGAACGCCGGAAAGATGAAATCGAGAAGCGGATTTTATAATAGGTCTTTCGTCTCGACCGGCGCACCGCGATGCGCCCGTGCACGCCACCCCTGTCGTCCCTATGCCAGATAACGCTTCCACCCCGTCCGCCTCGCCCGTTGCCCGCGTCAAGCCCGGCCAGCGCTTCGCCTTCGACGGCGCGCATGGTTCCGCCGATGCGCTCGCCATCGCCCGTTATCTCGCCGACAACCGCGGGGAGGTGCCGCTCCTCGCGGTGATCTGCGCGAACGCGGTCGACGCGCAGCGGCTCTCGCAGGAAATCCGCTACTTCTCGCCCGACGCGCGCGTGCGCCTGCTGCCGGACTGGGAAACACTGCCGTACGACACCTTCTCGCCGCACCAGGACCTCGTGTCCGAGCGTCTCGCGACGCTGCACGATCTCGGCGAAGGCCGCTGCGACATCCTGCTCGTGCCCGCGACCACCGCGCTGTACCGGATGCCGCCCGCGTCGTTCATGGCCGCGTACACGTTCGCATTCGCACAGGGCGAGCGGCTCGACGAAGCGAAGCTGAAGGCGCAGCTCACGCTGGCCGGCTACGAGCACGTGAGCCAGGTCGTGCGGCCCGGCGAATACTGCGTGCGCGGCTCGCTGATCGACCTGTACCCGATGGGCTCGCCGCTGCCGTACCGGATCGACCTGTTCGACGACCAGGTCGACTCGATCCGCGCGTTCGACCCGGACACGCAGCGCAGCCTCTACCCGGTGCGTGACGTCCGCCTCCTGCCCGGCCGCGAGTTTCCGTTCGACGAAGCCGCACGCACGGCCTTCCGCAGCCGCTGGCGCGAAACCTTCGAAGGCGACCCGAGCCGTGCGCCGATCTACAAGGACATCGGCAACGGCGTGCCGTCGGCCGGCATCGAGTATTACCTGCCGCTGTTCTTCGACGAAACCGCCACGCTGTTCCACTACCTGCCGCAGGACGCGCACCTCGTGTTCACCGGCGATCTCGAGGCATCGATCCGCCGCTTCACGGCCGATACGAAGCAGCGCCATGCGTTCCTCGCGCACGATCGCGAGCGGCCGATCCTCGAACCGCAGCGGCTGTTTCTGTCCGACGAGGATTTCTTCGCGTTCGCGAAGCCGTTCGCCCGCGTCGTACTGCCCGCGCAGCCGGCCGGCGGCTGGGCGACCGCGCTGCCCGAGCTCACCGTCGATCGCCATGCCGACGATCCGCTCGCGTCGCTGCGCACGTTCGTCGAATCGTCGGGCAAGCGCGTCCTGCTGACCGTCGAATCGGCCGGCCGCCGCGAAACGATCCTGCAGTTGCTCGCCGAACACCATCTGCGGCCCGCGTCGAACGACCACTTCGCGGGCTGGCTCGAGAGCGACGAACGCTTCGCGCTCGGCGTCGCGCCGCTCGCGAACGGCTTCGCGGTGCCGGGCGAAGGCTATGCGGTCGTCACCGAGACCGAACTGTACGGCGCGCTCGGCCGCCGCGCGGGCCGCCGCCGGCAGGAACAGGCCAGCAACGTCGACGCGATGGTGCGCGACCTGTCGGAGCTGAAGGTCGGCGACCCGGTCGTCCACGCGCAGCACGGCATCGGCCGCTACATGGGCCTCGTGTCAATGGATCTCGGCGAAGGCGAAACCGAATTCCTGCATCTCGAATACTCGGGCGACAGCAAGCTCTACGTGCCCGTCGCGCAACTGCACGTGATCTCGCGCTACAGCGGCGCCGATCCCGACAGCGCGCCGCTGCACGCGCTCGGCTCCGGCCAGTGGGAGCGCGCAAAGCGCAAGGCCGCGCAGCAGATCCGCGATACGGCCGCCGAACTGCTGAACCTGTACGCGCGCCGCGCGGCCCGCGAAGGCCACGCGTTCTCGCTCGATCCGCGCGACTACGTGAAGTTCGCCGAAAGCTTCGGCTTCGAGGAGACACCCGACCAGGCCGCCGCCATCGCGGCCGTGATCGGCGACATGACGAGCGGCAAGCCGATGGACCGCCTCGTGTGCGGCGACGTCGGCTTCGGCAAGACCGAGGTCGCGCTGCGCGCTGCGTTCATCGCGGTGCTGGGCGGCAAGCAGGTCGCGCTGCTGTCGCCGACCACGCTGCTCGCCGAGCAGCATACGCAGACCTTCGCCGACCGCTTCGCGGACTGGCCGGTGCGGATCGTCGAGCTGTCGCGCTTCAAGACCGCGAAGGAAGTCAACGCGGCGATCGCGCAGATCAACGAAGGCAGCGTCGACATCGTGATCGGCACGCACAAGCTGCTGTCGTCCGACGTGCAGTTCAAGCGCCTCGGCCTCGTGATCATCGACGAGGAACACCGCTTCGGCGTGCGCCAGAAGGAGGCGCTGAAGGCGCTGCGCGCGGAAGTCGACGTGCTGACGCTCACCGCGACGCCGATCCCGCGTACGCTCGGGATGGCGCTCGAAGGGCTGCGCGATTTCTCGGTCATCGCAACCGCGCCGCAGAAGCGCCTCGCGATCAAGACCTTCGTGCGCCGCGAAGAAGAAAGCGTGATTCGCGAGGCGATGCTGCGCGAGCTGAAGCGTGGTGGCCAGGTGTACTTCCTGCACAACGAGGTCGAGACGATCGAGAACCGCAAGACGATGCTCGAGGCGCTCGTGCCGGAGGCACGCATCGCGATCGCGCACGGTCAGATGCACGAACGCGAACTCGAACGCGTGATGCGCGATTTCGTCGCGCAGCGCGCGAACGTGCTGCTGTGCACGACCATCATCGAGACCGGCATCGACGTGCCGAGCGCGAACACGATCATCATGCATCGCTCGGACAAGTTCGGCCTCGCGCAGCTCCACCAGCTGCGCGGCCGCGTCGGCCGCTCGCACCACCAGGCGTATGCGTACCTGCTGGTCCACGATCCGCAGGCGCTGACCAAGCAGGCCCAGCGCCGGCTCGAAGCGATCCAGCAGATGGAGGAACTCGGTTCGGGCTTCTATCTCGCGATGCACGACCTCGAGATCCGCGGCACCGGCGAAGTGCTCGGCGACAAGCAGTCGGGCGAGATCCACGAGATCGGCTTCCAGCTCTATACGGACATGCTGAACGACGCGGTGAAGGCGCTGAAGAACGGCAAGGAGCCCGACCTCACCGCCCCGCTCGCCGCGACGACGGAAATCAACCTGCACGCACCGGCGATCCTGCCGGCCGACTACTGCGCGGACGTGCAGGAGCGGCTGTCGCTGTACAAGCGGCTCGCGAACTGCGAGCACGGCGACGCGATCGACGGCATCCAGGAGGAGCTGATCGACCGCTTCGGCAAGCTGCCGCCGCAGGCGCACGCGCTCGTCGAGACGCACCGGCTGCGGATCGCCGCGAAGCCGCTCGGCATCGTGAAGATCGATGCGAGCGAGGTCGCGATCGGGCTGCAGTTCGAGCCGAATCCGCCGATCGATCCGATGCGGATCATCGAGATGGTGCAGAAGCACCGGCACATCAAGCTCGCGGGCCAGGACAAGCTGCGCATCGAGACGCGCTCGCCCGATCTCGCGATCCGCGTGTCGACGATCAAGGAAACGCTGCGCGCGCTCGGTCCGAAGCAGGGAGCGGCTGCCCCGGTGCGCTGACGCGATACTGACGGGTGCGGCGTTGCTGCACCGCATCGCGCCCGACGCGGGCGGGCCGACGCGTTTTTGAGTATGATTTTCCCATTCTTCAGACGGAGTTTTGCCATGTCCACTCTCGACGCGACGGCGCCGTCCGCCGCCGACCAAGGTGACGCGTCGCTCGTCAGCCTGCCCTGGATCAAGCAACTGGTGTCGATGGACACAACGAGCCGCGTGCCGAACCTCGGCCTGATCGAAACGGTGCGCGACGCGCTCGCCGCGAAGGGCATCGCCTCGACGATCACGCACGATCCGCGCGAAGGCTGGGCCAACCTGTTCGCGACCGTGCCCGCGCACGACGGCTCGACGAACGGCGGCATCGTGCTGTCGGGACATACCGACGTCGTGCCGGTCGACGGCCAGCAATGGGACAGCAATCCGTTCGCGCCGGAAATCCGCGACGGCCGCCTGTACGGCCGCGGCACCTGCGACATGAAGGGCTTCATCGGCACCGCGCTCGCGCTGCTGCCCGAGATGCAGGCGACCAGGCTCGCGAAGCCGATCCACTTCGCGCTGTCCTACGACGAGGAAATCGGCTGCGCGGGCGCGCCGCTGATGATTGCGGATCTGGTCAAACGCGGCGTGCAGCCGTCCGGCTGCATCGTCGGCGAGCCGACCAGCATGCGGCCGATCATCGCGCACAAGGGCATCAATGCGTACCGCTGCTGCGTGCGCGGCCACGCGGCGCATTCGTCGCTGACGCCGAAGGGGCTGAACGCGATCGAGTATGCGGCACGCCTCATCTGCCACATCCGCGACATCGCCGACCGCTTCCGCGCCGAAGGCCCGTTCGACGCGCTGTACGACGTGCCGTTCACGACCGCGCAGACGAGCACGATCCAGGGCGGCAACGCGATCAACACGGTGCCGGCCGAATGCCGGTTCGACTTCGAGTTCCGCAACCTGCCGACGCTCGATCCCGAGCAGATCTTCACGCGCATCGAAGCGTATGCACGGGACACGCTGCTGCCGCAGATGCTTCGCGAGCATCCGAATGCCGCGATCGAATTCTCGAAGATCGCCGCGGCGCCCGGCCTCGACGCCACCGAACAGGCCGCGATCACGCAACTCGTTCGCGCGCTGACGGCCGACCAGGACAAGCGCAAGGTCGCATACGGCACCGAGGCCGGCCTGTTCGAACGCGCGGGCATCCCGAGCGTCGTATGCGGGCCCGGCAACATCGAGCAGGCGCACAAGCCGAACGAATATGTCGAGCTCGCGCAGCTCGCCGCCTGCGAACAGTTCCTGCGCAAGTTCATCCGCAGCATGTCGGTCGACGCGCACTGACTGCCTCCCGCCACGCCGGCCCGCGTGTGCGGGCCGGCCCACTCCGCCACCCGCCACGTCATGTCGACTGAACACCACGGCACCGCCCATACGACGATCGACGGCGAGCCGATCCCGACGCTCGACGAAATCGCCGCGCAGCATTTCGCACTGTCGCCCTGGGTCGCGCGCACGCCCGTGTTCGAACGCGCCGACCTGCCGTCCCTCGAGGGCACGCATGTCAACTTCAAGTTCGAGTTGCTGCAGGCCAGCGGCAGCTTCAAGGCGCGTGGCGCATTCACGAACCTGCTCGCGCTCGACGAGGCACGCAAGAACGCCGGCGTCACCTGCGTGTCGGCCGGCAATCACGCGGCGGCTGTCGCGTATGCGGCGATGCGGCTCGGCAGCAGCGCCAAGGTCGTGATGTTCCATACCGCGAGCCCGACGCGCATCGCGCAATGCAAGCAGTACCGCGCGGAAGTCGTGCTGGCCGGGAGCGCGTCGCAGGCGTTCGACCTCGTCCGGCGGATCGAGGCCGAGGAAGGCCGCTTCTTCATCCATCCGTTCAACGGCTATCACACGATCCTAGGCACCGCGACGCTCGGCTACGAATGGGCAACGCAGACCCCCGACCTCGACGCGGTGATCGTGCCGATCGGCGGCGGCGGGCTCGCGGCCGGCATGGCGACCGCGCTGCGGCTCGCGAATCCGCGCGTGCACGTGTACGGCGTGGAGCCGGAAGGCGCCGACGCGATGAGCCGCAGCTTCGCGGCGAATCACACGATCAAGATGAGCGCGATGCAGACGATCGCCGATTCGCTGATGGCGCCGCATACCGAGGAATACAGCTACCAGCTGTGCCGGCGCCATGTCGACCGCATCGTCACCGTGTCCGACGACGCGCTGCGTGCCGCGATGCTGTTCCTGTTCTCGCACCTGAAACTGTCGGTCGAACCGGCGTGCGCGGCCGCGCTGGCCGCACTGCTCGGCCCGCTCCGCGAAACACTGCAGGGCAAGCGCGTCGGCGTGCTGCTATCCGGCACCAATACCGACCCCGGCACACTTGGCATGCATCTCGCGCACGCGAAATTGCAGCACTGACCCCGTATCGGGCACTCGCGGGTAAACCTAGGGTTATCCCCAGATTATGTTGACAGCCCTGTTGATAACCCGCCGGACAAGCACGCAAGTGGTTGAGCGCGCAGCGTTTTGCGCGCGCGGAGGTCGATCGTCACGAAATGGGCAGATGCGGCCGTCAGCCGCATGGGCCGCGACCGGGTGGCGCCGCGCGGCACCGGTGGTCGGCAGTGTCGCGATCGCGCTGCTCGCCGGTTGCGCGGCACCATCCTCGCCCGTCGACGGCGCGCCGTCGGCCTGCGCGCAGCCGGGCGAGCACCGCATGCTGCAGGCCGACCTGCTGTTCGGGCGCGACATCGCCGGGCGCAGCCCCGTCACCGATGCGGAACGCGCGACGTTCCTCGCCGACACGGTCACGCCGCGGTTCCCCGACGGCCTCACCTACTGGGACACGCACGGCCAGTGGCGCGACCGCGCAAGCGGCGGAATCACGCGCGAAGACAGCTTCGTGATCCGTATCATCGCCGCCGATACGCCCGACACACGCGCACGGCTCGCCGCGATCCGGCAGGCGTACAACCAGCGATTCCACCAGCAATCGGTCGGCATCACGCTCGTGCCGGCCTGCGCGTCGTTCTGATTCCGCTTCCGCCGCGGCTTGCGCCGTAAAAAAACGGGCGCCCGAAGGCGCCCGTCGCATGCCGGAACCGCGGCGTACCGCTTACTTGTTCTCGAACATGTCCATGATCTGCTGCTTCTCCTGCGGCGTGACAGGCGGCGGTGCAAGCCCCGCCGCACCGGCCGAGCCGAGTGCGTCGTTCGCGCTGATCGAGTTCTCGGACGGGTTGATGTCGACGTTCGCGACGAAGCCGTTGCCCGGCGTACGATCGGCGTAGAACAGCTCGCCGTCGATCGAGGTCAGGCCGTCCGGCATCGGCATCTGCTGCTCGGGCACGCCGTTCAGCGCGGTGCGCATGTAGTTCACCCAGATCGGCAACGCGAGCTGCGCGCCGAATTCGCGGCTGCCGAGGCTCTTCGGCTGGTCGAAGCCCATCCACGCGACCGCGACGAGCGATTGCTGGTAGCCGGCGAACCAGCCATCCTTCGCGTCGTTCGTCGTACCGGTCTTGCCCTGCAGGTCGCTGCGGCCCAGTGCGTTGGTGCCCGCGCCCGTGCCGGCCGTCGCGACGGAATGCAGCAGGCTGTTCATCACGTACGCGTTGCGGCCTTCGATCGTGCGCGGTGCCGTGCTGCCCGCGAGCACCGGCTGCGACTTCTGCAGCGGCTGGCCGCGTGCGTCGTCGACTTCGGCGATCAGGTACGGATCGACCTTGTAGCCGCCGTTCGCGAACACCGCATAGCCGGTCGCGAGCTGCAGCGGCGTCACGAGGCCCGCGCCGAGCGCCATCGGCAGGTAAGGCGGCGTCTTCGCCGGATCGAAGCCGAAGCGCTGCGTCACGTACTGCTGCGCATACTGCGTGCCGATCGATGCGAGGATCCGGATCGACACGAGGTTCTTCGAACGTTGCAGGCCGGTGCGCATCGTCATCGGGCCGTCCGGCTGGTCGTCGTCCTTCGGCTCCCATGCGGTGCCGCCCGGCACGCTCGGCGGGAAGTACAGCGGCGCGTCGTTGATCATCGTCGCCGGCCCCATGCCCTTGTCGAGCGATGCCGAGTAGATGAACGGCTTGAACGACGAGCCCGGCTGGCGCCACGCCTGCGTCACGTGGTTGAACTTGCTCTTGTTGAAGTCGAAGCCGCCGACGAGCGAGCGGATCGCGCCATCCTGCGGCGCGATCGCGACGAGCGCGCCTTCGACCTGCGGCAGCTGCACCACCTGCCAGCCCGTCTTGCCGTCCTTCAGCACGCGCACGACCGAGCCCGGCTTGATGCGCAGCGTGTCGTTCGCGCGGGGGCCGAGCGCGGCCGCGACGAAGCGCAGCCCGGCCGGGCCGATCGTCGTGGTCGCACCGCCGACGAACTGCACCTCGACCGCAGCCGGCGATGCCGACAGCACGACCGCCGACTGCAGGTCGCCGTTGTCCGGGTGATCGGCGAGCGCGTCGTCGATCGCCTCGTCGCGGTCGTCGCCGGCCGCGGGCAGCTGGATCGACGCTTCCGGCCCGCGATAGCCGTGGCGGCGCTCGTAGTCGAGAATGCCGCGACGCACGGCCTGGTACGCGGCTTCCTGGTCGGACGAGTTGATCGTCGTCGTGACGGTCAGCCCGCGCGTATAGGTTTCGTCCTTGTACTGCTGGTACATCATCTGCCGCACCATCTCGGCGACGTACTCGCCGTGCACCGCGTACTGGTTGCCCGGCGTGCGCACGTGGATCTCTTCCTTCACGGCCTCGTCGTACTGCGGCTGCGTGATGTAGCCGACTTCGAGCATGCGCTTCAGGATGTATTCCTGGCGCACCTTCGCACGCTTCGGATTGACGACCGGGTTATACGCGGACGGCGCCTTCGGCAGCCCCGCGAGCATCGCCGCTTCCGCGAGCGTGATGTCCTTCAGGTCCTTGCCGAAATACACGCGCGCGGCGGCCGCGAAGCCGTACGAGCGCTGGCCGAGATAGATCTGGTTCATGTACAGCTCGAGGATCTGGTCCTTCGTCAGGGCCCTCTCGATCTTGTACGCGAGCAGCATTTCGTAAATCTTGCGCGTGTAGGTCTTCTCGCTCGACAGGAAGAAGTTGCGCGCGACCTGCATCGTGATCGTGCTCGCGCCCTGGCGCGCGCCGCCGTGCATCAGGTCGGCCACGCCGGCGCGCAGGATGCCGAGGAAGTCGACGCCGCCGTGTTCGTAGAAGCGGTAGTCCTCGATCGCGAGCACCGCCTTCTTCATCACGTCGGGAATCTCCTGGAAGCGCACGAGGCTGCGGCGCTCCTCGCCGAACTCGCCGATCAGCACGTGATCGGCCGTAAACACGCGCAGCGGCACCTTCGGCTGATAGTTGGTCAGCGCATCGAGCGACGGCAGTTGCGGCGCCATCACGACCAGCGCGTAGCCGACGATCAGCGCGCCGACGATCGCCAGCGTCACGAACAGGCCGACGAACCACAGCACGACGCGCGAGCCGAACGAGCGACGGCGCCCGCCGCCGCCGCTGCGCTCGGTGCGGCGATCGTCGTCGCGATCGTCGTCATCGGGGTAATAGGCTCCGGACGGCGAACGGCGCAGCGTGTAGTGGGGTTCGTTCCTGTCGGAAGAAGAAGGCGGTCGTTTGATAATTGGCATGTCGGAATGGCGGGCGTACGTGGCGCCCTCGGACGCATGCGGAAATGCAGGCGAATGAATCAGAGCAGAGACATCGTGATGCGGCTGTCACGTCGACAGACCCCGCCGCGCGGCGATCCGTTCCCGCGACGTGACAGCGCATTTTAATGAAATCGACCGGGTGCCTTCGCGATTTTTTGTAAAAATTCCCGCAATGCCGCGATTTAAGGAACGTATTGTCGGCATCCTCTGCCTATCATGGACACGCAATATGGCGCGCATCGCCGGCTTTCTTTCAATCGCGAAAGGTTCGATATCCTGATGCGCAAGCCGCTTGAACTCGCGCGTTTAAGCCGTATTTAAGTGAACCGGTGGTGTAATATCCGCCGGCTCATGCGGGTCGGAACCGGCTCGCAATGGGCACTGCCGCGGTCACGCGGCGCCTTTCAACCACGGAGGATTTCATGTCGCTTTTCGACTCTGTTTCGCGCACGATCAAAGGCCTGCTGAACGATGCGGCCGATTCGGTACAGGATCCGTCGCGCGACGCACGGCAGATCGTGCGGGAGCTCGACGACAGCATCGGCCGTGCCGAGAATTCGCTGATCGAGATCGAGGCACAGGTCGCGACCCAGCGCAGCAAGCGCGATGCGGCCGACGACAAGGTGAAGAAATACGAGGACGGCGCGAAGCGCGCGCTGCAGTCCGGCGATGAAGCACTCGCACGCGAGGCACTCGGCGCGCAGTCGAACGCGGAAGCCGAGCGTGACGCGCTCGCGGCCGAACTGTCGACGCTCGAGCCGTCGGTCGACAAGCTGAAGGGGCAGATCGCCGACATGCGTCAGCGCCGCAACGACCTGAACGCACGCTCGAACATCCTGCAGGCCAAGCAGGAAATCGCGCAGGCGAAGGACGTCGCGGCAAGCGCGTTGGGCGGCATCGGCGGCAAGAACCTGTCCGAGGATTTCCAGAAGCTCGAGGACAAGGTCGCACTGCAGAACGCACGCTCGGACGCGCGCCTGAATTCGGCCGACACGTCGAGCGGCAAGGCGCTCGACGACAAGCTCGCCGCGCTGAACAAGGGCCCGTCGGTCGAGGATCGCCTCGCCGCACTGAAGAAGCAGCTCGACACGCCCGCGCAGTAACGGCAACTGCGGGCAACCGCGCCGCCGCCCGCCCCGGGCGCGGCGCGAACCGATCGTCAGGAGACGGGCGCCTGCGCCCGGTTCGACCATGAAGAAATCTCTCGCCGCACTCGGCCTCTCGCTGATGTTGCTGTCGTCCGCCGCGTTTGCGGTCCCGTCGCTGCAGCAGGTCGAGCAATCGATCGCGCAACGCAACTGGCAGCAAGCCGACACGCAGCTGTCGCAAGTCATCGACGCCCATCCGAACAACGCGCACGCGCGCTACCTGTATGCGCAGGTGCTGGACCGCGAAGGCCGCGCGTCCGACGCACTCGAGCAGCTGCAGCGCGCGAAGTCGCTCGATCCGCAACTGAAGTTCACCGACGCGTCGCGCTTCGCGCAGACGGAGTCGCGCATCCGCGCCGACGCCGCGCGCGTGAGCGGCAACGTGCCTTCGGCCACGCAGGCCGGCACGCTGCAATCGTCGCTCGCGCCCGCCGTCGCGCCGGCCGAGAAACACGGCCCGTCGACCGGCATGTGGATCGCCCTCGGGCTGATCGTCGCGGTGATCGCGCTGGTGCTGCGCTGGACGCTGCGGCGCGCACGCACGGCCGACGACAGCCGCGCCGACGACGAACGCCGCACGCAGCTCAAGCGCGCCACCGACGTGCTGAACGACATCCGCCCGCTGAAACTCGACGCGAAGCTGTCGACGGCGCCCGGCGCCGCAGCGCTCACGGGTGAACTCGAAGCGATCGAGACCGACGCGCGCACGCTCGTCGAAACGCTGGCGAACGGCAAGAATCCGGTGCCGCCGTATCGCGTCGATGAACTCGAACAGCGCCATGCGAGCGTAAAGGCACGCGTCGAAGGCCGCCCGGACCCGGCCGCGCAACCCGCGGCACCGGCCAACGGCAGCGGCTCCGTGTATGCGCAGGAAGCCGACCGCATGACGGGCGCCCAAGGCCAGCCGTATCCGCAGCAGCCCTACCCGCAACAGCAACCGCCTGTCGTGATCCAGCAAGGCGGCGGCGGTTTCGGTGGCGGCATGGGCGGGCTGCTGACCGGCGTATTGCTCGGCGAGGCGATGTCGGGCGGCCGCGAGCGCGTCGTCGAACGCGACGTGATCGTCGACGGCGAGCGCCGCCGGCAGGAGAACGACCCGGGCTTCGACCTCGGCCGCGGCGATGCGTCGAACTGGAGCGACGGCAACAGCGGCGGCGGCATGGATCTCGGCAGCAACGACGACGGCTGGACCGACGACAACACCTGAAGTTGCGCAGCGCGTCGACGCACCCGCGACGCGCTGCCTCGCACGCCACGCTCCCCAGCATGGCCGGCCGCGCCGACGCGCGGATTTGTCAATCATTTCAAGATGGGCTACCGGCAATGGGGAGCGTTCGCTATCATGCGGCCATCGGCGTGCCACCGACCCTCATTCGACGCTCTGCATCCCTGCGCGTCGCGGCACGCCTCCCCTCGCCCCAACCAGGAGAAAGCCGCTCATGAGCATCATCAAGGAATTCAAGGAGTTCGCCGTCAAGGGCAACGTGATGGATCTCGCCGTCGGCGTGATCATCGGCGGCGCGTTCTCGAAGATCGTCGATTCAATCGTGAAAGACCTCATCATGCCGGTCATCGGCGTGCTGACCGGCGGTCTGGATTTCTCGAACAAGTTCGTTCTGCTCGGCACCATCCCCCCGACGTTCAAGGGTAATCCCGATTCGTTCAAGGACCTGCAGGCCGCGGGTGTCGCCGCGTTCGGCTACGGCTCGTTCATCACCGTCGCGATCAATTTCGTCATCCTCGCATTCATCATTTTCCTGATGGTCAAATTCATCAACAAGCTGCGCAAGCCGGAAGAAGCCGCACCGGCCGCGACGCCGGAAGACACCGTGCTGCTGCGCGAGATCCGCGATTCGCTGAAGCAGCGCTGATCGCCGAGCGCCCCGCCAGCCAGGCCCGCCCCGTGCGGGCCTTTTTATTGCGCGCGCGATGCACCGCCGCCTGCGGCCTATCTCACTTTTTTGTGACGGGCGAATGCACGCGCGGGGAAAGCAGGTCTATGATGGAGACTAAACGACAGTACGGGCGCCAAGACGCTGGCTGTGTCGATCATGGCGAGCAGGTCGACGGGAGACATTGATCGTCGTACTGCACGAAGGCAGCATTTTCGTGTGCTATAAAGGATCGACATGCGGCGTACATAGCCGGGAGTGGGTCGCATGAAAGTGCCGCATTTCTTGCAATTGTTTTTGAGGCGAGTGTTTATGTCCTTCCCGAAAAAACGTCGGCGTGCCCAGCAGGATGGCCAGGAGTCATTCCTCGCGGTATTGCGCCACTCGAAACCGTTTGCCCAGCTCGACACCAAGATTGCCCGCGCCCGTGCGCAGGACGAACCCGTCCTGTACGCGCATGTGCTGCCCGGTCTCGACGTGCTCCTGTGCAGCGTGCGCGGCGCCCAGCCGCCCTATCCCGCCATCGCCGAGCTGCGCAAGCGCTGCATCGAATCGATCGCCAACGCGCTCGAGCAGCCGCTGGACGGCCTCGAGAACGGCGGATACTGGTATGAAGCAAACGGCTTCGGCTTCCTCGTGTTCGCCAGCCGTGCGCGTGCGCGCATCCTGCCCGAGTTTGGTGCAGGCACGAAAGCGAGCCTGCGCGGCGGGCTCGGCCGCCAGAACGCCGGCGACACGACACCACGCTCGCTCGGCTGATCCGCCTGCCATTCGATGGGCCGCCTCCGGGCGGCCCATCTGCCATTCACGCGCCCTGCCTGCCCGTCACGACGCCTGCTGACGCCCGTTGCCGGGCCGCACGATGTCGATGAACGCGGCGAAATCGGCGCCGGCAAGCCCTTGCGCGGCACCGAGCCGCAACACCTGCTGGACGGTGGCCGACACCGGCATCACCGCCCCCGTGTCGCGCGCCGCGTCGGCGATCGCATCGACATCCTTCTGGAACGTGCTGAGCGCGCCGATCGGGGCGTGACCGCCCGACGTCATGCGCGGCACGAACGTCTGCAGCAGCACCGAATCGGCCCAGCCGCCCGCTAGCGCTTCGGCCAGCCGCGCGGCATCGATGCCGCTCGCCTGCGCCAGACCGACGGCCTCGGCGATCGCGGTCACCGTCGCGGTGACGATCGCCTGGTTGCACAGCTTCGCCGTCTGCCCCGCGCCCGCGTCGCCCATGTGCGTGATGCGCGACGCGTACGTGTCGATCAGCGGCCGCACCGCGTCGAGATCGTCCGCGCTACCGCCGGCCATCACCGCGAGCGTGCCCGCCTGCGCGCCGGGCACGCCGCCCGATACGGGCGCATCGACCCAGCCGACGCCAAGCGCGGCTGCGCGCGCCGCGTAATCACGCGTCGCGGCGGGCGGAATGCTCGAATGATCGACGATGCGCCGCAGGCGACGCGCAGCGGCGTCGCCGGAGAGCAGCCCGTGCTCGCCGAACACGACCTCACCCACCGCGCGGCCGTCGAGCACGCACACGCATACCGTATCGACGCGCTCCGCCAGTTCGCGCGGCGTGCCGACCACCTGCGCGCCATCCTTCACGAGCGCCTCGGCCTTGTCGCGCGAGCGATTCCACACGCTGACCCGATGCCCGGCCGCCAGCAAATGCCGAATCATCGGCGCGCCCATCAATCCCGGTCCGCAAAATCCGACTTCCACGATGTTCCTCGTCTCCGATATGGGTTGAACTTGCCGCCCATCATACCTATCACTCAAGAAGCCGGGCACGCGCGGCGCCGCTTCGGGACCACGGCTTGCACCGGCCATCCATACCGACATCCCAGGGAGCGCATCATGAGCGACCACGTGTACAAGATGATCGAGCTGACCGGTTCGTCCAAGCAATCGAGCGACGACGCCATCCGCAACGCGATCTCGAAAGCCGGCAAGACGCTGCACAATCTGCACTGGTTCCAGGTGACCGAAACGCGCGGCCACATCGAAGGCGACCAGGTCGTTCACTGGCAGGTCACGCTGAAGGTCGGCATGCGCATCGACGACTGACGCGCCCGCCGCATCACACGCCGCGCCGCGATCCGGACTCGCGCAACGCGCGTCCGCGCGGCACCGCGCGCTTCACATCGCCCCCCGTTCGGGCCCCTTGTCGCGGCCCGGCTGGCGGGTGCCTGCGGGTATCCATCTCTTGACGCTGGCCCATCTTCATATTAAAAACGATATACCCCAATGCCCCATCGATCAGCCCAGACATATAACCCGGAGATATCATGAGTCAGCAACGCGAGGCGATCGACACGTACCTCTTGCGCGTCTTGCACACCTTGTTGATGGAGCGCAGCGTCACGCGCGCGGCCGTCAAACTGAACCAGTCGCAACCGGCGATCAGCGCCGCGCTGCGGCGCCTGCGCGACATCACCGGCGATCCGCTGCTGGTGCGCGGCAAATCCGGCATGGTGCCGACCGAATACGGGCTGCGCCTGCTCGAGCCCGTGCAGAACGCGCTGCGTGAAATCGAGCGCATCAAGTTCCAGCAGCACAACTTCGACCCGGCCACGTCGATCCGCTGCTACCGGATCGGCTGCCCCGACTACCTGAATGTGCTGTTCGTGCCGACCGTGGTCGAGCGCTTCCGGCAGGCCGCGCCGAACGCGACGCTCGAATTCCACTCGCTCGGCCCCGCGTTCGACTACGAGCTCGCGCTGGAAGACGGCAAGCTCGACATCGTCGTCGGCAACTGGCCCGAGCCGCCCGAGCAGCTGCACCTGTCGAACCTGTTCGTCGACGAAATCGTCTGCCTGATGAGCAACACGCACCCGTTCGCAAAGCGCGGCGGGCTCACGCTCGACCAGTACCTGAACGCGCCGCATCTCGCGCCGACGCCGTACTCGGTCGGCCAGCGCGGCGCGATCGACGTGCATCTCGCGCGCGAACGGCTCAAGCGCCACGTGGTCGTCACGCTACCGTACTTCAACCTCGCGCCGTACGTGCTCGTGAAGTCCGACCTGATCTTCACGACGACGCGCCTGTTCGCCGATCACTACGCGAAGTTCCTGCCGCTGTCGGTCGTACCGGCACCGCTCGACTTCCCGCCGATGCAGTACTACCAGCTGTGGCACGAGCGCTGCCACTACTCCGACGAAGTGCGCTGGCTGCGCAGTCTCGTCGCCGAAGCCACCCGCACGCTGATCGAGGCGTAACGGCACGCGCCTCCCGCGCCGTCCCGGCGCGGTGCGGTGCGACGACAGCGGGCGGCACGCCTGGCAACGCAGCCGCCGGATGGCTTCAGAATTTCTTCAGCGCGATGCCTCGACCAGTGCCTGTGCAAGCGCGTTGTGACGCGCGATGACGGGCGGCAGGTCGAGCGTCGCCAGCCGCCCCTCCCGCACCACCACCTTCCCGTTCACCACCGTGTACGCCGTCTGCGACGGCGCGCAGAACACGAGCGCCGCGACCGGATCGTGCAGCGCGCCCGCGAACAACGGCTGGCGCAGGTCGAACGCGGCGAAATCCGCCGCCATGCCGGGCTTCAGCGCGCCGATATCGTCGCGGTTCAGCACCTTCGCGCCGCCGAGCGTCGCGATCTCGAGCGCTTCGCGCGCGGTCATCGCATCGGGGCCGAAACCGACCCGTTGCAGCAGCAGCGCCTGCCGCACTTCCGCGACCATCTGCGCGCCGTCGTTCGACGCGGAGCCGTCGACGCCGAGACCGACCGGCACACCCGCGAGACGCATCTTCTTCACCGGCGCGATACCCGACGCGAGCCGCATGTTCGAGCACGGACAATGCGCGACGCCCGTACCGGTGCGCGCGAACAGGCCGATGCCCGCATCGTCGAGCTGCACGCAGTGCGCATGCCACACGTCGTGGCCGACCCAGCCGAGATCTTCCGCATATTCGGCGGGCGTCATTCCGAACTTCTCGCGGCTGTACGCGATGTCGTTGACGTTCTCCGCAAGGTGCGTGTGCAGCGACACGCCGTATTCGCGCGCGAGCACGGCCGCGTCGCGCATCAGGTCGCGGCTCACCGAGAACGGCGAGCACGGCGCGACGACCACGCGCAGCATCGCGTAGCGGCCTTCGTCGTGATAGGTCTCGATCAGGCGCTGCGTGTCGCGCAGGATGTCGGGTTCGCGCTCGACAACGGAATCGGGCGGCAGCCCGCCGTCGCGCTGGCCGACGCTCATCGCGCCGCGGCTCGCGTGAAAGCGCATGCCGATCTGCTGCGCGGCGCCGATGCTGTCGTCGAGGCGGCTGCCGTTCGGATAGATGTACAGATGATCGCTCGACGTCGTGCAGCCCGACTGCAGCAGCTCGGCCATTGCGGTCAGCGTCGACACCTCGATCATCTCGGGCGTCAGGTGCGCCCAGATCTTGTACAGGTTCGTGAGCCAGCCGAACAGCTCGGCGTTCTGCGCCGCGGGCACCGCGCGCGTGAGGCTCTGGTACATGTGGTGGTGCGTGTTCACGAGCCCCGGAATCACGAGGTGGCCGCGCAGGTCGAGCACTTCGTCGGCCGTGTCGGGCAGCTCGGCGGTCGGGCCGACCGCAACGATCCGGTTGTCTTCGATGTAGAGCCCCGCGTCGCGCAGCTCGCGGCGCGTGTCGTCCATGGTCACGAGCACATCGGCGTGCTTGACCAGCAGGGTCTTCGGGCGGGATGAGGAAGGGTTCGGCGCGCGTGCGCCAGCGTGCTGCTCGAGGTTCATGCGTTCTCCGCGTCGGTCTGCTTCCAGGGGCTGATCCTGGAGGCGGTCACACAGCCGTTCGAACGCTGAATCGCGGCACGCTCCGGTGCCTGCGTCCGTTCGAACGCCCTGGCCCGGTTACCCGGCGTGCTCGCCGTCTTCGGGGTACGCGCGGGCCATCGGCCGACGCGCACGGCGGGAGGATCGCCCAAGCGCGCGCCGCACACAATGCGCGATCCGGAATACCGCGCTTCACGGTTTCGATATGGTACGCCGCGCAACGCCCCGCCGGAGGCCCGAAACGCCCGCCGGAAGCCCGATCCGGCGTGCCGTCGACAGCCGCTCATGCGCGGCGCATTATCTTTGATATCGCGCCCGTATTTGCGCGGGGAACCTTTTTACAATGCCTGCACGGCGCTCGCTTCAATCTCGCCGACGGGTATGTAGCCACGTGACGTGGAGCCTCGATCCGCCGCACAGTCAATGGATCGAGTCGCCGCCGAACCTCGCATTCACACAAGGACAATTGCGAATGGGAAAGCTCACTACCCACGTACTCGATACGGCGCACGGCCGTCCCGGCGCTGCAATCAAGGTGGACCTCTACGCGCTGGACGGCGAATCGCGCCGCGCGATCAAGACCGTGCTGACCAATAGCGACGGCCGCTGCGACGAACCCCTGCTCGAAGGCGCCGCGCTCGCCGCCGGTGAATACGAACTCGTGTTCCATGCCGGCGACTACTTCGCGTCGCTCGGCGTGAAGGTGCCCGAACCCCGTTTCGTCGATCGCGTCGTGCTCCGCTTCGGCATCGCCGACACCGGCTCGCACTACCACGTGCCGCTGCTCGTGTCGCCGTGGTCGTACAGCACCTATCGCGGCAGCTGACATCCGCATCAGCGCCCACATCAAGACAAAATCTGAGTCTGGAGGAGTTTCATGGAAGGCTTCATCACCGACTGGCTGAACCTCGCGCTGCGATGGCTGCACGTCATCGTCGCCATCGCGTGGATCGGCGAGTCGTTCTATTTCGTCGCGCTCGACAACAGCCTGAAACCGCCGACCGACCCGAACCAGCGCAAGCGCGGTGTGTTCGGCGAACTGTGGCACGTCCACGGTGGCGGTTTCTACAACATGCAGAAGTACACGGTCGCCCCGCCGGAAATGCCGGATGACCTGCACTGGTCGAAGTGGCCGTCGTACACGACCTGGCTGTCGGGCTTCTCGCTGTTCTTCGTGCTGTACCTGCTCGCGCCGAACACGTACCTGATCGACAAGAGCGTGCTCGACATGGGCCCGGTGGTCGCCGTCGCATCCGCACTCGGCTTCCTCGCCGCCGGCTGGATCGTCTACGACTCGCTGTGCCGCATCCTCGGCACCAACGATCGCGTGCTCGGCATCTGCGTCGGCATCTACGTGGTCGCTGCCGCGTACCTCGCATGCCACATCTTCGCGGGTCGTGCCGCGTACCTGATCGTCGGTGCGATGCTCGCGACGATCATGTCGGCGAACGTGTTCTTCGTGATCATTCCCGGCCAGCGCAAGATGGTCGACAAGATGCTCAAGGGCGAAGAGCCGAACCCGATCTACGGCAAGCGCGGCAAGCAGCGCTCGGTGCACAACACGTACTTCACGCTGCCGGTGGTGTTCGCGATGCTGTCGAACCACTATGCGATGACCTACACGAACAAGTTCAACTGGGTCGTGCTCGTGATGATCATGCTGGCCGGCGCGCTGATCCGCCAGTTCTTCGTGATGCGTCACCGCGGCAAGCAGCTGTGGTACCTGCCGATCGGCGGCGTCGCACTGCTGTCGGCCGCGCTGGTCTGGACGATGCCGAAGCCGGTCGCACCGGAAGCGCAGGCCGCGAACGCACCGAAGGTCGTGATCAACGACATCATGCCGATCCTGCAGCAGCGCTGCGTCGAGTGCCACTCGGCGAAGCCGACGCTGATGGGCAGCGCGCCCGCAGGCGTGATGTTCGACACGCCGGACGAAGTGTCGAAGAACGCGCAGCGTATCTACGAACAGGCCGTGCGCCTGAAGGCGATGCCGATCGGCAACGTCACGCACATGACCGACGACGAGCGGACCAAGCTCGCCGCCTGGTTCGAGGGTGGCGCGAACAAGTAAGCCGCCGTGCGCCGGATGCAGGATGCCGGCGCAATCCTCTCCGTTCGCGGGCCCGGTGACGGGCCCGTTTTTTTTGCGTGCTTCAGCTACGCGTCGCGCTGGAGCGCGACCAGCGCATCGAGCGCACGCGGGCCGTCGTCGAACGGCACGAAGATGTGATCGTGACAGGCAGCCGCCATCACGTTGCAACTGATGCCGGCCGCACCGAGTGCGCGTGCGAACGCCGCCGTGAGGCCGACCGCCGCGAGGTCGGAATGCACGGTCAGCGTGATCCAGGCCGCACGGAACAGCACGGGCCAGCCGTGACGCGCGGCCGTCTCCTCGTCGACGACGACCGTCAGCCCTTCCGCTTCGCGGAACGTTGCAATTACTTCGGATAACGATACGTCTGTATCGGGCGGCAGCGACACGAATGCGAATGCGCCCGGGTGCAGTTCGGGCCGCATCGTGCGCAGCAGGATCGCGAGGTCGTTTTCAGGTTGGCTCATCGGAGGAACACGTCCGGAACCGGACGTCGTGCGGTGGCGATGCGGGCACGATAGCACGCGCCGCTGCCACCGCTACGCGCGCATCGTCGCGACTTCATCCGCGAGCCAGTCGCGCAAGGCGACGATGCGCGGATCGTCCTGCGTGCGCTCCGGATACACGACGTGATACGCAAGGCCGGGCGCCACCTCGACATTCACGTCGAACAACTGCACGACGCGCCCTTCCGCGAGATCGCGCGCAATCATGCGCGGCTCTGCAAGACCGACCGCCGTGCCATCCGTCACGGCCTGCACGACGTGGCTCGAATCCGGAAACGCTACGCACCGGCTGTCGTCGAAACCGTCGACGCCCGCCGCTGCCATCCACGCCGACCAGCGCGGCCAGGTCACGCCGTCGACTTCGCAGTCGACGTGGCAAAGCGTGTGGCGCAGCAGATCGCGCGGCTTGCGCAACGGCGGCCCGGCCGACAACAGCGCCGGGCTGCAGACCGCGATGACCGACGTATCGAACAGGCGCTGCGCGCACGCGTCACGATAACGCCCGGTGCCGAAGCGGATCGCGACATCGACGTCGTCGTCATCGAAATCGCGCAACCGGTCGGTGATGTCGAACGACAGCTCGAACGCCGGATGCGCGGCCCTTAAACGCGGCAGGCGCGGCAGCAGCCAGTGCGTCGCGAAGCGCGCGCCGACCGACACCCGCAGCTCCGTCTGCTCCCGCGCGATGCGCCGCGCCCGCACGGTCGCGCGCTGAAGTGCCGCCAGCGCATCGGCGGCCGCAGCCGCCAGCACGACGCCGGCCGGCGTCAGCCGGATGCTGCGGCTCGTGCGGACGAACAGTTCCATGTCGAGCTGCGCCTCGATTTCCTTGATCTGGTGACTGACGGCTGCCGGCGTCAGCCCGACCTCGTCGGCCGCCCGCGAGAAATTCAGGTGCCGCGCCGCCGCATCGAACGTCCTCAGCGCGCGCGTACCGGGCCACATGCGTTCCATCGATCTTCAAACCGGATTTGATGACCGTTCCAAAACTACTCGTTTTTCAAGCGCCCATCAATCGACAAACAATAAACTTTCTTGAAGATGTGGCGAGCCGCCCCGCGCTCGCGACCGAACCCGGAGATCCATCGATGACCGTTGCCCCGTTCCCGTCCGTCGTCCAGCTCAACGGCGTCGCCGCCACTCCGGACGCGCTCGCCGCGCTCGCGTTCGCCGGCCATGCGCATTTCACCGCGATGCAGGTGCGCGACGGCCGCGTGCGCGGCCTCGACCTGCACCTCGCGCGGCTGCGCGATGCGTCGAACACGCTGTTCGGCCAGGCACTGCCCGACGACCGGATTCGCGCGCTCCTGCGCGCCGCGCTCGATCACGCGCCGTCGGCGCTGTCGCTGACGGCGACCGTGCATGCGACGACGGGTGAATTCGTCGCGCCGCGCGACGATGAAACGCTCGACGTGCTGGTCCGCACGACCGCGCCGTCGTCGGGGCCGGCGGGCCCGCTCGATCTCGCGCTGTTCGAACACGAGCGTATGCTGCCGGAAATCAAGCACGTCGGCGAAGTCGCCAAGACGCACTTGCTGCGCCGCGCGATCGCGCAAGGTTTCGACGATGCGGCGTTCGTCGATCGCCACAGGCGCATCAGCGAGGGCTCGATCTGGAATCTGGCATTCTGGACCGGCGACGCGGTCGTGTGGCCCGTTGCCGGCATGCTCGGCGGCGTCACGATGCGCATCGTGCGCCGGCAACTATCGCGCCTGGGCGTCGCGCAGCACGATCGCGAACTGACACCGGCCGACCTGCCGTCGCTGGCCGGCGCCGTCGTGATGAATTCGTGGACGCCCGGGATCGCCGTGCGCCGGTTCGGCACGGCGACGTTGCCCGATTCGTCATCGTTCGTCGCGCTGTTGCATCGCGCATACGAACAGGAAGCGCCCGTCGCACCGTGATGCGCGCCGCCGCGAACCGCGAGCGCCCGCTCACCCGTCGACCGTCTCCGGCAGCCGCGCGATCGCCTTGATCTCGAACTGGAAGCCATACAGCCAGGTCACACCGACAGCAGTCAGCGTCGGATGCGGTGCATCGCCCCAGTATTCGGGGACGATCTCCCAGATCCGCTCGAACGTCGCTTCGGGATCGACGAGGAACACCGTCACGTCGACGACGTCGTCGAACGTGCAACCGGCCGCGCGCAGCACCGCATTCAGGTTGTCGAACGCGCGGCGGACCTGCGTGCCGAGTTCCGGTTCGGGCGAGCCGTCCTCGCGGCTGCCGACCTGCCCGGACACGAACAGGAAGCCGTTCGAGCGCACTGCCGGCGAATAGCGGTTGCGGTCGTACAGCGCCTGGCGACCGGGCGGAAACACCACGCTACGCTTTACCATCCCATACCTCCTTCGGTTTATGGGGCGAAGTCGCCCCGGCATCAACGATGAAGGCACTTTACGGACCGATGCACGGCGGATAAACCGGCAACCCTGTCCAACACTGTTTGCACGTCCCAAACAATTTCCGACCAACGCGGAGCCCTGACCCGATGGATCGATTCGACGCAATGCAGGCGTTCGCCCGCGTGGTGGAAGCCGGCAGCTTCACGAAGGCGGCCGAGACGCTGCACATGAGCCGCACCACCGTCACGCAACTCGTGCAGCAGCTCGAAGCGCGGCTGCGCGTGAAGCTGTTCAACCGCACGACGCGCAAGGTCGTCGTCACCGCGGACGGCGCCGCATACTACGATCGCGTCGTGCGGCTGCTGGCCGACATGGACGATGCCGAAACGAGCCTGTCCGCGGCGTCCGCGTCACCCCGGGGGCGGCTGCGCGTGGACGTGCCGAGCCCGTTCGCGCGCCTGATCCTGATCCCCGCGCTGCCCGCGTTCCATGCACGCTATCCGGATATCCAGCTCGACATGGGCGTGAGCGACCGCGTGGTGGACGTGATCGGCGAGAACGTCGACTGCGTCGTACGCGGCGGCGAGCCGACCGACCGCGCGCTGGTCGCGCGCCGTGTCGGCGACCTGCGGCTCGGCGTGTATGCGTCGCCGGCGTATCTCGCCCGCGCCGGCACGCCGACGCATCCGGACGAGCTGGAGGACACCCATCACCGGATCGTCGGTTTTCTGTGGGCACGCACCGGCAAGGCGTTGCCGTTCGAGATGGCATGCGACGGCGAGCGGGTCACCGTGCGCGGACGCTACGTGCTCGCGGTCGACGATGGCAACGCGTACCTCGAGGCCGGCCTCGCCGGGTTGGGCATTCTGTGGCTGCCCGACTACATGGCCGGCGCACATCGCGCCCGCGGCGAACTGGTGCCGCTGTTCGAGCGATGGCAGCTCGAACCGATGCCGATGTACGTTGCGTTCCCGCCGAACCGGCACGTCAGCGCGAAGCTGCGCGTGTTCATCGACTGGGTCGCCGAGCTGATGGCGCAGCATGCGCCGGTCGCGAACCGGCGCCGCGGCGGCCAAGGTTCGCTCGCTACGCGCAAAACCGCGGCGACCTGAATCGCGAGAAAGCGACCGTACATAAAAAAACCCGCGCAGGTTGCGCGGGTTTCGACAGCAGTCAGTCGCGAATACGCGGGCGACTCACGCAGTCAGCGCGTGCAGCGCCTCGTCGGTGAGCCACAGCGATTCCTGCAGGTCCTGCTCGTTCAGGTTCAGGCCGTCGCCACCGCGATCGACAACGATGAAGTCGCTGACGCCGCCGAGCGCAATCAGCGGGTGATGCCACACGCCCTTCGCATAGTTGACGCCCTGCCACCCGCTCGTCACGAACGCGCGGATCTTCGCCGGATCGAGATCGCCCGCGGGCGCCACGACGACGAGATACGGCTGGTCGTTCAGCGGCACGAACGCCTGGCTGCCGAGCGGGTGCCGCTCCAGCATCTTCACTTCGAACGGCAGCGTGCGCGGCTGGCCGCGGAACAGGTTGACGAGCGTGCGGCCGTCTTCATCGGTCACGTCGACTTTCGCGAGGTCGTGAAAGCGGATCGTGGTGCCGAGGTTGATCGGGATCTGCTTCGCCCCGTCCGTTTCGATCACGTCGCCGAACGGCGCGAACGCTTCCTTGGTCAGCGGTTCGATGGCAAGCGTCTTCATTTGTCGAGCGTCCCCCACAGACGCAGGCGCGACACGCCGCCGTCCGGAATGATGTTCAGTCGCACGTGCGTGACGGGGCCGAGCGACGCGATGTCCTTTTCGAAGTAGTGCTGCTTGTCCATCTGCAGCTTCTGTTCGCCGAGCAGCACCGGCCAGAACATCGACTGCGTGATCAGCGAGCTGTCCGTGCCGCCAGACACGTATGCGGCCTGGATCGAGCAGCGGTCCGGGAAGTTACCCTTGAAGAACGCGGTATCGACTTCGATCTTGCGGATCACGCCCGGCTGCGCAAGCGCGATGATCGCCCAGTCGTTGCCCGGTTCGCGGCGGCGGCGGGTTTCCCAGCCGTCGCCCATGTTCACGCCGCGGCCCGGCAGCAGCAGGTTCGATGCGACGCCGAAGTGCTGGTTGTTCGCGGCCACCACGTAACCGCCGTTTTCCATCGCCGCGAGATCGAACTGCTCGGTCGCGCTCGCGACGGCCCAGTCGAGTTGCGGCTGGCCGTATACGCGCAGGCGTGCAATGCCGCCGTCCGGGTAGATGTTCACGCGCAGGTGCGTGAAGGCGCGCGCATCGCTCGCTTCGACGTAGTGATGGCTGTTGCCCTGCAGCGTCGTCGACGGCACGATCTCGACCCACTCGGTCGCATGCGTCGGCGCACCGTCGGCCACGAACGCGGCCTCGATCGACGCAGCCGGCGGGAAGTTGCCGGTGAAGTGGCTCGTGTCGATGTCGAAGCCCTTGATCACGCCCGGGCGCGCAAGCTTGACGATGCACCAGTCGTAGCCCGTCGTGCGCTTGCGGCGCGTTTCCCAGCCGTCCATCCACTTGCCGTGGTCGTCGTACTTGCCGGGGATGAAGACAGCCGGCTCGGGGTTCAGCATCCGATCCTTCGGCGCGAAGAAATCGTCGCTGGCTTCGAGCGCCTGCGCACCGAGACGCGGGTCGGCAAGATTCACGTAGCGCCGCGTGAAGTCGGGTGCGTTGGGATCGAGAAGCGGAACAGCCATGATGTTTCCTTGTTTCAGTGAGGCGATCAGGCCGCTGCGACGCAGCCGGCCGTATTGCGGTGTCAGGCGTCGATCAGGTCGTCGAGGCGGAAGCGCGCGATCCGGTAGATCTGGTCGAGGCTCGCCCGCAGTTCCTCGGTGCGCGAATGATTCACGCGCGACTCGAAGTTCGCGATGATGCCGTGCCGGTCATAGCCGCGCACCGCGAGGATGAACGGGAAGCCGAACTTCTCGCGATACGTGCGGTTCAGCGTCAGCAGCTTGTCGAACTCTTCCTGCGTGCACTGGTCGAGGCCCGCGCCGCTCTGCTCGCGTGTCGACTCGGCGGTCAGCTCGCCGCGCACGGCGGCCTTGCCGGCCAGCTCCGGGTGAGCGTTGATCAGCGCGAGCTGGCGCACTTCGCCGCCCGTTTCCACCGCGCCCGACATCGTCTGGTGCAGCGCGTCGATGCTCGCGAACGGCCGCTCGCCGGCGGCGACTTCGGCCACCCACGGCGAGTGTTCGAAAATCCCCGACAGTGCCGCGACAAATGCGCTCGGCGCCATCGTGTTCAGTTGATCCAACGTGTAGCGCATCGCCTTCATGCTTTCCCTTCGTTTCGATGATTGGGCTGATACGGATGATGTTCACGCCAGTGACGCGCGATATCGACACGGCGCGTCACCCATACGCGATCGTGCTTCTCGATGTGATCGAGGAATCGCTGCAGCCCGCGGAACCGGCCCGGCCGGCCGAGCAACCGGCAGTGCATGCCGATCGACAGCATCTTCGGCGCTTCGTCACCCTCCGCGTACAGCACGTCGAACGCGTCGCGCAGGTAGTCGAAGAAGTGATCGCCGGTGTTGAAGCCCTGCGGCGTCGCGAAGCGCATGTCGTTCGTGTCGAGCGTGTACGGCACGATCAGCTGCGGCGACTTCTTGCCGCCCGACACCTCGACATCCATCCAGAACGGCAGGTCGTCGCCGTAGTTGTCGGAGTCGTACAGGAAGCCGCCGTATTCGGCGACCAGGCGGTGCGTGTTGGGGCTGTCGCGGCCGGTGTACCAGCCGAGCGGGCGCTCGCCCGTCACGCGCTCGATCGCTTCCATTCCGAGGCGCATATGCTCGGCCTCGAGTTCCGGCGTCATGCTCTGGTAGTGGATCCAGCGCCAGCCGTGGCACGCGATTTCATGGCCGAGCTCGACGAACGCGCGCGCGAGCTCCGGATGGCGTTCGATCGCCATGCCGACGCCGAATACCGTCAGCGGCATCCCGCGCTTCTCGAATTCGCGCAGGATGCGCCACACGCCGGCCCGCGAACCGTATTCGTAGATCGACTCCATGCTCATGTGGCGGTCGGGATACGCGGCCGCGCCGACGATTTCGGACAGGAACTGCTCGGAGCCCGGATCGCCATGCAGCACGCAGTTCTCGCCGCCCTCCTCGTAGTTCAGCACGAATTGCACGGCGACGCGGGCGCGTCCCGGCCAGTTCGCCTGAACGGGATGGCGGCCGTAGCCGATCAGGTCGCGAGGATAGTTGGGATCGAGTGACATGGTTCGAAGTGCGGCGAAAGCTCGCTGAAATAATGGGTTCGCATCGACTGCGCGGGGGCCGGAAGCCGGCTGCGCAAGCCGATGCGATGACGGCCCAGTGTAGCGAAAACGCCCATACGCGCCCATACAGCGGCGCAGATAGTGCGTGTCAGACGGTGTGTATGTGCGGTTGCGGCAAATTCGGCACCGGTTCCGCCGCATCCCCGTCCGGCGGGCTGAAGCGGGCGAACGCGCCGTCGTAGCGCTTCGGCAGCGGCCGCGCGTAATCGCCGCGCTTCGCGGTCGCGAGGCGCAGCGCGACGAGCGCCTCGGCCCACTTGACGGCCGCCGTGACGCCCTCGACCACCGGCGCGCCGATCTGCTGCTCGATCTCGTGCGCGAACTCGGCCATCCCCGCGCAACCGAGCACGATCGCGTCGGCGCCGTCCTCGTCGAGCGCGCGCCGGCATTCGTCGACGATGATCCGGCGCGCGGCCGAGCCCGGCCGGTCGAGCTCGAGCACCGCAACGTCGGTCGCGCGCACGTTGCGGCAGAAGCGCTTCATCCCGTAGCGCTCAGCCAGGTGCCACGCCATCCCGCAGGTGCGCGCGAGCGTCGTGACGACCGAGAAGCCCGGCGCAAGCACGCTCGCCGCATGCATCGCGGCCTCGGCAATGCCGATCACCGGCCCGCGCGCCAGCTCGCGTGCCGCGTAGAGGCCCGGATCGCCGAAACATGCGATCACGTACGCGTCGCAGCCGTCGCGCTCGCCCTGCGCGATCTCGGCGAGCAGCCCCGGTGTTGCGAGCGCCTCGTCGTAATACCCTTCGATCGACGGCGGCCCCATCGGCGGGCTCACCGCGACGATTTCCGTCCCGGCGGCCGCGACTTCGCGCGCGCAGCGGCCCATCGCGTCGGTCATCCGCTGGGTCGTATTCGGATTGATCAGTCGGATCTTCATCGCACGCTCCTCAGGCCTTCGCGCTCACGAGCAGCCGGTAGAACACGAAGCCGAGCCCCGCGCCGATGAACCACGAGAAGTTCGCAACGCCCTGCCAGCCCGGCACCATCACGCAGACGATCGCGATCACCGCGGCCGGCAACAGCGCGGCAAGCGCGCGGCGGTTGACGCCGCCCGTGTACCAGTACGTGCCGCTTTCCGACATCGTGTACAGGTCGTCACGCACGAGCCGGCCGCGCTTGACGAGGTAGAAGTCGGCGATCAGCACGCCGTACAGCGGGCCGATGAACGCGCCGAGCACGTCGAGCGTGTAGTGGATCACGGCCGGGTTGTTGAACAGGTTCCACGGCGTGATGAAGATCGACGCGACGGCCGCGAGCATCCCGCCCGCGCGCCAGCTGATCAGGCGCGGCGCGACGTTCGAGAAGTCGAAGGCGGGCGACACGAAGTTCGCGACGATGTTGATGCCGATTGTCGCGATCGTGAACGTCAGCGCACCGAGAATCACCGCGGTCGGATGGTCGATGCGGCCGACCGTCTCGACCGGATCGGTGATGAGCTCGCCGAACACCGGCAGCGTCGCGGCCGTCGTGATCACCGTGACGAGCGAGAACGCGAGGAAGTTGACGGGCAGCCCCCAGAAATTGCCGCGCTTCACTTCGCCGAACGAACGGCAGTAGCGCGAGAAATCGCCGAAGTTCAGCATCGGCCCGGAGAAGTACGACACGACCAGCGACACGGCCGTGATCATCACCGGAATCACTTCCGCGCCGTGGTACTTCACGCCGCCGAGATTGATGCCGATGTTGCGCCAGCCCGCGCGCCACACCATGTAGCCGGCGAGGATGAACATCACGACGTAGACGGCCGGCCCCGCGAAGTCGATGAACTTCTTGATCGTCTCCATCCCGTTCCAGAACACGAGCGCCTGGAGCACCCACAGCAGCATGAAGCCCGCCCAGCCGACCGCCGACAGCCCGAGGAAGCCGTAGCGGTGGACGTCCGCGTAAGGCAGCCATTGCGGGAAGAACTTCAGCACGACGATCACGAGCGCGCTCGATGCGAGATAGGTCTGGATGCCGTACCACGCGATCGCGATCAACCCGCGGATCACGGCCGGCACGTTCGCGCCGAGCACGCCGAACGTCGCGCGGCACGCGACCGGATACGGCACGCCGACCTGCTGGCTCGGCCGCGCGATCAGGTTGCACAGCTGGTTCACGATGCCGATCCCGACGATCAGCGCGATCAGCACCTGCCAGCTCGTCAGCCCGAGCGCGAACAGGCTGCCCGCGAACACGTAGCCGCCGACGCTGTGCACGTCCGACATCCAGAACGCGAATATGTTGTAAGAACCCCACGTCTGATTTTTCAGGGGTGCCAAATCTTCGTTGTACAGACGTTCGCTGTAACCATTCGGCAGTGCCGGGTCGCCGCCCTCGCCGCCTTCTTCCGCCGGATAGGCGCTGTCGTGCGCCACACTGAACTGAGCCATGACTTCTCCTTGACGCGGCCGGGCGGCCGCTCCACCGTCATCGATATCGCTCCGGATCGACGCCCGGAGTCGGACCAGCGGCCCGCGGCATACACCGCGGGCCTGCATTTCGCTCGTTCTTGTGGCGCGCGGCCGGGTTCGCGTCGCCGCTCAGGCGCCGCCGAACACTTCGCGCAAATCGACCTGCCCTTGTGCGGGCCGGTCCAGCATCTTCAGTTCGACATGCTGCAGGTGATGCGCCATCAGCGTCACCGCCCGCTTCGGATCCCCCGCCTCCAGCGCGCCGAGGATCTCGTCGTGGTCGTCGCACGAGCACGGGCTGCGCCCGTGCGATTCGTACAGCGCCGACATCAGCGTCGAGCGTGCGACCAGCCCTTCGAGGCACGCGCTGAGCGTCGCATTGCCCATCAGCGTGGCAAGCGTCGTATGGAATTCGCCCGACAGGCGGATCCAGGCGGCGAAGTCGTGCCGCTCGAACGCCTTGCGCTCCTTTTCGATCAGCGCGGCGACCCCTTTCAGCCGCTTCGCGCCGGGCCCGGTCGCAAGCCGCTCGACCACGGCGAGCTCGATGATCCGGCGCATCTCGAACACCTCGTGCACGTCCTGCAGCGTCGGGCTCGCGACGAACGCGCCGCGGTTCGGCTCGAGATCGACCAGCTTGTCGGTCGCGAGCTGCGCGAGCGCCTGGCGGATCGCCCCGCGCTTCACGTTGAACACGTCGCAGAGCTGCGCCTCCGTCAGCTTCGCGCCGGGCGCGAGCCGATGCTCGAGGATTGCCGTGCGGATCCGCTCGGCGATCGCTTCGGGACTGGCTGCACCGGACGGGTGGGATTCGGAGTCGTTCATGATCGGCATCGTGTGATGATCCTCATCCTAGGGCGGACATAAAGATTGTCAACAATTCTTTTCCGGGATTGCGCACAATCGGCGTGCATCGATGCGACCCCGTTCGGTGCACGATGCGTCAAATCCATGCACGACAAGGCTTCGACGTACGACCGGGGCCCTTCTCGTCGTATACCCTTCCGGCCATTTTGTTGACAAAACTGGTGCAAGATCCGGCGCCGCCCCACCTGGCGACGACGAAAACATTCGACCGTTAGTTGCGCATTTACATAAAGAAAAAGGCGGGAAACCCGCCTTTCGATCGATCGCGCCCGCCTCAGCCGAGATGCGGATAGTCCGACAGCGTGAGCCGGAAACCGTGCGCATTCGCGACCAGCTGCGCCTGCGCGCCGAACGGCAGCGTCAGCAGGTCGGGCACATGGCCGAACTGGAGCCCCGTGACGACCGGGATCCCGACCACCGCGCGCACCTGGTCGATCATCGCCTGCATGTCGTAGCCGTTGTCGTACTCGAACGGCCGCGCACCGGTGAACTGGCCGAGCACGAGCGCCTGCTGGCGCGCGAGCAGCCCCGACAGATGCAGTTGATAGATCATCCGTTCGATCCGGAACGGCTGCTCGTTGACGTCCTCGATGAACAGGATGCCGCCTTCGATGTCGGGCATGTACGGCGTGCCGACGAGCGACGTGAGGATCGCGAGGTTGCCGCCCCACAGCGTGCCCGTCACGTTGACGGTCTGCACCTGCGGCGCTTCGACGATGATCGTCGTGCTCGGCTGCGTCAGCGTCTGCCAGAAGTGCTGCATCGTGAAATCGCTCGGCGTTTCCGCGCCGAAGTCGGCGGACAGCATCGGACCGCCGAACGTCTTGATGCGCGCCTTCGCGTACAGCGCGAGCTGGAGTGCCGTGAAGTCGCTGTGGCCGACGAGCGCGACCGGCTGGTCGCGCAGCCTGCGTTCGAGCCCGCGATAGTCGAGCCCGTGCAGGATGCGCGCGGCCCCGTAGCCACCGCGCACCGCGAGTGCGATGTCCGGCAGCGGCCGTTCGGGATCGGCAAGACGATTCAGATCGCCAGCCCGTTCGCCGTCGGTGCCGCCGAACCGCTGGAAGCGCCGCTGGGTCGCCTCGACGTTCTCGATGCGGTGCTGCGCGGTGCTGAGGCGCTCGAGCGCGCGGTTGATCGCGTCGGGGTCGTGCGGATAGCCGGACGGCGCAAGCAGGCGGATGGTGTAGGACGCGGCGGGCTGGAAGGACATGGCGAAGGGTGTCGGGTCGTCAAACCTGCTTAGAGGGCCTGAACCGTCTCCGGTTCACGGAACCGTGGGCGCCCGGCTGGCTCGCACCGGGCGACGCGCGCGGCGGGCGCGCCTATGACGCGCCGGATTCGGCGTCGCGGGCCAGCCGTGCTTCGCGCAGCGCACGACGGCGCTCGGCGAAGAACGACTTCAGCGCGGCACCGCACTCGTCGGCAAGCACGCCGCCGGTCACTTCGGTGTGGTGGTTGAGTTGCGGATTCGCGAACGCGTCGATCACGCTGCCGCAGGCTCCCGTCTTCGGGTCGGCGGCGCCGTAGACGACCCGCGCGATGCGCGCATGCATGATCGCGCCCGCGCACATCAGGCACGGCTCGAGCGTCACGTACAGCTCGCAGCCGGGCATCCGGTAATTCTGCAGATGCTGCGCGGCCATGCGCAGCGCGGCCATTTCCGCATGGGCCGACGGGTCGTGCCCGCCGATCGGATGGTTGAAGCCGCGTGCGATCACTTCGTCGCCGCGCACGAGCACCGCACCGACCGGCACTTCGCCGGCCGCGCGCGCCTCTTCGGCGGCGGCCTGCGCAAGACGCATGAAATGCAGGTCGCGTGCCGATACGGGCGCGGTGTCGGGAACGGGAACAGAAGAATCGGCGGCGGATTCGGCCGCCGAGGCGGCCGCCGCCCGGGCTGCGTCGTGCAGCGCGTCGGACGTCACATCGGCCCCGCTTCGGCGGACGCTTCGTCGAGCCCGCGCTCGCACAGGCGTTCCGCGATGCGCCGGCAGTAGTCGCGCGGCATCACCATCGGGCCGCCGCGCAGTGATTCGAGCGCCATGTCGAGCGCGAGGATCTTCGCCTGCAGCCGGCACCGCGCGGCACGGTCGCTGACCGCCTGCACTTCGTCATGCAGATTGCGCAGCGCGCGCAATTGCTCAACGGCCGGCGGCACGAAGCCCGCATTCTTCAGGATACGGTTGGCCACCCGCACCTCCTCGGGTACGAGCAGGTCGTCATCCAGCGCCTGCGGCGCGCCGGTACCCGGCAAATCGTCGAACTCGCGCCGCGCAGCAGCAGCGGCAATACGTTGTTCGACCAGGGCGTCAAGCAATCTCATCGGTCAATCGAAACAATGCGGCAGGCCGAATTCTAGCAGGGTGACGCACGTGTGACAGGCACTTCGAACGAATGCTCGATATGCCATTGACGACACGCTCGCGCCGTGCTTGCGCGAGCGTTGTTCCAACCCCGTTTTAGACCATGCCGGCTCGTGGCCACGCATGGTCGTACCCCATTGATGCACGCCGCCGATACCCGGCGCCGCCGTCGACGCAGCCGCTTCGCCACGGCCGCGTCGTCAGGTCCGCTACTACTGTCCGTTGTACAACTCATTGTTGAGACGTTCGAGTTCGCCCGACTTCTGCGCGCGCAGCAGTTCGTTCCGGACCTGCGCTCGCGTGAGCGCGGTCGGACTACCCGCCTGCGACCCTGCGCTGGGCATGCTGCCCATCGACGTCGCGCTGATCGCGGCATCGGACGGCGGCGTCGACATCGGCGCGCTCCCTTCCTGCGCCTGCGCGAGCCCCACTGCGCCCAGCACGCAGATTGCGGCCAGCGCCGCCTTGTACATGGTCTTCATCGTGGCACCTCACATGAAGCTGCAATACCCCCCAACGACGCGGCCGGCGCCATCTTCACACCGTCCGCGCACTTCGACGTCCTGCCTGCTCGCGTGCCGCCGCATCCGGCGCGCACGCAACGTCGATCCTTGCTGGCAATCCCCCTGTTTCCCCCCGGGGCTGGCGCATCGACATGCGCGATTTCGTGCTGCGGCCACCTTGCGCGTTTCGAGTTGTGTGACTCGCGCGTCCCGCCGCATCGCGAATCGGATATTCCCGTCGCATTCGGATTGCATCGGACGAATGCCGCACGCCGAAGGCAACGGCATGTTCGTCACGTGAATACAACCGGAATGGAGCAATGATAGAAACCGCGTGCCGCTTTGACGCCCCCTTGAAAGGGGGCAATTTCGGTCGTTGTCATGTTGAGCGTCTAAGCTGGACAGACAGGACGGCACATGCGCAATCGGCCATGTCAGCACGACGCCGCGCGCGAGTCCGATGCATGCTCGAGGAGCATCTCGATGTCCGACAAGCACGTCGCGCTGGCGAGTCACATCCGACGACTCTGTTCGCTCGGCGTCGAGCCGCGCCTCGTCATTCCTCATGTGATTGAAGCCGCACGGCACATCGTCGGCGCCGACTGGGGCATGTTCTTCTACGCCGACGAGCACTACGCACTGTCGGACGTCTACAGCGAGAACGACACGGTCTACACGGTATTGCCGTCGTACTTCATGAACGTGCACAACACCGCGCGGCAGGAGGTGCTCGGCGTCACGTTCTCCGATGCGATGCGCCGCGGCCGTGGCTTCGTCAACAGCGCGCACTACGACGATGAACTGCTGTCGAGCGAGATGTATGCGGACCTGTGGCAGCCGACCTCGATGCGTCATTGTCTCGAACTGACCGCGACGGACGGCACGCGCGGCTGGGGCAGCCTGCAGCTGTCACGCGCGCCCGGCAGTCGCCCGTTCTCGGAAAAGAATCATCGCGACATCGAACCCGTCGCCAGACATCTCGCGCACGCGCTGTCGCGGCCCGCGCAACTGCCGCTGCACGAGGCGGAAGGCAGCCTGTCCGCGATCGTCGTCGTCGATGGTGCCGGCCGGCTCCTGCTGCACAACACGGACAGCATCCGGATGCTGTCGCTCGCGACCGGCGAACCGCTCGCGTTCTATCGTCACGACCACCTGCCGGACTGGCTCGCCCCGCTGCTGTCGAACGTCAACCGGATCTGGCGCGGACATCCCGCGCCACCCGCGACGCTCGAGCGCCGCAATACCGCCGGCCGCTTTCGCTTCAGGGCCTATCGCCTCGCCGACGCACGCCCCGTGCAGCGCGATTTCTCGATCGTGATCTACATCGAACATTTTCCGCCGCTCGAACTGGAGATCGAACGACTCGGTTTCGAATTCGGGTTGACCGAACGCCAGCGCGAACTCTGCACGCAGCTCGTGCTCGGCCGCTCTCATAGCGAGATCGCGAGCGGCTTCGCGCTGCGCAACAGCACGGTCATCGATCACGTGCGCAAGATCTATCGCAAGCTCAACGTGCACAACCACGACGAATTGCGCAGCGTGTTTCGGGCCGGCTCCCACGACTAGCGCAGCATTCCATTCGTTATCCTGAGCAGCGTCCATGCTCCGCACGACATGCGGCTCACGGTCGAACGACAGTCATGCGACTGCCCGCATCGACCGGGATTTCGGAAACGGACGAAACATCCATGCGATCAGGCATGCGCCGATGCCGATCGCGAACGAACCGATGTAGAGCCAGCCGTAGCTGCCGGACGCATCGACGATCAGGCCGCCCGCGACAGGCCCCGCGGCCATGCCGAGGCCACCGGCCATCGCGCTGCCACCGATCACCGTGCCCATCATCCGCTGCGGAAAATTCTCGCGTGCGAGCACCGGATACAGCGGCATCACACCCGCATAGACGAAGCCGAACAGCGTCGCGATCGCGTAGAACCCGTCGAGCGTGCGCACGAAATCATAGCCGAGCGCACCGAGCGCCTGCGCGAGCAGCCCCACCACCAGCATGCGCTTCGCGCCGATGCGATCGCCCAGGATCCCGAACACGATCCGGCCGCCCATGCCGGCGAGCCCTTCGACGCTGTAGATCGATACCGCGACGATCAGCGGGATCCCGCAAGTCACCGCGTAGCTGACCGTATGGAAGATCGGGCCCGAATGCGTCGCGCAGCAGAAGAAGTTGGTCAGCAACAGCACGATGAACTGCGGCGAACGCAGCGCCTCCACGACCGACATCGCCACAGGCTCGCCCGCCGGTGCGGGGGCCGCCAGCGCCGCGGGCGCGCCGTAGAGCGCAGGCGCCCGGCGCACCAGCAGCGCTACCGGAATCATCACGACCGCCGCCAGCACCGCCATCAGCAGCATCGACGTGCGCCAGTCACGCACCGACACGAGCCACGCGGCCAGCGGGGCCATCGTCATCGGCGCCATCCCCATCCCGGCCGACACGAGCGACACCGCCAGGCTGCGGTGCGTGTCGAACCAGCCGGTCACGCACGCCATCATCGGCGCGAATATCGCGGCCGTCGCGCCGCCGACGGCGAGGCCGAAAGTCAGCTGGAACGCGAGCAGCGACGGCGCACGGCTCGCCAGCGCCAGGCTTGCCGACAGGAGCACGGCGCCCGTGATGACGACCGGGCGCGTGCCGATGCGGTCCGACAGGCTGCCCCACCCCATGCTCGCGAAGGCCATGGCAATGAAGCCGAGCGTCATCGCGCCGGAAATGCCGGTCATCGACCAGCCGGTGTCGCGCGCGATCGCGCGCAGGAACACCGGCAGCGAAAACATCGCGCCGACCGCGATGCAGCCCATCAGGCCGCCCGCGGCGACGATCACCCAGCGGTATCGGGAATCCGGCATGGCGTGGCTCCTTTTCGTGACGGCAATACCCGGGAACCGGGTGCCACCCGCGTGGCGTCCTGCCCGGTCGACATGGATACGACGGGCGACGCATCGGGAAATCGACATGCGCGGGACGCACGCTGACGAATTTTTTATGGTCCGCCGCTCCGCTCCGCCCGCAACCGGCGGCTCGGGCCGACACCGCGTGACGGATCGTCCGGTCGGTCTGTCCCCTGCCAGCGTGCTTTTCGGGAATCGGAAAGTCCAAATCAGAAATCGTTGGTTGGGCCCCGAGAGCACGCTGACTACACTCGAGCGATCTTGTCATAACAAGTTGACCGATGACCTCACCCAACGTCGTGCCGCTGTCGGCGGCTCCGCTCTACGTGCAGATCAAGGACACCCTGCGCGCGCGCATTCTCGACGGCACCTATGCGCCGCACAGCCGGATGCCTTCCGAGCACGATCTCTGCGCGATGTTCGACGTCAGCCGTATCACGGTGCGCCAGGCGCTCGGCGATCTGCAGAAGGAAGGCCTGCTGTTCAAGCTGCACGGCAAGGGCACCTTCGTGTCGAAGCCGAAGGCATTCCAGAACGTGACGTCGCTGCAGGGCTTCGCCGAGGCGATGTCGTCGATGGGCTACGAGATCGTCAACCAGGTGCGCAGTTTCCGCACCGTCAAGGCCGACCGCCATCTCGCGACGAAGCTGAACGTGCCCGAAAGCGCGCCGCTCGTCGAGATTCATCGCGTGCGGCTGCTGAATCGCGAGCCGGTGTCGCTCGAACAGACCTGGGTGCCCGAAGCCGTCGGCAAACGCCTCGCGGGCGCCGATCTCGCGACCCGCGACATCTTCCTGGTCCTGGAAAACGACTGCGGCATCCCGCTCGGCCATGCCGACGTGTCGATCGACGCGATTCTCGCCGACGACGAGATCGTCGATGCGCTGCATGTCGAGGAAAGCAGCCCCGTGCTGCGCATCGAGCGCCTCACGCATGACGCGTCGGGCGCACCGATCGACTACGAAATTCTCTACTTCCGCGGCGACGCCTTCCAGTACCGGCTGCGCATCGACCGGCAGAAGCCGCGCAAACCTGCAAGGACACAACGATGACTACCCATGTGCTCGAATACGACATCGTCGTGGTCGGCGGCGGCACGGCCGGCCCGATGGCGGCGATCAAGGCGAAGGAACGCGACCCGTCGCTGCGCGTGCTGCTGCTCGAAAAAGCGCACGTGAAGCGCAGCGGCGCGATCCCGATGGGGATGGACGGCCTGAACAATGCGGTGATCCCCGGGCATGCGACACCCGAGCAGTACACGCGCGAGATCACCATCGCCAACGACGGGATCGTCGACCAGGAAGCCGTGCATGCGTATGCCACGCACAGCTTCGCGACGATCGAGCAGCTCGACCGCTGGGGCGTGAAGTTCGAAAAGGACGGCACCGGCGACTACGCGGTGAAGAAGGTCCACCACATGGGCGCATACGTGCTGCCGATGCCCGAAGGCCACGACATCAAGAAAGTGCTGTACCGGCAGCTGAAGCGCGCGCGCATCGCGATCACGAACCGGATCGTCGCGACGCGCGTGCTGACCGATGCACAGGGTCGAGCCAGCGGCGTGCTCGGTTTCGACTGCCGGACGGCCGAGTTCCACGTGATCCGCGCGAAGGCCGTGATCCTCTGCTGCGGCGCGGCCGGCCGCCTCGGCCTGCCGGCCTCGGGCTACCTGATGGGCACCTACGAGAACCCGACCAACGCAGGCGACGGCTACGCGATGGCCTATCACGCCGGTGCCGCGCTCGCGAACCTCGAATGCTTCCAGATCAATCCGCTGATCAAGGACTACAACGGCCCCGCGTGCGCGTACGTGACGGGCCCGCTCGGCGGCTTCACCGCGAACAGCAAGGGCGAACGCTTCATCGAATGCGATTACTGGAGCGGCCAGATGATGTGGGAGTTCTACCAGGAACTGCAAAGCGGCAACGGCCCCGTGTTCCTGAAGCTCGACCATCTCGCGGAAGAAACGATCCAGACCATCGAGCAGATCCTGCATACGAACGAGCGGCCGAGCCGCGGCCGCTTCCACGCGGGGCGCGGCACCGACTACCGGCAGCAGATGGTCGAGATGCACATCTCCGAGATCGGCTTCTGCAGCGGCCACAGCGCATCCGGCGTGTATGTGAACGCACGCGCGGAGACGACCGTGCCGGGGCTCTACGCGGCCGGCGACATGGCGGCCGTCCCGCACAACTACATGCTCGGTGCATTTACGTACGGCTGGTTTGCCGGGCAGAACGCGGCCGACTACGTGGCCGGCCGTGCGCATGCCCCGGTGGACGACGAACAGGTCGCCGCCGAACGCACCCGCGTGCTTGCGCCGTTGTTGCGCGAGCGCGGCCTGGCGCCGGCGCAGGTCGAATACAAGCTGCGCCGCATGGTGAACGACTATCTGCAACCGCCGAAGGTGACGCGCAAGATGGAAATCGGGCTGCAACGCTTTGACGCCATTACTGAGGATATCGAATCGATAAAGGCCGATCATCCGCACGAACTGATGCGCGCCGCCGAGGTACGCGCGATCCGCGACTGCGCGGAAATGGCCGCGCGCGCGTCGCTGTTCCGCACCGAGAGCCGCTGGGGGCTGTACCACCATCGCGTCGACTTCCCGCAGCGCAACGACGCCGAGTGGTTCTGCCACACGTGGCTGAGCAAGGGCGCCGACGGCGCAATGCGCAGCGAGAAGCGCGCGGTCGAACCCTACGTCGTACCGCTCGCCGACGACGAGCGCAGCGCCTACGCGCATCTGCGCATCCGCGAACCGGCCGCACCCGCGGCCACCCTCTGAGGAATCCTGCCGTGTCCCATACGCCGCATGACATCTTCCTGCGCAGCAGCGCGCCCGTCACGATCGACGAGGATCTGTGCATCGCCGACAAGGGCTGCACCGTCTGTGTCGACGTGTGCCCGCTCGACCTGCTCGCGATCGACGTGACGAAAGGCAAGGCCTATATGCAGTTCGACGAGTGCTGGTACTGCATGCCGTGCGAGCGCGACTGCCCGACCGGTGCGGTCAAGGTCGACATCCCGTACCTGCTGCGCTGATCGTGTGCGCGGCAGGCTCTCACCCTCCCCCGATCGCTTACCCATGACCGCCTCTGCCTTCGCTTCCCCGCTGCCCGGCGCGCACGACCCCGACCAGGCCGCGCTCGTCACCCGCCTCGCCGCACCCGACGCGTCCGTGCGCCGTATCGCGCTGCTCGAACTCGCCGATCTCGAGGATCCCGACTGCGTGCCCGCGTTCGTCACGTCACTGCGCGACGATGCGTCGGCCGACGTACGCGGCGAAGCCGCCCGCGTGCTCGGCGCGTGGGAGCAGCCCGACGTCGTCGACGCACTGTCCGGCGCGCTGCTCGATCCGGACGACGGCGTACGGGCCACCGCCGCGCAAAGCCTAACTGAAGGACGCTGCATCGGGCGCGGTGCTGCGTCGCTGGGCCGACCGGCCGGAACCGTTCGTGCGCGGCGCCGTGCTGCGCGGCTTGCGCGAACTGCGCGACCCCGATGCGTTTGCGCCCGCGCTGCACGCGCTCGATGCCGACGCGGCAGCCGTGCGCGCCGAGGCCGTCGCGGTGCTCGGCTGGCTCAAGGATGCGCACGCGCTGCCGCCGCTCGCGCGCGTCGCGACGACCGACACCGATGCGGACGTACGACGTGCGGCGGTCGGCGCGCTCGGCTTCGCGTCGCCCGGCGACGCGACCATCGCGACGGCGCTGCTCGCCGCACTGCGCGATCCCGCCTGGCAAGTGCGCGAGGAAGCGGCCGCGACACTCGGCAAGCTGCGTATCTCCGCTGCGAGCGCACCGCTCGTCGCCGCGCTCGACGACGATTACTGGCAGGTACGCCTGCGCGCCGTCCGCGCGCTCGGCCAGTTGCGCGACAGCACCGCCGCCCCGGCAATCGCCGCCCTGCTTGCGCATGCGATCGGCAACCTGCGCAAGGAGGCCGCGCTCGCGCTCGGCGAGCTGCGCGAGCGTGCGACCCTGCCCGCGCTGCACACCGCACTGGAGGATCGCGACCCCGAGGTTCGCAAGGCCGTGCGGATCGCGATCCGGCAGATCGACGACGCTTCATGATGATCGTGCCGACCGAGATCGTGCTCGATCATCCGGCACGCGCACTGACGCTGCGCTGGCCGGACGGCGACACGCAGCGCATCGGCTATGCGCAATTGCGCAGCGGCTGCCCGTGTGCGGAATGCCGTCGGATCCGGTACGACGGCGGCCATGTCGACGTGCAGCCCGACCTCACGCTGGACGATGTGGAACCAGCCGGCTACGGCATCCGTCTCGCATTTGGCGACGGCCATGCACGCGGCATCTATCCGTGGCCGTATCTCGCCGGCATGAACGCGCCGCCATCGCATCGCTAGAACCCCTTCCTGCGCGACGCGCGCGGCATCGCCGACATGCGAACGAAAACGCTGCGATACTGACGGCCACGATCGTCTCCACTCACAGCGGGAGTCAGGACATGCAAACGGCAGTCGGATTCATCGGCCTCGGCGTGATGGGCACGCCGATGGCGCTCAATCTTGCGCGGGCCGGCACGCCGCTCGTCGCATGGAGCCGCTCCCACGGCAGCGACGACGCGCTGCGCGACGCCGGCGCACGCATCGCCGAGCACGCCGACGACGTGTTCGCAGCCTGCCGCACCGTGATCCTGATGCTCGCGAACGACACCGCGATCGACACCGTCCTCGGGCGCGGCACGCCCGACTTCAGTCGTCGCGTCGGCGATCACGTGATCGTGAACATGGGCACCACGTCGCCCGAATACTCGCGCGCGCTGGCCGACGAGATCGCGGCCGCGTCGGGCCGCTACGTCGAGGCACCCGTGTCGGGGTCGCGCAAGCCGGCCGAAGCGGGCCAGCTCGTCGTGATGCTGGCCGGTGCGCCGGACGACGTCGACGCGGTCCGCCCGCTTGTGAAGCCGCTGTGCCGCGACAGCTTCATCTGCGGCGAGGTGCCGTCGGCGCTGACGATGAAGCTCGCCGTCAACCTGTTCCTGATCACGATGGTCACCGGCCTGACCGAAGCCACGCATTTCGCACAACGCCACGGCATCGATCTCGCCCGCTTCGCCGACGTGCTGAACGCCGGCCCGATGGCGAGCGACGTGTCGCGCGTGAAGATCGGCAAACTCGTCGCGGCGGATTTCTCCGTGCAGGCCGCGATCACCGACGTGCTGAAGAATGCGCGCCTCGTCGCCGAATCGGCGCGCAGCATCGGCATCGCGTCGCCGCTGCTCGATATCTGCCACGCGCTTTACGGCGAGACCGAACAGGCCGGGCACGGGTCCGCCGACATGGTCGCCGTGATCCGCGCAATCGAGCAGCGTACCGAGGACGGGCGATGACTCGCCGCCTGGAACGGCTCACCTCCATCCGCTTCGACGCTTAGCACCCTCATGTCCGATTCCTCGCCCGCGCCGACCGTGCGCCCCGTTCCCGCCGTGATCGGCGTCGTCCTCCGCGAGCACGACGTGCTGATGGTTCGCCGCGCCAATCCACCCGATGCCGGCTGCTGGGGGTTTCCCGGCGGCAAGATCGAAGCCGGTGAAACCGTCACGCGCGCCGCCGTGCGCGAGATCGCCGAAGAAACCGCGATCGACGTCGAAGCGCTGGACGTGTTCACCGCGCTGGATGCATTCGATCACGATGCCAATGGCGGCCTGCGCCAGCATTACGTGCTGGTCGCCGTGCTGTGCCAATGGCTGCGCGGCATGCCCGTTGCGGGTGACGATGCACTCGAAGCGCGCTGGTTCGATCTCGCCGAACTCGATCGTGACGATCTGCCGATGAGTGCGGGCGTGCGGGACGTGGCGCGGCGGGCGGTGGAACGGGCAGCAGCCTTGGCCGAAACGCCTCGCGCCTGAACCTGACATAATGCTTACTTTCCGCGCCACCGTGCAGGCGGCCCGATCGGGACCCTGACGGCGCCGGCCACCTGCCGGCATCGCGACCAAAACAACAAATCGAATCATGATCAGAATCCGCCAATCCACCCCGGCCGACGGCGCGCGCGTGCTCGATATCTGGCGCAGCGCAGTCGATGCCACGCATCATTTCCTGAGCGACGACGACCGTCGCTCGATCGAGTCGGAAGTCGTGGCGTTTCTGCCCGATGCACCACTCGATCTGGCCGTCGACGAAACCGATCGGCCAATCGGTTTCATGCTGCTCGACGGCAGTCACATGGAAGCGCTGTTCATCGATCCCGCTCATCACGGCGCGGGGATCGGACGCCTGCTTGTTGAGGATGCGCTCAGGCGCCATCCCGGCCTGTCGACCGACGTCAACGAGCAGAACGAACAGGCGGCGGGATTCTATGAACGGCTGGGATTCGAGCGCACCGGGCGATCGGCGCTCGATGGACAAGGTCGGGCTTATCCGTTGATTCACCTGCGCTATCGCAGGGGCGATCAAGCCTGAGCGGTATCGCGAAAGCGCGTGCCTTCTGCTTGCGCTTCGTCTCGTGTGCTTTCGTCGACGGCCATCCCGAGCATCCGGTTGCCTTCGATTCCGCGATACCCTTGACGCCCCTACATCACGGGTATCGCGCGCATCGCACCGTTACGCGCGTCCCCGCGCAAGCCTGCTCCCGACGGCCGCAAACGCGCGCTGCATGAAGCCGTTGAACCGCTCGGCGTCGCGCCGCAGCCCGGCTTGCTGGCCGCCGATCAGGCAGAGATGCGCGAGTTGCCCCACGATCTCGGCTTCGCCCGGCATACGGGCCCAGCGGCGGGACGTCTCGACCGCGAATGCCAGGCGCGTCGCATCGACGCGCTGCTGGAATTCCGCCACCAGCGGATCGTGCAGCGCCCACGCGCGAATCGCGATTTCACGGCCGGGCCGCTTCTCCGCGGCAATGTGCAGGTAGCGCGTCAACGTGTCGCCGGCACCGTGGCCGCCCGCCGCATACGCAAGCATGCGTGCGGTGTAGTCGTCCTCCCACACGGTCAGCAAGGTCCTGACGAAGTCCTCGCGATTGCGGAAGTGGTGATAGAACGATCCGCGGGTCACGTTCAGCCGTCGCGCGAGGCTCTCGGCGGAAACGCCCGCATACCCTTCCCCGTCGAGGGCCTCGAAGCCCGCTGCAATCCAGTCGTTTCGCGTCAGTGTGCTCATCGTCATCGCCATACAGGCTGTGTATGGTGCGGTAGGGACAGATAGGCTGCGAACTCTATCACGGCCGCCGCCGCATCCGGCAGCGCGCCACCACGCATGGAGTCCACCTTGAAAGACATCGCTCTCGTTGCATTCGACCGGTTCACCGACGTCGACCTGTTCCTGATGTGGGACATTCTCGGCCGCAACAACCGCGACTGGCGCGTCCGGATCCTGGGTGCGCAGCCGGTGCTGCATTCCGCACACGGTCTGGCCATCCCGACGCACGGCCCGCTTGCCGACGCCAATCACGCCGATGCGGTCCTCTTTTCGAGCGGCAAGGAAGGCGTACCGGCCGCACTGGCCCGTCCCGATTTCCTGCCGTCGTTCGATCTCGATCCCGAGCGCCAGCGGGTCGGGTCGATCTGCGGCGGGGCTTTCATTCTCGAGCGGCTCGGGCTGCTGCCGGAGCGCCGCGCCACGACGCATCCCGACGCGCGGAAGGGTTTGCAGGCACTCGGGCTGGACGTGCTGAACCAGCCGCTGGTGTGCCACGGCAACGTCGCAACCGCGGGCGGATGCCTGGCGTCGCTCTATCTGACGGGGTGGCTCGTCGAATCGATGTTCGATGCGGACAAGCGGCGCGAGACGCTGCTGCCCGTGCTGCCTGCCGGGCAACGGGAGGTTTACGAAGATCTGATCGAATTCAGCATCAGGCAGGGTGCGGGACAAACCACGGGCCCGATCCGGATGGTTGAAGGCGAAACCGGGCTGGCGGCATGACGCGCGGACCCATGGGCTGCCGATAGTCGGCGATCAGCGCCCTGTTGCATCGTCGTGCGTCCTGCCAAGCCAACGGCGGGTCGGAACGAATTCGCGGGCGGTCCGCCTCATCGATCGGGTCGGCGCTCGCTGCACGCATAGTCGTTTCCCGGGCTGAACGAGCCTGTCGCGGGCCTGGAGATGCTAACCTCTCGGCCACTCTAACGACACCGCGTGAAGCAACAGGATTCGACCATGCAAACCGTTGCGGTACTGGACTTCGAAACAACCGGACTTTCGCCGAATATGGGCGACCGTGCGACCGAAATCGCCGTCATCCTGCTCCGGGACGGACAGGTCGTCGACCGTTTCCAGAGCCTGATGAATGCAGGCAGACGCATACCGTCCGATGTCGTCGCGCTGACCGGCATCACGAACGAGATGATTGCATCGGCGCCGCCAGCGTCGACAGTCATGAAGGAAGCCGCAGCGTTCGTCGGCAAGCATGCGGTCGTCGCGCATAACGCCGGCTTCGACAAACGGTTCTGGCAGGCGGAACTCGGGCTGCTCGGCATGTCGGCCGAGCATGCGTTTGCTTGCACGATGCTCGTGGCGCGACGTATCTACCCGGATGCCCAGAGTCACCGCCTGTCGAGCCTGGTGGATATGCTGCGCTTGCCCAAATCGGGCCGTGCGCACCGGGCGATGGTCGATGCCGAGATGGCCGGTCACCTGTGGTGCCGGCTGCAGCAGGACATTGCGCGGACTTACGGGCTGGGTCGTATCGATCACGCACTCATGGCGCGCGTGCAAGCAACGGCGAAGGCGAAAGTGCCGATGTATCTGCGGTCGCTCGTGGGGTCACACGCGTGAGATCCGGTCAGCGGACGGAAGCGATCGCCAGCGAGCGCACAACGGATTGCCGCGTCACGAATGCCGCACGACGTCTCGTGACTCACGCAACGCGTTAACGAAAAACGGCTTGGCAATCGCCAAGCCGTTTCTTGTCACGGTCCGTGCGGGACAGCGAACAAGCTGAACCCGCCATCCGCTCACGCCCTATCGCGCCACCAACCGATGCGCCACGACGAGAGCGGAATCGAACGCTGATTCAGCACGAACGCTTATTCCCACTCGATCGTCGCCGGCGGCTTCCCCGAGATGTCATACACCACACGGTTGATCCCGCGCACCTCGTTGATGATCCGGTTCGACGCGCGGCCGAGCAGCGCGTACGGCAGGTGCGCCCAGTGTGCGGTCATGAAGTCGGTCGTCTGCACTGCGCGCAGCGACGTCACGTAGTCGTACGTGCGGCCATCGCCCATCACGCCCACCGACTTGACCGGCAGGAACACCGCAAATGCCTGGCTCGTCAGGTCGTACCAGCTCTTGCCGACATCGGCTTCGCCGCACAGGCCGGCAGCCGCATCGTGCGCGGTCGCGGTCGTGTTGCGCAGTTCCTCGATGAAGATCGCATCCGCGCGGCGCAGCAGGTCGGCATACTCGCGCTTCACTTCGCCGAGAATCCGCACGCCGAGGCCCGGGCCCGGGAACGGATGGCGGTACACCATCTCCGGCGGCAGGCCGAGCGCGACGCCCAGCTCGCGCACTTCGTCCTTGAACAGGTCGCGCAGCGGCTCGAGCAGCTTCAGGCCCAGCGTTTCCGGCAGGCCGCCGACGTTGTGGTGGCTCTTGATCGTCGTCGCCTTCTTGGTCTTCGTGCCGCCCGATTCGACCACGTCCGGATAGATCGTGCCCTGCGCGAGCCACTTCGCCTTCGACAGCTTCTTCGCCTCGGCCTGGAACACCTCGACGAACTCGCGGCCGATGATCTTGCGCTTCGCTTCCGGATCGGTCACGCCGGCCAGGTGGCCGAGGAACTGATCGGCCGCGTCGACGTGCACGACTTTCGCGTGCAGGCGGCCCTCGAACATGTCGAGCACCATCTTGCCTTCGTTCAGGCGCAGCAGGCCGTGGTCGACGAACACGCAGGTGAGCTGGTCACCGATCGCGCGATGGATCAGCGCGGCCGCGACGCTCGAATCGACACCGCCCGACAGGCCGAGAATCACTTCCTCGTCACCGACCTGCTCGCGGATCTTCGCGACAGCTTCCTCGATGTGGTTTTTCATGATCCAGTCGGGCTTCGCGCCGGCGATCTGCAGCACGAAGCGTTCGATGATCTGGCGGCCCTTCACCGTGTGCGTGACTTCCGGGTGGAACTGCACCGCGTAGTAGCCGCGCGCCTCGTCGGCCATGCCGGCGATCGGGCAGCTCGGCGTCGATGCCATCAGCGCGAAACCCGGCGGCAGCTCGGCGACCTTGTCGCCGTGGCTCATCCAGACCTTCAGCATGCCGTGGCCTTCGTCGGTCTTGAAATCCTCGATGCCGTCGAGCAGGCGCGTATGGCCGTGCGCACGCATTTCCGCGTAACCGAATTCGCGGTGGTCGCTCCACTCGACCTTGCCGCCGAGCTGCACGGCCATCGTCTGCATGCCGTAGCAGATGCCGAGCACCGGCACGCCGAGATCCCATACGGCCTGCGGCGCGCGCAGCTGATGGTCTTCGTACGTGCTCGCGTGGCTGCCCGACAGGATCACCGCCTTCGGCGCGAACTCGCGGACGAAGTCGTCGGACACATCGTTCGGATGGATTTCGCAGTAGACGTGCGCTTCGCGCACGCGTCGCGCAATCAGTTGGGTGACTTGCGAACCGAAGTCGAGAATCAGGATTTTGTCGTGCATGGCTGCGGACGGGATGAAGAGAATAAGAAAAGCAGCGCATCATTTACATCATGCGCTGCGTCAATAGCATGGACAGCGGCGTCGGGCGGAAGGCAGCACGCGCGACGCATGGCCGGTCAATCCTGCATCGGCGGGCGCTCGTCGAGTGCGACGCCGCCTGACGATTGACTGGAGCCGGATGAAGCCGGTGACGGTGCGGCAGATGCCGCGGGACGGCTGACGACCGGTTCGACACGCTGCGGTGCGGGCGACGACGCGGGCGCCATCGCCGGCTCGGCCGGACGCTGCGCCGGCGCGCGCGCCTCGAGCGCCTGCGCTTTCTCGCGCCGGCGCACGGCCGATGCGAGCCGCACGCCGCCAAGGCCCAGCACGATCAGCACGACGCCGGCCACGGCCGACAGCACCCGGCCGGCGGCAGCCAGCGCGGGACCGCTGCCGGTGCCGATCGACCAGACGATCGTCAGCACACCGGTCAGCCAGTACACGTGGCCGACCGACCGCGCAACGGGCGCGGTGAGATCCCCGTTGAACGCTGCATGAAACGCGAGCCACGCGAGCCCGAGCAACGCGATGCCGAACGCCTGGCCGAGCATCGCCGGCTGGACGCTCGCCAGTTGCAATGCGTTGAACAGCGACTGCCAGGGCGTCAGCACGAACAGCACGCCGAACGCCAGCAGCAGCACGGCATCGATGATCAACACGGCTCGCAGCAGCGGTTTCATCGGCGATCAGTCCACGTGGTAGTTCGGCGCTTCCTTCGTGATCTGCACGTCGTGCACGTGCGACTCGCGCATGCCCGCCGCGGTGATCTGGACGAATTCGGCCTTGTCGTGCAGCTCGTCGATCGTCTTGCAGCCGCAGTAGCCCATGCTCGCGCGCACGCCGCCGACCAGCTGGAACAGGATCGCGTTGACCGAACCCTTGTACGCGACGCGGCCTTCGATGCCTTCCGGCACGAGCTTGTCGATGTTCGCCGAGTTGTCCTGGAAGTAGCGGTCTGCCGCGCCGTCCTTCATCGCACCGACCGAGCCCATGCCGCGGTACGACTTGTACTGGCGGCCCTGGTACAGGAACACGTCGCCCGGCGCCTCTTCGGTGCCCGCGAACATGCTGCCCATCATCACCGCGTTCGCGCCAGCCGCGAGGGCCTTCGACACGTCGCCCGAGAAGCGCACGCCGCCGTCGGCGATGCACGGCACGCCCGTGCCCTTCAGCGCTTCCGCGACATTCGCGATCGCGCTGATCTGCGGCACGCCGACACCGGCGACGATCCGCGTCGTGCAGATCGAGCCCGGGCCGATACCGACCTTGACCGCATCTGCGCCGTATTCGACGAGCGCCTTCGCGGCGGCGGCCGTCGCGATGTTGCCGCCGATCACCTCGACGTGCGGGTAGTTCTGCTTGACCCAGCGCACGCGCTCGAGCACGCCCTTGCTGTGGCCGTGTGCGGTATCGACGACGATCACGTCGACGCCGGCCTGCACCAGCAGCTCGACGCGCTCTTCGTTGTCGGGACCGACGCCGACCGCCGCGCCTGCGCGCAGCTTGCCGTGTTCGTCCTTGCACGCGTCCGGGTGCTCGGTCTGCTTCGTGATGTCCTTGACGGTCATCAGGCCGCGCAGTTCGAATGCGTCGTTGACGACCAGCACGCGCTCGAGGCGGTGGCTGTGCATCAGCGCCTTCGCTTCGGCGAGCGGCGTGCCTTCCTTGACCGTGACGAGGCGCTCGCGCGGCGTCATGATCGACTTGACCGGTTCATCGAGGCGGGTTTCGAAACGCAGGTCGCGGTTCGTGACGATGCCGACCAGTTGCGGGCCTTCGACGACCGGGAAGCCCGAGATGCCATGCTGGCGCGACAGCGCGATCACGTCGCGCACCTTCATTTGCGGCGGCACCGTGATCGGATCGCGGACGACGCCCGATTCGAAACGCTTGACCTTCGCGACCTCGCGGGCCTGTTCGGCCGGCGTCAGGTTCTTGTGGACGATACCGACGCCACCCTGCTGGGCCATCGCGATCGCGAGGCGACCTTCGGTGACCGTGTCCATGGCGGCGGACACGAGCGGCATGTTCAGGGAGATGTTGCGGGTCAGCTGGGTCTTGAGGCTGGTGTCGCGCGGGAGAACGTCGGAGAAGGCGGGAACGAGGAGCACGTCATCGAAAGTGAGTGCTTTTTGGATCAGACGCATGGCAAATCCTATGGGCGCAAAAGCGAATTATACGCGAAGCGCTGCGAATTTTCACAACACGAACAACGGCTTAGCCGCTTTCCTCCGTTCGGGGGCCGAATCGTTCGGTTCGCCGTTCGGTTCGTTTTCGATCGCCTTTCGTTTCACCGCCGCATCGCGCCATTCGCGCAGCCGGCCACGAATCGGCCGATCCGCCTGTTGCGGGCCGGCCACGCGGCGATCGCGCCGACGGTGAAGCGCGGCCCGGCAACGCGTCGAACGGGCCCGCCTTCCCCGCCTCACAACAGCCCGGCCGCGCGGACGATCATCGCCATGCCGCCGCCGACCGCGACGCAGCCGACGATCCGTGCAACACGCCCACCGGCCGGCACAAGGCGTTCGGCGGCGATCGCAAGCGTCACGGCCGCCATCACGCGCAGATCCATCATGCCGGCCGCCAGCGCGACCGCCATCAGGTTTCCGCAACACATCCCGCATCGCATGGCGGCTCGCACGCCGTACCGCCATGCCGTATCGGCATCCACGCGCGGCACGTGCACACAGGTCGCCGCGTGCCGGCAGCACGCCAGCCGGCGCGCCTTCCATCCGAAGAATTGCAGGGCGCCTGCAGCCAATACGACCGTGCCGACCACGAACGGCATCGCTCGCGCGAGCGCCGGTAGCCGTGCGGCGGCGCTCATCAGTGCGGCGCCGGCCGGAAACACGAGCGCCCCGAGCACCATCCACACCGCGAAATACCCGGCACCCGCGACGACGACGAGCCAGGCCGAACGCGCCGCCGCCTGCGGACCGATGCCCTGGCGGTATCGCCAGAGCACCGGCGCGAGGACGGGCAGCATCATCGTCGCCGTCATCGCGCCCCACATGCCGGCGAACGCCGCGAACGTGCGGCCGGCGCCCCATCCACACGGCCGCTGCCATGCCGCCGACGTCATCCAGCCACCGGGCATCGGTTCGCCACCCATCACGGCCATCGACGCGTGTTGCGCCAGGGTCGCCATCGCAGCGAGCGCGAACGCGGCCACAACCGCCACGCCGAATACCCTCGGATCGGGGCCCGTATCGCCAGCAGCCGGCTGTGTGATCGCCCGCCCCCGCCCGTCGCCGGCGCGCTCAGCCGCGTGCGTATTCGTCATGACGGCGCCACCACGGGCCCGTCTCGTTGCGCCCGCGCGGCGCGCGATCGAGCCACTGGTACATCCCCCACAGCCCGTCGAGCCCGCGCGCATAGGTCGAGTACGTGTGATAAACCGCGCCGTCCTCGCGCACGAACGCGCTCATCCCCGGCCGGTCGAGCGAATACGTGACCGCGTCCGTGCCGCAGGTCGCCGCGAACTCCACGACAGGCGCCGGCGGCGGATCCATGTCCATCGCGTGGCCGGCCCGCGCATAGTTGTACTCGACGTCGCCCGCCCGCTGCTGCGTTTCGGTGAACGACACATTGAAGTCGAAGTTGAAATCGCTTCCGACCGACGACGCCCACGGGAAGCGCCACCCCATCCGCTGCCGGTACGCGAGCAGCTTCGCGAGCGGTGCGCGCGACACGGCCGCGAGCGTCACGTCGTGGTTCGCCAGGTGCACGGCAAAACCGTCGAAACCGTCGGCGATCGACGAACACGACGGGCAGCCGGCCTTGTAGTCGGGGCCGAACATGAAGTGATAGACGAGCAGCTGCGACCGGCCGCGAAACAGATCGTCGAGCGTGGCCTGCCCGTCTTCGGTGTCGAACCGGTAGATCTTGTCGACGCGCACCCACGGCAGTGCCTGGCGCCGCCGCGCGAGTTCGTCGCTTTGCCGCGTCAGCGCCTTTTCCGCGTCGAGCAGCGCGCGGCGCTCGGCCAGCCATTCGTCGCGCGTTCCGGTGAGATGGGTCGTCATGGCGAGTACCTCCTTCCGATGGGTTGCCGGGCACGGCGTCCGGTGCCGTGTGCGTGGTGCTAGATTAGTGGCGGGCATCGGGCCGGAGGGAGTGACAAGTGTGTCGGGATTCGGATGGATTCGCTGATCACCGCGGCCGCGCGCGCGCTTGCGGCCGGTGACGCGCTCGGCGCGCTGAACCGCGTCGCGCTGCGCGACGATGCGCCGGCGCTCGCGCTGCGCGGGATCGCGATGGCGCAGCTCGGCGATTTCGAACGCGCGCGTGCACTCGTGCGCGGCGCCGCACGCGCGTTCGGCGCGAAGGAGGCCGTGGCGCGTGCGCGCTGTGTCGTCGCCGAAGCGGAGATCGCGCTCGCGTCGCGCGACCTGCGCTGGCCGACCCGCGCGCTCGACGCCGCCTGCGCAACGCTCGACGCGCACGGCGACCGCGCGAACGCCGCGCATGCGCGCTATCTCGGCGTGCGCCGGCTGCTGCTGATCGGGCACCTCGACGATGCCGAGCAGATGCTCGCGCATCTCGATCCCGCGCCGCTGCCGGCCGCATCGCGCGCCGCCCATGAGCTGATCGCAGCCGGCATCGCGATGCGCCGCATCCGCACGCACGCGGCCCGTGCGGCGCTCGCCCGAGCGCGCGCCGCGGCCGGCGACGCCGGTATCGCCGCGCTGACGGCCGAGGTCGACACCGCGGCACACGTGCTCGACGCACCGGCCGCGCGCCTCATCGCGCGCGGCACGTCGCGGCTGGTGCAGCTCGACGAAGTCGAGACGCTGTTCGCGTCGAACGCGCTCGTCGTCGATGCGTGCCGCCACACGGTGCGCGACGCACGCACGACCGTGTCGCTCGCGCGGCGGCCCGTGCTGTTCGTGCTCGCCCGCGCGCTCGGCGAGGCATGGCCGGCCGACGTGTCGCGCCACGTGCTCGTCGCGGCCGCATTCCGCGCGAAACACGCGGACGAATCGCATCGCGCGCGCCTGCGCGTCGAGATCGGCCGGCTGCGCGCGATGCTCAGGCCGCTCGCGAACGTCATCGCGACGCCGCGCGGCTTTGCGCTCGAACCGCTCGGCATACGCGAGACCGTCGTCCTGGCGCGCCCAGTCGACGATCGCCACGCGGCCGTGCTCGCGCTCCTCGCCGATGGCGAAGCGTGGTCGAGCTCCGCGCTCGCACTGGCGCTCGGCGCGAGCCAGCGCACCGTACAGCGCGCGCTCGACGCGCTCGCCGAAGCCGACAAGGTCCAGGCGCTCGGCCGTGGCCGCGCGCGCCGCTGGATGACGCCGCCGCTGCCCGGTTTCGCGACGACCTTGTTACTCCCTGCCCCGCTGCCGGGCGATTAGGATGACCTCACCGAACGACGAGGTGACGAACATGAAACGCTCCAGTGCAGACATCCTTCGCGAATACGGCCCGTTTCCGGGCGTCGACGGCGTACACGGCGTCACGTTCGACGGGCAGTACGTGTGGTACGCGTCCGGTGACAAGCTCAATGCGCTCGACCCGGAATGCGGCACGACGGTCCGCTCGCTCGACGTCGCCGCGCATGCGGGCACGGCGTTCGACGGCCGCCACCTGTACCAGATCGTCGAGGACCGCATCGAGAAGATCGATCCCGAATCGGGCCGCGTACTCGCGACGATTCCCGCCCCCGGCGGCGGCGGCGATTCGGGGCTGGCATGGGCCGAAGGCACGCTGTGGGTCGGCCAGTACCGCGAACGCAAGATTCATCAGGTGGATCCGCAATCGGGCGCCGTGCTGCGCACGATCGAATCGAACCGCTTCGTCACGGGCGTGACGTGGGTCGACGGAGAGCTGTGGCACGGCACCTGGGAAGCCGACCAGGCCGACCTGCGGCACATCGATCCGCGCACGGGCCGCGTGCTCGAGCAGATCGACATGCCGGCCGGCGTCGGCGTATCGGGGCTCGAATCCGACGGCCACGACCGCTTCTACTGCGGCGGCGGCAACAGCGGCACGTTGCGCACCGTGCGGCGGCCCGCGCGGGCACTGGGCAACAGCGCGGACACAACGCCCGATCCGGCTGACGAATGACCCGCCGCCCGCCGCGATCGCGCCCGCACGCGGCACGCCAGCGCCCCGCCCTGCGCCGAGTGCAGGAATGAACAAGACGCCGCTGCGACCGCGTCGCTAAGATGCGCGCTCGTCAGTCATGTGTTCGGAGCGGTCGATGCAGCGCGGTGTGGTCTATGGTGTCCTGGCAGGTGCCCTGTGGGGCATGGTGTTTCTCGTTCCTCGGCTGCTGACCGACTTCTCGCCGCTGCTGCTGAGCGCCGGCCGCTACGCGATGTACGGCCTCGTATCGCTCGCGGCCGCGTTGCCGGCCGCCCGCTCGCTGCTCGCGCGGCTGACCCGCGAGGATCTCGTCGCGCTGGTCAGGCTCGCCGTCGTCGGCAACGTCGCGTACTACATGCTGCTATCCGGCGCCGTGCACCTGATCGGCATCGCGCCCAGCTCCCTGATCGTCGGCGTGCTGCCCGTCACGGTCACGCTCGCGGGCCTCGGCGACCACGGCGCGGTGCCGCTGCGGCGGCTCGCGGCCCCGCTCGCGCTGGTGATCGCGGGCATCGTCTGCATCAACGTCGACCTGTTCACGTCGGAGGCCGCGCATGCGACGACGCTCGGCCAGAAGCTCGCCGGGATTGCCTGCGCGGCCGGCGCGCTCGCGAGCTGGACCTGGTATGCGGTCGCGAACGCCCGCTATCTGCAGCGCCATCATCATTTCGGCGGCAACGAGTGGTCGGTGCTGTGGGGTGTCGTGACGGGCCTGATCGGTGGGCTCGTCTGGATCGCGATCCTCGCGCTGCCGGCCGGCACGGTGCAGGCAGCCGTCCCGGCGTCGCGCTGGCAGCTGTTCTGGCTGCTGAACCTCGTGCTCGCGATCGGCGCGTCGTGGCTCGGCAACGGGCTGTGGAATGCCGCGTCGAAGCGGCTGCCGCTCACGCTGTCGGGCCAGCTGATCGTGTTCGAAACCGTGTTCGCGATGCTTTACGCGTTCGTGTATGACCAGCGGATGCCGCACGCGCTCGAGATCGCCGCGCTGGTGCTGCTGCTCGCGGGCGTCTACGGATCGGTGCGGCAGCACGGCAACACGCCCGCCGGCGGCGATACATCGGGAAGCGCGCCGACAAACGCGAACGCCGCGGCCCACTGAGCGCCGCGGCGTTTGATCAGACGAATCGGGTCTGAAGCCGCGAACCGGCCCGCGTCAGCGCGCGTCCTTGTGCATCCACTTGCGGCCCTCGATGGAGCCGTCGCGGCGCGACTTGTCGACGCGCCGCTGGCGCGCGAGTTTCGGATCGACGATCAACGGGCGGTAGATTTCGACGCGGTCGTGATCGGCGAGCGGCGCGTCGAGCGGCGCAAGCTTGCCGTACACGCCCGTCTTCGCGTTCGCGAGATCGATTTCCGGGTGCAGCGCGAGCACGCCGCTCGCGTCGATCGCCGAACGAACGGTCGCCCCTTCGGGCAGCGACAGCGGAATCAGCGTCTGGCGATCCGGCAGCGCGTAGCAGACTTCGATCGACAGCATCGCGTCACCCCTTTCCGTAGCGCTGGTCGGCGCGCTTCACGAACGAATCGACGAACGTGTTCGCGATGTGGCTGAACACGGGCCCGATGATCTTCTCGAGCAGGATGCTCGAGAACTCGTAGTGCAGCGCGAATTCGATCTTGCACGCATCGGCACGCAGCGCCGTGAAGCGCCACGCGCCCGTGAACTTCTTGAACGGGCCGTCCGTGAACTCCATGTCGATCCGCGCCGGGCGCTGCTGCGTGTTGCGCGTCGCGAAATGCTGCTTGATGCCCTTGAAGTTGATGTCGATGCGCGCTTCCATCCCGCTCTCGTCCTGACGGCGAATCTCGACGCCGCCGCACCAGGGCAGGAAATTGGGGTAGTCGGCCACGTCGGTGACGAGGTCGAACATCTGTTCCGCCGAATGACGGATCAATACGGTTTTCTGGACATCTGCCATAAATCGCGCGGCATCGCTTAAGGTGAGAACGCAAGCCGGGCGATTCCCGCCCCGCTTTGCTAAAATCGTGATTTTAAACGAGTTGGCCCGATCCTTTCATGAGCATCATCGACAACAGGAAAGCGCACTTCGATTATCACATCGAGGAACGCTACGAGGCGGGGCTCGTGCTCGAGGGCTGGGAAGTCAAGGCGCTGCGCGCCGGGCGCGGCCAGATCAGGGAAGGTTACGTCGTGATCAAGCACGACGAGATCTTCCTGATCGGCACCCATATCAGCCCGCTGCCCGAGGCTTCGACCCACATCACGCCCGACCCGGTTCGCACGCGCAAGCTGCTGCTGCACCGCGAGGAAATCAAGAAACTGATCGGCAAGGTCGAGCAGCGCGGCTACACGCTCGTGCCGCTGAACTTCCACTACAAGGGCGGTCGCGTGAAGTGCGACATCGCGCTCGCGAAGGGCAAGAAGCTGCACGACAAGCGCGAAACCGAGAAGAAGCGCGACTGGGAACGCGAAAAGGCACGCATCATGCGCGCCGGCACCTGACGCGCGCGACGCGTCTCGCAAACGACACGGCCCGCTCGAAGCGGGCCGCGTTGCTTTGGGCCAGGTGAATCGCGGATGCCGGCTGCCCGGCGGCGGCTGAGGCGGCACTCGGCGCGCCACACCGCCCGTTTCGACTGAAGAAAGGCACCGACGACGGCGCCGAACGGGCATCATCCGCGCCCCGGCTACGCGACGATTCGTCGCACGCCGATCGCCCGCGGCGGCGGCCTGCGCACCGCGTGCGTCCGACTCAGGCCTTCCCGCCCGACGCCGCCCCCGCGCTCTTGACGATCGTCAGCGCCGACGAGATCGCGGTGCCGAGGTCCGACAGGTTCGCCGGCACGATCAGCGTGTTGCCCTGCTTCGCGAGATTCGAGAATGCGCTGACATACTGCTCGGCAACCTTCAGGTTCACCGCGTCCATCCCGCCCTGCGATTGCATCGCGTTCGCGATCTTCTGGATCGCCTGTGCATTCGCCTCGGCCACCGCCAGAATCGCGGCTGCTTCGCCCTGCGCCTGGTTGATCGCGGCCTGCCGTTCGCCTTCGGATTTCTGGATCGCCGCTTCGCGCGCGCCCGACGCGAGGTTGATCTGCTCCTGCTTGCGGCCTTCGGATGCGGCGATCAGCGCGCGCTTTTCACGCTCCGCGGTGATCTGCGCCTGCATCGCGTGCAGGATTTCCTTCGGCGGCGTCAGGTCCTTGATCTCGTAGCGCAGGACCTTCACCCCCCAGTTCGCGGCGGCCTGATCGAGCGCCGACACGATGTTGTGGTTGATGAAGTCGCGCTCCTCGAACGTCTTGTCGAGTTCGAGCTTGCCGACCACCGAGCGCAACGTGGTTTGCGCGAGCTGCGTGATCGCGAGCACGAAGTTGCTCGCCCCGTACGACGCCTTCATCGGATCGGTCACCTGGAAATACAGCACGCCGTCGACCTGCAGCTGCGTGTTGTCGCGCGTGATACAGACCTGGCTCGGCACGTCGAGCGGGATTTCCTTCAGCACGTGCCGGTATGCGATGCGATCGACGAATGGCAGCACGATGTTCAGGCCAGGCGACAGCGTCGCGTGATAGCGCCCGAAGCGCTCGAGCACCCACGCATGCTGTTGCGGCACGATCTTCACCGTTTTCGACACGATCACGATCGCGATGACGAGCAGGACCACCCAGATGATCAGCGAATCCATGAAGTATTCCCTCCTTGTTGTATCGGCGGACGATCAGCCCGCGGGTTTCGCCACGACCACGAGACAATTGCCGCGCACGGCACTCACCTGATACACGTGCGCATCGTCGCGCTCGCCGTTCGCGAGCTCGACATCCCAGTCGGCACCGCGATACTGCACGCGCGCGCGGCCGTCACGCCACGCGTCGACCGTGACGGTCGAGCCGATATCGAGATTGACGTCGGGATTGGTCGACGTGTCGCGCTTCTGCTTGCGGCCGAGCCCCGAGCGGCGCAGCGCGATCATCGCGACGATCGCGACCACGGCCGCCGCGCCGAACTGCACGTGCGGCGCGAAACCGGCCAGTTGCAGCAGCCCGCCCGCGAGAAAGCCGAGCGCGATCATCAGCAGGTAGAACGTGCCCGTCAGCAACTCGGCTACGACCAGCACGCCCACCGCGCCCCACCAGAACAGATGCCCCGACATCATTGTGGTCTCCAGAAAAGTCCCCCGCGCTCACCTGCGTCTCATGCAACCAGAATACGCGCTGAAGCGCTGTTCCGGATCGATATATTCGCGGCCCCCGAGCGAGTGACACGCGCGGGGTGGCCCGGTTCGCACCGAAAGGAAATAGCCCCCACGCTCACCATGTTCGCTGCCCCCCCCAAGGGGCGGTCGGCACTCTTGGGGCGGCCCGGCGAGTACCGACGAAAAAAAACACCCCGGTGTCTACCGGGGTGTTTATAGCATGAACCTTGCATTTTGCCTTCAACGAAAGCGCGATGCCACCGCGCTCTCGTCAAAGGGGCGTTACCGACCGTTACTTCCGGTTGGCGAGCGCCTGCCACGTCTCGATGATCGTGTCGGGGTTCAGCGAGATCGACACGATGCCTTCGTCCGTCAGCCATTGCGCGAAGTCCGGGTGATCGGACGGGCCCTGGCCGCAGATGCCGACGTACTTGCCCATCCGGCGGCAGGTATCGATCGCGCGCTTCAACAGAAACTTGACGGCCGGGTCGCGTTCGTCGAAGTCGACAGCCAGCAGTTCCATGCCCGAGTCGCGGTCGAGGCCGAGCGTGAGCTGCGTGAGGTCGTTCGAACCGATCGAGAAACCGTCGAAATGTTCGAGGAACTCTTCGGCGAGGATCGCGTTGGTCGGGACTTCGCACATCATCACGAGGCGCAGGCCGTTTTCGCCGCGCTTCAGGCCGAACTTCTCGAGCAGGCCGACGACACGCTCCGCCTGCTTCACGGTCCGCACGAACGGCACCATGATCTCGACGTTGGTCAGGCCCATCTCGTCGCGCACGCGCTTCAGCGCACGGCACTCCATCTCGAACGCCTGCGCGAAGTCTTCAGCGATGTAGCGCGACGCGCCGCGGAAGCCCAGCATCGGGTTTTCCTCGTCCGGCTCGTAACGCGAACCGCCGATCAGCTTCTTGTACTCGTTCGACTTGAAGTCGGACAGACGCACGATCACGGGCTTCGGATAGAACGCTGCTGCAATCGTCGCGACACCTTCCGTCAGCTTGTCGACGTAGAACTGACGCGGCGATGCGTGACCGCGCGCGACGCTCTCGACGGCCTTCTTCAGGTCCTGGTCGATGTTCGGGTACTCGAGGATCGCCTTCGGGTGAACGCCGATGTTGTTGTTGATGATGAACTCGAGACGCGCGAGACCCACACCGCCGTTCGGCAGTTGCGAGAAGTCGAACGCGAGCTGCGGGTTGCCGACGTTCATCATGATCTTGACCGGGATTTCCGGCAGTTCGCCGCGCTGCACTTCCGTGACTTCCGTCTCGAGCAGGCCGTCGTAGATCTTGCCTTCGTCGCCTTCCGCGCACGACACGGTGACGAGCGCGCCGTCCTTCAGGATGTCGGTCGCATCGCCGCAGCCGACGACTGCCGGCACGCCGAGCTCACGCGCGATGATCGCCGCGTGGCAGGTCCGGCCGCCACGGTTCGTGACGATCGCGGCTGCACGCTTCATCACCGGCTCCCAGTTCGGGTCGGTCATGTCGGCCACCAGCACGTCGCCCGGCTGCACGCGTTCCATTTCCGACGGATCCTGGATCACGCGCACGGGACCCGCACCGATCTTCTGGCCGATCGCACGACCCGTCGCCAGCACCTGCGACTGGCCCTTCAGCTTGAAGCGCTGCTCGGCCTTGCCGGTTGCCTGGCTCTTCACCGTTTCCGGGCGTGCCTGCAGGATGAAGATCTTGCCGTCGCGGCCATCCTTGCTCCACTCGATGTCCATCGGACGCTGGTAGTGCTTCTCGATGATGACCGCGTACTTCGCCAGCTCGATCACGTCTTCGTCGGTGATCGAGTAGCGGTTGCGCTGCTCGTGCGACACGTCGACCGTCTTCACGCGGCCCGGCTCGCCCGGCTGCGTGAATTCCATCTTGATCAGCTTCGAGCCGATCGAGCGGCGGATGATCGGGTACTTGTCCTGTGCGAGCGTCGTCTTGAACACGTAGAACTCGTCCGGGTTCACGGCGCCCTGCACGACGGTTTCGCCCAGGCCGTAGCTCGACGTGATGAACACGGCGTCCTTGAAGCCCGATTCGGTGTCGATCGTGAACATCACGCCGGCGGCGCCGACGTCCGAGCGGACCATGCGCTGCACACCGGCCGACAGGGCGACTTCCGCGTGCGTGAAGCCCTTGTGCACGCGGTACGAGATCGCGCGGTCGTTATACAGCGACGCGAACACGTGCTTCATGCGATCGAGGACATCTTCGATGCCGACGACGTTCAGGTACGACTCCTGCTGGCCGGCGAACGATGCGTCGGGCAGGTCTTCCGCGGTAGCGGACGAACGCACGGCGAACGACAGCTCGCCCGGCGAGCTGTTCTTCAGGATTTCGAACTGTTCGCGGATTTCCTGCTCGAGACGTGCCTGCATCGGCGCATCGACGATCCACTTGCGGATCTCGGCGCCGGCTTCGGCGAGCGCCTTCACGTCGTCGATGTCGAGCGACTCGAGACGCTTGGCGATGCGGTCGGTAAGGTCGTTGTGCGTGAGGAAATCACGGAACGCGAGCGCGGTCGTGGCGAAACCAGTGGGTACACGAACGCCTGCTTCGGAAAGCTGGCTGATCATTTCGCCAAGCGACGCATTCTTGCCGCCGACGATCTCCACATCGGTCATCCGCAACTGCTCGAACGGAATTACATACGCCTGGTCCTTTGCGACGTTTGCTGCGTTAGTCATACAAGCCCCTAAGTGTGAAAAAAATGCTCGATTGCGCAAGTGGGCTCGGACGCGGGCGCTTGCAAAAAGGCGCGGCGCGTCTTGCGCAACCTGTTAGATAAACAATCGCAGCGGCGAAAAATCTTCCGACCCGATTTGCAAAAATCCCGGCAGAAGGGCGATATTTGCAGACGAATCGCCAAACTTGCCGGGAATTTTTGAATCGCGCGGCGAAGCCTGGGGCGCCGTTCGCGCCCTGCCCCCGCAATTGCTTATCCAACAGGTTGCCGCTATTCTACCGTGCCGGCTGCCGGATGTGGCGCGACCTTGTCACTGCGTCTGGAGGCGTACCTCCAGCCGCCCGCGCAACCGCCCTTCACGTTCGACGCCCAGATTCATGCTGCCTACCGTATTCATCGTCTCCGACGGCACCGGGATCACTGCCGAAACCTTCGCGCACTCGATCCTCTCCCAGTTCGACCAGAAATTCCGCCTCGTGCGCGTGCCGTTCGTCGATTCGCTCGACAAGGCCTACGCGACCCTCGAGAAGATCAACGAGGCCGCCGTGCACGACGGCCGCCGCGCGATCGTGTTCACGACGCTCGTCGACAGCGAGTCGAACGACATCGTCAAGCGCTCGAACGCGCTCGTGCTCGACATGTTCCAGCGCTTCGTGGAACCGCTCGAGCAGGAGCTGGAGCTCAAGTCGAGCCACGCGATGGGCCGCGGCCACCAGAACGCGGACACCGAGGAATACAAGACGCGGATCGAGGCGATCAACTTCTCGCTCGCGCACGACGACGGCCAGTCGAACCGCAACCTGTCGGAAGCCGACGTGATCCTCGTCGGCGTGTCGCGCAGCGGCAAGACGCCGACGAGCCTGTATCTCGCGATGCAGTACGGCGTGAAGGCAGCCAACTATCCGCTGATTCCGGAAGATTTCGAGCGCGGCAAGCTACCGTCGGCGCTCGCCGCGTACAGCGAGAAGCTGTTCGGGCTGTCGATCGACCCGCAGCGCCTGTCGGAGATCCGTAACGAGCGCCGGCCGGGCAGCAAGTACGCGGCGCCCGAGAACTGCCGCTACGAGATCAACGAGGCCGAAGCGATGATGCGCCGCGAGGGGATCAAGTGGCTGTCGTCGACGCACAAGTCGATCGAGGAAATCGCGACGACGATCCTGCAGGAAATCCGTCTCGACCGGCAGTCGTACTGACACCGGGCGCTGGCGGCCGCGCGGCCGCCGCCGGAAACAAAAAGACCGCGTCGAACGCGGCCTTTTTCATGGTGCGGAGCGCGCACATGCGTGGCGTCACGCACGCCGCTGCTGACGCACCTGCTCGAACAGGCAGACCGCTGCCGCGGCTGCCACGTTCAGCGACTCCATCCCGCCCGGCTGCGGGATCGTCACGCGATGCGTAGCCACCTCGCGCCAGTACGCGGACACCCCCGCGCCCTCGTTGCCGAACACCCACGCCACGGGGCCCGACAAGTCGCAGTCGTAGACAGCCTGCGCGCCGTGCGAGTCGGTCAGCGCGACCGGCACATCGAGGCGTTCGGCGAGCGCGCCGGCTTCGACGTCCTCGTGGATCGACAGCAGGAAATGCGCCCCCATGCCCGAGCGCAGCACCTTCGACGACCATGCGTACGCGGTACCCGGCGCACAGAACACGTGGCGCACACCAGCGGCCGCCGCGCTGCGCAGGATCGAGCCGACGTTGCCGGCGTCCTGCACGCCGTCGAGCACGACCGACAACTGCGACACGCGCTCGGGCAGCGGCTGCGCCGGCCGGTCGACGAGCAGCAGGAAGCCGACGCCGTTGACGACGTTCGACAACTGTCCGAACAGCGCGTCAGGCAGCGTGACGATCCGTTGCGCATCGATGCGCGAGACGATCGCCTGGGCCTCGGCGTGGCCGAGTGCACCTTCGGTCGTGACGCACAGCTCGGGCGTCGCGCCCGTATCGAGGTACGCGCTCGCGAGATGGAATCCTTCGAGCAGCGCCTGGCCGCCGCGGCGCTGATGGGACGTCGAACCCGCGAGCGCCTTCAGGCGCTTGTACAGCGGGTTGTCGCGGGAAGTAATGCTTTTCATCGAATCAGGTCGAGTGCCGCGCGAACCGGCGCGAACGAGCGCCGATGCGCTTCGCACGGACCGTGCTCGCGCAGTGCGGCGAGGTGTTTCGCGGTGCCGTAGCCTGCATGCACGTTGAAGCCGTACACGGGGAAGCGTTCGTGGAGATCGACGAGCATGCGGTCACGCGTGACCTTCGCGAGGATCGACGCGGCCGAGATGCTCGGCACGAGCGCGTCGCCGCTGACGATCGCCTCGGCACGCACCGTCAGTGTCGGGCAACGGTTGCCGTCGATCTGCGCGAGCGTCGGCAGGACCGACAGGCCCTCGACGGCCCGCTTCATCGCGAGCATCGTCGCGTGCAGGATATTCAGCGTATCGATCTCGTCGACGCTCGCCGACGCAACGCAATAAGACAGCGAGCGCGCGACGATCAGCTCGTACAGCGCGTCGCGCTTCTTCGCGGACAGCGCCTTCGAATCGTCGAGCCCGTCGATCGGCTGCGCCGGATCGAGGATCACCGCAGCGGCCACCACCGGCCCCGCGAGCGGGCCGCGGCCCGCTTCGTCGACACCGCAGACGATCTCGTCGGGACGGCTGAAATCGAAGCCGCCCTGCACGTCGCCCGACGCGCGGCGGCGTGGTGCACGTACTGCGGTCATGCGCGCCCCTTGCGTTGTTCGAGCACGCGCACGACCGCTTCGGCCGCCTTCGCGGCCGTGTTCTGCCGCAGCGAAAGATGCATTTCGGTAAATACTTCGGTCAGTGTGCGGCGGTTCGCGTCGTCGCGCAGCTGCGTGAGCGTCGCATCGGCGAGCGCCTCGGGCGTCGCGAAATGCTGCAGCAGCTCGGGCACGACGAAGCGCCCCGCCAGGATGTTCGGCAAGCCGACGTACGGCAGGTAACCCTGCCGGCGCATGATCTGCCCGGTCAGCCAGGGCACCTTGTACGAGATCACCATCGGCTTCTTCAGCAGCGCGGCTTCCAGCGTGACCGTGCCGCTCTTCACGAGGATCGCATCGGCGGCCGTCATTGCGACCTGCGCACTGCCATCGGTAATCGTCAGCGCGAGTTGCGGATGCGCGTCGACGAGCGGCTGCAGCAGCGCGCGCAGCGCTGGCGTCGCCGCCGGCATCACGAAGCGCACGCCGGGCTCGCGCTGCTGCATCAGCGCCATCGCCGCGAAGAACGTCGGGCCGATCAGCGCGATTTCCGAGCGCCGGCTACCAGGCAGCACGGCGATCACCGGACCATCCGCCGGCAGGCCGAGCGCGATCCGTGCGCCATGCATGTCGGGCTCGAGCGGGATTTCGTCGGCGAGCGGATGGCCGACGTAGGTCGACGCGACGCCTGCCTTGTCGAGAATCGCCGGCTCGAACGGGAACAGGCACAGCATGTGGTCGACCGACTTGGCGATCTTCTTGATCCGGCCGCCACGCCATATCCAGATCGACGGGCATACGAAGTGGACCACCGGAATGCCCGCGTCCCGCACCGTCTGCTCGACGTTGAAGTTGAAATCAGGTGCGTCGATGCCGATGAACGCGTCCGGCCGCTCGGCCAGCAACTGGCGCTTCAGCTCGCCGCGAATCCGCAGGATCTCGGGAATCTGACCCAGCGCCTCGACATAGCCGCGCACGGTCAGCTTGTCCATCTGCCAGTGCGAGTCGAAGCCCTGCGCGATCATCCGCTGCCCGCCGATCCCGTAGTACTGGGCCGATTCGGGCAGCCGCTCGCGCAGCCCGCCGAGCAGCGACGCGCCGAGCAGGTCGCCCGACGGTTCGCCGGCCGCCATCGCGAGCCGGAGCTGAGTGGTCGGAAGCGGCATCGCTTAGCGGATGATGCCGCGTTGCGACGCGTCGATGAAATCGACGAGCGCCTTCACCGGCACATCGCCGTCGCCGCCCGCCTCCGCCAGCTCGCGCAATTGCACCTTCGCTTCCTCGAACGACAGGCCGTTCTTGTACAGCACGCGGTAGGCGCTGCGCAGCGCCGAGATCGCATCAGCCGAGAAGCCGCGCCGGCGCAGCCCTTCGACGTTGATCCCGTGCGGCTCGGCCTTGTTGCCCGCCGCGATCACGAACGGCGGGATGTCCTGCACGAGCGCCGACGCGCCGCCCAGCATCGAGTGCGCGCCGATGCGCACGAACTGGTGCACGCCCGACATACCGCCGACGATCGCCCAGTCGCCGATCTCGACGTGGCCGGCCATCTGCGCGTTGCTCGACAGGATCACGTTATTGCCGACGCGGCAGTCATGGCCGATGTGCACGTAGGCCATGATCCAGTTGTCGTCGCCGAGCGTCGTCACGCCGACATCCTGCACGGTGCCCGTGTGGATCGTCGTGAATTCGCGGATCGTGTTGCGATTGCCGATCACGAGCTTCGTCGGCTCGTCCTTGTACTTCATGTCCTGCGGACGACCGCCGACCGACGCGTAATGGCCGATGCGGTTGTCCTCGCCGAGCGTCGTATGGCCTTCGATCACGCTGTGCGAACCGATCGTCGTGCGCGCGCCGATCGTGACGTGCGGACCGACGATCGCGTACGGGCCGATCTCGACCGATTCGTCGATCTGCGCGCCCGGTTCGACAATCGCGGTGGGATGAATCCTGGTCATGCGCCGTTGCCTCTCGATGTGATGTGTCGCGTTGCGTTGCCTATGCGTGACGCGTCGCTCAGGGCGCCACGTCGGTCGTCTTGACCGTGCACATCAGTTCGGCTTCCGCAGCCACCTTGCCGTCCACTTCCGCCACCGCCTTGAACTTCCAGATGCCGCGGATGTAGCGTTCGAACGTCACGTTCAGAATCAGTTGATCGCCCGGCTCGACCGGACGCTTGAAGCGCGCACCATCGATCCCGACGAAGTAGTACAGCGTGTTCTCCGGATCCTTCGGCTGCTCTTCCGAGAACGTCAGCAGCGCCGCGGCCTGCGCGAGCGCCTCGAGGATCAGCACGCCCGGCATCACCGGCCGCTTCGGGAAATGCCCCTGGAAGAACGGCTCGTTGATCGACACGTTCTTCAGCGCTTTGATTCCCTTGTGCGGTTCGAGTTCGAGCACGCGATCGACGAGCAGAATCGGGTAGCGATGCGGCAGCAGCGTGAGGATCTTGTGGATGTCGAGATTGATTTTTTCAGTGCTCATGATGGTTCGTCTCACGCAGAGGCTGCGCGGTGGTGATGCAAAGGCTGAAGCGGGCCGCCGTGCGGCCCAGTCTGGCAAACCGGGCCGGTTGCGCTGGCCGTACCCGGTTCGAGATGTCGCATGATGCGCTCAGGCGTCCGTGCCGCCCTGGGCGGCGAGCGTGGCTTCGAGCGCCTTGATGCGCTCGCGCAGCTTGTCGAGGTTGCGCACGAGCGCGGCGCTCTTGTTCCATTCGCCGTGGTCGACGGCCGGGAACGCGCTGGTATAGATGCCGGCCTTCGGCAGCGACTTCGAGACGCCCGACTTCGCGGTGATGATGACATAGTCGCCGAGCGTCACGTGGCCGGCGATCCCGGCCGCACCGCCGATCATGCAGTGACGGCCGATCGTCGTGCTGCCCGCGATGCCCGCGCTGCCGGCGATCACCGTATAGGCGCCGATCCGGCAGTTGTGGCCGATCTGGACCTGGTTGTCGATCTTCACGCATTCCTCGATGACGGTATCCGCCATCGCGCCGCGATCGATCGTCGTGTTCGCGCCGATCTCGACGTCCGGGCCGATCGTTACGCCGCCGACCTGCGGGATCTTGACCCAGCTGCCGGTGCGCGCGTCGCCGTCGCCGACGAAATCCGGCGCGAAGCCGAAGCCGTCGGAGCCGATCACGGCGCCCGCATGGATGATCGCGCGCGGGCCGATCTTGCAGCCGTGGTACACCGACGCGTTCGGATACAGGTGCGAACCCGCGCCGATCGTCGTGCCGCGGCCGATGAAGACGTTCGCGTCGAGCTGCACGCCCTCTTCGATCACCGCGCCGGCTTCGACCGTCACGTGCGGGCCGATCACCGCGCTCGCGGCGACCTGCGCGGCCGGATCGATCGTCGCGCTCGGATGCACGCCGGCGGCACGCTGCGGCGTGGCCAGGTCGATGAACATCTGCGCGACGCGCGCGAAGTACGCGTACGGATTCGGCGTGACGATGAAGTTGCGACCGTTAGCGGCCGCACCAAGCTTTTCCAGATCCTTCGGCGCGATCAGCACCGCACCGGCGCGGGTCGACTCGACCTGCGACAGGTACTTCGGATTCGCGAGGAACGCGAGTTGCTGCGGGCCTGCCTGGTCGAGCGGTGCGAGACCGCCCACCTTGCACTGTGCGTCGCCGGCGATCTCGCCGCCGAACCGCTTTACGAGATCCTCAAGCGTCAATGCCATTCGTCGTCTGCTCCGTTCAGTTCGTCGAGCCGGACGCGAGCGCCTTGAGCACCTTGTCGGTGATGTCGATGCGCGGGCTGACGTACACGGCTTCCTGCACGATCAGGTCGTAATTCTGCTGCTCGGCGATCTGCTTGATGACCTTGTTCGCCCGCTCGAGCACAGCCGCCAGTTCCTCGTTGCGGCGCTGGTTCAGGTCTTCGCGGAACTCGCGCTGCTTGCGCTGGAAGTCGGTATCGAGCTGCGCGAGATCGCGCTGCTTCTGCGCACGGTCGGCCGCCGACAGCGACGCGCCGTTCTTGTCCAGCGAATCGGACATCGATTTCAGACGCGCCCCGAGGTCCTGCAGATCCTTGTCACGCTTCGCGAACTCGGCTTCGAGCTTCGTCTGCGCCGCCTTCGCGGGCGCCGACTCGCGCAGGATCCGATCCGAATTGACCGCCGCGATGCGGGCGACGTCCTGTGCGTGCACCGTCGCCGCGCCCAAGGCCAGCGCAACGGTCAGCGCGCACATCACTCGTTTCGAAAACTTACCGGTTAGCAAAATTACCCTCTCGTTGCTGTTGTCATGCGTTCGATCAGAACGCCGTCCCGATCTGGAACTGGAATTTCTGGTACTGGTCGCCTTCATGCTTCTGCAGCGGGAAGCCGAGGCTCAGCTTAAGCGGGCCGATCGGCGAGATCCACGCCAGACCCACACCGTAGCCGTAACGCAGGCCGTTGGCGCCCGTACTCGTGCCACCCGGCGCGTTGCCCCACACGTTACCGCCGTCGAGGAACGTGAACACGCGCAGCGTGCGGTCGTAGCCCGTGCCCGGCAGCGGGAACGTCAGCTCGATGTTGCCGACGAGCATCTTCGAACCGCCGATCGGGTCGTTCGTCTTCGTGTCGCGCGGGCCCAGCGAGCTCGGCTCGTAGCCACGCACGGAGCCGATACCGCCCGCGTAGTAGTTCTTGAAGATCGGGTACGGGTTGCCGATACCGTTACCGTAGCCGCCTTGCAGGTTCATGCCCAGGATGAAGCCGCGCGAGAACGAATAGTAGTACTGGGCCTGCAGGTCGGCCTTGTAGTACTGGATCTTGCCGACCGGTACGCCGTACTCCATGTTCGCCTGCGTGAAGTAGCCGCGGCTCGGAATCAGCGCGCTGTCACGCGCGTCGCGCGACCACGCGACCGTCAGCGGCACCGTGTTCGACACGCGGCCGAACTGGTTCACGTAATCCTGGTAGCTCTGCGGCGTGTTCGAATCGACGTCGAGACGGTTCTGCTCGAAACCGGCGCCGAAGTAGACGGTGTCGACTTCCGAGAACGGAATGCCGAACTTCAGGTTGCCGCCCGCGCTGATGATCCGGAAGCTCGAGCTCGTCGAATAGTAGAGCGGCTGGTACGTACGGTAGAAGACGTCCGTGATCCGCTTGATGCCGTCGACCGTGAAGTACGGGTCGACCTGCGTGACGGTCAGCGTGCGGTAGCTCTTCGCGGTGTTGACGTTCACCGACAGGCTGGTACCCGAACCGAACACGTTGTCCTGCGACACGCCGGCCGACAGCACGACCTTGTCCGTCGACGAGAAGCCGGCGCCCAGCGTGATCGCGCCGGTCGGCTTTTCATCGACCTTCACGTTCACGTCGACCTGGTCGTTCGTGCCGTCGACCGGCACGGTCGTCACGTCGACGTTGGTGAAGTAGCCGAGACGGTTCACGCGATCCTTCGACAGCGCGAGGCGGTTCGAATCGAACCACGAGCTTTCGAGCTGGCGCATTTCGCGGCGCACCACTTCGTCGCGCGTGCGCGTGTTGCCGACGACGTTGATGCGGCGCACGTACACGCGGCGGCTCGGATCGACGACGAGGTTCAGGTTCACCTTGTGGTTCGCCTGGTCGATGTCCGGCTGCGCGTTGACGGTCGCGAATGCGTAGCCGTATTCACCGAGCTTGTCGACGATCGACTTGGTGGTCTGCTGCAGCTTTTCGGCCGAGAAGCGATCGCCCGCCTTGATCTTGATCAGCTTGGTGAGCTCGGCTTCGCGATCGAGCAGGTTGCCCGACAGCTTGATGCCCGACACCGTGTACGGCTCGCCTTCGTGCAGCGTGACCGTCAGGTACATGTCCTTCTTGTCGGGCGAGATCGACACCTGGGTCGACTCGATGTTGAACTCGAGATAGCCGTGGTTCAGGTAGTACGAGCGCACCGCTTCGAGGTCGCCCGTCAGTTTTTCCTTCGAGTACAGGTCGTTCTTCGTGTACCAGGAGAACCAGTTCGGCGTCGACAGCTGCATCTCGTCGCGCAGCGTGCTCGTGCTGTACGCCTTGTTGCCGATGAAGTTGATCTGGCGGATCTTCGCGCTCGGGCCTTCGGCCACCGCGAACAGGATCGACACGCGGTTCGCGTCGACCGGCGTGACCGTCGTCTTGACCTCGGCCGCGTAGAAGCCGCGCGTGAGGTACTGGCGTTTGAGCTCCTGCTCCGCCTTGTCGACGAGCGCCTTGTCGTAATAGCGGCCGTCGGCGAGACCGACTGCGCGCAGTGCCTTCGTCAGGTTGTCCTTGTCGAATTCCTTCGTGCCGGTGAAGTCGATCGACGCGATGGCCGGACGCTCCTGCACCTGCACGATCACGACGTTGCCCTGCGTGGCGATGCGTACGTCGTTGAAAAAGCCCGTCGCGTACAGCGCGCGGATTGCTTCGGATGCCTTGTCGTCCGTGAAGGTATCGCCCTGCTTGATCGGCAGGTAGGCGAACACCGAACCCGCTTCGACGCGCTGCAGCCCCTCGATCTTGATGTCTTGCACCACGAACGGTGCCGCTGCATGCGCCGCGAGGCCGTGCGCGGCGAGCGCGGCCGCTGCAACTGTCTTAGGTACAAAACGATGAGGTTTGAACAACATGCATCCCCAATATTTAGCTGCATCAAATCAGGCGGCTGCCTAGCGGCCGCCGCCTGACGCTTCAGAAATGGATTAACCGAGCCAGATCGTTGAACAGCGCGATCGCCGATAATGCGACGATGCAGATCAACCCGGCTCTTTGCAGAATCAGCTGCCAGCGCTCCGAGACGGCTTTCCCGGTCGCGGCTTCAACCGCATAATATAACAGATGCCCCCCGTCCAAAACGGGAATCGGCAACAAGTTCAGGACGCCAAGGCTAATGCTGACAAGGGCGAGGAACGACAGGAACGCGGTCGGACCGAGCCGTGCGCTCTTGCCCGCGTAGTCGGCAATCGTCACCGGGCCGGACAGGTTCTTCAGCGATGCATTGCCCGTGATCATGCGCCCGAACATCCGCAGCGAATACACGGAGATGTCCCACGTACGGTGCGCGCCGAGCTGCAGGCTTTCGATCGGCCCGTACCGCACGTCGACGGACGGCGTATGCATCGACAGCGCCGCGCCGATCCGGCCGACCTGCTGCCCCGACTCGTCGTCGCGCTGCGTCTGCGGCACGATCGACACCGTCTGCGCGGCGCCGTCGCGCTCGATCTGCAGGTCGAGCGGCTTGCCCGCATGGTGCTTCACGAAATCGATGAAGCGCGACGCACCGCCGATCGGCTTGCCGTCGAGCGCGACCAGCTTGTCGCCGGACTTCAGGCCCGCCTGCTCCGCCGCGCTGCCGGGCTGCACCGACGCGACCGACAGCGTGCCGCCGCCGGTGTCGAAGCCCAGATGGGCCATGAAATCGTCATCGAGCTGACTTTCGGGAACATGGCGGAGGTCGACGCGGAAATCGAACGTCGAGTTGCCGTCGCGTGCGCCGAGCACGATCTCGCGGTGGTCGAACGCGGCCGCCAGCAGCTTCCAGCGCAGGTCCGACCACGACCGCACCGGCTCGGACTCGCCGCCCTGCGCGTTGCGGATCGACACGATCGTCTCGTTGCCGTCGAAGCCCGCGCGCGCCGCCAGCGTGCCGGCGGCCGGCGGTGCGACGATCGCGGCCGGCTCGGTCACGCCGCTCGCAAATACGATGGAAAACAGCGCAATTGCCAACAGGAAATTGGCAATTGGCCCGGCCGCGACGATCGCGATGCGCTTGTAGACCGACTGGCGGTTGAACGCCTGCCCGAGTTCCTCGGGCGGGATACCGGAGCCGGGATCGCGCTCGTCGAGCATCTTCACGTAGCCGCCGAGCGGCAGCGCGGACAGCGTCCACTCGGTGCCCGTCCTGCGGCTGACCCAGCGCGCGACGGGCTGGCCGAAGCCGATCGAGAAACGCAGCACCTTCACGCCGCACCAGCGCGCGACACGATAGTGTCCGTACTCATGCACGACGACCAGCACCCCGATCGCCACCGCAAACGCGATCAGTTCGACCAGCACGTTCATGAGCACCCCATTCAGACAGTGCGCTCCACGCGTGGCGCAGGCGCTTTCGCAATGATTTCGGCGGCGAGGCGGCGTGCCTCGGCATCCGCCGCCAGGACATCGTCGAGCCCGTCGGGCACGCGGTTCGGCAGCGTGTTGAGCACGGCGTCGACCGTCGCCGCAATCGCCATGAAGCCGATGCGGCGCTCGAGAAACGCTTCGACCGCCACTTCGTTCGCTGCGTTCAATGCGGCGCTCGCGATACCGCCTTCGTCAAGCGCCTTCAAGGCGAGCGCGAGGCACGGGAAGCGCGCGTAATCGGGCTTCTCGAACGACAGCTGCGCGATCTGCGCGAGGTCGAGCTGATCGACGCCCGCATCGACACGCTCGGGGAACGCGAGCGCGTGCGCGATCGGCGTGCGCATGTCGGGGTTGCCGAGCTGTGCGAGCACCGAGCCGTCGCGGTACGACACGAGCGAATGGATCACGCTCTGCGGATGGATCAGCACGTCGATCCGGTCGCCCGGCAGCCCGAAGATCCAGTGCGCCTCGATCACCTCGAGGCCCTTGTTCATCATCGTCGCGGAATCGACCGAGATCTTGCGGCCCATCACCCAGTTCGGGTGCTTGCACGCTTCGTCCGGCGTCACGTCGACGAGCGTGGCCGGCTCGCGCGTGCGGAACGGGCCGCCCGACGCGGTCAGGATGATCTTCGAGATCCCGCCGTGCTCGGCCGCGTCGCGCGGCATGCACTGGAAGATCGCGTTGTGTTCGCTGTCGACCGGCAGCAGGATCGCGCCATGGTCGCGCACCGCGTCCATGAAGATCGCGCCCGACATCACCAGCGCTTCCTTGTTCGCGAGCAGGATGCGCTTGCCGGCGCGCGCGGCCGCGAGGCTCGGCGCCATGCCGGCCGCACCGACGATCGCCGCGACCACCGTGTCGCAGCCGTCGCTCTTCGAGACGTCGACGAGCGCCTGCGGCCCGTACAGCACCGCGGTCTTGCTGCCCGCCGCGCGCAGCTTCGCTTCGACCTGCGCGGCCGTCTGCGCATCGCCGACCACCGCGACTTCAGGCGCGAAGCGCAGGCACTGCTCGACCAGCTTGTCGCCGTTGCGGTGTGCGGTCAGCGCATAGACCGAGAAGCGCTCGGGATGGCGCGCGACCACGTCGAGCGTGCTGTCTCCGATCGAGCCCGTGGAACCGAGCAATGTCAGACGTTTTTGCATAACAGAAATAATGGTTTAACCAAGCAGCAGCATCGCGAGCGGCAGCACCGGCAGCAGCGCGTCGACACGGTCGAGCACGCCGCCATGACCCGGCAGCAGTCCGCTCGAATCCTTCACGCCCGCCTGCCGCTTCAGCAGCGACTCGAACAGGTCCCCGATCACGCTGTACGCGACCAGCAGCGTCAGTGCAGCCCACGCGCCGGGCATCCCGTAGCGCACGGCGAACGCGGAAAACAGGGTCGGCTCGAACGCGTGCGCAGCCATCGCGACGCCGGCGACGACCATCACGGCGAGCCAGCCACCGATCGCGCCTTCCCAGCTCTTGCCGGGACTGATCGTGATGGCCAGTTTACGCTTTCCGAAGGCCTTGCCCGCGAAGTATGCGCCGATATCGGCGAGCCAGACGACCAGAAGCAGCGACAGCACGAACGGCACGCCCTGCGCGCGCGCCGCGACGAGCGCATGCCAGCAGGCCGCGAAGACCACGAGGCCGGCCACCAGCAGGAACGGACGCCATACGCCGCCCGCGAGCTCCGGCTTTCGCCGCAGCGTGAACGGGCCGACCAGCAGCCAGAACACGCCGGCTGCCATGAAAAGGGGACGGGACGAAGCCGCGTCGACGCCGAGCGGCGCCGTTGCTGCGAGCGCAAGCGCCGCGACGACGGCATAGATGACCGGGCCGGCACCGCCGAGCTTGAGCAGGCGCGCCCATTCCCACGCGGCAAACACGAGCACGACGCCAATGAGCGCGCCGAACGCGGTGAGCGGCGCGAACAGCGTCACCGGCAGCAATACCGCCAGCATCACGATCGCCGTGATCACACGGGTTTTCAGCATGAAAGGGAGTCGGCGTTCTGCGATTGCGGTTCGAGCTGTGCGCTCGTGCGGCCGAAACGGCGCTCGCGCTCCGTATACGACGCCATGGCGTCGGCCAGTGCCGCGCCGTCGAAATCCGGCCAGTATTTGTCGGTGAAATAGAATTCGGCGTACGCGAGTTGCCACAGCAGGAAGTTGCTGACGCGCTGCTCGCCACCGGTACGGATGAAGAGATCGGGCTCCGGCGCATAGGCCATTGCCAGGTGCGGCGCGAACGCGTCCTCGGTCACTTCGACCTCGCGACCCTCGCGCACGGCCTGCTCGATGAGCTTCTTCGTCGCCTGCAGGATGTCCCACCGGCCGCCGTAGTTGGCCGCGATGGTGAGCGTAAGACGGGTGTTGCGCGCCGTCTTGGTTTCGGCGCGTCGAATCAGTTCGCGGATGCGCGGCTCGAAGCGGTCGAGATCGCCGACGACACGCAGGCGGATCCCGTTCGCATGAAGCTTGCCGACCTCGCGCTCGAGCGCGGTGATGAAGAGGCGCATCAGGAACGACACTTCGTCGTTCGGCCGGCGCCAGTTCTCCGAACTGAACGCGAACAGCGTCAGGTACTCGACGCCGGCGCGCGCGCAACCTTCGACCACCGACCGTACGGCATCGACGCCACGGGTGTGCCCCGCGACGCGCGGCAAGCGGCGTTCGGTCGCCCAACGGCCGTTGCCGTCCATGATGATCGCGATGTGACGCGGCACGACGCCGACGTCAGGCACGCGAACGGTAGAGCTGGTATAGGTCATGGCCGTTGAGACAGTAATGCGGGAAGAAGGCGGCGCGCGAGGACGGTCGTCAGACCGTCATGATCTCGGCTTCCTTGCTCTGCACGAGCTTGTCGATTTCGGCGACGTGCTTGTCGGTCAGCTTCTGCACGTCGTCGCTCGCACGGCGCTCGTCGTCTTCCGAGATTTCCTTGTCCTTCACGAGCTTCTTGAGCGCTTCGTTCGCATCGCGGCGCAGGTTGCGGATCGCGACCTTGGCCGTTTCGCCTTCGCTCTTGACGACCTTGGTCAGCTCGCGGCGGCGCTCTTCCGTCAGCGCCGGCATCGGCACGCGGATCAGGTCGCCGGACGTGGCCGGGTTCAGGCCGAGATCGGCTTCGCGAATGGCCTTCTCGACCTTCGCAACCATCGGCTTTTCCCACGGCTGCACACCGATCGTGCGCGCGTCGACGAGCGTCATGTTGGCAACCTGCGAAATCGGCACCATCGACCCGTAGTAGTCAACCTGCACGTGATCGAGCATGCCGGTGTGCGCACGGCCCGTACGGATCTTCGCCAGATCGCTCTTGAATGCATCGATCGAGCGCTGCATCTTCTGCTCGACGCCCTTCTTGGTATCAGCGACACTCATTTCAACCTCCGAACCTTCAAACCTTCAAAGAACGCGGACCCCACCCGGCGCATCTGGTGCGCCGCGGCCGATGGCCCGCATCCGCGGGAGTTTACACGTGGACGAGCGTACCTTCGTCCTCGCCCAGCACGATGCGCTTGAGCGCACCCGGCTTGTTGATCGAAAACACGCGAATCGGCAGCTTCTGGTCGCGGCACAGCGCGAAGGCCGTCGCGTCCATCACCTGCAGGTTGCGGCCGATCGCCTCGTCGAAGCTGATCGTCGTGTAGCGCGTGGCCGACGGATCCTTCTTCGGATCGGCAGAATATACGCCATCGACCTTGGTCGCCTTCAATACGACCTCGGCGCCCACTTCCGAACCGCGCAGCGCGGCGGCCGTGTCCGTCGTGAAAAACGGGTTGCCCGTGCCGGCCGCGAAGATCACGACGCGGCCTTCCTCGAGCTGGCGGATCGCGCGAGGCCGGATGTACGGCTCGACGACCTGGTCCATCCGCAGCGCGGACTGCACGCGCGCCTCGATGCCGGCGTGGCGCATCGCGTCCTGCAGCGCCAACGCGTTCATCATCGTTGCGAGCATCCCCATGTAGTCCGCCGTCGCGCGATCCATGCCGGCCGCGCCGCCCGCAACGCCACGGAAAATATTACCGCCACCGATCACGACCGCGAGCTGCGTGCCGAGACGCACCACTTCCGCGATATCGGCCACCATCCGTTCGATCGTCGCGCGATTGATGCCGAAGGCATCGTCGCCCATCAGCGCTTCGCCGGAAAGTTTGAGAAGGACGCGTTTATAGGCATTGGACATAGGGGCTTCCGAGCGACGAGAGGATGACAACCACGAACTGTAGGGGCGAAATACTGATTCGGGCAAGCGCCGACGGTCGGACCGGGTTTCCCGGCCGGCCGGCGGCGGCGCCGACCGCGGCGGAGCGGACGCCCGCCGCGGATACTGCCTGACTGCTTACGGCTTACTGCTGCTTTGCTGCTGCGACTTGCGCGGCCACTTCGGCGGCGAAGTCGTCCTGGCGCTTCTCGATGCCTTCGCCGACGACGAACAGCGTGAACTTCTGCACGGCGGAATCCGCTGCCTTCAGCATCTGTTCGATCGACTGCTTGTCGTTCTTCACGAACGTCTGGTTCAGCAGCGACACTTCCTTCAGGTACTTCTGGACGCTACCGTCGACCATCTTCGCGACGATCTCGGCCGGCTTGCCCGATTCCGCAGCCTTCTGCTCGGCCACGCGGCGTTCCGTCTCGATCAATTCCGCCGGCACGTCAGCCGACGACAGCGCGACCGGCTTCATCGCCGCGATGTGCATCGCGACGTCCTTGCCGACCTGCTCTTCCGCACCCGTGTACTCGACGATCACGCCGATACGCGCGCCGTGCAGGTACGTTGCGATCTTGTTTGCGGTTTCGAAACGGACGAAACGGCGGATCGAGACGTTCTCGCCGATCTTGCCGATCAGTGCCAGGCGCACTGCGTCGACCGTCGAGCCTTCGAGCGGCAGTGCCGACAGCGCAGCCACGTCAGCCGGGTTTTGCGTCGCGACGAGTTCTGCAACCGTCTTCGAGAATGCGAGGAAGTCGTCGTTCTTCGCGACGAAGTCGGTTTCGCAGTTCAGCTCGACCAGCGCGCCTGCGTTGCCGCCGACGAACGATGCGACGACGCCTTCTGCCGTCACGCGCGATGCCGCCTTGCTCGCCTTGTTGCCGAGCTTGACGCGCAGCAGCTCTTCAGCCTTGGCCAGATCGCCGTCAGCTTCCGTCAGCGCCTTCTTGCACTCCATCATCGGTGCGTCGGTCTTTGCGCGCAGTTCTGCCACCATGCTTGCGGTAATTGCCGCCATCATTCGCTCCTTGAGTCTGTATTCACAACGCCGCCCGCTTGGACGCGAACGGCCGAGATTCGGTTCCGGACCCGCGCCGATTCGGCGCGATCAGGTCCGGCGCACAAGCTTAAAAAAAGGGGGCCTGTTGAGAGCCCCCTTTTTGCGCCGGCTCGGGGCCAGTTACGCGTTTTCCTCGACGTACTCGTCGTCGCCGCGTGCGGCCTGGACCACTTCGTTGACCGCGTTCGCACGGCCTTCGAGGATCGCGTCGGCCACGCCTTCAGCGTACAGCGCGACTGCCTTGCTCGAGTCGTCGTTACCCGGGATCACGTAATCCACACCTTCCGGCGAGTGGTTCGTATCGACCACGGCGATGACCGGCACGCCCAGCTTGTTCGCTTCCGTGACGGCGATCTTGTGGTAGCCGACGTCGACGACGAAGATTGCGTCCGGAATGCCGCCCATGTCCTTCACGCCGCCGATCGACTTCTGCAGCTTGGCGATTTCACGTTCGAACAGCAGCGCTTCCTTCTTGCTCATCTTCTCGGTTTCGCCCGATTCGACGGCCGCTTCCATGTCCTTCAGGCGCTTGATCGAAACCTTCAGCGTCTTGAAGTTGGTCATCATGCCGCCGAGCCAGCGTGCGTTGACGAACGGCATGCCTGCGCGCTGCGCTTCCTGGGCGATCGTGTCACGCGATTGACGCTTCGTGCCGACGAACAGGATCGTGCCGCGGTTCGCTGCCAGCTGGCGCACGTACTTCTGTGCGTCCGTGAACATCGGCAGCGTCTTTTCGAGGTTGATGATGTGAATCTTGTTGCGGTGACCGAAAATGAACGGAGCCATCTTCGGGTTCCAGAAGCGCGTCTGGTGACCGAAGTGGACACCTGCTTCCAGCATTTGGCGCATCGTAACTGCCATGTAAATTCTCCACGAGGGTTGGGTCTTAAGCCGGCCGCCGTACCGCCGCGCGAACCCGCCCCAAAGGGCACCGATTCCGCGCGGCCGGCACCCTTGGTTGCGCCGGCTTGCGATTCGACACGAGCAAAACGCCCGTGCCGTAAGCCTTTCACCGCCATGCCGCCCCAAAACGGGCAAGCTCGGCATTTGGATGTCGACTTAGCCAAAGAGTATAGCACGCCGATTTGTCCGCTCTCAAGTCGCTCACCACTTTTGCTTGCCGCGCGGCGACCGGGCGGACAATCCGCGAAAACCCGCATCCGCACCACCGGCAGGGGCTGCGACGCCTGCCAGAAGGTGCGATAATCCGTCAATTCACCGCATTCCAGGCATACCTCGATGGCTATTACGCTCAAAAACGAACACGATATCGCCGAGATGCGCGTCGCCTGCCGTCTCGCGAGCGAAGTGCTCGACTTCATCACCCCGCACGTCGTCGCGGGCGTCACGACCGCCGAACTCGACCGCCTCTGCCATGAGTTCATGCTCAACGAGCAGGGCACGATCCCCGCGCCGCTGAATTACCAGCCGCCCGGCTATCCGCCGTACCCGAAGGCCACCTGCATTTCGGTCAACGACGTGATCTGCCACGGCATCCCCGGCGAGAAGGTGATCAAGAACGGCGACGCGCTGAACATCGACATCACCGTGATCAAGAACGGCTACTTCGGCGACACGAGCCGCATGTTCATCGTCGGCGAAGGTTCGATCCTCGCGAAGCGCCTCGTGCAGACCACCTACGAATGCATGTGGCTCGGCATCGACCAGGTCAAGCCCGGCGCGCACCTCGGCGACATCGGCTACGCGATCCAGAAGCACGCGGAAGCGCAGGGCTACAGCGTCGTGCGCGAATACTGCGGCCACGGCATCGGCACGGTGTTCCACGAGGATCCGCAGGTCGTCCACTACGGCCGTCCGGGCACGGGCATCGAACTGAAGGCCGGGATGATCTTCACGATCGAGCCGATGATCAACGCCGGCAAGCGCGACATCCGCACGATGCCCGACCAGTGGACGGTCAAGACGCGCGACCGCAGCCTGTCCGCGCAGTGGGAGCACACGGTGCTCGTCACCGAAACCGGCTACGACGTGCTGACCGTGTCGGCCGGCACGCCGGCGCGCCCCGTGTTCGCGCAACCGGCCGCCGCCGTCTGAGCGCCGTCGCCTGCCCGCCCCACTCGCACCTGAACGGCCGCCCATGAGCGCTCACGCCGCCCCCTCGCCCGACGCGCTGTCGCGGCGCGCCGAATTCAAGGCCGCCAAGACGGAGATGCTCGAGCGCTTCCGCCGCGCGACGAACGTCGCGTCGCTGATGCACGCGCTGTCGAAACTCACCGACGATGCGCTCAAGCGCGTATGGGACGACTGCGGGCTACCCGCGACGCTCGCGCTCGTCGCCGTCGGCGGCTACGGGCGCGGCGAGCTCGCGCCCTATTCCGACGTCGACATCCTCGTGCTGCTGCCCGATGCGCACGACCCGGCGCTCGATGCGCGCATCGAGCGCTTCATCGGGATGGCGTGGGATCTCGGCCTCGAGATCGGCAGCAGCGTGCGCACGGTCGCGCAGTGCATCGAGGAAGCGTCGCAGGACGTCACGGTGCAGACCTCGCTGCTGGAAGCACGCCGCATCGTCGGCAGCACCGCGCTGTTCGAACGCTTCACGGTGCGCTACCACGAGGCGCTCGACGCCCGCGCGTTCTTCACCGCGAAGGTGCTCGAGATGCGCCAGCGCCACGCGAAGTTCCAGGACACGCCGTACAGCCTCGAACCGAACGTGAAGGAAAGCCCCGGCGGGCTGCGCGACCTGCAGACGATCCTGTGGATCGCGCGCGCGGCCGGTTTCGGCAGCAGCTGGCGCGAACTCGACACGCGCGGCCTCATCACCGATCGCGAAGCGCGCGAGCTGCGCCGCAACGAAGGATTCCTGAAGACGCTGCGTGCGCGGCTGCACGTGATCGCCGGCCGCCGCCAGGACATGCTCGTGTTCGACCTGCAGACGCAGGCCGCCGAGAGCTTCGGCTACCAGCCGACGCAGGCGAAGCGCGCGAGCGAACAGCTGATGCGCCGCTATTACTGGGCCGCGAAAGCCGTCACGCAGCTCGCGACGATCCTGATCCAGAACATCGAGGCGCAGCTGTTCCCCGCGACGAGCGGCATCACGCGCGTGCTGTCGCCCGACCGCTTCGTCGAGAAGCAGGGCATGCTCGAGATCGTCGACGACGGTGTGTTCGAACGCCACCCCGACGCGATCCTCGAAGCGTTCCTGCTGTACGAGACGACCCGCGGCGTGAAGGGTCTGTCCGCCCGCACGCTGCGCGCGCTGTACAACTCGCGCGAGATCATGAACAACACGTGGCGCCGCGATCCGCAGAACCGCGACACGTTCATGCGGATCCTGCAGCAGCCCGAAGGCATCACGCACGCGTTCCGGCTGATGAACCAGACGAGCGTGCTCGGCCGCTACCTGCTGAATTTCCGCCGTATCGTCGGCCAGATGCAGCACGACCTGTACCACGTGTACACGGTCGATCAGCACATCCTGATGGTGTTGCGCAACATCCGCCGCTTCGCGGTGGCCGAGCACGCGCACGAATATCCGTTCTGCAGCCAGCTGATCGGCAACTTCGAGCGCCCATGGGTGCTGTATGTCGCGGCGCTGTTCCACGACATCGCGAAGGGCCGCGGCGGCGACCACTCGACGCTCGGGATGGCCGATGCGCGGCGCTTCTGCCGCGAGCACGGCATCGCCGGCGACGACGCGGCGCTGATCGTGTGGCTCGTCCAGCATCACCTGACGATGAGCCAGGTCGCGCAGAAGCAGGACACGAGCGACCCCGAAGTCATCAAGCGCTTCGCCGAAGTCGTCGGCAACGAACGGTATCTCACCGCACTGTACCTGCTGACCGTCGCCGATATCCGCGGCACGAGCCCGAAGGTGTGGAACACGTGGAAGGGCAAGCTGCTCGAGGATCTGTACCGCATCACGCTCGCGGTGCTCGGCGGCGCGAACCCCGATGCGCATTCGGAGCTGAAGTCGCGGCAGGAACAGGCACTCGCGCTGCTGCGCCTGGAAACCGTGCCCGACGACGCGCACCGCGCGCTGTGGGATCAGCTCGACGTCGGCTTCTTCCTGCGTCACGACGCGGCCGACATCGCGTGGCAGACACGCGTGCTGTACCGGCACGTGAACGCCGAAACCGCGATCGTCCGCGCGCGGCCGTCGCCGATCGGCGACGCGCTGCAGGTGCTCGTGTACGTGAAGGACCGCCCCGACCTGTTCGCGGGCATCTGCGCGTATTTCGACCGCAACGGGCTGTCGGTGCTCGACGCACGCGTCAGCACGACGCGGCACGGCTATGCGCTCGACAACTTCATCGTCACGCAGACCGAACGTGACGTGCGGTACCGCGACATCGCGAATCTCGTCGAACAACAGCTCGCGTCGCGGCTCACCGAAACCGCCCCGCTGCCGGAGCCGTCCAAGGGCCGCCTGTCGAGGCTGTCCCGGACGTTTCCGATCACGCCGCGCGTCGACCTGCGGGCCGACGAGCGCGGCCAGTACTACATCCTGTCCGTGTCGGCCAACGACCGGCCGGGCCTTCTCTATTCGATCGCGCGCGTACTCGCCGAGCATCAGATCGGCGTCCACGCGGCGCGGATCAATACACTCGGCGAACGCGTCGAGGACATCTTCCTGCTCGCGGGTGCCGGCCTGTCCGACAACCGCCTGCAGATCCAGCTCGAAACCGAATTGCTGCGTGCGATCGCAGTCTGAATGAATTCCAGCGTTTATGCGCACCAAATTAACCGTCAAGAATCCGAAGCCGGCGTCGCCGACCCGCGCCCCTGTCCGCTCCGGCAGCCTCGTCGCCCGCAAGGCGGTGCGTCCCGCTACGCCGCCCGCGGGGGACAAGCCGGCCCGCCCGAAGAAGGCCGCCCCGGCAGCCTCCGGCGAACGCACGTTCAAGCCGCGCGCTGCCGCGGGTGCCGAACGCCCTGGCGCGGATCGCGCACCGGCCAAGCGTGCGCCGCGTGACGGCGGTGCCGAACGCGGCACGCGTGCCCCTTATCGCGACAACGCGGCCGGCGAAGGCGCGAAGCGTAGCTTCGGCGACCGTCGCACGTCGTCCGATCGCCCGCCGCGCCGCGATGACGATGCGCGTCCGCGTCGTGCAGGTGCCGGCGAAGGCGGTGCACGCGCACTCTATCGCGACAACGCCGGCGGTGAAGACGCAAAGCGGAGCTTCGGCGACCGCCGCACGTCCTCGGATCGCCCGCCCCGTCGCGATGACGACTCACGGCCGCGTCGCGCGGGTGGCGAAGGCGGCGCACGCCCGCCTTATCGCGACAACGCCGGCGGTGAAGGCGCAAAGCGCAGCTTCGGCGACCGCCGCACGTCCTCGGATCGCCCGCCGCGCCGCGATGACGATGCGCGTCCGCGTCGTGCAGGTGGCGAAGGCGGCGCACGCGCACCCTATCGCGACAACGCCGGCGGTGAAGGCGCAAAGCGCAGCTTCGGCGACCGCCGCACGTCGTCGGATCGCCCGCCCCGTCGTGATGACGATGCACGCCCGCGTCGCACGGGTGGCGAAGGCGGCGCACGCGCGCCGTATCGCGACAACGCATCCGGCGAAGGCGCGAAGCGCAGCTTCGGTGACCGCCGCACGTCGTCCGATCGCCCGCCGCGCCGTGATGACGATGCACGGCCGCGTCGCACGGGTGGCGAAGGCGGCGCACGCACACCGTATCGCGACAACGCATCAGGCGAAGGCGCAAAACGCAGCTTCGGCGACCGCCGCACGTCGTCCGATCGCCCGCCGCGCCGCAACGACGATGACCGCCCGCGCCGCGCAGGCGCCGACGAGGGCAAGCGCCCGTCGTATCGCGACAAGCCCGCCGGCGAAGGCGCGAAGCGCAGCTTCGGCGACCGCCCGGCCCGCCCCGCACGCGACGACGAGCGCCGCTCGTTCGGCGCGGTCAAGACCGCGCAACCGGTCAAGCGCGCCGCCGCAGCCGACGTCGACTACGGCGACGAATCGGGCCTGATGCGCCTGTCGAAGCGGATGTCCGAGCTCGGCATGTGCTCGCGCCGCGAAGCCGACGAATGGATCGAAAAGGGTTGGGTACTCGTCGACGGCGAACGCATCGACACGCTCGGCACCAAGGTACGCGCCGACCAGAAGATCGAGATCGACGAACGGGCGAGCGCCGCGCAGGCCGCGCAAGTGACGATCCTGCTGCACAAGCCGGTCGGCTATGTGTCGGGCCAGGCGGAAGACGGCTACGAGCCCGCGGCCGTGCTGATCACGCGCGCGAACCGCTGGAGCGGCGACCATTCGCCGGTGCGCTTCTCCCCGCAGCACCTGCACGCGCTCGCACCGGCCGGCCGCCTGGACATCGATTCGACCGGCATGCTCGTGCTGACGCAGAACGGCGTGATCGCGAAGCAGCTGATCGGCGAGCAGTCGGACATCGACAAGGAGTACCTGGTGCGCGTGCGCTTCGGTGAACAACTCATCGACATCGACCAGCACTTCCCCGCGGAATCGCTCGCGAAGCTGCGCCACGGCCTCGAGCTCGACGGCGTCGCGCTGAAGCCCGCGATGGTGAGCTGGCAGAACGGTGAGCAGTTGCGCTTCGTGCTGCGCGAAGGCAAGAAGCGCCAGATCCGTCGCATGTGCGAACTGGTGGGCCTCGAAGTGATCGGCCTGAAGCGCGTACGGATGGGCCGCGTGATGCTCGGCGCACTGCCGCAGGGTCAATGGCGCTATCTGTCGGCCGACGAGACGTTCTGACCGCGAGCGCGCCACACGGGCGCCACGCAATGAAAAAGCCCGCGCAAGCGGGCTTTTTTGTTTCCTGCGAGAAGCCGGGACAGTCGGCCGATCAGTCGTCCGAAGCCGGATCGAGCCCGGGGAACAGCACTTCCGTGAAGCCGAAGCGCGTGAAGTCGGTGATCCGCATCGGATACAGCTTGCCGATCAGGTGATCGTATTCGTGCTGGACGACGCGTGCGTGAAAGCCGTCGGCAACGCGATCGATCTTCTCGCCGAACTGGTCGAAGCCGCTGTAGCGCACCTTCGCGTAACGGCTGACGACGCCCCGCATGCCCGGCACCGACAGGCAGCCCTCCCAGCCCTCTTCCATGTCCGGCGGCATGTACTCGACCTTCGGGTTGATCAGCACCGTCTCAGGCACCGGCGGCGCATCCGGGTAGCGGTTGTTGTTGCCGAAGCCGAAGATGATGAGCTGCAGCCCGATGCCGATCTGCGGAGCGGCCAGCCCGGCGCCGTTCGCATGGTGCATCGTCTCGAACATGTCCGCGACGATCTCGTGCAGTTCGGGTGTATCGAACCGCTCGACCGGCTTGGCGACTTCGAGCAGGCGCGGATCGCCCATCTTCAGGATCTCGCGAATCATGGCGTATTGCCCTCCAGGAGTTGGTGCAGGCCGTCTTCGTCCAGCACGGGGATGCCGAGTTCCTCGGCCTTCGCGAGCTTGCTGCCGGCTTCGGCGCCCGCGACCACGTAATCCGTCTTCTTCGATACCGAACCAGCCACTTTCGCGCCCGCCGCTTCGAGCATTTCCTTCGCGGCATCGCGCGTGAGCGTCGGCAGCGTGCCCGTCAGCACGACCGTCTTGCCGGCCAGCACGCCCTGCGGCGCCTTCGGCGCGGGCGGCCCTTCCGGCCACGTCACCTTGCCCGGCGCGCGCAACTGCTCGATCACGGTCCGGTTGTGCTCTTCCGCGAAGAACTGGTGGAGCGACTCGGCGACGATCGGCCCGACGTCGTTGACTTCGAGCAGTTCTTCGATCGAGGCGTCCATGATCGGCGTCAGCGAGCCGAAATGCTTCGCGAGATCCTTCGCCGTCGATTCGCCTACATGACGGATGCCGAGCCCGTAGATGAAGCGCGCGAGCGTCGTGTGCTTCGCCTTCTCGAGCGAATCGAGCAGATTCTGCGCCGACTTCTCGGCAAACCGGTCGAGCTCGGCGAGCGTCGCAAAGCCGAGATTGAACAGGTCGGCCGGCGTGCGCACGAGATTCACCTCGACGAGCTGGTCGATGATCTTCTCGCCGAGCCCGTCGATGTCGAGCGCGCGGCGCTGCGCGAAGTGCCACAGCGCCTGCTTGCGCTGCGCCGGGCAGAACAGGCCGCCCGTGCAGCGCGCGATCGTTTCGTCCGGCAGGCGCTCGATCTTCGAGCCGCACACCGGGCATTCGGTCGGCATCACGAATTCGGCCGCATCGGCCGGGCGCCGGTCGAGCAGCGCGCCGACCACCTCGGGGATCACGTCGCCCGCGCGGCGCACGATCACGGTATCGCCGATCCGGATGTCCTTGCGGCGCACCTCGTCCTCGTTGTGCAGCGTCGCGTTGGTCACGGTCGCACCGCCGACGAACACGGGCTCGAGGCGCGCGACCGGCGTGATCGCGCCCGTGCGGCCGACCTGCACGTCGATCGCGACGAGCTTGGTCAGCGCTTCCTGCGCGGGGAACTTGTGCGCGAGCGCGAAGCGCGGCGCACGGGACACGAAGCCGAGGCGCTCCTGCTCGTCGCGCCGGTTGACCTTGTAGACGACGCCGTCGATGTCGTACGGCAGCGATTCGCGCTTCTCGCCGACCTTGCGGAAGAAGTCGAGCAAGCCTTCGGCGCCCTGTACGACCGCACGCTCGCGGTTCACGGGCAGGCCGAGCGATTCGTACCAGTCGAGCAGCGCGCTGTGCGTATCGGGCATCGGCATCCCGTCGAGCACGCCGATCCCGTACGCGAAGAACGACAGCGGACGCTGCGCGGTGATCTTCGAGTCGAGCTGGCGAAGGCTGCCGGCCGCCGCGTTGCGCGGGTTCGCGAATTCACGCTGCTCGGCCGCGCGCTGGCGTTCGTTCAGGCGTGCGAAATCGCGCTTGAACATCAGCACCTCGCCGCGCACGTCGAGCACGGCCGGCACGTTCGTGCCCTTCAGCTTCAGCGGAATCGAGCGGATCGTGCGCACGTTCTCGGTCACGTCCTCGCCCGTCGTGCCGTCGCCGCGCGTCGACGCCTGCACGAATACACCTTGCTCGTAGCGCAGCGAGATCGCGAGGCCGTCGAACTTCAGTTCGCACGCGTATTCGACCGGCTCCGTCACCGAGCCGGCGAGATCGGTCGTCTTGTCGAGCGCGCCGGCGACACGCTTGTCGAACGCGGTGATGTCCTCGTCGGCGAAGCCGTTGTTCAGCGACAGCATCGGCGCATCATGGACGACCGGCGTGAAGCCGCCGGCTGCCTCACCGCCGACGCGCTGCGTCGGCGAATCTAGCGTCACGAGTTCGGGATGGTCGGTTTCGAGCTGCTGCAGTTCGCGGAACAGCCGGTCGTATTCCGCGTCGGGCAGATCCGGCTGGTCGAGCACGTAATAGGCGTAGTTCGCCCGCTCGAGTTGGTCGCGCAGCCACGCGGCGCGCGCGTCGGGCTGGCTGGCTAGCGGTTCGGCTTGGGTTCGGGCCATGCTGGCGGCAGATTCGTTCTGAGAAAATCGGATGCCCGATTATCTCAGTTTGCCGCCGCGGCGGGGCGTGCTGCAGCGCAAACAGCGAGGTGTGCGCCGCAGTGACGAACGGCGGCACCGAAGCCCGCCGTCCGCGCATTCGCGTTACTGGCTGAAGAGGCGGCGTGTGACCGGCGAACCGGCCGGGATGCCGGCTTCCTCGAGCTTCGCGTACAGCTTCATCAGTTGCTGGTCGATCGCGACCAGCGTCGACTCCGGCAACGGCCGGCGCGAATCGTCGACCACGCGAGCGCCGATCCGTTCGGACAGCGACTTCGCGTAATCGCACATCAGCCGGAACGGCAGGATGTCCTCTTCGGCAACCGGCACGTCGAGCACCAGCGTGATCATGTTGCCGCCCTTGTACGTGAGGTCGTCGCGCAGGAAGTTCGTGTCGCCGAACTGCAGCATGAACACGGGGTTCTGCTTCGCGTCGAGCTTCACGAAACGCGTGCCGTCGCGCGACAGCAGCAGCCCATCCTGCGACGCCACGGCCTGCACGTAGTTCGCCGACCACGGCGCGCCGTCCGACATCACGTTGACCGACAGCTGCGCGTCGCACTGCGCGGCAAAGGCGTCGAGCTCGCGCGCCATCGCGACCGTTTCCATCATGTCCGGGAATTCCGGCGCGCCGTCGATCGCGTCGGCGAACTGCTGGACACCCGTCACGAATTCGGAGAACTCGAGCTCGTTCAGTGCGCCGCTGCGGTTCGCGAGCTGGGCGGCTGCGCGCAGTTCCTCGTAGCGCACACCGTTCTGCAGCAGCTCCCACTGGCCGCCTTCCGGCTTGCCTTCGATATGCACGGGCTTGCTGCCCGCGCGGCGCAGTCGCTGCGCGGCCGGCAGGATCTTGTCGCCCGGCAGCGGCCCGCCAAGGCGGATCGGCACGATGCAGTCGATCCGACGGTCGACGATTGCCGGCGGTGCCGACGAGATCGTCGTCGCGGCTGGCAGCACGGGTTCGGCCGGCTCGGCAGCTTCGGCGGTCGCTGGGTGCGCGACGGCAGGCGCGGCCTCTTCACCGGCAACCGGCTCGACCGACTCGGCCGGCGTGTCGACGCCGGTCGCCTCGGCCTGCAGATCGGCCGGCATGTCGGCAGGCGCTACCCCACCGAACGTCGGCTCGACGCGCGCGACTTCGGCCGGCGTGCCGGCCGTGGCGGCCGCCGCGGCCGGTGCCGCGGGCTCGCGCCGCACCGGCTGACGCACCGGCTCGATGAACGGCAGTTCTTCTTCCCGTTCGGGGCGGTTCATCGCCTCGGCCGCTTCCTCCGGCATCGGGCGCGGCATCTTGCGCCGCACCTTCGCGCCCTGCCATGCGTTGTAGACCACGACGCCGCCCACCACGACGGCGCCCGCGCCGATCAAACCGAGTGTCAACTCGTCCATGCACGCTCCATCAGCAATTCTTGTTCGTCGGAACCGCGAACGGGCGCCCATGCGCCGCGCGAACGCGGTCCGGTTTCGTCAAACGTCAATTCTGGGCAAAACCCGCGGCGGTTTCCATGTCCACCGCGACGATCCGCGACACGCCCTGCTCCTGCATCGTCACGCCGATCAGCTGCTGCGCCATTTCCATCGCGATCTTGTTGTGCGAGATGAACAGGAACTGCGTCTTGTCGGACATCGCGCGCACGAGATTCGCGAAACGCTCGGTGTTCGCATCGTCGAGCGGTGCGTCGACCTCGTCCAGCAGACAGAACGGCGCCGGGTTCAGCTGGAACATCGCGAACACCAGTGCGGTCGCGGTCAACGCCTTCTCGCCGCCCGACAGCAGGTGAATCGTCGCGTTCTTCTTGCCCGGCGGCTGCGCCATCACCTGCACGCCGGCATCGAGGATTTCGTCGCCCGTCATGATCAGCTTCGCCTGGCCGCCGCCGAACAGGCGCGGGAACAGGTCGCTGAAGTGACGGTTGACCTCGTCGAAGGTGCCCTGCAGCAGCGTGCGGGTTTCCTGGTCGATCTTGTGGATCGCATCCTCGAGCGTCGTGATCGCGTCGATCAGGTCGGCCGACTGCGCGTCGAGGAACACCTTGCGCTCGCTCGCGGCCTTCAGCTCGTCGAGCGCGGCCATGTTCACCGGGCCGAGCGCGTTGATCGCGTTGTTCAGGCGCGTGACCTCGCCCTGCAGGTACGACGGTTTCAGATCCGGCGTGAGCTTCGCGGACAGGGCCACCTCGTCGACCTCGGCCGTCACGAGCTGCTCGGCGAACTGCTCGACCGACAGGCGCGCGGCCTGCTCCTTCAACTGCAATTCGGTGATGCGGTCGCGCAGCGGCTGCAGCGAGCGCTCGGCGACGAGGCGCTGCTCGTCCGACGCCCGCAATTTTGCGGTCAGGTCGTCGAGTTCGATCCGCGCGGCCTGCAGCGCTTCTTCCTTCACCGCACGAATCTCGAGCGCGTCCTGCAGGCCCGTGTGCGCGGTCTGCTCGTTGATCGTCTCGAGCTCGGCACGCGCGTCTTCGAGCGATGCTGCAACACGCTCGCTCTGTTCGTGTGCGACCTGAATGCTGCGCTTGAGCTCGTCGATCCGGGTCACCGCGTTGCGCGCGGCGAAGCGCGCGTCGTTCGCGCCGCGCTCCAGGTCGCGCGCTTCCTGACGCGCCTGCGTCAGCGATTCGTCGAGCGCTTCGAACGCGAGCTGGTTGTCCTCGAAGCGCGCCTGCAGTTCCGCGAGTTCGCCGTCGAAACGCTCGAAATTCGCTTCCGACTCCGCGCGCATCGCGCGCTGCTCTTCGATCTGCGCGCCGATTTCCTCGAGTTCCTCGCGAATCTGCGTGCTGCGCTGCGTGTAACGCTCGTGCGCCTGCGCGAGCTTCAGCACGTCCATCTGCAGCGCGTGCACGCGCTGCGTCGCACGCTCGGCCTGTGCGCGGACGTCGCCGAGCGCCTGCGTGGCCTGCGTGTGCGCGGCTTCCGCGCGTACGGCGGCCGTGCGCGCCTCGTCGGCGAGCAGCGCCTGCGCACGCACCTGGCGCGTCAGGTTTTCGATTTCCTGCTGGCGAGCCAGCATCCCGGCCTGCTCCGAATCGGCCGCATAAAGCTGCACGCCGACGCGCGTGACGATATGGCCGGCCTTGACGACGAACGCGCCGCCTGCCGGCAGCTGCGTGCGCGTCGCGAGCGCCTGTGCGACGTCGTCGGCGACATACACGTTGCCGAGCCAGTCGTTCAGCACCGCGCGGATGCCTGCATCGTCGATACGCACGAGCGACAGCACCGGACGCAGCCCTGCTACGGCCGCAGGCGGTTCGCCGGCCGCGGGCGGCGCGTAGAACGCGAGCTTCGCGGGCGGCGCATCGGTGGCGAATGCCTTCACCCAGTCGAGATTCGACACTTCGAGCGCGGCGAGGCGCTCGCGCAGCACGGCTTCGAGCGCGGCTTCCCAGCCGGCTTCGACATGCAGCTTCTTCCAAAGACGCGGCAGCGCGCCGAGCTCGTGCTTGTCGAGCCACGGCTGCACCTTGCCTTCGGTCTGTACGTTTTCCTGCAACTGCTTCAGCGCGGCGAGACGCGCCTCGAGCTGGTGGATCTGCGCGGCTTCGGCCTGCACGCGCTCCTGTGCGGCACGGCGTTCGCCATCGAGGCGCGGCACCGTTTCCTGTGCGTCGGCGAGGCGCGCCTGCGCTTCGGCCAGGATCTCTTCCTGCTCGGCGAGCTGCATGCGCAGCTCTTCGAGCTGAGCCTCGTCCGGCGCGTCGAGCCCGCCCGCTTCGCTCTTCAGGCGCTCATGGCGCTGCTGAAGCTGCTGGAGCTGCTGGTCGGCGTTGCGCTGGTGCGCGGCTTCGAGCTTCAGCGACTGTTCGGTCTGCGCGATCCGCGCGCGCTCGTCGTTGAGCTGCGCCTGCGCATCGCGGAATTTCGCTTCGAGCGCCGGCAGCGCGTCGTGCTTCGCGGCGGCGTTGTCTTCGGCGAGCGCGGCCTTCTCGTCGGCCATCGCGCGCGCTTCCTCGGCATCCTCGAGTTCGTCCTGCGCCTTCTCGGCCTGCGCGCGCCATTGCTCGCGCTGCGCATTCAGCGCGGCGATCTGCGCCTGCACGCGATTGCGCGATTCGACGATGAACTTGATCTCGGCTTCGAGGCGGCTCACCTCGGCGTTCGCTTCGTAGAGCGAACCCTGCGCGCCCTGCATCGCGTCGCTTGCCGAGTAATGCGCGACGCGCAGCGTCTCGAGCTGCGCCTCGACCTCGCGCAGCTTCGCGGTTTGCGCCTCGAGGTCGATCTGCGCCTGTTCGATCGCGCGCTGCTGCTTCTGCTGCTCGCCGGCGGCCTCGTTCTTGCGCAGCAGCCACAACAGGCGCTGCTTCTCCTCGCCGTCGGCGACGAGTTCCTTGTACTTGGTGGCAACGACGGCCTGCGCCTCGAGCTTCTCGAGGTTCGCACCGAGTTCGCGGACGATATCTTCGACGCGCGTCAGGTTCTCGCGCGTGTCGTGCAGGCGGTTCTCGGTCTCGCGGCGGCGTTCCTTGTACTTCGACACGCCCGCGGCTTCCTCGAGGAACACGCGCAGCTCTTCCGGCTTCGCCTCGATGATCCGCGCGATCATGCCCTGCCCGATGATCGCGTACGCACGCGGCCCGAGGCCGGTGCCGAGGAAGATGTCCTGGATGTCGCGGCGGCGCGCCGGCAGGTTGTTGATGTAGTAACTCGACGTGCCGTCGCGCGTGAGCACGCGCTTCACGGCGATCTCGCCGTACTGGCCCCACTGGCCGGCCGCGCGGCCGTCGGAGTTGTCGAAGATCAGTTCGACGCTGGCCCGGCTACCGGGCTTGCGGGCGGTCGAGCCGTTGAAGATCACGTCCTGCATCGACTCGCCGCGCAGCTCGGAAGCGCGCGACTCGCCGAGCACCCAGCGCACGGCGTCGATGATGTTGGACTTGCCGCACCCGTTCGGGCCCACCACGCCGACAAGCTGGCCCGGAACCTGGAAATGCGTGGGATCGACAAAGGATTTGAAGCCAGCGAGTTTGATCGAGCTCAGACGCACGGCGGTATCGGATGTGAAGAAGGTGTGAAACGGACGGAGCCGCACTGCGCGAGGCCGGACGGCCCATGCGCGCGACGCGCCCCGGAATTCAAAAGCGGGGCCGCGCGCATACAGCGTTGGGCCCCGCAAACGGCTTCCATCATACCATCGCGCGTGCACCGTCCCGACCGTCGCCGGGTTTGTCCGGTGCCGGCGCGGCACGATGGACCCGGCTCGACAGCAGCGTCGCCAGCACGATGCACACGCCGCCCGCCCACTCGCGCGCGGTCGGCAGCTCGTTCGCGAACACCCACGCCGACAGCGCGGTGATCACGATCTCGAACAGCATGATGATCGACGCACGGTTCGCCGGCACGCGCGCCAGCCCGTACTGCACGAGCAGGTTGTTCGACGCCATCGTCACGCCGATCGCGACGATGATCAGCGCGGCCGTGCTGAAGTGGCCGCCCGCCGGTGCAGCCGGTATCCCCTCGAACAGCGACGCGATCGCGCCGAACACGGCCGCGCCGCCGAACAGCGTCGCGGTACGCATCTCGGCGCGCATCTCCGGCAGCTCGCGGCTCGCCTTGATCACGAGCACGTTGCTCATCGCGAAGCTCAACCCGGCCGCGAGCCCGGCCCATTCTGCCGGGCTGGCCGGCAGCGGCAGGCCGAGCTGCGGCGACCACAGCATCAGCATCGCGCCGCCGATCGACAGCGCCGCGAGCCCCGCGCCGGCCCAGGTCAGCCGCTCGCGCAGCAGGAAGTGCGCGTAGATCGCGGTCCACGCGGGGGTCAGGTAGAACAGCAGCATCACGCGCAGCACTTCGCCGTGGATCGTGCCCCACACGAACCCGAGGTTCGTCACGCCGGCCGTGACCGCGATGCCGGGCAGCACCCAGTGCCAGCGCAGCGTCGCGATCGTGCGGTGCCGCGCGACGATCACGAACAGGAATGCGACGAGGCTCGTCAGCGCGCTCGCCAGCGTGCCCGTCACGCCGAGCGACGCCAGGATCCGCAGCGGATACCAGATCAGGCCCCATACCGACGCGCCGATCAGGATGGCCAGCGTCGGCAGGCTGCCGCGTACCGCGTTATTCATTTTGTTCAATACCCTTTATTCAGCCGGCCCGGCCGCCGTTCCGGCGGGCCGTGACCGCATTCCGTCACGCTATAATCGTCCGTTGCAACTCGCGCGCCATCGGCGCCCGTTCGCAGCTGCGCGGCGCGCCCGCCGCTTCTTTCGCTCCAACCGGCCGCGATGGCCGCTTCGCCCGTGAACCCTCGACTCGACTCGCTCCAGCCCTATCCCTTCGAAAAGCTGCGCGCCCTGTTCAAGGACGTGACGCCCTCCGGCGCCCTCAAACCGATCAGCTTCGGCATCGGCGAGCCCAAACATGCGACCCCGGCGCTGATCCGCGACGCCGTGGTGGCCGCGCTCGACGGTCTCGCGTCGTACCCGGCCACCGCCGGCTCGGACGCGCTGCGCACGTCGATCGCGCACTGGCTCGAGCGCCGCTACGGGCTGCCGGCCATCGATCCGGCCACGCAGGTGCTGCCGGTGTCGGGTTCGCGCGAGGCGCTGTTCTCGCTCGCGCAGACGGTGATCGATGCCCGCCCGTCCGAACAGGGCGAGAAGGCGATCGTACTCTGTCCGAATCCTTTCTATCAAATTTACGAGGGCGCGGCGCTGCTGGCCGGAGCCGAACCCTATTTCGCGAACAGCGACCCGGCCCGCAACTTCGCGTGCGACTACGCGTCCGTGCCCGACGAAGTCTGGGCGCGCACGCAACTGCTGTACGTGTGCTCGCCGGGCAACCCGACCGGTGCCGTGCTGACGCTCGACGACTGGCGCGAGCTGTTCGCGCTGTCCGACCGCCACGGTTTCGTGATCGCATCCGACGAGTGCTATTCGGAAATCTATTTCGACGAAGCGGCACCGCCGCTCGGCGGCCTCGAGGCCGCGCACCGCCTCGGCCGCGGCTTCGAGCGGCTCGTGATGCTGTCGAGCCTGTCGAAGCGCTCGAACGTGCCGGGCATGCGCTCGGGCTTCGTCGCCGGCGACGCGGCGCTGCTGAAGAAATTCCTGCTGTACCGCACGTACCACGGCGCGGCGCTGTCGCCGGTCTGGCAGCACGCGAGCATCGCCGCGTGGAACGACGAGGCGCACGTGCGCGAGAACCGCGCGCTGTACGTGCAGAAGTTCAATACCGTCACGCCGATGCTGGCCGACGTGATCGACGTGAAACTGCCCGACGCGGCGTTCTACCTGTGGGCCAACGTGTCGCGCACCGGGCTGTCGGACACCGAGTTCGCCCGTCGCCTGTACGCCGACTATAATGTGACGGTTCTGCCCGGCTCGTACCTGGCGCGCGACGCGCACGGCACGAATCCGGGCCGCGATTTCATCCGGATCGCGCTCGTCGCGGGCACCCCCGAATGCGTCGAGGGCGCGCAACGCATCGTCGATTTCTGCCGGTCTCTCGCGCGGTAATCGTCCATCCGATCAATTCCATCCATCTCCTGCGAAAACGAACATGTCGCAACAACTTCAGCAAATCATCGATACCGCCTGGGACAACCGCGCCGAGCTGTCGCCGAAGGCCGCACCGGCCGACGTCCGCGAAGCCGTCGCGCACGCGATCGAGCAGCTCGACAAAGGCGCACTGCGCGTTGCCGAGAAGATCGACGGCAACTGGACCGTGCACCAGTGGCTGAAGAAGGCCGTGCTGCTGTCGTTCCGCCTGGAGGACAACGCGCCGATGCCGGCCGGCGGCTACTCGCAGTTCTACGACAAGGTGCCGTCGAAGTTCGCGAACTACACCGCTGAAGATTTCGCCGCGGGCGGCTTCCGCGTCGTCCCGCCGGCCATCGCGCGCCGCGGCTCGTTCATCGCGAAGAACGTCGTGCTGATGCCGTCGTACACCAACATCGGCGCCTACGTCGACGAAGGCACGATGGTCGACACGTGGGCCACGGTCGGTTCGTGCGCGCAGATCGGCAAGAACGTGCACCTGTCGGGCGGCGTCGGCATCGGCGGCGTGCTCGAGCCGCTGCAGGCGAACCCGGTCATCATCGAAGACAACTGCTTCATCGGCGCGCGCTCGGAAGTCGTCGAAGGCGTGATCGTCGAGGAAAACTCGGTGATCTCGATGGGCGTGTACCTCGGCCAGAGCACGAAGATCTACGATCGTGAAACCGGCGAAGTCAGCTACGGCCGCATCCCGGCCGGCTCGGTCGTGGTCGCCGGCAACCTGCCGTCGAAGGACGGCTCGCACAGCCTGTACTGCGCGGTGATCGTCAAGAAGGTCGACGCGAAGACCCGCGCGAAGGTCGGCCTGAACGAGCTGCTGCGAGGCGACTGATGGCGAAGCCGCACACCGTGGTCGTCTACGGCATTCCGAACTGCGACACCGTGAAGAAGGCCCGCGTGTGGCTCGACGATCACGGCGTCGAATTCGAGTTTCACGACTTCAAGAAGCTCGGTGTCAGCGCACCGCTCGTCGAGGACTGGCTGAAGGACGTGTCGCTCGACGCGCTCGTCAACAAGCGCGGCACGACGTGGCGCGGCCTGGACGATGCAATGAAGGCGGCCGCCGAAACGAAAACCGGCGCGGTCGCGCTGATGATCCACAAGCCGTCGGTCATCAAGCGCCCCGTGCTGGTGGTCAACGGCCGCGTGAAATCGCTCGGCTTCGCGGCCGATCAATACGCGGCGCTGTTTGCCGCATAGGGCTGCCCGCGCTGCGCCTGTCGGCGCAGCCCGACGTCTTGTCGCTGCCGGCCACCGCGCCGGCATTTTTTATCGAAAGTGGTCCGAACCATGTCCACCACCCTAGCCCTTACCGAACAGCTGATCGCCCGCGCGTCCGTGACGCCCGACGACCAGCACTGCCAGCAGATCATGACCGAGCGCCTCGCCGCGCTCGGCTTCGAATGCGAGACCATCGCGTCGCACGGCGTGACCAACCTGTGGGCCGTCAAGCGCGGCACCGACGGCCGCGACGGCAAGCTGCTCGCGTTCGCGGGCCACACCGATGTCGTGCCGACCGGCCCGCTCGAGCAGTGGAGCTCGCCGCCGTTCATCCCCGCCCATCGTGACGGCAAGCTGTACGGCCGCGGCGCGGCCGACATGAAGACGTCGCTCGCGGCGTTCGTCGTCGCGTCCGAGGAATTCGTCGCGGCCCATCCCGGCCACCGTGGCGCGATCGCGTTCCTGATCACGAGCGACGAGGAAGGCCCCGCCACCGACGGCACCGTGAAGGTCGTCGAGCTGCTCGAAGCGCGCGGCGAACGCATGGACTACTGCATCGTCGGCGAGCCGACGTCGACCGCCGAGCTCGGCGACGTCGTCAAGAACGGCCGCCGCGGCTCGATGTCGGGCGAACTGGTCGTCAAGGGCGTGCAGGGTCACATCGCGTATCCGCACCTCGCGAAGAACCCGATCCACCTGCTCGCGCCGGCGCTCGCCGAGCTCGCCGCCGAGCAATGGGACGAAGGCAACGAATACTTTCCGCCGACCACCTGGCAGGTGTCGAACCTGCACGCCGGCACCGGCGCGTCCAACGTGATTCCCGGCCACGCCGACCTGCTGTTCAACTTCCGTTTCTCGACCGCCAGCACGGTCGAGGGCCTGCAGGCACGCGTGCACGCAATCCTCGACAAACATGGCCTCGAATACACGCTGAAGTGGTCGGTGAGCGGCCTGCCGTTCCTCACGCCGCGCGGCGAGCTGTCGGGCGCGCTGGAAAACGCGATCCGCACCGAGACCGGCATCACGACCGAGCTGTCGACCACGGGCGGCACGTCGGACGGCCGTTTCATCGCGCGCATCTGCCCGCAGGTGATCGAGTTCGGTCCGCCGAACGGCAGCATCCACAAGATCGACGAGCACATCGAAGTGCGCTTCGTCGACCCGCTGAAGAACGTGTACCGCCGCGTGCTCGAACAACTGATCGCCTGATGGAGCCTCGCATGACGACACCTTTTGCAACTGTTCGCGACCTGCTGCGCTACGCGGTGACGCGCTTCTCGAAGGCGAAGCTCGCGTTCGGCCACGGCTCCGACAATGCGTACGACGAAGCGGCCTACCTCGTGCTGCGCACGCTCGACCTGCCGCTCGACACGCTCGAGCCGTTCCTCGACGCGCGGCTGCTGCCCGACGAAATCGCGGCCGTGCTCGCGGTGATCGAACGGCGTGCGGCCGACCGCGTGCCGGCCGCGTACCTCACGCATGAAGCGTGGATGCACGGCCACCGCTTCTACGTCGACGAGCGCGTGATCGTGCCGCGCTCGTTCATCGGCGAACTGCTCGACGACGGGCTGCAGCCGTACGTCGCCGACCCCGAGCAGGTCGGCGCGGTGCTCGAGCTGTGCACGGGCTCCGGCTGCCTCGCGATCCTCGCGGCGAGCGCGTTCCCGAACGCCGAGATCGACGCGGTCGACCTGTCCGACAAGGCACTCGAAGTCGCCGAGATCAACGTGCGCGACTACGGCCTCGAAGACCGCATCGGGTTGCACCGCGGCGACCTCTACGCGCCGCTGCCCGCGTTCCGCACCGACCCGGGCTCCCGCTATGACGTGATCCTGACGAACCCGCCGTACGTGAACGCATCGTCGATGGCCGCCCTGCCGCCCGAGTACCGGCATGAGCCGGAGATGGCGCTCGCGGGCGGCGACGACGGGATGGACATCGTGCGACGCATCGTCGCCGAAGCCCATCGCTGGCTGCACGACGACGGCGTGCTCGTGGTCGAGATCGGCAACGAGCGCGAAAACGTCGAAGCCGCGTTCGGCGGCCTCGAGCTCACGTGGCTGCCCACCAGCGCGGGCGACGACGCCGTATTCCTGATCCAGGCGTCGGACCTGCCCCGCAAGGCCTGAGCCGTTTCGGCTCACCCACCGTGCGGTGCACCGTTGCGCCGCACGGTTGGGTAAGATGCGCGTAGGCGGCCGCCCGGCCGCGCGACCTCAGGAGTCCGTCACGCGCCCATGACCCTCGACTGGCTACATCTCGGCACCCTGATCCTGACCATCCACGTGCTCGGGATCGTCGCGGCGTGCCACGCGATCATGAACACGCGCACGTCGCAAGGCGCGATCGCGTGGGCCGTCTCGCTCGCGGCCATGCCGTACCTGACGCTCATCCCGTACCTGTTCCTCGGCCGCAGCAAGTTCTCCGGCTACGTCGACGCGCGGCGCCACGAGCTGGAAATGTTGCGCATGCACACACCGCGCTCGCCGTGGCTCAGCAGCGACGCGACCGACGGGCCGGCCGCCGATGCAATCGGCCAGGCCGCGGTGCTCGCGCTCACGCGGCTAGGCGGCATGCCGTTCCTCGGCGGCAATTCGGTGCGCACGCTCGTGAACGGCGACGCGACGTTCTCGGCGATCCTGGCGGCCATCGACGCCGCGCGCGACTACGTAGTGGTGCAGTTCTTCATCGTGCGCGACGATGCGCTCGGCCGGATGCTGCGCGACTCGCTGCTCGCACGCGCGGCAGCCGGCGTGCGCTGCTGCCTGCTGTACGACAGCATCGGCAGCTTCGACCTCCCCCACAGCTACGTCGACGCGTTGCGCCGGGGCGGCGTCGAGGTTCATCCGTTCGCGACCAACCGGAAGTTCGTGAACCGCTTCCAGCTCAACTTCCGCAACCATCGCAAGATCGTCGTCGTCGACGGCAATCGCGCGTTCGTCGGCGGCCACAACGTCGGCGTCGAGTATCTCGGCGCGAAGCCGCGCCTGTCGCCGTGGCGCGACACGCACATCGAGATCCGCGGCCCGGTGGTCGCGAGCATCCAGTACGTGTTCGCCGAAGACTGGCACTGGGCCACGCAGAAGCTGCCACCGCTCGCGCTGCCGCCGCCCGCGCAGCCCGGCGACAACATGCATTGCCTCGCGGTGCCGATGGGGCCGGCCGACAAGCAGGAGACGGGCTCGCTGTTCTTCGTCGAGGCGATCAACGCCGCGCGTGAGCGGGTCTGGATCACCACGCCGTACCTCGTCCCCGACGAAGCCGTGATCTCCGCGCTGAAGCTCGCGGTGATGCGCGGCGTCGACGTGCGCATCCTGATCCCGAGCCGGCGCGACCACTACGTGGTATTCGAAGCGTCGAAGCTGTACGCGCGCGACCTGGTCGATGCGGGCGTCAAGGTGTTCCGCTACCGGCCCGGCTTCCTGCACCAGAAGGTCGTGCTTATCGACCGCATCGCGGCGGCGATCGGCAGCGCGAATCTCGACAACCGCTCGTTCCGCCTCAATTTCGAGATCATGGTGCTGACCGTCGACCGCACGTTCGCGGACGAGGTCGAGACGATGCTCGATGCCGATTTCGCGCAGGCGTACGAGGTCGATGCGACCGAATACCGCCAGTCGCCCGCGTGGCGGCGCATCGCGATGCATGTCGCGCGGCTGTTCGCACCGATCCTGTAACGGCCGGGACGACGGCGCCCGTGCGATCCGCACCGGCGCCGCGAACGCCGCCGGCAGCCGTCACAGCAGCTTGTCGATATCCGCGGCGATTTCGTCGGGTTTGGTCGACGGCGCATAGCGCTTGACGATGCGCCCTTCGCGATCGACCAGGAATTTCGTGAAATTCCACTTGATCGCCTTGAGGCCGAGAATGCCGGGCGCCTCGTCGGTCAGGTAGCGGTACAGCGGATGCGCATGGTCGCCCTTCACGTCGATCTTCGCGAACATCGGGAACGTGACGCCGTAATTGCGCTCGCAGAACGCGCCGATCTGCGTGGCGTCGCCGGGCTCCTGCTTGCCGAACTGGTTGCACGGGAAGCCGAGCACATAGAAGCCGCGCGCCGCGTACTGGTCGTACAGCTTCTGCAGGCCCGCGTACTGCGGCGTGAAACCACACTCGCTCGCGGTGTTGACGATCAGCAGCACCTTGCCGCGATACGCGTCGAGCGAGGCCGGCGCGCCGGCAAGCGTCTCTGCGCTGAACGAATACAGGGTGGACATCGGGCACTCCTTTTATGAAACCGGATCGACGTGGAGTCTAGGCGAAATTGCCCCATTGCGGCATCCGCCGAACGGTCAATGCCCGGCGCAAGCGGCGCGCAGTCTAGAATAGCGGTTTTGGCCAGTCATTTCCGCCGTGATCCGTTTCAATCAGTTCAGCCTTGCGCGCGGCACCAAGCCGCTGTTCGAGTCGACCTCCTTCGTGCTCAATCCCGGCGAGAAAGCCGGCCTGATCGGCGCGAACGGCGCCGGCAAGTCGACCCTGTTCTCGGTCCTGCGCGGCGAGCTGCACTCGGACGGCGGCGATTTCTCGATGCCGCCGTCGTGGCGAATCGCCCATGTGTCGCAGGAAACGCCCGCCGTCGATCGTTCAGCGCTCGACTACACGCTCGACGGCGACGCCGCGCTGCGCGAGATCGAGGCGCGCATCGCCGCAGCTTCCGCCGCCCATGACGGCGCCGCCGAAGCCGACGCGCACGCGGCGTTCGCCGACGCCGACGGCTACACCGCGCCCGCCCGCGCCGAGGCGCTGCTGCTCGGCCTCGGCTTCACGCTCGCGCAGACGCGCGAATCCGTCGCCAGCTTCTCCGGCGGCTGGCGCATGCGCCTGAATCTCGCGCAGGCGCTGATGTGCCGCTCCGACCTGCTGCTGCTCGACGAACCGACGAACCACCTCGACCTCGACGCGATCGTCTGGCTCGAGGATTGGCTGCACCGCTACCCCGGCACGCTCGTCGTGATTTCGCACGACCGCGAATTCCTCGATTCGATCTGCAACGTCACGCTGCATCTGGAAAACCGCCAGGTGAAGCGTTACGGCGGCAACTACTCGCAGTTCGAAGTGCTGCGCGCGCAGCAACTGGCGCTGCAGCAAAGCGCGTACGAAAAGCAGCAGAAGACGATCGAGCACCTGCAGAGCTTCGTCGACCGCTTCAAGGCCAAGGCGACCAAGGCCAAGCAGGCGCAAAGCCGGATGAAGGCGCTGGAGAAGATGGAGCTGATCGCGCCGGCGCACATCGCGTCGCCGTTCACGTTCGAATTCCGCACGCCCGATGCCGCGCCGAACCCGATGATGGTGATGGAAGACGTCCGCTGCGGCTACCACGCCGACGGCGGAGCGGAAATCCCGATCGTCGAGCGCGTCGCGCTGTCGATCCAGAACGGCCAGCGTATCGGCCTGCTCGGCGCGAACGGCCAGGGCAAGTCGACGCTGATCAAGACGCTGGCCGGCACGCTTGCGCCGCTGTCGGGGCACGTCCGCGACGGCAAGGGGCTGACGATCGGCTATTTCGCACAGCACCAGCTCGAAACGCTGCGCGAGGACGATTCTCCGCTCGCGCATCTGGCGCGGCTCGCGCCCGACACGCGCGAGCAGGAACTGCGCGATTTCCTCGGCGGCTTCAACTTCTCGGGCGACATGGCGACCACCCCGGTTGGGCCGTTTTCCGGCGGTGAAAAGGCTCGCCTCGCACTCGCGCTGATCATCTGGCAGAAGCCGAACCTGCTGCTGCTCGACGAACCGACGAACCACCTCGACCTCGAAACGCGCCATGCGCTGACGATGGCGCTCGCGCAGTTCGAAGGCACGCTGATCCTCGTCTCGCACGACCGCCATCTGCTGCGCGCAACGACCGACCAGTTCATGCTGGTTGCGAAGCACCGGCTGCAGCCGTTCGACGGCGACCTCGACGACTACCGCGACTGGCTGCTGCAGCACGCGGCCGAGCAGCGCGCCGCCGCGAAGGCCGACAGCGCGGCTTCTTCGGGTGCGGGCGCGGCGGCCAACCGCAAGGACCAGAAGCGTCAGGCTGCCGAAGAACGTCAGCGCCTGTCGGTGTTGAAAAAGCCGCTGCAGACGCGCATCACGAAGCTCGAAAAGGAAATGGGGACGCTGCACGCGGAAAAGGCACGCCTCGACGCATTCGTCGCCGATCCGGCGAGCTACGAAGCCGAGCGCAAGACGGAGCTGACCGACGCGATCCGCAAGCTCGGGGACGTCAACACGCGTCTCGAAACGGTCGAGGGCGACTGGCTCGCCGCACAGGAAGAGCTCGAGCAGATCGGCTGACCGCTGTCGCGGCGCAGCCGGCCACTATGCCGATACGCCGGCCCGGCGTGCCGGCTGCCTCGGCGCCGCGGTACCTCGGTATCGCGGCGCCGCGAACGACCATCGGGCCCGCTGTGGGCCCAGATGCGACAAGGCCGGGCGCGCGAGCCCGGCCTGTTCATTCATTACCGTCGCCATACCATTCGCCGGCTGCTCGCCGCGCGGGTCGGCTCAGCGTCGCGGCAACGTGTCGCGCGGCATCTGCTCGTCGTCGCCCATCAGGTGCCGGCGCCCTTCGGTCGGCCGCCTGATCGCCGCGGCGACTTCCGCTTCCGTCACGTCCTCGGACACGACCTTGCGCGCCAGGCGCCCCTCGTCGTCGATCCATTCGACGATCCGGCATCCGCCGCCCCAGGGTTGGCGAATCGGCTCCGACACGCGGCAGCCACGCAGGTTGTAAAGGCGTCCGCTCGGCGCTTCCCCATACGATTTCAACATAGGATCCCTTCGCATTGCGCGGTTCGACAATCCGGCAAAGGATAGGGAAAAGCGATGTCCGGCGGGTTACAGAACCCTACATCTTCTTTACAGCGAATTACGCGACAGATCGCCGGCAGGCCCGGCACGAGCACCTGCCGGGCCGGTCACTCGAGATCGCGCACGCGGTCGATCGCCTGTTCGAGCCGATCGACGGCCATCACGTTCAGCCCTTCGATCGGCTGCTTCGGCGCATTCGCCTTCGGAATCAGCGCGGACGTGAAGCCGAGCTTCGCCGCCTCCCGCAAGCGCTCCTGCCCGCGCGGCGACGGCCGGATCTCGCCCGCCAGCCCCACTTCGCCGAACACGATCAGCCCCTTCGGCAGCGCCTTGTTGCGCATCGACGAATGGATCGCGAGCAGCACCGCGAGGTCGGCAGCCGGCTCGGTGATCTTCACGCCGCCGACTGCATTGAGGAACACGTCCTGGTCGAAGCACGCGATGCCCGCGTGCCGGTGCAGCACCGCGAGCAGCATCGCGAGCCGGTTCTGCTCGAGGCCGACCGCGAGCCGGCGCGGGTTCGGCACGTGCGCGGTGTCGACGAGCGCCTGGACTTCGACGAGCAGCGGCCGCGTGCCTTCCTGCGTGACGAGCACGCACGAGCCGGGCACGACCTGTTCGTGCTGCGACAGGAACAGCGCGGACGGATTCGCGACACCGCGCAGCCCGCGCTCGGTCATCGCGAACACGCCAAGTTCGTTGACCGCGCCGAAACGGTTCTTGAACGCACGCACGAGCCGGAACGACGAATGCGTGTCGCCTTCGAAGTACAGCACCGTGTCGACGATGTGCTCGAGCACGCGCGGGCCGGCCAGGTTGCCTTCCTTCGTCACGTGCCCGACCATGATGATCGCGGTGCCCGACTGCTTCGCGATGCGCGTGAGCTGCGCCGCGCATTCGCGCACCTGCGCGACCGAGCCCGGCGCCGACGTGAGCGCTTCCGAATAGACGGTCTGGATCGAGTCGATGACGGCCACGTCCGGCCGTTCCGCGTCGATCGCGGCCTGGATCTTTTCGAGCTGGATCTCGGCGAGCAGCTTCAGTTCGTCCGCCACCGCACCGCCGTCGAGCAGCGCAAGCCGTTGCGCGCGCAACGCGATCTGCGCGGCCGATTCCTCACCGCTGATATAGAGCGCGCGCCGCTGGCTCGCGATGTCCGCGAGCGACTGCAGCAGCAGCGTCGACTTGCCGATGCCCGGATCGCCGCCGATCAGCACGACGCCACCGGCGACCAGCCCGCCGCCGAGCACGCGGTCGAATTCACCGATGCCGGTCGAGAAGCGCGGCACGTCAGCCGCTTCGATGTCGACGAGACGCTGGACGGGCGCCCGCTTCGCGAGCGACTGGAAACGATGGGCAGCCGGCGATTCGGCGACCGATTCAACCAGCGTGTTCCAGGCCTGGCACGACGGGCATTGGCCCTGCCACTTCGGGGTCTGTCCGCCGCACTCGCTGCAGACGTATACGGTTTTCTGTTTGGCCACGCGCAACGCCCTTATTCCGCGCGCACGGGCACGCGGCCGGCGACCGCACACATCAGCTCGTAGCCGATCGTGCCGCAATGGCGGGCGACGTCGTCGATCGACAGCGCGTTGCCCCACAGTTCGACGCGCGCGCCGACGCCTGCCTGCGGGCACGGGGACAGATCGACCGTGATCATGTCCATCGATACGCGGCCGACGATCCGCGTGCGGATGCCGTCGACGATCACGGGCGTGCCTTCGGGCGCGACGCGCGGATAGCCGTCCGCGTAACCGCAGGCGACCACGCCGATCCGCATCGGCGCCTGCGCGGAGAACGTCGAGCCATAACCGATGGCCTGCCCCTTCGCGATCGTCTGCACCGCGATCAGCTCGGACGCGAGCGTCATCGCTGGCTTCAGTCCCGTATCGGCGATATCGGACGACAGCCCGGACGGCGACGCGCCGTACAGCACGATCCCCGGCCGCACCCAGTCGAAATGCGTGTCCGGATGCCACAGCACGGCTGCCGAGTTCGCGAGACTGCGCGCGCCGGCGATGTTTTCCGCACCGCGCTCGAACGTCGCGAGCTGCTCGGCGACGCCGCGCTCGTTGTCCGCATCCGAAAAATGGGTCATCAACGTGATCTGGCCGATGCCGGGGCACGCGCGGGCGCGTTCCCACGCGGCGCGGTATTTTTCCGGCAGGTAGCCGAGCCGGTTCATCCCGCTGTTCATCTTGAGCTGCACGTTGACGGGCTTCGACAGCCGCGCCGTTTCCAGCATCCGCATCTGCTCGTCGTTGTGGACGGTCGTCGTCAGGCTGTAGCGGTCGATCACGTCGATGTCGGTCGAACGGAAGAACCCTTCGAGCAGCAGGATCGGGCCGGCCCAGCCGAGCTCGCGCAGCTTGACGGCCTCGTCGAGGTCGAGCAGGCCGAAACCGTCGGTGCCGCGCAGGCCGGGAAACGCGCGGGCGAGACCGTGGCCGTACGCGTTGGCCTTGACGACCGCCCATACCTTGGACGGGCCGGCAAAGCGGCGGACGACGGAGAGATTGTTCGCGAGAGCGGCGGTGTGGATGGTGGCGGAGATCGGGCGCGGCATGGGAAATTTACGTAAAGACGCTTGCGAATCATCAGCTTACCGCGCCTTTTGAGCACTGAAGCCGACAATTTGCGGAACGATCGGGGAATCTTGCTAGTCCGAATTGGCGTATTTTCATGTTATAAAGCCGTGCGCACAACCCATTTCGAACGGAATAAGCCGATCGCATACGAGGCGGCCTACGCGGCCCTGCCGCAGCGACGAAAGCATCGCATCAGATGAAAAAAGGTTTTTACACCATCATGGCCGCGCAGTTTTTCTCGTCGCTGGCCGACAGTGCGCTCCTCATCGCCGCCATAGCCCTGCTGAAAGACCTTCACGCACCCAACTGGATGACACCGCTGTTGAAGCTGTTCTTCGTGTTGTCCTATGTGGTGCTGGCGGCGTATGTCGGCGCCTTCGCGGATTCGCGCCCGAAGGGCCACGTGATGTTCATCACCAACTCGATCAAGGTGATCGGCTGCCTGATCATGCTGTTCGGCGCCCACCCGCTGATCGCGTACGGGATCGTCGGCTTCGGCGCGGCGGCCTACTCGCCCGCCAAATACGGCATTCTTACCGAGCTGCTGCCGGCCGACCGGCTGGTCGCGGCGAACGGCTGGATCGAAGGCACGACCGTCAGCTCGATCATCCTCGGTACCGTGCTCGGCGGCGCGCTGATCAGTCCGCATATCGCGTCGCACGTCATCGCGCATACGCCGGCGTGGATCAGTACGCCAGCCGAAGCCGCGATCGCGGTCATCCTGTTGATCTACGTGATCGCCGCGCTGTTCAATCTGCGCATTCCCGATACCGGCGCGCGCTACCCGAAACAGCAGCATGGGCCGATCAAGCTGGTGGCCGACTTCGCCGACTGTTTCACGGTGCTCTGGCGCGACAAGCTCGGCCAGATCTCGCTGGCGGTCACGACGCTGTTCTGGGGCGCGGGCGCGACGCTGCAGTTCATCGTGCTGAAATGGGCCGAAGTGTCGCTCGGCATGTCGCTGTCCGAGGGTGCGCTGCTGCAGGCAGTCGTCGCATTCGGCGTCGCGGCCGGCGCGATCGCCGCGGCCAGCCGGGTGCCGCTCAAGAAGTCGCTGACCGTGCTGCCGGTCGGCATCATCATGGGCATCGCGGTGATGCTGATGGCGTTCTATTCGCGCGACCTGTTCCCGCCGCACTGGGCCGCGCACCTGGGCCACCTGCGCCTGCCGGTTTACCTGATCATCGCGTACATCTTCCTGATCTGCGTCGGCGCGCTGTCCGGCTACTTCGTCGTTCCGATGAACGCGCTGCTGCAGCATCGCGGCCACGTGCTGCTGTCGGCCGGCCACTCGATCGCGGTGCAGAACTTCAACGAGAACCTGTCGGTGCTCGTGATGCTGTGCCTGTATGCGGTGCTCGTGTGGCTCGACGTGCCGGTCGGCGTCGTGATCGTGCTGTTCGGCACGTTCGTCTGCCTGACGATGTGGCTCGTGATGCGCCGCCACCAGGCGAACCAGCGTCAGTTCGACTCGGTCGCGCTGATCGGCGAATCGCGGCACTGACGCTACACTTTCCGTTTCCGTCCGCCAGCGCCGGTCTTCGAACCGGCGCGTTGCCCCGATGACGCACCCGATACCCAACATCCTGACGATCGCCGGCTCCGATTCGGGCGGCGGCGCAGGCATCCAGGCCGACCTGAAGACCTTTTCCGCGCTCGGCGCGTACGGCGCGAGCGTGATCACTGCGCTGACCGCCCAGAACACGCGCGGCGTGACCGGCGTGCATGCGCCGGATGCGGCGTTCGTGACCGCGCAACTCGACGCGGTGTTCAGCGATATCCGCATCGATGCGGTCAAGATCGGGATGCTCGCGAATGCAGCGATCGTGCACGCGGTAGCCGACGCGCTGCGCCGCTACGCGCCGCGCTTCGTCGTGCTCGACACGGTGATGATCTCGAAGAGCGCGCATGCGCTGCTCGCGCCCGATGCCGTCGACGCGTTGCGCGAGGCACTGCTGCCACTCGCGACGGTCGTGACGCCGAACCTGCCCGAAGCGGCCGCGCTGCTGAACGATGTGCCCGCAACCACGGAACCCGACATGGTCCGGCAAGGCCAGGCATTGTTACGGACGGGCGCGCGCGCCGTGCTGATGAAGGGCGGCCACCTGCCCGACGCGTCCGCGAGCCCCGACTGGCTCGTCGAAGCGACACGCACCGTCCGGCTCGACGGCGCGCGCGTGCCGGTCAGCAACACGCACGGCACGGGCTGCACGTTGTCGTCGGCGATCGCCGCGCTGCTGCCGCAGCAGCCCGACCTCGAAAGCGCGGTGCGCGAAGCCAAGACCTACCTGACCGGCGCGATCGCCGCGAGCGGCCACCTCGACGTCGGCCACGGCGTCGGCCCTGTCCATCACTTCCATCGCTGGTGGTGAGCGCCGGCTGACGCGGCGTCAGTGATCCTGCGCCGCGAACGCCTGTGCGCGCACCGGCCAGTCGTCCGGCACGACGAAGCCGCGCGCCCGTTCGCGCCACGTGCCGTCACGGCCCTTTTCATGAATGCCGATCAGCGCGGGGGCCTCGCGCGCCGTCAACACGGGCGGCAGGTCCAAGGCGGCCGCCAGCGGCTCGGGTTCGAACCCGGCATCGGCGGCGGCACGTCGCGGCGCCAGCCACGCCAGCCTCGGCAACACGCTCCATGCGGCCCCGGCACGCTGCGCGGCCGCCCAGGCCGGCCACTGCGCGTGCGTCAGCCAGAAACCGCGCGGGTGATCCGGCGCGATTTCCGCGGACACCGGCGGTAACGGCGCATCGTACGGATAGAACAACCAGCCCTTGATGAACATCTGCGCGTCGGACGGCGCGCCGTAACCGAGCCGCGCAAACCCATCGCGATCGCCGAGCCGCAGCTGGTGATCGAGCAACCGGCTGCGCTTGCGGTCGAACCGGTCGACGAGGTTGGGGCCGACAAAATCGGCGAGCGACGCACCGGCTTGCACCGGCGCGCACAGATAGCACTTCACCGCGAGTTCCCAGTGCAGGCGCCGCCCGTCCGGCGTGTCGACGAGAAAATCGACTTCGCCGAGCGTCTTGCCGTTGCTGCGCAGCGGCAGATTGGCCGCGACGAGCCGCAGCGACGGCCCGTGCGTCAGGAAATACTCGAGCAGGCATTCGGCGTAGCGGCCGAGCCGGGTGGGCCGGAACCCGTCGAGCGCGCGATGCAGCGGCTCGGGCTGTGCATCGAGCGCGGCGAGCCACGCTTCGACGGCCGACTGTCCGGCCGCATCCGGCCATGGGCGCGCAAGCGGCGCGTCCGGTACCGCGGTGAGCAGGCTCGGACTGGCCAGCAGCCAGCCCAGATCCCGAACCGCGACGTCGTGCAGCGTATCGATGAATGCGAACGCCGCGTCGGCCGTCATTGTCCGGCCGGCCCGTTCGCGTCGGCGCCCTCTGCGCGCCGGAACGTGTCGCGCGCGAGGCACAGGTCGGCCCAAGCCTTCGACTTGTCCTGCAGGCTGCGCAACAGGTACGCCGGGTGGTAGGTCACGATCACCGGCACGCCTTCGTACGTATGCACGCGGCCGCGCAGCGACGCAATGCTCGCGTCCGTCTTCAACAGGGTCTGCGCGGCGAAGCGGCCGAGCGCGACGATCAGCTTCGGCTTCACGAGCGCGACCTGGCGCTGCAGATAAGGCTCGCAACTCGCGACCTCGTCCGGCTCCGGATTGCGGTTGCCGGGCGGCCGGCACTTGATCACGTTCGCGATGTACACGTTGTCGCCGCGCTGGAGCGACAGCGACTGCAGCATGTTGTCGAGCAGCTTGCCGGCCTGGCCGACGAACGGCTCGCCCTGCTTGTCCTCGTTCTCGCCCGGCGCTTCGCCGATCAGCATCCAGTCCGCTTCGCGGTCGCCGACACCGAACACGGTGTTGGTCCGCTTCTCGCACAGCCGGCACAGCGTGCAGTCGGCCACGCGCGCGGCCAGCGCATCCCAGTCGAGTGCGGCAACCGGCGTGCCGACGCGACGCGATTCGACCACCGGCACGGGGTCGCCCGGCGGCGCCGCATCGAACCACGCGAAATCGTCGGCTTCGGCTGGCGGCGTGTCGTCCATCGGCGGCATCGTGTCGGTCGACGCGATCGGTGCGACCGGCGTGGCCGGTGCAGGCGCGCGATCACCGTCGTCGACGCGTCGCGCCGGAGCGACAGGCTCGCGAACCGGCGAAGCATCGACGCGACGCGTCACTGCCGGCGGCGCCTCGTCCCGCCCCGGCGTACGCGCGGTGCGTGCAGGTCGCTCGGTCGCGGCAGCCGGTGCAGTGCCCACCGCGCCGGTTTGCACCGCGGCGTGCGCTTCGGCTGCCGCGCCCTCGTCCGTGCCCGCCTCCGCGCTTTGCCCGCGCCGCACCCAGATCTGCGCGAGGCCCATTTCCTCGAGCGCCGCTTCAGCCCATGCCATGCGCGTCCCCTTCGTCCTTGTTCAGCGTCAGACGCATCACGATCGCGTCCTCCCGGCTGTGATGTTTCGCCGGGTAATAATTCTTGCGCCGGCCGATCGTCAAGAAGCCGAAACGCTCGTACAGATGGATCGCGTGCAGATTCGACGGCCGCACCTCGAGCAGCATGCCGTCGAGCCCTTCCGCGCGCGAAATGCGCACGGCCTCGCGCAGCAGCGCAAGGCCCGCCCCCGCGCGCTGCGCAGCCGGCGCGACGCACAGGTTCAGCAGGTGCATCTCGTCGATCACGGGCATCAGCACGCAATAGCCGATCAACGCGCCTGTCACGTGCCGCAGGCACACGCCCAGGTAGCCGTTGCGCAACGAATCCTCGAAGTTGCCGCGGCTCCACGGGAACTCATACGCGACGCGCTCGATCGCGACGATCTCGTCGAGATCGGCATCCGTCATCGGCGCCAGATACCTGTCGCTCAGCAGTACGCCCGTCATCCCTTCGCTCCGCCCTTCTGCGCGGCCCGTGCCGCGACGCGCTCGGCGGTCGTCTGCGCAACCTTGTCGCGCACGTACTCCGGCGCGGCCTGATCGGCCGGCACCGCGCGCCCGGCACGGAACGCGCGCAGTGCGGCGTGGGCGACCGCCAGCGCGTGCGGCATCGCGTCGCCGTCGATCACGGCCGCGTGCGCCGCGGCCGGCAACTGCGCACCGAACGCGGCGGCTGCATTGCCCGCGAGCGTGAACGGCGCATCGGGCACGCCGACGGCACCCGGTGCATCGAGCGAGGCCGGATGCAGCGTGCGCCAGTCGCCGACGCTGTCGTCCCACGCGAAGTCCGCCCAGTAGGCTTCATCCATCCGCGCATCCAGCGCGGCAAGCACGCGGGTCGTGCCGGGCGCGCGCAGCCGCGCGTGCTCGGCGCACACGAGCAGCGTGCCGATCGGCACGACCGGCAGCCCGCGCCCGAATGCGAGGCCCTGGGTGATGCCCGTCGCGGTGCGCAGGCCCGTGAACGAGCCAGGGCCCGCGCCGAACGCGATCGCATCGCAATCGGCGAGCGTCAGCCCCGATTCGGCGAACAGCGCCTGGATGGCCGGCAGCACGCGCGTGCTCGACACGGCGCCCGTCAGCTCGTGGCGGACCCAGGTTTGCGGGGTGGAAACGGCGTCATCGGCGTGGGCCGAGCGCAGCAGCGCGACCGAGCAGTATTCGGTCGACGTATCGATGGCGAGGAGCACTGTTTGCGTCATGGGCGACATTGTAATGCGACGCCCCGCTCCGACGGGCGATCGGGCCCGATCCGCGTGCATGCGCAGGCCGGATGGCGGTTTGGAAGGATCGCTCGACCCCGCGCGGCGGTCCGCTTGTTAAGATCGCCCGACCTGAAACCCTTACGGAGACACCCGATGAGCGAACTCACCACCCAATTCGACCAGGCCCAGATCGACGTCAAGCAACTGACGGAACGGCCGGGCAACCTGACCCTGCTGCGCCTGTACGCACTCTTCAAGCAGGCGACCGACGGCGATGCCCACGGCGACAAACCGGGCTTCACCGACATCGTCGGCAAATACAAGTACGACGCCTGGGATGCGCTGAAGGGCACGTCGCAGGATGCGGCAAAGCAGCAGTACATCGAGCTCGTCGAATCGCTGAAAAACGGCACGGCTTCCTGACCGAATCGCCTCCTGTCGCAATAGGCAATCAAATCAGTGGCGCAGCGCAGCAAATCTCTTTATAATGCTGGCTGCGTCACCCCCGCGCTCGGCTCGCAAGCCGTTCCGGCCTGACGCCTCGTAGCGTTAAGCTCCAATCCGGTTTAGAACCTGTCCCCTCCTGCTTCGACCTTCACGGTCGTCACTTATCAGGCTGGCGGCCCCGCTCCTGAAGCGCGCCGCACCCAAAACAGCTTCTAATGCCTCATCCGCTGAAGGTTCGGCGGATTGCACCCCCGTTTCCCGATTTGCTCGCTGAATCCGACGACTTGGGTATGCGCGATTGGCGCCGACGTTTCACCCACTGTGTTTCAAGGATTGTTATGACTTCGAGCATCAACTCCAGCCCGCTCAACGCGATCGCCGACCAGGCGCTCGGTCTCGACGACGCCGCCGTACCGGCCGCGGTCGAACCGGCGTCGGACGAGCCGAGCTTCGCGTCGCTCGGGTTGTCGCCGGAGATCGTCTCCGCGCTGCAGGCCGCCGGCTACGTGAAGCCGACGCCGGTCCAGCAGCGCGCGATTCCGGCCGGCATCGCCGGCCGTGACCTGCTGGTCTCGAGCCCGACCGGTTCGGGCAAGACCGCTGCATTCATGCTTCCCGCGATCGAACGTTTCGCGCAGCTCCAGAAGGCGCAGGCGCAGCAACCGCGCGCGCCGCGCGAACCGAACCAGGGCGACCGCCGCGCGCGCCGCCCGCAACCCGTCGCGCGCCCGGGCCTGCTCGTGCTGACGCCGACCCGCGAACTCGCGATGCAGGTCACCACGGCCGCAACGACCTACGGCAAGCACCTGAAGCGCCTGCGCACGGTCAGCATCCTCGGCGGCGTCGCCTACGGCCAGCAGCTGATGCTGCTCGCGAAGAACCCGGAAATCCTGGTTGCCACGCCGGGCCGTCTGCTCGACCACCTCGAGCGTGGCCGCATCGACCTGTCCGAACTGAAGATGCTCGTGCTGGACGAAGCCGACCGCATGCTCGACATGGGCTTCATCGACGACATCGAAACGATCGTCGCCGCGACGCCCGAGTCGCGCCAGACGATGCTGTTCTCGGCCACGCTCGACGGCAAGATCGGTTCGCTGACGAGCCGCCTGCTGAAGGATCCGGAGCGCATCGAGATCCAGCAACGCCTCGAATCGCGTACGAACATCGCGCAGACCGTGCACTACGTCGACGACCGCGACCACAAGGATCGCCTGCTCGATCACCTGCTGCGCGACGACGCGCTCGACCAGGCGATCATCTTCACGGCGACCAAGATCGACGCCGACCAGCTCGCCGGCCGTCTTGCCGACGCAGGCTTCGAATCGGCCGCACTGCACGGCGACCTGCCGCAGGGCGCGCGTAACCGCACGATCCGTGCGCTGCGCGAGCGCCGCGTGCGCGTGCTGGTGGCAACCGACGTCGCGGCACGCGGCATCGACATCCCGGGCATCACGCACGTGTTCAACTACGACCTGCCGAAGTTCGCGGAAGACTACGTGCACCGTATCGGCCGTACCGGCCGTGCGGGCCGTTCGGGCACGGCAGTGAGCCTCGTGCACCACGCCGAGCAAGGCGCGCTCAAGCGCATCGAGCGCTTCGTGCGCTCGCCGCTGCCGGTCAACGTGATCGAAGGTTTCGAGCCGCGCAAGGCGCCCCCGCGTAACGGCGGCAACGGCGGCCGCGGCCGTCCGGGTGGCGGCAACGGCGGTCGCCGTTTCGGCGGCAAGCCGGGCGGCGGTTATGGCGGCAACGGTAACGGCAACGGCCGCAGCTACGGCGGCGGCAATGGCGGCGGCTGGAGCGGCAAGCCGGGTGGCAGCCGTGACGGCGGCCCGCGTCGCGACGGTCAACGCAGCGGCGGCCCGCGTCGCAGCAACTCCGCGTCGTAAGCACGCACGGGCGGCCACCGGCCGCCCCACGGAGGGCAGACCCGCGGATAACCGCCCTGCCCATCCAGCCAACCGGCGCATCCGCGCCGGTTTTTTTTCGCCCCGCCCCACATTTCACGATACGGAAAATTTTTTTGTGTCGTAAAAAATCATGCTGCGCGGCACAACCCGGGCGATTGCGGGATGGGAAAAAGCATTTCTTATCTCGAAATTTCAATTTCAAGACATTGATTTAAAACAATTAAATATTTACCCCACTCTTCAGCAAGCCCCCTGTCCCGCTCCGGTCGATTTGCCTAGACTCTTATACAAGACCTCGCGAACCGGAACACCCCGCTCCCGGCTTCGAGAACAGCCTCACCACTGTCAGATTCAACCCATCAGGCATCGCACCGCATCAAGGAGCTCATCATGTCGCGTCAGCAACAGGCACAGGAACTGCAAAAGCAATGGGAAACCGATCCGCGCTGGAAGGGCATCAAGCGCAGCTACTCGGCTGAAGACGTGGTCCGCCTGCGTGGTTCGATCCCGATCGAGCACACGCTCGCCAAGCGCGGCGCGGAAAAGCTGTGGAGCCTCGTCAACCACGAGCCGTTCGTCAACGCACTCGGCGCACTGACCGGCAACCAGGCGATGCAGCAGGTGAAGGCCGGCCTGAAGGCCATCTACCTGTCCGGCTGGCAAGTGGCCGGCGACGCGAACGTCGCGGGCGAAATGTACCCGGACCAGTCGCTGTACCCGGCAAACTCGGTGCCGCTCGTCGTGAAGCGCATCAACAACACGCTGACGCGCGCCGACCAGATCCAGTGGTCTGAGGGCAAGAACCCGGGCGACGAAGGCTACGTCGATTTCTTCGCACCGATCGTCGCTGACGCGGAAGCCGGTTTCGGCGGCGTGCTGAACGCATTCGAACTGATGAAGGCGATGATCGAAGCCGGCGCATCGGGCGTCCACTTCGAGGACCAGCTCGCGTCGGTGAAGAAGTGCGGCCACATGGGCGGCAAGGTGCTCGTGCCGACGCGTGAAGCCGTCGCGAAGCTGTCGGCCGCGCGTCTCGCGGCCGACGTGATGGGCACGCCGACCGTGCTGGTCGCCCGCACCGACGCGGAAGCGGCCGACCTGATCACGTCCGACGTCGACGACAACGACAAGCCGTTCCTGACGGGCGAGCGTACGGTGGAAGGTTTCTTCCGCACGAAGCCGGGCATCGAGCAAGCGATCTCGCGCGGTCTCGCGTACGCACCGCACGCCGACCTCGTCTGGTGCGAAACGGGCAAGCCGGATCTCGAGTACGCGAAGAAATTCGCGGAAGCGATCCACAAGCAGTTCCCGGGCAAGCTGCTGTCGTACAACTGCTCGCCGTCGTTCAACTGGAAGAAGAACCTCGACGACGCGACGATCGCGAAGTTCCAGAAGGAACTCGGCGCGATGGGCTACAAGTTCCAGTTCATCACGCTTGCCGGCTTCCATGCGCTGAACTATTCGATGTTCAACCTCGCGCACGGCTATGCCCGCACGCAGATGAGCGCGTTCGTCGAACTGCAGCAGGCCGAGTTCGCGGCAGCGGACAAGGGCTTCACGGCCGTCAAGCACCAGCGCGAAGTCGGCACCGGCTACTTCGACGCGGTGACGCAGACGGTCGAGCGCGAAGCATCGACGACCGCGCTGCACGGCTCGACCGAAGACGAACAGTTCTTCGACGGCAAGAAGGTCGCGTAAGCAGAAAGACACGACGCGCCACGCGTCGTGCCGATGCCCGCCCCGTCTCGCGACGGCGCGGCATCGGCCACCGAACAAAAATCAGGGAGGAGACGGCAGGCGCGCGATACCGATCGCGCGACCGGCCGCGCGGCCTGCGGGCCGCCAGCAACGACGCGCGCCGGCTTCGTCCGGCGCGCCCTTTTTCCAGGGCGCCGCCCTACCGATAGACGATCACCGGAATTTTCGTATGGGTCAGCACGCGCTGCGTCTCGCTGCCGATCAGCAAGCTGCCGAGCCCGCGGCGTCCGTGGGACGCCATGAAGATCACGTCGCAGCCGCCGCGTTCGGCCGCCTCGATGATGCCGAGATACGGCGACGGATGCACGCTCGTCCAGGTGTCGCAATCGACGCCGGCGGTCTTCGCGGCCGATTCGACCTCGTCGAGATGCGCGCGCGCCTCGCGCTCGCTGCGCGCCCGGAAATCGGCGGGCGGCTCGATGATCACTTCGGAAAACGGCGAGTACGGATACTGCGGCAGGCACGCGTAGGCCGTCACACGTGCACCGACCGCCCGAGCCAGGTCGATCGCACCGTCGATTGCCTTCTGCGACAGTTCGGAACCGTCGGTTGGAACGAGGATGTGCCGGAACATCGCGCCCTCCTTCGTCAATCGCACTCCGCACGCCGCGATCCCATCCGAGCCGGCCGCGACGCGTCGGTCATGCCTGCTACGAGTGTAGTGCGCGAAACCGCGCAATCGGCACCGGCAGCGGGTTCGCCCTCATATCGGAAACGCGCGGGCAAACGGGGCCTACTCGCCCCAATACCCGGGCTGCTCGTAGGTGTGCTTCAGGTAATCGAGAAACAGCCGCACGCGCAGCGGCAGATGCCGGCGTTGCGGAAACACCGCGTGGATGCCGATCGGCGGCGCGGCGAACGCGTCGAGCACGCTGACGAGACGGCCGGCCGCGATGTCGTCGCCGACCTCCCACCACGAGCGCCACGCGAGGCCATGGCCGGCGAGGCACCACTCGTGCAGCACCGCGCCGTCCGAGCATTCCATCGTGCCGCTCACGCGGATCGACACGACCTTGTCGTCCTCCTGGAACGCCCAGCCGCGTTGCTGGTTCGCGTTTGCCGCGAGCGCGAGGCAGTTGTGCCGCGCCAGCTCCGCGAGCGTGGCCGGCGTGCCGCGCCGCGCGAGATACGCGGGCGACGCAACACACACGCGGCGATTCTCGCCGAGCTTCAGCGACACGAGCGACGAGTCGGGCAGCTCGCCGAGCCGCACCGCGCAATCGAACCCCTCGTTGACGAGGTCGACCATCCGGTCGGACAGGTCGAGCGTGACCGAGACATCCGGATGCCCGACGCTGAACTCGGGCACGAGCGGCGCGACGTGCCGCCGGCCGAAGCCGGCCGGCGCGGAAATGCGCAGGTGGCCGCTCGCCTTGACGCCGCCGGCGGACACGCTCGCCTCCGCGTTCTGCATGTCGTTGATGACGCGCTGGCAATCCTCGAGGAACGCCGAGCCCTCGAACGTCAGCGTGAGCTTGCGCGTCGTGCGCACCAGCAGCTTGACGCCGAGCCGCTCCTCGAGCGCATCGAGGCGGCGGCCGATGATCGCCGGTGCGACGCCTTCCGCGTGCGCGGCCGCCGACAGGCTGCCCTTTGCCGCGACCGCGGCGAACGTTTCGATCTGCTTGAACCGGTCCATGACGCGCAGGGGCGGCGGTGCCGCCCTTCAAATAGCTTAAACCGCTCAAGATTAGGTAGATGAAAGTAAAAGATCAAGTGATGTTTAGCGTCTTTTTTAGCACATACGATCACGAATAGAATTCACCTGACCTCTGAAACTGGAGCGCAAGGCTATGTCGGCCACAACGACACTCTCCTCTCCCGACGCAATCCTCTTCGACGCATTCGGCACGTTGTTCGACGTGCGCGCCGTCCTGGCCGCGGCGGAGCAGATGTTTCCCGGTCACGGGGAACGGTTGTCGCAGCTGTGGCGACGCAAGCAAATCGAATACTCGCAGTTGCGCACGCTCGCCGATCCGGCCGGCGCGCGCTATCGCCCGTTCCGGGACATCACGCTCGATGCGCTGCGGTTCGCCGCGCGCCGGCTCGGGCTCACGCTGAACAGCGCGGCCGAGAAGCGGTTGATGGACGAATACGCGTGCCTGTCCACCTATCCCGATACGGTGCCCGCGCTGCGCAAGCTGCGCGCGCTCGACCCGCGCCCGCCGCTCGGGATCCTGTCGAACGGCACGCCGCAGATGCTCGACATCGCGATCAAGAGCGCTGGCATGTCCGGGCTGTTCGATCGCGTGCTGTCGGCCGACACCGTGCGCGCGTACAAGCCGAGCCCGGCCGCCTACGCACTCGGCACCGACGCGTTCGGACCGAACCGGCGCGGCATCGTGTTCGTGTCGTCGAACGCATGGGAGGTCGCCGGCGCCGTCTGGTTCGGCTACACGACGTTCTGGCTCAACCGAACGGGCGCGCCCGCCGAGGAACTCGGCGCGCCGCCCGACGGCACAGGCACCGGCATGGCCGACCTGCTCGCCTTCCTCGCCACCCCGGCTCCGTCCGGCAGATCCGCAAACCGCACGCGCCCCGGCCCGGGTGCATGACGTTCGCAGCGCTGCCGCCTTCCCCCTTCACCGAAACCGCAACTGACCGACCAAGGAGATGAGACTCATGAGCACCCCGATCACGCTGCCGCAAGGCATGGCGATCACCGGCGAAATCAAGCCGGGTTACGAAGCAATCCTGACGCCTGAAGCGCTCGCACTCGTCGCGGCGCTGCACCGCACGTTCGAACCGCGCCGCCAGGCGCTGCTGCAGGCGCGCGTCGAGCGCACGAAACGCCTCGACGCGGGCGAGCGCCCCGACTTCCTGGCCGAGACGAAGGCGATCCGCGAAGGCGACTGGAAGGTCGCGCCGCTGCCTGCCGACCTGCAATGCCGCCGTGTGGAAATCACGGGCCCCGTCGAGCGCAAGATGATCATCAACGCGCTGAACTCGGGCGCCGATTCGTACATGACGGACTTCGAGGATTCGAACGCGCCGAGCTGGACGAACCAGATCGACGGCCAGATCAACCTGAAGGACGCGGTGCGCCGCACGATCTCGCTCGAGCAGAACGGCAAGTCGTACCAGCTGAACGACAAGGTCGCGACGCTGATCGTGCGCCCGCGCGGCTGGCACCTCGACGAGAAGCACGTGACGGTCGACGGCCAGCGCGTGTCCGGCGGCATCTTCGATTTCGCGCTGTTCCTGTTCCATAACGCGAAGGAACTGCTCGCGCGCGGCTCGGGCCCGTACTTCTACCTGCCGAAGATGGAAAGCCATCTCGAGGCACGCCTGTGGAACGACATCTTCGTCGCCGCGCAGGAAGGCGTCGGCGTGCCGCGCGGCACGATCCGCGCGACGGTGCTGATCGAGACGATCCTCGCCGCGTTCGAGATGGACGAGATCCTGTACGAACTGCGCGAACACAGCTCGGGCCTGAACGCCGGCCGCTGGGACTACATCTTCTCGGCGATCAAGAAGTTCAAGAACGACCGCGACTTCTGCCTCGCCGAGCGTTCGAAGATCACGATGACGGTGCCGTTCATGCGCGCGTACGCGCTGCTGCTGCTGAAGACCTGCCACAAGCGCAACGCGCCGGCGATCGGCGGGATGAGCGCGCTGATCCCGATCAAGAACGATCCGGAAGCGAACGACAAGGCGATGGGCGGCGTGCGCTCGGACAAGCAGCGCGACGCGACCGACGGCTACGACGGCGGCTGGGTCGCACACCCGGGCCTCGTGCCGATCGCGATGGAAGAGTTCGTCAAGGTGCTCGGCGACCAGCCGAACCAGATCGCGAAGCAGCGCGACGACGTGCAGGTCGAAGACAAGAACCTGCTCGACTTCCAGCCGGAAGCGCCGATCACCGAGGCCGGCCTGCGCAACAACATCAACGTCGGCATCCACTACCTCGGCGCATGGCTCGACGGCAACGGCTGCGTGCCGATCCACAACCTGATGGAAGATGCGGCCACGGCCGAGATTTCCCGTTCGCAGGTGTGGCAATGGATCCGCTCGCCGAAGGGCGTGCTCGACGACGGCCGCAAGGTCACGGCCGAACTCGTGCGCGAGTACGCGAAGGCCGAGCTCGACAACGTGAAGCGGTCGGTCGGCGGCAACACGCAGCCGTACGAGCGCGCCGCGGCGATCTTCGAGCAGATGTCGACGTCGGAAGGCTTCACCGAATTCCTGACGCTGCCGCTGTACGAGGAAATCTGACGTAGCTGCCCGCTGCGATCGGGACCGGCCCTGCGTCGGCGCCGGTCGCATGCGATGACGGCATCAAAAAAGCGCCCCTCGGGGCGCTTTTTCTTTTGCGGCAGGACCGGCTGCCGCGCAACCGGTCAGACGGCTTCCCGCTCGCGCCGGTGCTGAACCCAGTCGCCCGACGCAATGCGCGGACGCCCGGCTATCGCGTGCGCGGCGACCGGATAATACAGGCAGGCGTACTGCCGGCCGCCGAGTTCGACAGTCACGTCTTCCGGCTTGAACAGCGAGTCGACGCCCGGATACACGCGCTCGATCTCGTCGAGCACCGGAACGAGCTGGTCGTCGACCTCGTAGACATCGCCCCAGACGAGCGACTTGCCGGCCGCCCCGGCGATCATCCCCGGATAGGTACCGAAATCGTACAGTTCGCCCGGCAGCGCGGCGGCGCCGAGCAGCGTCGGCGCCGCAATCCCGTGCCTGGCGGCCGCGTGGCCGATGTCGTTGGCCTCCCCGTTTCTCAAGGTGCCGTAGACGAATACGTAACGCATCGTGGTTCTCCTCTTCGATTCGTATGTTGCCGTGTTCGGGCGCGATTCGTGCGGAATCGCCCACGCATCGATAGACCGCGATACCGGCCAGATGGTTCGAGCCCGCACGCGCGCCCGGCGCCGGGCCGAAATCGCCGGGCCTCCACACAAAGTTCATTCGAACGCGGCATGATCGCCCGACAAACCGCCGCATGCACTTTCGCGGCGCCTTCTACAATAACGGCATCGCCGCCGCGCTGCCCGAATCGTCCATGAACCCGCCGTTCCAAGCCGACGTACCGAACCCGTACGTCATCGACATTCCGCCCGAATTTGCGCCGACCGCCATCCATCCGATGCGCGTGCGCGCACGACAGGTCAATACGGGGCATCGCATCCCGCTGCATACGCATGCGTGGGCGCAGCTCGCGTACGCCTCGCGCGGCGTGCTGCGCGTCGCGACGACCGGCACCACATGGATGGTGCCGCCGTCCCGCGCAATCTGGGTGCCACCGCGCGTGACGCACGAGGTCGTGATCGTCGAAGAGGCGTATTTGCGCACGCTGTATATCGACGAGTCGATCGTGCCGGACGGGCTCGACGCGTGCCGCGTCGTCGAAGTGACGGGGCTCCTGCGCGAACTGATCGTCGCGCTCGACGCGCGCGACCTGAGCACTGCGCGCGAGCGCCTGCTGTGCGGGCTCGTGCTCGACGAACTGAGCCACGCCGAACCGCTGCCGCTCGCGGTGCCAATGCCCGACGAAAAGCGGCTGCGTATGCTGTGCGAATCGGTACTCGCGCATCCGGCAAATGCGGAGTCGCTCGAACATTGGGCAAGCGAGGTCGGCGCCAGCACGCGCACGATTTCGCGGCTCTTCAAGCAGGAACTCGGCGTGAGCTTTTCGCAGTGGCGCCAGCAGGCGCTGCTGGCGCGGGCCATTCCGCTGCTGAACCAGGGCCGCCCGCTGTCGCATATCGCGCGCGAACTCGGCTACCAGAGCCAGAGCGCCTTTTCAGCAATGTTCCGGCGTGCATTCGGCGAAAGCCCGCGCGCATTCATGCTGCGCGGCTACGAGCACCGCGGCCCGGAAGGCAGGCTCGCGGAGGACGAAACCCCGGACGACGACGCGATCGGCGCTGTCCGCTGAACGCCTGGTTCCGGGTCATAGGATCTTCAGACCGGCCGCACCATGTGGCGGATCGAGCCAAGTTGCGCGAGCCGCGACCCGGCAACCTGATAGCCCATGCGCAAGTAGAGACGCGCGGCAGGATTATCGACGAACACGCGCAGTTGCAGTTCGTGCAGCCCGCGCGCACGCGCCCAGCGATGCGACATGTCGAGCATGTAGGTGCCGGCGCCCTGCCCACGATGGCCGGCCGCAATCTGGACGTCGCGGATGTGCAGCGAGTCACCCTCCTCGGTCACGCGCAGCACGCCGATGCGCTCGCCATCAGCCTCGAGGATGAAGTTTTCGGATTCGCGCCAGCTCGCGTAGAACAGGTCGCTACGCCACACGAGCCCATGGCGCTTGTAATAGCCGCCCATGTTGCCGTGCGTCAGCGCTTCGGCAAACGGAAAATCGCCAGCCTCCGCGGGCCGGAGCTGATACAGGAGTCGCAGGTCGGTCGGATCGAGCATCGCGCAGGGGTCAAGAACGCATCCCGCCACGATAGCGCAGTCGCGGGTGGATGCAATCGCGGATTTCTCGTAGCGGCTCGACGCCGGATGACCGGAAGTTACGCGCCCGCCAGCGGGCACAACCGGAAACACAAATGAAAAAGCCCGCACAAGGCGGGCTTCTTCATTTTCTGGCGGAGCGGACGGGACTCGCCTACATCCTGCAGGCCGCGGTTGCGCGTGCACGCGCAACCCTTCGAGTCCCGCCGGAAGCTGCGCAGGCAGCTTCCTCCACTCCGCAGTCACGCGCCCGCAAGCGGGCGCACCCGGAAACATAAATGAAAAAGCCCGCACAAGGCGGGCTTCTACATTTTCTGGCGGAGCGGACGGGACTCGAACCCGCGACCCCCGGCGTGACAGGCCGGTATTCTAACCAACTGAACTACCGCTCCAGCTTTCTTACTCTCACCTGCAGGACATCGTCTCGTTCCTGCAAGCGTTGCGACACTTCTACGAAACGCCGCTGAATCTGGCGTCCCCTAGGGGATTCGAACCCCTGTACTCACCGTGAAAGGGTGATGTCCTAGGCCTCTAGACGAAGGGGACAACGTACTGCTTACACCTTTAATGCAAAAGCCCGTTCAAATAACGTTCTTTGAACGGGCTTCGTTCTGGCGGAGCGGACGGGGCTCGAACCCGCGACCCCCGGCGTGACAGGCCGGTATTCTAACCAACTGAACTACCGCTCCAGCTTTCTTACTCCCACCTGCAGGACACCGTCACGTTCCTGCCTGTGTTGCGACACTTCTACGAAACGCCGCTGAATCTGGCGTCCCCTAGGGGATTCGAACCCCTGTACTCACCGTGAAAGGGTGATGTCCTAGGCCTCTAGACGAAGGGGACAACGTACTGCTTACATCTTTAATACAAAAGCCCGCTCAAAAACGTCTTGAACGGGCTTCGTTCTGGCGGAGCGGACGGGACTCGAACCCGCGACCCCCGGCGTGACAGGCCGGTATTCTAACCAACTGAACTACCGCTCCAGCTTTCTTACCCTCACCTGCAGGACGTCGATTACGTTCCTGCCGGTCTTGCGACACTTCTATGAAACGCCGCTGAATCTGGCGTCCCCTAGGGGATTCGAACCCCTGTACTCACCGTGAAAGGGTGATGTCCTAGGCCTCTAGACGAAGGGGACATAATCTTTTCAGATCTGTCTGACTTTCGCTATTCACTTTTCAATCAACAGCGAAGGCCGAAATTCTAACTGCTTTGAATCATTTTGTGAAGCATTTATTACTACCACTGCTGCTTCGCAAATCAATCCTGCTGTTCTGGTGGTGGAGGTAAGCGGGATCGAACCGCTGACCTCTTGCATGCCATGCAAGCGCTCTCCCAGCTGAGCTATACCCCCTTGCAGAACAGAAATGAGATTATATGGGGCTACTTTGAACTTGTAAATACCCTTTTTGCGATTCGAGCGAATTTTTTTGCGAAGCTGCCGCGATGTCACGCACGGACAGCCTCGCTCGCCCCCGAACCTCAGGCCAGTGCAGCCTCGATGCGCGACACCACGACGTCGCGACCGAACAGCACGAGCACCGCATCGATCGACGGCGTGTGCGTCGTACCCGCCACCAGCAGGCGCACCGGCATCGCGAGTTGCGGCATCTTCAGCTTGTGCGTGCCGAGCGTCGCCTTCAGCGCGGCGGACACCGCTTCCTTCGTCCAGTCGGCCGCCTTCAACGCAGCGGCGAGATCGGCCAGCGCCGGACGCACCGCATCGGTCACGTGCTGCGCAAGCGCCTCGGCTTCCGGTGCCGGCACACGGTAGAACATCGCAGCGCCTTCCGCGATCTCCTTGACCGTCGTCGCGCGATCCTTCATCAGCCCGACCACCGCGTCGAGCGCAGGGCCCGTCGCGATCGCCGCATCGTCGATGCCGAGTGCGTCGAGGAACGGCTTCGCCAGCGCGGCGAGGCGCGCGTTATCCGCTTCCTTGATGTAATGCGCGTTCAGCCAGCTCAGCTTGCTGTGGTCGTACTGCGCGGGCGACTTGCCGAGATGCTCGAGATCGAACCACTCGACGAACTGCTCGCGCGAGAAGATCTCGGCATCGCCGTGCGACCAGCCGAGGCGCGCAAGATAGTTGACGACGGCTTCAGGCAGGAAGCCCGCGTCGCGGTACGCCATCACGCTCATCGCGCCATGCCGCTTGCTCATCTTCTCGCCCTGCTCGTTCAGCACGGTCGGCAGGTGCGCATAGACGGGCGCCTCGCCGCCGAGCGCATTCAGGATGTTGATCTGGCGCGGCGTGTTGTTCACGTGGTCGTCGCCACGGATCACGTGCGTGATGCCCATGTCCATGTCGTCCACCACCACGCAGAAGTTGTAGATCGGCGTGCCGTCCGGGCGCGCGATCACGAGGTCGTCGAGTTCCTCGTTCGAGATCTCGACACGACCCTTCACGGCGTCTTCCCACACGACCGTGCCGGTCAGCGGATTGCGGAAGCGCAGCACCGGCTTCACGCCGGCCGGCGGCTCCGGCAGCACCTTGCCGGGCTCCGGACGCCACGTGCCGTCGTAGCGCGGCTTCAGGCCGGCCTCGCGCTGGCGTTCGCGCAGCGCGTCGAGTTCCTCGGCCGACATGTAGCACGGGTACGCGAGGCCCTTCTCCAGCATCTGCGCGAGCACCTCGCGGTAGCGGTCCATCCGCTGCATCTGGTAGATCGGGCCTTCGTCGAAATCCAGGCCGAGCCATTGCATCCCTTCGAGGATTGCATCGACCGCTTCCTGCGACGAGCGCTCGACGTCGGTATCCTCGATGCGCAGCACGAACGTGCCCTTCATCTTGCGGGCGAACGCCCACGGATAGAGCGCGGAGCGGATGTTGCCGAGGTGGATGAAGCCGGTGGGACTCGGCGCGAAGCGGGTACGGACAGGACGGGTCATAAACGGTAACTCGAACGCCTGGGGCGCATGAATGATTCGACGCGGGATCGACGGCGGCAGCCCGGACAGCAACGGGGCCGGCGACGCCCGGAACGGGAAAGAAGCCGGAATTATACTCGCGCCGGACATCGCGCCAAGCGCGCCGCTTGCTTTATGATGTGCGCGCCGCGGCCGCCAGCCGGCGCGGCACCGGCCGCACGGAACCCGCTGCGCGGCCGCTCGGAACCTATCGCCGCCGCGGGCCGTGTAACCCGCCGCCAAGCCGCCGGAGAACCATTCGATGTCGTCCCCTCGCCTGTCGCGCCGCCATTTCACGATCGCCGCCGCATCCGCCAGCCTCGCCGCCTGCACGTCGTTCGGCGACAAATCCCGTCCCGGCGCGGCACTGCCGCAGGAAAAGCCCGTGAAGATCGGCATCGCGCTCGGCGGCGGCGCCGCGCGCGGTTTCTCGCACATCGGCGTGCTGAAGGCGCTCGAAGCGCGTGGCATCCCGGTCGAAATCGTCGCGGGCACGAGCGCGGGCTCGGTAGTCGGCGCACTCTATGCATCGGGCATGAGCGCGCTGCAGATCAACAAGATCGCGCTCGACATGGATCAGGCAGCAATCAGCGACTGGGCGCTGCCGTTCCGCTCGCGCGGGCTGCTGCAAGGCGTGGCGCTGCAAAACTTCCTGAACAAGACGCTCAACAACCGGCCGATCGAAAAGATGGCGAAGCCGCTCGGCATCGTCGCGACCGATCTGCAGAACGGTCAGCCGATCCTGTTCCAGCAAGGCAACACGGGGCTCGCGGTGCGTGCGTCGTGCAGCGTGCCGTCGGTGTTCGAACCGGTGAAGATCGGCAACCGCGAGTATGTCGACGGCGGCCTCGTGAGCCCGGTGCCCGCATCGTACGCGCGCAAGATGGGCGCGAGCTTCGTGATCGCGGTCGACATCTCGTCCCGGCCGGACGGCGCGGCCACCAACAACCCGATCGAGATGCTGCTGCAGACCTTCACGATCATGGGCCAGACGATCAAGACCTACGAGCTCGACAAGTACGCGGACGTCGTGATCCGCCCGAACCTCGCAGCCATGGGCGGCAGCGACTTCAACCAGCGCAACGCGGCCATCCTCGCGGGCGAGGAAGCCGTCGCACGCATCATGCCGGAACTGCAGCGCAAGCTCGCGGCAGCGCGTGGCGTGGCTGCCGCGTAAGCACACCGTGCACCGGCCGGCGCGCGCCGCCGGCCCACACGTGGCGGAACGGCGGCCGGCTCACCATTTGCACCGCCCCAAAACAAAAAACCCTGCCGCCTTTCGGTGACAGGGTTTTTTCGATCCGGCCGGACTGGCCGTCGAACGTCAGTTGTTGCTGTTCGCCGAATCGTCGCCGATCGTCGCGCGCACGCGCTGACGCAGATCTTCCGGCTTCATCGGGAATTCCGACTCGATCCGGCGCGCACCGGTGAAACGCTTTTCCCAGTAGCCGCTATCGAGATCGTCGACGCGGACGGTGCTGCCCGTCGACGGCGAGTGCACGAACTTGTTGTCGCCGATGTAGATGCCGACGTGCGAGAACGTACGGCGCATCGTGTTGAAGAACACGAGGTCGCCCGGCTTCAGGTTGCTCATGCTCACCTTCTCGCCGACGCGGCTCATCTCTTCCGCGCGACGCGGCAGCGACATGCCGAGCGTGTCCTGGAACACGTAGCGCACGAAGCCGCTGCAGTCGAGGCCCGAATCCGGCGAGTTGCCGCCCCAGCGGTAGCGCACGCCGATCATGTTCAGCGCGCCGACCACCACGTCGCCCGCCTTGCCGGCCATGCCGGCGAGGAACGACTTCGCACCGCCGCTCGACGGCTGCGCGCTGGTCTGCTGGAGGGAGGAACCCGACCCGATCTGAGTCGAATTGGTGACATTCTGGTTAAAACTGCTGACTTCGTCGGCGAACGCGCCGGGAGCTGCTGCGAACAGGGCGCCGATGAACAGCCCGGCGATGGTGCGCGCGCATGCCTGGGTCAGGGATCGATGCTGCATTGGTCGATGGAATTTGCTTAAAAATCAGCTGATTGGCGGAAAATTTCGGTCGATACTAGCCAGCGCGTAATCGTTTGTCAAAACAAATTAATAAATACAATCGAGATGGTCAGACCATTGGCGGCTTATCACGCTTTCCAGACCGCTTTCAACAGCTTTTGTGTGTAAGGATGTGTCGGTTTGGTGAAGATGTCGGCCACCTCCCCCGACTCCACGATCGCCCCGTCCTGCATCACCGCGACGCGGTGCGCCATCGCCCCGATCACCTCCAGGTCGTGGCTGATGAATACATAGCCGAGGTTGTATTTCTGTTGCAAATTCGCGAGCAGTTTCAGCACCTGCTGCTGGATCGACACGTCGAGCGCGGACGTCGGCTCGTCGAGGATCAGGATGCGCGGCTCCAGCACCAGCGCGCGCGCGATCGCGATCCGCTGGCGCTGCCCGCCCGAGAATTCGTGCGGATACCGGTGCAGCACCGTGCGGTCGAGGCCGACTTCGCGCAGCACCGCGAGCGACTTCGTGCGACGCGCATCGGGCGTCATGTCCGGGCGATGCAGCTCGAGCCCCTCGCCGACGATCCGCTCGATCGTGTGACGCGGTGAAAGCGAACTGAACGGATCCTGAAAGACGACCTGCATGTTCGAGCGCAGCGCGGTCTGTTCGCGGCCGCGATAGGTCGACAGCGCGCGCCCCTGGAATTCGATCGTGCCGCCGGCCGTCTTCTGCAGGCCGAGCAGCGCCATCGCGAGCGTCGACTTGCCCGACCCCGATTCGCCGACGATGCCGAGCGTCTCGCCCTGCCGCACCGACACCGACACGTCCGCGACCGCCGTCACCGGCACCGTGCCGAACCAGCCCGCGAGGCCCGGCCGCTTGCGCGCGAACTGCACGCTCACGTGGTGCGCGTCGAGCACGACGGGCGCGATCGGCATCACCGGCACGACCGCGCGTTGCGGCCGGCTGTTCAGCAGCCGCTGCGTGTACGGATGCTCGGGGTCCGCGAAGATCCGCTCGACGGGCCCGCTCTCGACGAGCCGGCCGTGCTCCATCACCGCGACGCGATCCGCGAAGTGCCGCACGAGATTCAGGTCGTGCGTGATCAGCAGGATCGCCATCCCGCGCTTTTCCGCTTCGTCGCGCTGCAGTTCCAGCAGCAGATCGACGATCTGCGCGCGGATCGTCACGTCGAGCGCGGTGGTCGGCTCGTCGGCCAGCAACAGGCGCGGCCGGCAGGCGAGCGCCATCGCGATCATCGCGCGCTGCCGCTGGCCGCCCGACAACTGGTGCGGATAGCTGTCGACACGCTTCTCCGGCTCCGCGATGCCCGTGCGCGCGAGCAGCGCGATCGCACGCTTGCGCGCCTCGACCGACGAGACGCCGTCATGCAGCACGATCGTCTCGCCGATCTGCACGCCGATCGTATACAGCGGGTTGAGCGCCGTCATCGGCTCCTGGAAGATCATCGCGATGTCCGAGCCGCGCAGCCCGCGCATCTCGCGCTCGCTCTTCGCCACCAGGTCCTGCCCCGCGAAGCGGATCGTGCCGCTCACGTCGGCGTCGCGCAGCAGCCGCAGGATCGACAGCGCGGTAACGCTCTTGCCCGAACCCGACTCGCCGACCAGCGCGACGCGCTCGCCGCGGCCGATCGCGAGCGTCACGTCGTCCACCGCGACCGTGTCGCCGAAGCGCACATGCAGATGCTCGAGCGACAGCAGCGGCTCATGCTGCGTCGATACGGCCGGTTCGTTCATCGCTGGCCTCCCGCCGCGCGCACCGAATCGGCGATCCGCGTGTCGAGTGCGTTGCGCAGCGCGTCGCCCATGAAGGTCAGCAGCAGCAGCGTCGCGACCAGCACGCCGAAGGTCGACAGCGAGATCCACCATGCGTCGAGATTGCCCTTGCCCTGCGCAAGCAGCTCGCCGAGGCTCGGGGTCGGCGGCGGCACGCCGAGCCCGAGGAAATCGAGGCTCGTGAGCGCAAGGATCGAGCCGCTCATCCGGAACGGCAGGAACGTGATCACCGGCGTGAGACTGTTCGGCAGCACGTGGCGCCAGATGATCTGCCCGTTCGTCAGCCCCATCGCGCGCGCCGCGCGCACGTAGTCCTGCGTGCGGTTGCGCAGGAATTCCGCGCGCACGTAGTCGGCGAGCCCGATCCAGCCGAACAGCGACAGCAGCACGATTAGCAGCAGGAAACTCGGCTCGAAGATCGACGCGAAGATGATCAGCAGGTACAGCTCCGGCAGCGAGCTCCAGACCTCGATCAGCCGCTGCCCGACGATGTCGATGCGCCCGCCGAAGAAGCCCTGCACGGCGCCCGCGGCGATCCCGAGCAGCGTGCCGATCACGGTCAGGATCAGCCCGAACTCGACCGACACGCGGAACCCGTATACGAGCCGCGCGAGCAGGTCGCGCCCCTGCGCGTCGGTGCCGAGCCAGTTCGCGCGCGACGGCGGCGCGGGGTTCGGCACGTTCGAGAAGTAGTTCAGCGTGTCGTAGTAGTAACGGTTCGGCGGGTAGACGACGAAGTTGCCGGGCGCCTCGAGCCGCTTGCGCACATACGGATCGAGATAGTCGGCCGGCGTCGGGAAATCCCCGCCGAAGGTTGTCTCCGGATACGCATGGAACAGCGGGAAATAGTACTGGCCGTCGTAACGCACGACGAGCGGCTTGTCGTTCGACCACAGCGGCGCGGCCACGCTCGCGGCGAAGGCCACGAAAAAGATCACGAAGCTCCAGTAGCCGAGACGCTGCTGCCTGAAGCGCTGCCATACGCGGCGTGCGGGCGACGGCGACACGCGGGCGCGCGCCGCGTCGATGCGGGATGACACGACGGCCCGGTTCATCGCGCACCTCGCCCGGTGACGCCGGGCATGCAGACGGACGGTTTCATGTCAGCGCTCCAGGGTGTCGAATTGAATGCGCGGATCGACCCACACATAGCAGAGATCGGAGATCAGCTTGGTCGCGAGCCCGATCAGCGTGAACAGGTACAGCGTGCCGAGCACGACCGGATAATCGCGCCGCACGACTGATTCGTACGACAGCAACCCGAGGCCGTCGAGCGAGAACAGCGTCTCGATCAGCAGGCTGCCGGTGAAGAACGCGCCGATGAACGCAGCCGGGAAGCCGACGATCAGCGGCAGCATCGCGTTGCGGAACACGTGCTTCCACAGCACGCTGCGCTCGGAGAGCCCCTTCGCGCGCGCGGTCAGCACGTATTGCCGGCGGATCTGATCGAGGAACGCATTCTTCGTGAGCATCGTGACGACCGCGAAGCTGCCGACGACCGACGCCGTGATCGGCAGCGCGATGTGCCACAGGTAGTCGAGCACCTTGCCGACGAGCGACAGCTGCGCGAAGTTGTCCGACGTGAGCCCGCGCAGCGGGAACAGCTGCCAGAACGAGCCGCCGCCGAACAGCACGAGCAGCAGCACGCCGAGCACGAAGCCCGGAATCGCATAGCCGACGAGCACGACGAGGCTCGTCGCGACGTCGAACGGCGAACCGTTGCGCACCGCCTTCGCGATGCCGAGCGGCACCGATATGAGGTACGTGAGGAAGAACGTCCACAGCCCGATGCTGATCGACACGGGCAGCTTCTGCACGACCAGCGACCACACGCTCTGGTGGCGGAAGTAGCTGTCGCCGAGATCGAAGCGCGCGAAGCGCTTCAGCATCAGCCAGTAGCGTTCGAGCGGCGGTTTGTCGAAACCGTACAGCGCCTTGAGCTGCGCGAGCTGCTGCGCGTCGACGCCGGTGTGCGCGCGCATCCCGAACGGCACCGCGCCCTGCTCCGTCGCGCCCTTGCGCAATTCCTGCACGGCCTGTTCGACGGGGCCGCCCGGCACGAACTGGATCACCGCGAACGTGAGGGTCAGCACGCCGATGAGCGTCGGGATCATCAGCAGCAGGCGTTTGAGGATGTAGCTCCACATAGGGCGTCGACTCGCGATCGGTAAGCGGGGTTGGACGTAGGGGCCGCGTGGCTCAGTGATCGGGCTTCGCCCACCAGGTCGACACGACCCAGCCCTCGGCGGAATAGTACAGCGGCAGCGTCTGCGGATAGGCCAGCGTGCGCTTGTACGCGATCCGGTGCGTCGCGCTGTACCACTGCGGGACCGCGTAGTAACCGTGCATCAGCACACGGTCGAGCGCGTGGGTCGCGTCGAGCAGGTCTTCGCGCGTCTGCGCGACGGCGAGCGCGTGCAGCAGTACGTCGACGGCCGGTGACTTCAGGCCGATGACGTTATCCGACCCGGGCTCATCCGCGAACTTGCTGCCATAACGTGCAAACTGCTCGGCACCCGGTACCTGCACCCCAACGTACCGGATCGGTGTCACGTCGTAGTCAAACGCGTCCAGGCGCTTTTGCAGCAGCGCGTAATCGGCCGTGCGAAAGCGTACGTCGATACCGAGCTTCGCGAGATTGCGCTGGTAAGCTGCCACGATCGCCTTGAACGGGGAGCCCGCGTCGTCGAGGATCTCGAATGTGAAGGGCTCTCCTTGCGCGTTGCGCAACGCGCCGTCACGATAGGTCCAGCCAGCCTGCGCAAGCAACGCACGCGCCTTCAGCAAGTTCGCGCGCAGCGAATTGGGCGGGTTCGTACTCGGCTGCACGACCATCGGGCCGAACACGGCCGGATCGAGTTGCGCGCGCAGCGGTTCGAGAAGCTTGAGTTCGCCCGCCCCCGGGAGACCGGTTGCCTGCAAGTCGGTATCGGCAAAGTAACTGTCGAGGCGCGTATAAGCGCCATAGAACAGTTGACGGTTCAGCCATTCGAAGTCGAGTGCGAGATCGAGCGCCTGGCGCACCCGCACATCGCGAAACAACGGCCGGCGGAGGTTCATGAAGAAACCCTGCATGCCCGCGCCGTTGTGCTGCCGAAACTCGCGCTTGATCAACTCGCCGCTGTCGAAACGCTTGCCGATATCCTGCCGCACCCAATTGCGCGCAATGTTCTCGACCAGCACGTCATATTCGCCTGCCTTGAACGCCTCGAGCCGCGCGACACCTTCGCTGTAGAGCTTGTAGTCGATCCGCTCGAAGTTGTTGGTGCCGACCCGCACCGGCAGGTCGACGCCCCAGTATGCGGGGTTGCGCCGGTACGTGATATTACGGCCGTTGTCGTAGTGATCGATCAGGTACGGGCCGCTGCCGATCGGCTGCTCGAATGCGAGCTGGTCGAACGGGATGCGCGAGCCGTCCGCGCGCAATCCCCACTTGCGCGAGAACACCGGCACGCCGCCGGCGATCAGCGGCAGTTCACGGTTCGCGCTGCGGAACTCGAAGCGCACGGTGGCCGGATCGACGACCACGGCCTTCGTGATCTCCGCGAAATACGCGCCGAACTGCGGCGCGGCCAGCTTGCTCTTCAGCGTATCGAACGAGAACTTGACGTCGTCGGCGGTGACGCGGTCGCCGTTCGAGAAGCGCGCACGCGGATTCAGGTGGAACGTGACCGAACGGCGATCCGGGGCGATGTCGATGTCGTCGGCAAGCAGCCCGTACGCGGACGCCGGTTCGTCCGAGCTGCCGGTCGCGAGGCTCTCGAACAGCATGTCGATGCCCGGCGCGGCATTGCCGCGCATCGTGAACGGGTTGAACTTGTCGAACGACGTCAGCCGGTTCGGGTTCGCCAGCACGAGCGTGCCGCCCTTCGGCGCATCGGGGTTGACGTAGTCGAAATGCTTGAAGCCCGGCGGATACTTCGGCTCGCCGTACTGCGCAATGGCGTAGGCCGCGTGCGCTGCGGTCGCGGCCAGCACCGCTTGCAGCGCGAACACCGCGGCCGTGCGGCCGGCAGCCCGTACGGCACGCATCGCACCGGAGCGGACACGCGCGGCGGCGGCCCGGGGCGAACCCTTCGTCATAGAGGCCCTGTCGGTCGAATGAGGGTAGTAACGAGAGACGATTCTACCCATTCGAGCCGGCGAGCCAAAAGAAAACCGCCACGCGGGCGGTTTCTTCACGAGCGGATCGCGGGCGCGCGCATCAGGCGGGCGCGCGCTGCCGATCAGTGCCAGCCGTTGTGGCGGCCGTTGTCCCAGTGGCCACGATCGCCGCGATCACCGCCCCAGCCGCGGCCGTGATGGCGGTACCACTCGTCACGGCCCCAGTAGCGACGGCCGTCCCAGTAGCGATCGCCATGCCAGCCGATCACGATGGTCGGCCCCGGTGCGTAGACAGGGGCCGGCGCGTAGACCGGCGCAGGCTGATAGACGACTGGCGGAGGCGGCGGCGCATACACGGGTGCGGGCGCGACGTATACCGGCGCCGGAACGCCGAGATTGATCCCGACATTGACTCCCGCCATTGCTGCGCCCGACACGAGCAAGGCCGTCATACCGGTCAAGAGCGAGGCAACACGCAAGGTCTTCATGGATTCCTCTTCTGGTTGTTTCATGTGTGATTCGACTATAACGGCAAGCGCCGTTTCCGCATATTTCCACTTTGTAAGAACTGATGCGCGGCATCGCAACGGGAAGCCCGCGCTAACGTCTTGTAACAATCAACGGCCGCCCGCCCCCCTCGCGCCCGTTTCCTAAAACATCTTTCATCCTGGCCCGCGCCCCGCGTTAAGCGGCGCCACGCACACTGCGCGAGCCGAATCGGGCTCCCGCCGCGCTTCGGCACTTCGCTGACAGGCCGGCGCCCCGCGCCGGCGGAGACCTCGCCGATGCTGAAACTCGTCCGACTGGCGCTCGCGCGCCCCTACACGTTCATCGTCCTCGCGCTGCTGATCCTGATCGCGGGGCCGCTCGCGGCGCTGCGCACGCCGACCGACATCTTCCCCGACATCCGGATTCCGGTCATCAGCGTCGTGTGGAATTACTCGGGCCTGCAGCCGGCCGACATGGCCGGGCGCATCGTCACCTACTACGAGCGCACGCTCGGCACGACGGTCAACGACGTTGCGCACATCGAATCGCAGTCGTTCCGCAGCTTTGGGATCGTCAAGATCTTCTTCCAGCCGACCGTCGACATCCGCACCGCGACCGCGCAGGTCACGTCGATCTCGCAGACCGTGCTCAAGCAGATGCCGCCGGGCACCACGCCACCGCAGATCCTCAACTACAACGCATCGACCGTGCCCGTGCTGCAGTTGGCGCTGACGAGCGACACACTGAACGAGCAGCAGCTCGGCGACTACGCGACCAACGTGATCCGGCCTCAGCTGCTGTCCGTCGCGGGTGTCGCGATCCCGTCGCCGTACGGCGGCAAGGTGCGCCAGGTGCAGATCGATCTCGATCCGCAGGCGCTGCAGGCCAAGGGGCTGTCCGCGCAGGATGTCGCGACCGCGCTGGCGCAGCAGAACCAGATCATCCCGGCCGGCACGCAGAAGATCGGCGGCTTCGAATACAACATCCGGCTCAACGACAGCCCGCTGACCATCGACCAGCTCAACGCGTTGCCGATCCGGTCCGTGAACGGCGCGGTGATCTTCATGCGCGACGTCGCGCACGTGCGCGACGGTTATCCGCCGCAGGGCAACATCGTGCGCGTCGACGGCCGTCGCGCGGTGCTGATGAGCGTGCTGAAAAGCGGCTCGGCGTCGACGCTCGACATCATCTCGGGCGTCAAGGCGCAGTTGCCGCGCATCGAGGCGACCCTGCCGCCGTCGCTCAGGCTCGTCGTGATGGGCGACCAGTCCGTGTTCGTCAAGGGCGCCGTGAGCGGCGTGGCACGCGAAGGCCTGATCGCCGCCGCGCTCACGTCCGCGATGATCCTGCTGTTCCTCGGCAGCTGGCGCTCGACGCTGATCATCGCCGCCTCCATTCCGCTCGCGGTGCTGGCCGCGATCGCGGCGCTCGCGGCCGCGGGCGAGACGCTCAACGTGATGACGCTCGGCGGACTCGCGCTCGCGGTCGGCATTCTCGTCGACGATGCCACCGTCACGATCGAGAACATCAACTGGCACCTCGAACAGGGCAAGGACGTGCGCGAGGCGATCCTCGACGGCGCGTCGCAGATCGTCGCGCCGGCCTTCGTGTCGCTGCTGTGCATCTGCATCGTGTTCGTGCCGATGCTGCTGCTCGATGGCGTGGCCCGCTTCCTGTTCGTGCCGATGGCCGAAGCCGTGATCTTCGCGATGATCGCGTCGTTCGTGCTGTCGCGCACGTTCGTGCCGATGATGGCCCGTTACCTGTTGAAACCGCATGCCGCGCATCCGGCCGCCGTGCTCACGCCGCACGGTGCACCGTTCCCGCCGCCGCGCGCACGCAATCCGCTCGTCGCGTTCCAGCAGGGGTTCGAACGCCGCTTCGCCGCGCTGCGCGTCGGCTACCGCGCCGTGCTCGGCCTCGCACTCGCCCATCGCGCACGCTTCGTCGCGTTGTTCCTGGCCGCGGTCGCGGTCTCGTTCGTGCTGGTGCCGTGGCTCGGCCGCAATTTCTTCCCGTCGGTCGACGCGGGCGAAATCGCGATCCACGTGCGCGCACCGATCGGCACGCGCATCGAGGAAACGGCCGCGCTGTTCGACCGCGTCGAGCAGACGGTGCGCAGCGTCGTGCCGCCGCGCGCGGTCGCGAGCATCGTCGACAACATGGGGCTGCCGAACAGCGGGATCAACCTCACGTACAGCAACAGCGGCACGATCGGCCCGCAGGACGGCGACATCCTCGTGTCGCTCACGGGCGACCACGCGCCGACGGCCGACTACGTCAAGCAGTTGCGTACGGTGCTGCCGCGCACGTTTCCCGGCGTGACGTTCTCGTTCCTGCCTGCCGACATCGTGAGCCAGATCCTCAACTTCGGCGCGCCCGCCCCGATCGACGTGCAGGTGACAGGCCCCGACCGTGCCGCCAACCGCGCCTATGCCACCGCGCTGTTGCGGCGCATCCGCAGCGTGCCCGGGGTCGCCGACGCGCGCGTCCAGCAGGCGTCGACCTATCCGCAGTTCACGGTTGCGGTCGACCGCACGCGTGCCGCGCAACTCGGCATCACCGAGCAGGATGTCACCAATGCCGTGGTGGCGAGCCTGTCCGGCACGAGCCAGGTGGCGCCGACCTACTGGCTCGATCCACACAACGGCGTGTCGTATCCGATCGTCGCGCAGACACCCCAGTACCGGATGACGTCGCTGTCGGACCTGCGCGCACTGCCCGTCACGGGCCGCACGGGCGCGCCCCAACTGCTCGGCGGTCTCGCGACGATCGTGCGCGGACAGACCGACGCGGTCGTGTCGCACTACGACATTGCTCCGCTGTACGACATCTTCGCGACGACGCAGGATCGCGATCTCGGCGCGGTCAGCGCCGACATCGCACGCGAGCTGCGCGAGAGCGCCGCCGGTTTGCCCAAGGGATCGCGCGTGACCGTGCGCGGCCAGGTACAGACGATGAACAGCGCATTCGGCGGGCTGCTCGCGGGCCTCGCCGGCGCGGTCCTGCTGATCTACCTGCTGATCGTCGTCAACTTCCATTCGTGGCGCGACGCATTCGTGATCGTGAGCGGCCTGCCCGCAGCGCTCGCCGGCATCGTCTGGATGCTGTTCGTCACGCGCACGCCGCTGTCGGTGCCGGCCTTGACGGGCGCCATCCTGTGCATGGGGGTCGCGACCGCGAACAGCATCCTCGTCGTGACCTTCGCGCGCGAACGGCTCGCGCATACCGCCGACGCGGCCGTCGCCGCGCTCGAGGCCGGCTTCACGCGCTTTCGGCCCGTGATGATGACCGCGCTCGCGATGATCATCGGCATGGCGCCGATGGCGCTCGGCCTCGGCGACGGCGGGGAGCAGAACGCGCCGCTCGGCCGCGCGGTCATCGGCGGCCTGCTGTGCGCGACCGTCGCGACGCTGGTGTTCGTGCCCGTCGTGTTCAGCCTCGTCCACCGGCGCGATCGCGCGCCTCGTTCCGAATCCCTGCCCCTCACTCCGGGAGAACAGCATGTCCACTGAATTCGACGTCCGCCCCCCTGGCACGCCGCGTTATCTGAAACCGCTCGCGATCGCGGGCGCCGTCGCCGCGCTCGCCGTCGCGGCGGCCGGCCTCGTCGCACGCATGCATGACGCGCACGCGGTGGCCGCGTGGACCGTGCAACAGGCGATCCCGACCGTCGCGACGGTGGCGCCGCAGCCGGCCGCGGCCGACGCGCTGGTGCTGCCCGGTCGGCTCGACGCGTACGTCGACGCGCCGATCTACGCGCGCGTGCCCGGCTACCTGCACGCGTGGTACGCCGACATCGGCGCGCACGTGAAGGCCGGCCAGTTGCTCGCGTCGATCGACACGCCCGATCTCGACCAGCAGTTGCAGCAGGCACGCGCCGATCTCCAAAGCGCGACCGCGAACGAACGGCTTGCGGCCGTCACGGCTGCCCGCTGGGCCGAGATGCTCGCGCAGGATTCCGTCTCGCAGCAGGAGGCCGACGAGAAGCGCAGCGACCTCGACGCGAAACGCGCGGCCGTCGCGGCGAGCACCGCCAATGTGCGACGGCTCGACGCGCTCGAATCGTTCAAGCGGCTCACCGCGCCGTTCGACGGCATCGTGACGGCCCGCAAGACCGATGTCGGCGCGCTGATCGACGCGGGTAGCGGCACCGGCGCCGAACTCTTCACCGTCTCGGACGCGCGGCGGCTGCGGCTGTACGTCCACGTCCCGCAAGACGACGCGGCCGCGATCCGCGCAGGCATGCGTGTCGCGCTGACCGTCCCCGAGCGCCCCGGCATGACGTTCGACGCCACGCTCGCCGATTCCGCACAATCGATCGACCCGGCTTCCGGCACGCTGCTCGCGCAATTCTCGATCGCCAACCCGGCGGGCACGCTGTTCCCGGGCGAATACGCGCAGGTGCGGATCGCGATGCCCGGCGCCGCGCATGCGCTGACGATTCCGGCAAGCACGCTGATCTTCCGCCACGACGGTCTGCAAATCGCCGTGCTCGATGCAAGCGGGCATGCGCGGCTGCGCAACGTATCGATCGCGACCGATCTCGGCACGCGCGTCGAGATCGCGTCGGGGCTCGCGGCCGGCGACCGCGTGATCGACAATCCGCCCGATTCGCTCGCGGACGGCGACCCCGTGCGTATCGCCAGCACCGCGACGACGGAGCGTGCGCATGGCTGACCGTCTGCTCGCTGTGTGGCTGGGCAGCGTCGCGCTGCTCGCCGGTTGCTCGCTGGCGCCGACCTATCGCGCGCCGGCCGTTCCGGTGCCGACCGCGTTTCGCGAAACGGGGGCATGGGTCGATGCCGCACCGGCCGATCGCCTGCCGCGTGACGGCTGGTGGCGCGTGTACGGCGACGCGACGCTCGACCGGCTCGAGCCGCTCGTCGCGCGCGCGAATCCCGACCTGGCCGCCGCCGTCGCGCGACACGACGAAGCCGCCGCGCTGTTCGACGAGGCGCATGCGGCATTGCTGCCGACCGTGGGTATCGACGCCGAGACCGACCGCGACCGTCAGTCCGCGCGCCGCCCGCTGCGCGGCAGCGGCCAGCCCGACACCTATGAGTCGAACACGCTCGAAGCGGGATTCGGCTACGACGTCGATCTGTGGGGCAAGGTCCGCAACGCGGTCGCGGCCGGCCGAGACAACGCGCAGGCAGCCGACGACGACCTCGCGTCGGCCCGGCTCAGCCTGCAGGCCGGCGTCGCCAGCACCTACTTCGACCTCGCGGGACTCGACCGCGAAGCGGACACGCTCGCGCAAACGATCGACACGTACCGCCGTGCGTGGCAACTGACGGTCAGTCGCCATCGCGGCGGCCTCGCATCGGGGCTCGACGTATCGCGTGCGCAAACGCAACTCGCGCTCGCCCAAGCGCGCGCGTCCGACATCGCGGCCCGTCGCGCGCTCGACGAGCATGCGATCGCGGCACTCGTCGGAGAATCCGCGTCGACGTTCTCGCTGCCGCCCGTTGCTGCGCTGCCGGGCGTGCCGTCGATTCCGACCGGGCTCGCATCGACGCTGCTCGAACGCCGGCCGGACGTCGCCGCCGCCGAACGCCGTGTCGCGGCCGCGAACGCGCGGATCGGCGTCGCGCGCGCCGCCTACTTTCCCGACCTGTCGCTCGGCCTCGACGCCGGGTTCCAGAGCGATACGTTTTCGCCGTGGCTCGCTGCGCCAAACGAGATCTGGTCGATCGGACCGCGTCTCGCGATGACGCTGTTCGACGGCGGACGGCGTGCCGCCGGCGTACGCCACGCGCGTGCGCAGTTCGACGAACAGGGCGCACGCTATCGCGCCGTCGTGCTGCAGGCGTTCCGCGAAGTCGAGGATGATCTTGCACAGTTGCACCGCCTCGGCGACGAATCGGACCAGGATGACGCGGCGCTCGTCGCGTCGCGGCATTCGCTTGCGCTGGCGATGTCGCGCTATCGCGACGGCGCGGTCAGCTATCTCGACGTGGTCACCGCGCAGACGACCGAACTCGATACGCAGATCGCATCGCTCGACGTCGACGCCCGACGCCTGCAGGCATCCGTCGGGCTCGTGCGCGCGCTCGGCGGCGGCTGGCACGACGCACGTTCATGAACGTTTCTTCATCGGCACGCCGGGCGCCCGTACGGGCGCACCCGATAACGTGTTTCAGGCCGGCATCGCATCCGCGACACCGGCCTCCGACCTTCGATAAGGATCACGCCATGAAGACCTTGATATTCGCCACCGCCCTTTCCGCCCTCTGCGTCGCGCTGCCCGGCCGGGCCAGCGCAACGCAGCCCGACACCGCGGCTGCGCCGCAGACGTTCGCCGCGACCACAACCGCACCGTTGTCGTCGCAACCGGCATGGAACGCACGGCCGGCAACGCCGCTGACACGCGCGCAAGTCTATCGCCAGCTCGTCCGCGCCGAACGCGACGGCCAGCTCGCGCAGCTCAACCGCGAACTCTATTCGCACTGACCACCCGCAATCGAACCTGCCGCGCGACGCGCGGCATACGTGCCATCCTCAAGCGCGACGCGATACCGCGTCGTCATCCGCCCGCGTCGAACCTGAACCCGAATCGCGCAATCGTTTCGATGCGCGCGGAAAACGCGTGCGCGGCCAGCTTGCGCCGCAACCGCACGACCAGCGCGTTGACCGTCTCGGGTTCGACATCGGCATCGCCCCACGCATAACGAAGCACGGCATCGCGCCCGACCGGCCGCCCCGCTTCGCGCAGCAGGCACTCAACGAGACGGAATTCCCGTGTGCTGAGCGCCAGCCGCCGGCCACGCTCTTCGAGCGCGCGCGTGGCCGCGTCGAGCCGGATCGACTCGCGCATCGCGATGACGCCCGTGCGGCGCCACAGCGCGCGCAACCGCTCGTGCAGTTCCACGAACGAACACGGATGCGCAAGACACACGTCGCAGCCGGCCTGCAATATCTGCGCGCGCTGCGCGGCTGTCGCGCCGGCAACGATCGTCGCAATCGTCGCGCCTTCAGCCGATGCGACGAGTCGCGGCAGCGCATCGAGGATCGCCGGGCCGGCAGCCGTGTCGGGCACAACGATCACGATGGCATCGAACCGCTCCTGCGTCGCCACGAAGCAGCCGTCGCGCCATCCGTCGACGCGCTCCACGCCATGCGTGCTCTCGCGAAATGCCTTGTCGAGCCGCGCCGCTTCCAGGTTCGGCGGGGAAATCAGCAGGATGCGCATCGACGGTTCCCCGACGCCGTCATGCGAGCGAGCGCGGCCAGCACTCGACCGTGATCGCCGCCCCGGCCAGTGGCGTATCGCCGATCCGCAACTCGAAGCCGTGCACGCGCGTCACCGCCGAGACGATGCTCAGTCCCAGCCCCGAGCCGCTCACATGGCGCGTGCGCTCGCCACGATAGAAGCGCTCGAGCACCGCGTCGCGTTCGCCGGGCGGGATGCCGGGCCCGGTGTCTTCGAACCGCACGAGCGGCCCGCTCGGTGTCGCATGGAGCGCGACACGCACGCGGCCGCCCGGTGGCGTGAACTTGATCGCGTTGTCCGCCAGATTGCTGAACGCCTCGAACAGCAGCGCGCGATCGCCATGAATGCGGTCGACCGGTATCGCGTCGAGTTCGAACGACACGTCGACGGCTTCGGCCAGCGGTTCGTAGAGCTCGCAGACGTCGCGCAACAACGCCGTGACGTCGACTGCAGCGAAGCCGCCACGCCGGCTCAGCGTGCCGATCTCGGAGATGCGCAGCATCGCGCGAAAGCGCTCGAGCAACCGGTCGGTCTCGTCGCGCGCCGACGCGAGCAGTGCCGACGACGCCGGGTCGTCCGCGCAAAACGGCTGCTCGGCGAGCCGGGCCAGCATCGTGTGCACGCGAGCGAGCGGCGTGCGCAGATCGTGCGCGATCCCGTCGCAGGTATGCCGCACCTCCCCCATCAGCCGCTCGACTTCGTCGAGCATGTGGTTCACGAGATGCGCGAGCAGGTCGAGTTCGTCGTGGCGTCCGACCGGCAGCCGCTTGCCGAGATCGCCCTCGGCGATCTGTCGCGTGACGCGCCGGATCGCGGCGACGCGGCGCATCTGCCGCATGCCGAGCATGCTGCCCCCCGCGATACCCGCGATCAGGATCATCACGCCGCCGATCACGAGCCCGCGGATCGCGACATCGCGGATCTGGATGAAATGCGACAGGTCGCGCGCGACCACCAGCGTCATCCCGTTGTCGCGGCGCACGGCCATCGCGCGCGTGATCGGCGCGGGCTGGCCGTCGAGCGGAGCAAGCGTGCGGTTCAGCGTGCGTCCGTCGCGATCCGTGCGCAGCGCGGGCAGTGTCGCGATGTCACCGGCCACGCGGCGCCCGTTCGCGTCGAACAGCCCGTAGAAACTGGTATGCATGTGCTCGTGCTCGAGCCGCCGGTGGATCGCGAGCGGCAGCTCGGCATCGGGAATCGAATCGAAATAGATCAGTTGCCACGCGAGCACCTCGTCGGTGTCGCGCGTCATCGTGTGCGTCGCGGCCACGCTGATCACGCCCGCGAGCAGCAGCAGCGAAACCGAGAAAATCGCCGCATACGCGCACAGCCAGCGAAACGTCGTCGTGTGCCAGCGGCGCGTGAAATTCGCCGCGCGAGCCGCATCCATCCTCGCCTCCGTCACGCGAGCATGTAGCCCGAGCCGCGCACCGTCTGGATCATCGGGTTCGCGCCGGGCGGATCGATCTTCTTGCGCAACCGGCCCATGTGGACGTCGATCAGGTTGGTGCCGGGATCGAAGTGATAGCCCCACACGGTTTCGAACAGCATCGTGCGCGTGATCGTCTGGCCCGCATTGCGCATCATGAATTCGAGCACGCGGAATTCGGTCGGCAACAGCGGAATCTCGTCGGCCCCGCGACGCGCGCAGCGCGAAATGAGGTCGAGCTCGAGCGCGCCGACCTTCAACAGCGTCTGCTGCGGCACGCCCGACGCCTGCCGGCGACGCAGCAGCACCTCGATGCGGGCGCTCAGCTCGCCGGAATCGAACGGCTTCGTCAGGTAATCGTCGCCGCCCGCGCGCAACCCGCGGATGCGCTCGTCGACATCGCCGAGCGCGCTCAGCATCAGCACCGGCGTATCGATGCCGACCGTGCGCATCGCGGTCAGGATCGCGAGGCCGTCCGCGCCCGGCAGCATCCGGTCGAGCGTGATCGCGTCGTACGATGCGCTCATCGCGCGCAGCATGCCTTCACGGCCGTTGTCGATCCACTCGACCTCGAACCCGCGCGCGGTCAGTTCGCCGACGATTTCGTTCGCGGTTACCGCATCATCCTCGACCGTCAGTACTCGCATGGTTGCCCTCGCAATGAACGTCATGACGGGCGCACGCAATGCGCCCGCGACTATCGTAGACGACCCGGTCGCCGTCCGGCGTTACATGAAAATTGCTTCATCCAGCTTCTCGGCGCACGGGTAAAAGATGTTTCATCCGTGCGTCGCCCGCCCCGCCGTGCGCGCCGCCTACGCTGACGTCATGCGGCATCGGGCCGCGAAACCAGGAGCTACCGGATGAAACTGTCGACTACCGTCGCCTGCATGCTGCTCGCATGCGCCAGCACCGCCGCGTTCGCGGCCCCTCACCTGACGCCGCAGGAATGCAACGCCTACCCGTTCGTCCACACCGGCCACGACGTCACGCGTGCGGACCTCGTGCGCGAGCTGACCGAACTCGAACAGGTCGGCTACGATCCCGCGCACGCGAGCCCCTACTACCCCGACGATCTCGACGGCGCGAAGCATCGTCTCGCTGCCGAGTACCGTTCGGACTGCACGCATGCGCTGACGGCCGATGCGGGCACCCGGCACTGACCCCGCTGCCCGGCGCAACCCGGCCGGGAAAAACAAAAAGGCGGCACTCGCGTGCCGCCTTTCGTTCATGAAAGCGCATGGATATCGACCGCTGCGCCGCGATGCCGCTCAGCGCGACATCATGTTCATGCTGACGTTGTGCATCACCCACAGCGTGCCGACGATCAGGATCGCCGCGGTCAGCACCGTGTAGCTGAACGCCATCACGTTCCAGCGCTGGCCCGACGAGCCGTTCATGTGCAGGAAGTACACGAGGTGCACGACGATCTGCACGAACGCGAGCACCGCAAGCGCGATCAGCGACGCGTGCGGCGACAGCACGCCGCCCATCACGAGGCCGAACGACGCGGCCGTAAGCAGCACCGACAGGATGAAGCCGGCGAAGTAGCCGCCGACACTGCCGTGCCCTTCTTCGAGTTGAGACGAATGCGAATGGGCCATTTAGATCACGCTCGCGAGATAGACAAAGGAAAACACGCAGATCCACACGATGTCGAGAAAGTGCCAGAAGAGGCTCAGGCACGTCAGCCGTCGCAGGTCGCGATCGGTCAGGTCGCCGCCGCGGAACACGATCTGCCCGGCGAGCACGATCATCCACAGCAGGCCGGCCGTCACGTGCAGCCCGTGCGTGCCGACCAGCGTGAAGAACGCCGACAGGAACGCGCTGCGTTGCGGGCCCGCGCCTTCCGCGATCAGGTGCGAGAACTCGCGCAGCTCCATCGCGAGAAATGCCGCGCCGAGCACGAACGTCACCGCGAGCCACGCGAGCAACGCGCCGCGCCGCTGCTTGTAGGCGGCGAGCATCGCGAAACCGTAGGTGATGCTCGACAGCAGCAGCGCGGCGGTTTCCACCGCGACGCCCGGAATGTCGAACAGTTCTTTCGCGGTCTGCCCGCCCGCATACTGGTGGCCGAGCACCGCGAACGTCGCGAACAGCGCCGCGAAGATCACACAGTCGGTCATCAGGTACAGCCAGAACCCGAACACCGAGTGCGACGGCGGATGGTCGTCGTGCTCGAGCAGGGTTGCGCTCAAGGTTTTCTGCAACATCAGTTGGCCTCCAGTTCCACGTCGTCGACGCGCGCAGCCACGCGCTTCGTCGGCTGCTTGTCTTCGATCTTCCGCACCGTCGACGCGGGGATGTAATAGCCGTCGTTATCGCGCGAGCTGTAGATCACGAGCGTCGCGATGATGCCGACCAGCCCGCCGATCGCCATCCACCAGATGTGCCACACCAGCGCGAAGCCGAGCACCAGGCTGAAGATCGCGATCACGAGGCCCGCGCAGGTATTCGACGGCATGTGAATGTCGCGAATCGATGCCGGGTTCGGCCGGCCTTCGCCGCGTGCCTTCATGTCCGCATACGCGTCGAGCGTGCGCACCTGCGGGATCACCGCGAAGTTGTAGTCGGCCGGCGGCGACGAGGTCGCCCACTCCAGCGTGCGGCCGCCCCACGGATCGCCGGTGGTATCGCGGTACTCGGGCAGGTTGCGGTTACGGATGCTGACCACCAGTTGCAGCAGCTGGCACGCAATGCCGATCGCGATCAGCACGGCGCCGAATGCGGCGACCAGCAGCCACGGATGCCAGGCCGGGTTGTCGTAGTGGTTGATCCGGCGCGTCATGCCCATGAAGCCGAGCACGTAAAGCGGCACGAACGCAACGTAGAAACCGATCTGCCAAAACCAGAATGCCGCCTTGCCGAGCTTCTCGTTCAGCTTGAAGCCGAACGCCTTCGGGAACCAGTAGTTGAAGCCCGCGAGATAGCCGAACAGCACGCCGCCGATGATCACGTTGTGGAAGTGCGCGATCAGGAACAGGCTGTTGTGCAGCACGAAGTCCGCACCCGGAATCGCCATCATCACGCCGGTCATGCCACCGAGCGTGAACGTGACCATGAAGCCGATCGTCCACAGCACGGGCGTCGTGAATTCGATCCGGCCGCGATACATCGTGAACAGCCAGTTGAACACCTTCACGCCGGTCGGGATCGCGATGATCATCGTCATGATCCCGAAGAACGCATTCACGTTCGCACCCGAGCCCATCGTGAAGAAGTGGTGCAGCCACACGAGGAACGACAGCACCATGATCGCGCAGGTCGCATACACCATCGTCTTGTAGCCGAACAGCGGCTTCTTCGCGAAGGTCGCGATGACTTCCGAGAAGATCCCGAACGCCGGCAGGATCAGGATGTACACCTCAGGGTGACCCCATGCCCAGATCAGGTTCAGGTACAGCATCGCGTTGCCGCCGGCTTCGTTCGTGAAGAAGTGCATGCCGAGGTAACGGTCGAGGCCGAGCAGCGCGAGCGTCGCGGTCAGGATCGGGAACGACGCCATGATCAGCACGTTCGTGCAGAGCGCGGTCCACGTGAACACCGGCATCTTCATCAGCGTCATGCCCGGCGCGCGCATCTTGATGATCGTCACGAAGAAGTTCACGCCGGTCAGCAGCGTGCCGACGCCCGAGATCTGCAGCGCCCACAGGTAGTAGTCGACCCCTACCCCCGGACTGAACTGCAGCTCCGACAGCGGCGGATACGCGAGCCAGCCGGTCTGTGCGAATTCACCGATCACGAGCGAAACGTTGATCAGGATCGCGCTCACGGCCGTCATCCAGAACGAGAGCGAGTTGATGAACGGAAATGCCACGTCGCGCGCACCGATCTGCAGCGGCACGATCAGGTTCATCAGGCCGACCATGAACACCATTGCCATGAAGAAGATCATGATCACGCCGTGAGCCGTGAAGACCTGGTCATAGTGGTGCGGCGGCAGGTAGCCGGGCCCGTTGTACGCGAGCGCGAGCTGCATGCGCATCATGATCGCGTCGGCGAAGCCGCGCAGCAGCATGATCAGCGCGACGATGATGTACATCACGCCGAGTCTCTTGTGGTCGACCGTGGTCAGCCATTCCGTCCACAGCCATTTCCACCGGCCGGTGATCGTCAGCGCGGCGAGAATGCCCAGCACGACCAGCCCCATGAAGACACCGGCCCCCATGATGATGGGCTGATCGAACGGGATCGCCGAGAGTGTGAGTTTGCCGAACATGCGTTACCCCTTCGTGCCGCAGGCGGCGTCCTTCAGGTCAAGGACGTGGCCATCGTTGTATTTCGCGATGATGTTGTGGAAGAGTCGCGGATCGACCGACGAGAAGTAGCGCACGGGCGCCTTCTCGCTCGGTTGCGCGACGGTGCCGTACACGGTCGCGTCGAGCCGGTCCGGCGACGCCTTCACCTTCTGCACCCATGCATCGAACTGTTCGCGCGGCTCGGCGAGCGTGCGGAACTTCATGTCGGAGAAGCCGCGGCCGCTGAAGTTGGCGGACGTGCCCGCGTAGTTGCCGGGCTCGTCGGCGATCAGGTGCAGGCGCGTCTGCATGCCGGCCATCGCGTAGACCTGGCCACCGAGCTGCGGAATGAAGAACGAGTTCATCACCGAATCCGACGTGATGCGGAAGTTCACCGGCGTGCCGACCGGAATCGCAAGCTGGTTCACCGACGCGATGCCGAGTTCCGGATAGATGAACAGCCACTTCCAGTCGAGCGCGACGACCTCGACGTCGATCGGCTTCACCGACGACTCGAGCGGCTTGTACGGGTCGAGCTCGTGCGTGGTCTTCCACGTGAGCACGGCGAGGAACAGGATGATCAGCGTCGGCACCGTCCAGATCACGACCTCGATCGCGGTCGAGTGCGACCAGTTCGGCGCGTAGGTGGCGTTGCGGTTCGATGCGCGGTAACGCCACGCGAACCACAGCGTGAGCAGGATCACCGGCACGACGACGATCAGCATCGCCCAGGTGGACGTCGCGATCAGCGCCTTTTCGGCAGCGCCCACGCTTCCTTTCGGATTTAGTACATCTAAATTACAGCCTGACAGGCTCAAAGCCGCGCCGATCGACATCAGCGCCACCCAGCCTTTTGAAGCTTTTCTTTTCATCACACAGCCCGAGGGTCATTGAATCCGTTTGCGTATGCCCGATGCGCATTCGATCCACGAAAGTGGCCGAATCATACGTCGCGCGAGTGCGATGAAAAACCAGCTAATGCGGAAAATCATCATTGCAGAATCTGCCGTGAGACAGATTGTCGCGGGGCAATTTCACGCAGCCGAAAGCGGGCCCGGCGCTGCCTGCGCCGGACCGCGATCGAATCGATGTGTGTGCAACGACCGCACCGCCGTGCGATGCGCCCCGCTCGCGCGACGTGCCGCGCTCAGCCGCGCGTCGACGCCATGTACGACGGCTGCGGCTGCGCAGGGCCGTCCCCGGTCGGCAGCTTCGAATGGCTCGCGTCTTCGATCAGCCTGCCGACAGTCGGATCGATCGCGTCGGTGAACGGCTTCGGATCGATGCCGACCACCAGCACGACCAGTGCGAGCGACGCGAACATCACGATCTCGCGACGGTTCAGGTCGGCGAGCTTCGCGATCCGCTGGCTCGCGACCTTGCCGAACACCACGCGCTTGAGCAACCACAGCGTGTACGACGCGCTGAGGATCAGCGTCAGCGCCGCGATGGCGCCGATCCAGAAGTTGAAGCGGATCGCGCCCATGATGACCATGAACTCGCCGACGAACCCCGACGTACCCGGCAGGCCGACGTTGGCCATCGCGAACAGCACCGTGAAGGTCGCGAATCGCGGCATCACGCCCGCCACACCGCCGTACGCGGCGATCTCGCGCTGCTTCGTGCGATCGACGAGCACGTTCACGCACAACAGCATCGCACCCGCGACGAAGCCGTACGACACGAGCTGCACGATGGCGCCTTCGACACCGATCCGGTTGAACAGGAACAGCCCGAGCGTCACGATCCCCATGTGCGCGACCGTCGAATACGCGAGCAGCTTGCCGAGATCGGTCTGCGCGAGCGCGATCAGGCTGGCATAGACGATCGCGAACAGCGACAGCGCGATCACGGCCGGCGCGAAGAAGTGGCTCGCATCGGGCGTGACCGGCAGCGCGAAGCGCAGGAATCCGTAGCCGCCGAGCTTGAGCATCGCGAGCATCAGCGCGGCGCCGGTCGGGCCGTCGGTGTAGACGTCGCTCAGCCACGTGTGGACCGGCCACATCGGCACCTTGACCGCGAATGCGGCAAAGAAGCCGAGGAACACCAGCAACTGCGGTGCGAAGCCGAGCTGCAGCGTGCGCCACACGGCCATGTCGAACGTATGCGACTGCGCGTACAGGTACAGCATCGCCATCAGCAGCAACAGCGAGCCGGCGAACGAGATGAAGAAGAACTTCACGGCCGCGTACACGCGACGCTCCCGCCCCCACGTACCGATCAGCAGGTACAGCGGGATCAGCGTGGCCTCGAAGAAGATGAAGAACAGCAGCCCGTCCTGTGCGACGAACACACCGACCATCAGCCCCGACAGGATCAGGAACGACGCGTAGTACTGCGCGACACGCACCGTGACCGACTCCCACGTCGCCACCACCACGACGAGCGTCGTGAACGCGGTCAGCACGACGAGCCACAGCGACGCGCCGTCGATACCGACCCGCCATCCGGAATTGAATGCCGCCAGCCAGTTGCGGCTTTCGACGAATTGCATCGCAGCCGAGTGCGCATCGAAACCGGCGACCAGCGGAACGACCGCCGCCAGCCCCACCAGCGCGCCGACGAGCGCGATCAGTCGCGTTCGACGTAGATGTTGGTCGGAACCGGCGCGCAGCAGGCACGCGCCGAACAGGATCGGAGCCCAGATGGCCAGGCTCAGGAAGGGGAAATCATGCATGTCAACTAGGCCTTGATGAAGTCGCGCACTGCATCGGGGACAGGCGAGACGAAAGGAACGAAATCAAATCGACAGATAGATTTCGTGAATCGCCAGTGTTGGCAAAATGTAAAGCGACATCATCGGAAAACTTGACGCCGCTCAAACGCGATCGGGTTAACCAGCATAAGGCGATTGATTATTTTCTGCAGCGCAGCAGAGCATCGATTTTTAGAGATCGCCTATATCACTGATTTTTATGAGTAATTTTTTGTATTGCCCGACGATGGCGATCGGGAAAAACGACGCACTGCCGCATTTTTGACGTCGACGAGCCTTTTCGGAGGGTCGAAACGAGCTAATTGATGCCCGGCAGGATGGCAAGCATGCGGCGCCGAATCCTTACATTAATACTTTCATTTTTATTTCATTTCGCCTTACACGATGCAGGTCGAGAGAATGGTCGCTCCGCCCGCATCCCTCCCTTTCCCAACTGCGATCATCGATGACGCAAGCGGCCCCATATGCGAGTCGTCACCGTGCGATGGTGGTCGTGTAGCGCGGGAAAATGGACGATGCGAGCGTCATCGCATCGACGATGTTGCGCTCGTCGATCATGTAGTTTGCGGCGGGCAGATCCGACTTCGACGCCGGCGCCGTGACGATCGCCTCGCGTCACCATGCGCGACACCCTGCAGTGCGTGCGGGTCGAGTACGACAGAGAACGGTTCGAGCACGAGCAGCAATGCGTCCTGCGCCATCGCGACCAGCTGCGCGATGACTTTGAATCCCGTATCAGCCTTACAGCCGGTCGCCAAGCGCCAACAAGAAGTCGGCGGCAAGCCTGGTGCGCGCGGAGGCTTGGCGAGCTTTCTCATAGACCACCGACAAAGGGGCGCCGATGCTCTTGAAGTCGTCCAGGACAGGAACAAGTCGCCCCGCGGCCAACGACGGCGCCACGACATAATGCGGAGCTTGCAAGATACCGCCCCCGGCTTCCGACAGCGCCAGGAGCGCTGACGCATGGTCGCTGGCCAACGGCCCCACGGGGAAATGGCTGTACTGATCCCCGCCACGGACAAACATCCAGTCTCGGAATTGTCCGCTGTTGACCATCACATAACGCAGACAGGTATGGTCGACCAGGTCGTCCGGCGTCTTGGGCACGCCCTGCGACTGCAGGTATGCCGGCGAAGCGACCGTCACAAAGCGATGAGCCGGCAACGGGCGGGCCACCAGCCGGGAGTCAGGCACTTCTCCCAACATCACGGCCAGGTCGAAACGCTCGGCCGTCATGTCGACGTGACGATCCGTCAGGGCCAGTTCGATATCCAGCCCGGGATGTGCGCTCAGCCATTCACCGAGCGCAGGCGCCAGCACATATTGACCGAAACTCACCGGGACGCAGAGCCGCAACTTGCCCCGCCATGGTTGCGACGCACCCGCCAGCCTGCTGCGAGCGTCCTCGATGTCCGTCATTCCCTGGCGGCAGACTGCGAAGAACACCTCGCCATCCCCGGTCAAGGTGATCTGCCGCGGCGAACGGTGAAACAGCCGAACGCCCAGTTCAGCTTCCAGGCGTGCTACCGCCTTGCTCACGGCTGAGGGGCTAAGCTGAAGCAACCGAGCCGCACGCGTGAAATTGCCGGCCTCGGCAGCGCGGACAAAGGTACTGATATCGGTAAATGGATCCACTCTACCATTCCCTCAACTCACAATAAGTCTGAATTCTAAGGTCTTATCGTGACATGGGTTCATCTTTATAGTCGAACCCTCACTGATCGAAGAGGGGGTTGAGATGTTGAAATTCACGCAAAGCTGGTTCTCGCGACTGTTCTTGTTGTCCGCCATGTCAGCCGGCGCCAGTGAGGCAGCCCCTCTCTCGTCGCAGCCTAAAGTCAGCGTTGCCGCAGTTGCACACCAACCGATACCGACGGTGCCGAACGACGGTCGATCTGCGCTGCTCATGATCGAATTTGTCAATGAATGGCTTGCTCCAGAAGGCAAGTTGAGACGGCTGATCAAGGATGAGCATCAGTTCTCTCGATCGCAGGAAGCCGCCAAGCTTGCGCTGGCGGCAGCACGTCAAGCGGGTATGCCCGTGATTCACGCGACGCTGCAGATGTCTTCCGACTACCGGGAGTTGGGGCGCGCTCGATTCGGTCTGCGTGGCGCAATTCAAAAGGCCGGTACCTGGCAGAAGCAAGAGAGTGGTTGGCAGTTCCATGGGCCGTATGCGCCGCTTGAAAATGAATTCGTTGTCAGCGGACGGGCAGGCGCCAGCGCTTTTTCCGCTTCCGATCTGGACAACTATCTGCGTGGCCAAGGCATCACTCGGCTGTACCTTGCCGGCTATGCCACCCATGTCTGCATTGAGTCGACACTGCGCGCCGCGCACGATCTGGGCTATGAACCGATCGTGCTGAGTGATGCCACCGCGGCGTTCACCGACCAACAGCAACAACACGTGTTGAATGAGGTCGTCCATCATTTCGGCTGGGCCATGCCGACTCGCGAGTTCGTCGACAGTGTGTCGACCACGGGCAAGATCACCGATACGCCGGAAGCCTCGTCCGATGCGCCGCAGGCAGCGCCCGCAGAAACCTTGCGAACGCTCACGGCCCATGGACAGGAGATTCCCGGCATTTCTGGCGCCGTCGTTGTAAAGGGCGATCTAGCGCTACTCAGTGGACATGTCCCGGTGGCTGCCGACGGAAGCGTCGCGTCTACGCTGGAAGGTCAGTTGGAGCAAGCCTTCCAGAACCTGGATAGCACGTTGCGCCATGCGGGTAGTTCGCTCGACCGGATTGCCCGGATGACCCTGTACGTGCGCGGCTACCGCGCGGAGCAGCTCGGCACCATTCGTACGGTTCGCGATCGCTGGCTCAATGGGCATGCGCCGGCCAGTGCGCTCATTGGCGTTGAGTCGCTGTTTCGGCCGGACGTCCTGGTGGAAATCGACGCTATCGCGATAACGCGCTGAACGGGATCTCGTCCGGCTCCCTATAGTGGCCTGCGCGCCTCGTGCGTTCGAGGGCGGCTACCGCGAATTGACCAGCTCGGCTGAGCTGCCCTATCGACGCCAAACCGATCAGCACCGGGCACACTGAACCCGCGCCTGGTTTTGTGGAGGCTCCACCGCTTGAGAGCGCGGAGCCATGAACAAGAAGCCAACTCCGAGCCTGATGCTGGGCATATTCACGCGATCACACACGAACTCCTTGTGGCCTGCACGCTCAGGCCCGGACAGTGAGATCTTCACTTACGCCGCGATCAAAATCGAGACGGAATAATTCTCGCCCAACACCTTCTTTATAAGGACATACGAAAATCCGATTTAGCGTGAGCAGATGATACACGCGACTCACGCCGACTCAGCCTCAAACCTCCTCGATAGCAACGTCGGATTTATTTTGCTTCGCATCATCGAAGGCCTCGATTAGAAGATCGAACAAATCGCGCCCTGCGCTAGACACAAAGTAGTTGCTCATCGAGGTAATATCCGAGCTAATATCGCTCCCCCAAGGAGGTTGTTTTAACCGATCTTCGTAATCCCATATCACAGCAGTCGGCGGAAAATTCTTCAACTCCTCCCGAATCGCCCGCAACTCCTCCAGTGCTTTTTCGACATGCTGCGCTGACACACTTCCTTCGTAAAACTCGCTCGACACAACAGGGTACTTCGTTCCAGGACCCTTGGGCTCCAAAAGCCCCCAAATTGTGGAAAAGAACGAATTAAAGAAGCTCGACGCTCCGACCTCGTCAACTATTGACCCTACTCGCACGCCAACTGACATGTGCTACCTCAATATGGTAATGTCGCTTGACTGAATTATACCGTTGCTGCGCGTGGTAATTGACTGAATGACATTTTGCAAGTCACCACGACTGACTACTTGACCACGAATTTCTACAAAAAGCGATTGGACCGTATTCGAAGGTAATTGTTGCGCCCGATAGATCGCCTGATTTGACACGTTATCGATCAATTGTTCTTGGCCTGCAGATGTCTCGATATTGTAGTTCTTGACTTCAACGCTCGAACTATCTTTATCTTCGCCACTGCACCACCAATGTCAGAAGCTTTACCCGCTTTACCCGCTTGACCAGCCTTTCCGGCAACACCCGCTCCACCGACGAACACCGTCCCGCGATAATGGATTCCGGCCTTGCCATCATCAACACGCGAAACACGCAACCAGACTCATTTGCGCCTTGAGCATATTTGCCGCACCAGACGGAATGTGGGCCGTTCTGCACGTTTGTCGGTGAGACAAAGATCGCGCGATCCGGGGCATTCGCCGCATGATCATCGTCGTCGGCATGATCAAATGCCGGGACGTTGCCAACGGACAGATCGTTCAGGTCGGAAAACGCGCGACTGAGAGGGCGGCGAAGAAAACGGCCCCCTTCAGCCCCGCCGAGCACTATTCAAACCTCACTGCGCCGAAGCTTTCTATGTAACGCGGCGGTTGTCACATTGCCGAAGCGCCAAGGCCTCTTACAGCCCTGCATTCCCTCAATGCGAGGTGCAAAGAACCTATCGTAAGCACTCGACTTCCCGCTCAAAGGTGGACCAGCGAACCGGAACTGCAACGACAGCGGCATCGGCATCGGCATCGGCATCGGCATCGGCATCGGCATCGGCATCGGCATCAGTTTGCCATTGTGATCAGGAATGCGAACGTTGCGTGCCACTGCGAAGGACACGCACCCAACAGGTTGACCAGAATCGCCTCGTAAGTCACCTCATAGACGGCACGCAGTTCGTTCGCCGCGCGAAAAAAGGCCGTCAAATGCTTGAGCACTTGCCAAGCTGTCAGCGGGTAATGGTCGGGTTTCCGTTGTCGCCAAACCCTGCAACCTCCAGCGCATGCCCCACTCCGGCGGGGGCGACACCTCGCCTCATGGATAGTTTTGCTGACTGAGCCGCCGCGTCTAGGACCTCCTGCACGAAGGCGCCATGATCGCCGTCGATCGGCGAGTTGGGCCCACCAACCGCCGCGACAACGGCCTTGCTGTTCGTGGAATTGCGTCGGCAGCGCTTGCCGCAACGTCATGGACGCGTCTGTAGCGACCGTCGGTCACACGTGTTGCGCGCGCCGGACTGTCCCGATTGGGCGACCTGCAACCGCACGAACCGTTTCAGCGCAACGAACACGAGGCATCGGACGACTTACTGCACGTCGACATCAAGAAGCTCGGTTATATCGCGCCTCCTGCTCATCGCGTTACCAGCAATCGCGCGATACGGTGGAGGGCTTGGGCTAGGAGCGCTTTGCACGAACATCCATATGCAGCCCCGGCTCGAGTGCGAGCGTACGACCCGGAGCCCTAGGGGCAGTTGGAGCCCGATGATGGGCCTAGTGATGGGCTGAAAAAGAAAAAGCCCCGCAAGTCCGAGAACTTGCGGGGCTTTGTCACCGCTTTTGGCGGAGACGGAGGGATTCGAACCCTCGATCCAGGTTTTGGCCCAGATGCTCCCTTAGCAGGGGAGTGCCTTCGACCTCTCGGCCACGTCTCCCAAACTTTCGCTCGCACCAGGGAGGCAGTGCGACGAGAACAAGATAATATAGGGTTTCGAACCGTACGTCAATTTCCGTGATGCATTTTCTTCAACGCATCACGAAAAATTCACGATGCCTGGTCGAGTTCGAATGCCTTGTGCAGCGCGCGGACGGCCAGCTCCATGTATTTCTCGTCGATCAGCACCGAAATCTTGATTTCGGACGTCGAGATCATCTGGATGTTGATGCCCTCTTCCGACAGCGTGCGGAACATCTTGCTCGCGACGCCCACGTGCGAACGCATGCCGACGCCGACGACCGACACCTTCGACACCTTCGGGTCGCCCTGCACCTGCTCGGCGTTCACGTGGCCCTTCACCTGGTTGGTGAGGATGTCCATCGCCTTCTGGTAGTCGCCACGGCCGACCGTGAACGTGAAGTCGGTTTTGCCCTGGACGCTCTGGTTCTGGATGATCATGTCGACGTCGACGTTCGCATCCGCGACCGGGCCGAGGATCTGATACGCGATGCCCGGCTTGTCGGGCACGCCCATCACAGCAATGCGTGCTTCGTCGCGCTGGAACGCGATGCCGGAAATGACTGCCTTTTCCATGGTCTCGTCTTCTTCAAAAGTAATCAGGGTGCCCGAGCGCATTTCTTCGTCGAGCGCAATCAGCGGATCGGTCAGGCTCGACAGCACACGCGTCTTCACCTGGTATTTGCCGGCGAATTCGACCGAGCGGATCTGCAGGACCTTCGAGCCGAGGCTGGCCATTTCCAGCATCTCCTCGAACGTCACGCGATCGAGGCGTCGCGCCTCTTCGACGACGCGCGGATCGGTCGTGTAGACGCCATCGACGTCCGTATAAATCAGGCACTCTTCCGCACCCAGCGCAGCCGCGACCGCGACCGCCGACGTATCCGAGCCGCCACGGCCCAGCGTCGTGATGTGGCCGTCCGGATCGACGCCCTGGAAGCCCGTGATGATCACGACCTTGCCTGCATTCAGATCGGCCTTCACGCGCTCGTCGTCGATCGAGTGAATGCGCGCTTTCGTGAACGCGCTGTCGGTCTTGATCGGCACTTGCCAGCCCGCGTAGCTCACGGCCTCGACGCCGATTTCCTGCAGCGCGATCGACAGCAGGCCGACGCTGACCTGCTCGCCGGTCGACGCGATCATGTCGAGCTCGCGCGGGCTCGGCTGGCTCGAAATCTCTTTCGCGAGACCGAGCAGACGGTTGGTTTCGCCGGACATCGCCGAAGGCACGACCACCATCTGGTGCCCGGCCTGATGCCATTTTGCGACGCGTTTCGCGACGTTCTTGATGCGCTCGACCGAGCCCATCGAAGTGCCGCCGTATTTGTGTACGATGAGTGCCATTGTCGTTCTGAACTGGAGGAGAAACCGCACGGGCGCGCTGGGCAGGCCGCGTAGCCGTTCGGTCACGCGGCTTGTGGCTGTGGACGGACGACGAGGGGGACGGCTGGGACGCAACACGCAAGCGTGACGGATTTTGCCCGGAAGGCCGATCAGGCCGCGCAAACCGGGTACGTCACGCGGAAAACCTGCACAAATCGCTCAAAAATCGAGCCGAGCAAACGACCGAGCGTACCCGATAGAGGCCCGCTTGACAAGCCGCCCGCCGCGTCCGGGGTCGTTCCGGCGCTGTTTACCAAATGGTGAAAATGGGCGCGCCATGGCGCCGCCGGCAGCCTGTCGCCGTCATGCAATCAGCAGGTCCGGGCGCCACTCGATCCGGCGCCACCCGCCGTCGCCGGATGCCTCGCCGCCGGACAGGCCGGCATCGCGGTTTACGCCGAGGCGCGGCACGTAGATCAGCAAGTCACCAGCGAACAGCAACGGCACGTCGCGCTGCCAGGCGGGCACGCCGCGCTCCTGGAACAGGTTCTTCAGCGTACGGCCCGGGCCGCCCGGCGACGTGCGCATCCGCTCGCCGCCCGCGCGGGCACGCGCCGCCAGCCGTGCGCCGCGCAGCAGCGCCTCCGGCACCGCGTCGGCGCTTCCCGCGTCGGCCGGAGCGAACACGAGCGTGCCGCGCCAACCCGGCAGGTGCCAGACTTCCTGCCCGTCCCACGCGAGCACCGCCTCCGGATGCGGACTCCCGGTACCGTCATCGGCCGGTTCGCTGCTGTCGCCCGCTTCCCAGTAGACGACATCGCGATAGAGGCGCAGGCATTGCCCCGCGTGATCGACGCGCAGCGCATGGGCGACATTCGTGGCCCGCAGCTGCCGCATCATGTTGTCGAGCCGGGCAGCCGACGCACTCGGCAAACCGAGCCGGCGCATCCAGAAGCGCAGCAGGTTCGCGCCGCGCGTGTCGTCGAACGCGACCAGTGCATCGCGCGACAGCGCCTGCCCGTCATCGCGCGCGGCAACGGCAAAGTCGAGTTCGGCCAGGTCGTCGAGCAGCCGCTGCGCGGCGGCCGCATGCTGGGCCGCGCGGCCCAGCGCGTCGCGAAAGCCCGGGAAATGCACGGCCAGCGCCGGCAGCACGTCGATGCGCAGCGCATTGCGCGCGTAGCGCGTGTCGTTGTTCGATTCGTCGTCGATCCATGCCAGATCGTGCTGCGTCGCATAGCGCTCGAGTTGCGCACGCAACAATCGCAGCAGCGGGCGCACACGCTCGACGCTCACGCCGTCAGGGCGGTAACGCGGCGCCATCGCGGCAAGCCCCGCGATCCCCGCACCGCGCAACAACTGCAGCAACACGGTCTCGGCCTGGTCGTCCGCATGCTGCGCGAGCCAAAGCGCGGCCGCGCCGTGGCGCTCGCACATCTCGTCGAGCGCCGCATAGCGCCGCTCGCGCGCCGTCGCCTCGACACCGAGGCCGCTGTCGCGCGGCACGTCGACGCGCATCGATTCGAATGCGACACCGAGCCCGGCTGCGCTCGCCTCGGCATGCGCCACCCACGCGTCGGCGTTCGCACTCAGCCCGTGATGCACGTGCAGCGCGACGCAGCGCGACGCGCCCGCGACGCGCACGGCCGCGTCGAGCAGCACCGTCGAATCGAGGCCGCCACTGTAGGCGATCGCGATGCGTGCATCGGGCGGCATGCCGGAAAGCGCAACGCCGACCGCGTCGAGGACGGCGCGATCGGCGGAGAATTCGGTTGGCGGAATCACGAGAGGAGCGCACGCGCAGCGGCGCGCGATTTGAAGACGCAGCCGGTCATGCGCCCGGCGTGGTTTCCTTGAACTTGCCGTAGGCCATCAGGCGCTCGAAGCGGCGCTCGCGCAGCGCATCGACGCTCATGCCCTGGAACTGGCGCAGCGAATCGGCGAGCGCACGGCGCAGCAGCGCGGCCATGCCCTTCGGATCGCGATGCGCGCCACCGAGCGGCTCGTTGATGATCTTGTCGATCAGGCCGAGTGCCTTCAGGCGGTGCGCGGTCAGGCCCAGCGCTTCCGCTGCTTCGGGCGCCTTCGCGGCGCTCTTCCACAGGATCGACGCGCACCCTTCCGGCGAGATCACCGAGTAGGTCGAGAATTGCAGCATCATCACCGTGTCGGCCACCGCGATCGCGAGCGCGCCGCCCGAACCGCCCTCGCCGATCACCGTCGTGATGATCGGCGTCTTCAGCTCGGCCATCACGTACAGGTTGCGGCCGATCGCCTCCGACTGGCCGCGCTCTTCCGCGCCGATGCCCGGGTACGCGCCCGGCGTGTCGACGAACGTGAAGATCGGCAGCCCGAACTTCTCGGCGAGACGCATCAGGCGTTCGGCCTTGCGATAGCCTTCCGGGCGCGGCATCCCGAAGTTGCGCGCGGCGCGCTCCTTGGTGTCACGGCCCTTCTGGTGGCCGATCACCATGCACGGATGGCCGCCGAAGCGCGCGAGACCGCCGACGATCGAAATATCGTCCGCGAATGCACGGTCGCCGTGCAGCTCGTGAAAATCGGTAAACAGTTCCGCAACGTAATCGAGCGTATACGGACGCTGCGGATGCCGCGCGATCTGCGAAACCTGCCACGGCGACAGGTTCGCGTAGAGGTCTTTCGTCAGTTGCTGGCTTTTCTTCGACAGCCGCTCGATTTCTTCCGAAATGTCGACAGCCGAGTCGTCCTGCACGAATCGCAGCTCTTCGATCTTGGCCTCGAGTTCGGCGATCGGCTGTTCGAAATCCAGAAACGTGGTCTTCATGTGTTCGAATCCTTGGGTCTTGCGGCAGCGCGTATTCTACCCGCGCGGGCGACGCTCAAAACCGGCTCTCAACTATTGATGTTTAAAACCCGATAGCCGTAGCTCAGGCGCCGTCGGGCGCATCGAGGCTGCGCCACATGTACCAGGTCGCGACGGTGCGCCACGGTTCCCAGTTGGCCGCAACCTCGCGCGCCTCGCTGCGCGTGACGGGTTCCCCGCTGAAGTAATTGACGCTGATCGCGCGGATCAGGCCCGGGTCGTCGAGCGGCAGGACGTCCGGCCGCGACAGGTTGAAGATCAGGAACATCTCCGCCGTCCAGCGGCTGATGCCGCGGATCTGCGTGAGTTCCGCGATCACGTCCTCGTCGTCCATCGACGTCCATTTGTCGACGTGCAGCGCGCCCGACACGAAATGCTGCGCGAGATCGAGGATGTATTCCGTCTTGCGCTTCGACAGCCCGCACGCGATCAGCTTGTCCGCGCCGAGCCGGATCACCGGCTGCGGGGCGAGTTTCGGACAGGCATCCCCGATGCGTGCCCACAGCGACTGCGCGGACGGCACCGAAATCTGCTGGCCGACGACCGAGCGCGCGAGCGTGACGAACGGGTCGCCGCGCTTCACGAGATGCGCAGGACCGAACTTCGGAATCAGTTTCTTCAGGATCCGGTCGCGCTTGACGAGGTCGGCGCATGCTTTATCCCAGTAAGCAGGACGCACGACGACCTCCTCGCCGCCCGCTTCGGACGCACGGGCCTTGCGGGCCGCGTCGGCGGCCGGCAGCGCAGCCGCCGGCTGCGCATGACCGTTGAGCGCGCCGTTCGGCACGGCGCGCGTCGCGTCCGTCTTCGCCGGCGGCACGCGCTTGGCTGCCGGACGCGCGGCGACCGGGGTCGCGCGCCTGACCGGCGCTTTTCTGGCCGTTGCCATCTTGCCTCCTACCTGACGGATCGGTCAGTGGAACGCACCGCGCTCATACGCGACGCCATTCGGTCGATCCGCCCGGTTTGTCTTCAAGTGCGATACCGGTCTCGAGCAGTTCCGCCCGGATCCGGTCCGCTTCGGCATAGTCTTTCGCTTGCTTCGCCGCGACGCGCGCGGCGATCTTCGCTTCGATCTCGTCGGCGGCGAGCCCGCCCGCCTGCGCGGCGCCGGACGCCTGCTGCAGGAACGCGCGCGGTTCGCGGCCCAGCAGGCCGAGCAGGCCCGCCAGCTGTTTCAGTTGCCGCGCGAGCGACGCGTCGCGCGTGCGATTCACCTCGCCCGCCAGCTCGAACAGCGTGGCCACCGCGACCGGCGTGTTGAAGTCGTCGTTCATCGCGGCCGCGAAACGCTGCGCGTGCGGCTCGTTCCAGTCGAGCGCGAGCGTGTCGGCTTCGACATCCTTCAGCGCGGTGTAGAGGCGCGTGAGCGACGCGCGCGCATCGTCGAGATGCACGTCGCTGTAATTGAGCGGCGAACGGTAGTGCGTGCGCACGATGAAGAAGCGCATGACTTCCGCGTCGTAGCGCTCGAGCACTTCGCGGATCGTGAAAAAGTTGCCGAGCGATTTCGACATCTTCTCGTTGTCGACCTGCACGAAGCCGTTGTGCATCCAGTAATTGACGAACGTCTGGCCGGTCGCGCCTTCGCTCTGCGCGATCTCGTTCTCGTGGTGCGGGAATTGCAGATCCTGCCCGCCACCGTGAATGTCGAAATGCTCGCCGAGCAGCGTGCAGCCCATTGCCGAGCACTCGATGTGCCAGCCCGGGCGACCCATCCCGTACTTCGACGCCCACGACGTGCCTTCCGGATCTTCCGGCTTCGCGCGCTTCCACAGCACGAAATCGAGCGGATCTTCCTTCGCGTCGTTCGCGGCGACGCGCTCGCCCGCGCGCAGATCGTCGAGCGACTTGCCCGACAGCTTCCCGTAGTTCGCGAACTTGCGCACCGAGTAATTGACGTCGCCGTCGGTCGCCTGGTATGCGTAGCCGTTCGTCTCGAGCGTCTCGATCATGCCGAGCATCTGCGGAATGAACTCGGTCGCGCGCGGCTCGATGTCGGGCCGCTGGATGCCGAGCGCGCTTTCGTCGTCGTGCATCGCGCCGATGAACCGGTCGGTCAGCGACTTGATCGTCTCGCCGTTCTCGACCGCGCGGCGGATGATCTTGTCGTCGATGTCGGTGATGTTGCGCACATACGTGACCCGGTAACCGATCGCACGCAACCAGCGCTGGACGAGGTCGAACACGACCAGCATGCGCGCGTGGCCCACGTGACAATAGTCGTATACGGTGATTCCGCATACGTACATCCGCACTTCGCCGGACTGGCGCGGCACGAAAACTTGCTTGTCACGCGCGAGCGTGTTGTAGATGCGCAGTGATTCCATAGAGATGAACCGTGAGCCGAAGGAAACCGCCCTGGCGAAGCTCGCCCAGCATGTGAAACGGACGGACCATCTGCTGCGGCGCAAGGCCGAGCGTCCTCGGTATCACATGGGGCGGTCAGGCTGCAAGCACAGCGGTGACGGCCACGAGAGGCTAAGAAAGACTGTCTGCCGCTCGCCGGAACGCGCAGACGTTTTGTTAGAATGGCTCGGAGTATAACATTCCGATTTACGCCTATGAAACCTCATCGCGGCCGCGCGCAGAGCGCTGCGACCCTCGTTGCGACCACCGTCATGGGCGTCGCGCTGACGCTTTTCGCGGCCCCCGCGGCGCATGCGCAGAAAGCCCCGGCCACCGCCGACGGCACGCCCGAAGTCGACGCGTCGATCGCCGGCAAGCAGTGGAAGCAGGCGCTCGCGCAGCTCGACGCGCGCATCGCGTCGAACCCGCACGACGTGCAGGCGCAGTTCAAGCGCGGCACCGTGCTGGCCCGCCTGAACCGCGACGACGACGCGATCCAGCAATTCGTCGCGATCACGCAGGCGTACCCCGAACTGCCCGAGCCGTACAACAACCTTGCGGCGCTTTACGCGAAGCATGGCCGTTACGATGAAGCGCGCACCGCGCTCGTCACGGCGACGCAATCGAACCCGAGCTATTCGCTCGCGTACGAGAACCTCGGCGACCTGTACCTGCGCCTCGCGGCCGAGTCGTACAAGCGCGCGCAATCGCTCGGCCGCACGAGCGGCGCGACCGCGCAGCGCCTCGCCGATCTCCAGAAGATCGTGTCGCCGCCGAAGGCCGTGCCGAACGCCCGCGCGGTCGCGCCGGCCACGCGCGACTACACCGACCGCGCAGCCGCGAACGTGAGCACCACCACGCTGCCGATGTCGCCGACGTTCCAGTTCAGCGGTCCGTCGGGCGCACTGGCGGCGCCGTACGTCGCGCCGTCGCAATAAGCGGCGCGGCCTTCTTTCCCTCCCAACCTGAGGATCGCAATGAAACGTCTGTTGCTGGCGCTTGGCGGCGCCGCCCTTCTCGCGACCGCGACCGCACCTGCGTTCGCGCAATCGGCTACCGCGCACCCCGTCGTGCAGCTGAAGACCTCGCAGGGCGACATCCGCGTCGAGCTCTACCCGGAGAAGGCGCCGAAGTCCGTCGCCAACTTCCTCGATTACGTGAAGGCCGGCCAGTACAACGGCACGATCTTCCATCGCGTGATCAAGGGCTTCATGATCCAGGGCGGCGGCTACAAGACCAACTTCGAGGAAAAGCCGACCCGCGCGCCGATCCCGCTGGAGAGCCGCAATGGTCTGAAGAACCAGACGGGCACGATCGCGATGGCACGCACGAGCGATCCGAACTCGGCCACCGCGCAGTTCTTCATCAACACGGTCGACAACAGCAGCCTCGACTACCCGAACCCGGACGGCAACGGCTATGCGGTGTTCGGCAAGGTCGTGTCGGGTCTCGACGTCGTGAAGAAGATCGAAGGCGTCGCGACGACCTCGCGCGGCCCGATGCAGGACGTGCCCGCGCAACCGATCGTGATCGAATCGGCCAGCATCGTCTCGAAGTAAGAACCTGCCGGCACGTCCGGCGCCACACGCGGCCGCGTCGCACGACCGGCCGCGTGCCATTTAAACCGCCTCACCGAAGGAATTCATCATGGTTGAACTGCATACGAACCACGGCGTGATCAAGCTCGAGCTCGACGCCGCGAAGGCACCGAAGACGGTCGAGAACTTCCTGAACTACGTGAAGAAGGGCCACTACGACGGCACCGTGTTCCATCGCGTGATCAACGGCTTCATGATCCAGGGCGGCGGCTTCGAGCCGGGCCTGAAGCAGAAGCCGACTGACGCGCCGATCGACAACGAAGCGAACAACGGCCTGAAGAACGACAACTACACGGTCGCGATGGCGCGCACGAACGATCCGCACTCGGCAACTGCCCAGTTCTTCATCAACGTGAACGACAACGACTTCCTGAACCACTCGTCGCCGACGCCGCAAGGCTGGGGCTACGCGGTGTTCGGCAAGGTCGTCGAAGGCCAGGACGTGGTCGACAAGATCAAGGGCGTCAAGACGGGCAACGCTGGTTTCCACCAGGACGTGCCGGCTGACGACGTCGTGATCGAAAAGGCCGTCGTGGTCTGACGCGCCGTTACGGAGGCACTTCGATGTTGCAGGAGAGTCCGCCGCGAAGCGTCTCCGCGGGCGTGCCGGGCGAGCGCGAATACGCGCAAGCCGCACGCCCGTTCCTGTTTCTCTCCGATCTGCATCTGAGCGAAGCGATTCCGAAGACGGTCGCCGCGTTCGAGCATTTCGTGAAATACACCGCCGACAGCGCCGACTCGGTGTTCATCCTCGGCGACCTGTTCGAATACTGGATCGGCGACGACATCCTCGACGACGATCCGTTTGCAGCCCGCATGGCCGCGCTGATGCACACGTTCTCGGAGCGCGGCATTGCGCTCTACGTGATGCACGGCAACCGCGATTTCCTGCTCGGCCGGCGCTTCATGAAGGCGGCCGGCGCGATGCTGCTGCCCGATCCTTCGCTGATCATGGCGTTCGGCCAGCGCATCGTGCTCGCGCACGGTGATGCACAATGCACGGCCGACCGCGGCTACCAGCTGTTCCGCCGCTTCGCACGCAACCGCGTCGCGCAATGGCTGTTTCTCGCATGGCCGTTCCGCTGGCGCCGCGCGCTGGCGCAGCGCATGCGCTCGAACAGCGAAGCGGGCCGGGTGCGCCCTGCTTCGGCGATTTACGATGTCACACGTGAAGGCGTGGCCGCGCTGTTCCGGAAAAGCCGCGCGAGCGTGATCATTCACGGCCACACGCACCGCCCTGCGAGCCACGCAGAGCCGGGCGGCATCCGCTGGGTGTTGCCCGACTGGGATCTCGACCACGGCAAGCCGCGTGGCGGCTACCTGCGCGTCGATGCGGAAGGCATCCACGCGATGCCGCTCGACTGACGCCGCTGCCGCCGCATCGAGCGGCAGCCGCGGGCATCCGCTGAATTACGCCTGGCGTTCGACCGACTTGCCTTCCAGCACGGCCGACAGCCGGCGCAGATCGAGGCGCGCCGCGTCGGCGCCCTGCAGCGTTTCCAGATGCGTGCCGAGCCGTTCGAGCGCCGCGACGATCTCATCGACGCGGCGGCTTTCCTTCGCCGCGTGATCGATCAGCCCATGAATCGCGAGCGACATCGGATCGTCGGCATTCGGCGTGATCCCGTACGCGCAGAATGCCGCGCGTTCAGGCTGCGGCTTCGGCTGTGCCGGCATCACGATGCGCGCCGGATTGCCGACTGCCGTGCCGCCCGCCGGCACCGGCTTCACGACGACCGCGTTCGAACCGATCTTCGCGCCCGCACCGACGGTGAAACTGCCGAGCACCTTCGCGCCCGCACCGACGATCACGCCGGCTTCGAGCGTCGGGTGGCGCTTGGCGCCGCGCGTGAGCGACGTGCCGCCCAGCGTCACGCCCTGATAGATCGTGCAGTCGTCGCCGACGATCGCCGTCTCGCCGATCACGACACCCATGCCGTGATCGATGAACACGCGCCGGCCGATCGTCGCGCCGGGGTGGATTTCGATGCCCGTCAGGAACCGGCCGGCCTGCGACGCGAAACGCGCGAGCCAGTAGCGCTTCGCGCGCCAGCATGCGTGCGCGAAACGATGCAGCACGAGCGCATGCAACCCCGGATAACAGGTCAGCACTTCCCATGCACTGCGAGCGGCGGGATCCCGCTCGCGAATCGTTGCAACGTCTTCGCGCAGTCTCGTGAACATGATGTGGTCTGGGAAAAGGCCGGCGCGCATCGCCGGCAATGACCGGCCGTTATCGCGCCGGGTAATTTACTTATGACGTCCGGCGATTGTAGGGCGAGTCGCGCACGGCCGCACGAGCCCGCGCGTTCACCCCGCCGCCGGCACGGGTATTCGGGCGGAACGCTTGCTGCCATTGGGTCTTCGGGATCGCCGACCGGGTGGAACGATCCGCCTCGGCGCTGCCGGCGGCCGACCCAGCACCCGCCCGACGGGGCGGTTGCCCCGCGTGCACCGAGACATCCGGCAGCCGGTGCGCCGGCCGCTTACGCGTCGCCGCCCGGTTTGCCCGATTTCAGCAGGATGTGCTTCGCGACGCCGCGCAGGATATTGACCTCCTCGCGCTCGAGGCCCGTGCGCGCGAACAGGCGCCGCAGCCGCGGCATCAGCTTCTTCGGGTTGCGCGGATCGAGGAAATCGAGCGCGATCAGCGCGTTCTCGAGGTGCACGTACATCCGCTCGATCTCGTCGCTCTGCGCAAGCGTGCCGGCTTCGCCCGACGGTTGCACCGACGGCTCGCTCGCGTGTTCGAGAAACGCGACGCGCAGCTCGTACGCGAGCACCTGCACGGCCTGTGCGAGATTCAGCGAACTGTAGGCCGGGTTCGCCGGGATGTGCGCCAGCGCGCTGCACTGCTCGACATGCTCGTTCGCGAGGCCCGTGCGCTCGTTGCCGAACACGAGCGCGATGTCGCCCGTGCCGACCTGCGCGCATGCCTGCGTGGCGGCCGCACGCGGCGCGAGACGCGGCGGCCCGTATTCGCGCGTGCGTGCGGTCAGCGCGATCGACCAGTGAACGCCGGACAGCGCGTCGCCGAGCGTCGGCACGACATGCGCGGACGCGAGGACGTCGTCCGCGCCGCTGGCCATCGCGATCGCCTCGGGATCGCTCTGCACGTGCGGCACGCGCGGCGCGACCAGCACGAGACGCGAGAAGCCCATCGTCTTCAGTGCGCGGGCGGCTGCCCCGACATTGCCGGGATGGCTCGGCTCGACGAGCACGAAACGGGTGGACGTGAAGCCGCCGGACGGCGGCCGGGACGAGGCCGCGCCCGGCTCGGACGGCGCGGCGGTGATCTGCGGGGTTTCCACTACGATGCGACTCGGTTCATCAGAATGGCAGTATGGTATCGCCATCGCTGCGGCAAACCCACTCGTCCGGACGGATAGTGGGGGTTTCCCCGTATGCCGGTCGCCTGAAACCGCCAAAAATCGGGTAAAATCATGCCTTTACGCGTCGCACTCCGTGCGGCGCGGGTCGTACCCCGTTCTTTGTCAATTCGCGTCTCACCTCGCCTGCCACGTTTGCGCCGTGCCGGGCGGTTGTTCCACTTCGTGGCGGCCCGTGCCGCCGGCTACAGGATCCAGGCTCATGCATCCCATGCTCAACATTGCTGTCAAGGCTGCGCGCCGCGCCGGACAGATCATCAATCGCGCGTCCCTCGATCTCGACCTGATCGAGATTCGCAAGAAGCAGCAGAACGACTTCGTCACCGAAGTGGACAAGGCCGCCGAAGACGCGATCATCGAGACGCTGAAGACCGCCTACCCCGACCACGCGATCCTCGCGGAAGAATCGGGCGAATCGGAGAACGAATCCGAATTCAAGTGGATCATCGATCCGCTCGACGGCACGACCAACTTCATCCACGGCTTCCCGTACTACTGCGTATCGATCGCGCTCGAGCACAAGGGCGTCGTCACGCAGGCCGTCGTCTACGACCCGAACAAGAACGACCTGTTCACGGCCACCCGCGGCCGCGGCGCATACCTGAACGACCGCCGCATCCGCGTCGGCCGCCGCGACCGCCTGTCGGACGCACTGGTCGGCACGGGCTTCCCGTTCCGCGAAAAGGACGGCCTCGATGCCTACGCGCGCCTCTTCACCGAAATGACGCAGGCCTGCACGGGCCTGCGCCGCCCGGGCGCCGCGGCACTCGATCTCGCGAACGTCGCAGCCGGCCGCCTCGACGCGTTCTTCGAACAAGGCATCAACGTGTGGGACATGGCCGCGGGCAGCCTGCTGATCACCGAGGCCGGCGGCCTCGTCGGCAACTACACGGGCGACGCCGATTTCCTGCATCGCCATGAAATCGTCGCCGCGAACCCGAAGATCTACGCGCAGATGATCCCGATCCTGAAGGGTTACACGCGCGTGCATCCGGCGGCGGAATAAGCCCCCGGCCGCGCCCGCATGGCGCGGCTTGCGCGCACACCGCTCGCGAGCACCGTCATGACGGCGCGCCGTTCGCCTCCCGGTTGCCGGGAGGCGGGACGATCTTCCCGCACAAGGGTCGCTTCGTGCGCCTATCCTGAAGTTGCTTGAGTTGTTCGGGCCAGTCAGCGGACTGCCGCTTGCACTGCCCTTCCCGCAATGACAATGATTGGTTTGCGTCCGGCACGCCCGCACGGCGGACAACACCGCCGGCCTGCCGGCCCCCGACCGTATCAACACCGCCACGACGCCGTGGCAATCGCATCCGAGTCCCCATGTTACGGCTAAGCGAAATTAAACTCCCCCTCGACCACCCCGAAAGCGCGCTCGAGGCCGCGATTCGCGAGCGCCTCGCGGAGCTTGGCGTGGACGCAGACGGGCTCCTCCGTTACACCGTGTACCGCCGTGCGCACGATGCGCGCAAGCGCGCCGACATCAAGCTCACGTATATCGTCGACGTCGAAGTCACGGACGAAGCGGCCGCGATCAAGCGCCTCGCCGGCAAGCCGCATTGCGGCGTGACGCCCGACATGGCGTACCACTTCGTCACGAAAGCGCCCGAGCACGGTAATTTCCTGCGCCCGGTCGTGATCGGGATGGGGCCGTGCGGGCTGTTCGCGGGGCTGATCCTCGCGCAGATGGGTTTCCGCCCGATCATCCTCGAACGCGGCAAGGCCGTGCGCGAGCGCACCAAGGACACCTTCGGCCTGTGGCGCAAGAGCGTGCTCAATCCCGAATCCAACGTGCAGTTCGGCGAAGGCGGGGCCGGGACGTTTTCCGACGGCAAGCTGTACAGCCAGATCAAGGATCCGAATCACTACGGCCGCAAGGTGCTGGACGAATTCGTCAAGGCGGGTGCGCCGGAAGACATCCTCTACCTGAGCCGGCCGCACATCGGCACGTTTCGCCTCGTCAGCATGGTGGAAAAGATGCGTGCATCCATCCACGAACTGGGTGGTGAAGTGCGTTTCGAAACGCGGGTCGACGACATCGAGATCGATCAGGGCAAGGTGCGCTCGCTGACGCTCTCGAACGGCGAAACGCTGCGCTGCGACCACGTGGTGCTGGCCGTGGGCCACAGCGCGCGCGACACCTTCCAGATGCTGCACGATCGCGGCGTCTATATCGAAGCCAAGCCGTTCTCGCTGGGCTTTCGCATCGAACATCCGCAAGGGCTGATCGATCGCAGCCGCTTCGGCAAGTTCGCGGGCCACAAGCAGCTCGGTGCGGCCGACTACAAGGTGGTCCATCACTGCAGCAATGGCCGCGCCGTCTACAGCTTCTGCATGTGCCCGGGCGGCACGGTGGTCGCGGCAACCTCCGAGCCGGGCCGCGTGGTCACCAACGGCATGAGCCAGTATTCGCGGGCCGAGCGCAACGCGAATGCGGGCATCGTCGTCGGCATCACGCCGGACGACTATCCCGGCGGCCCGCTGGCGGGCATCGCGTTCCAGCGCAAATGGGAAGAGCGCGCGTTCGAACTCGGCGGCGGCGATTACCGCGCGCCGGGCCAGCTGGTCGGCGATTTCATCGCGGGCCGGCCGTCGACGTCGCTCGGCTCCGTGGAACCGTCATACAAGCCGGGCGTGAACCCGACCGATCTGAGCACCGCGCTGCCGGACTACGTGATCGAAGCGATCCGCGAAGCCCTGCCCCAGATCGACAAGAAGATCGCCGGCTTCGCAATGCACGATGCGGTGCTCACCGGTGTCGAGACGCGCACTTCGTCACCGATCCGGATTCGACGCAAGGACGATTACCAGAGCATGAACGTCGAAGGCCTGTATCCGGCCGGTGAAGGTGCGGGGTATGCCGGCGGCATCTATTCGGCAGCCATCGACGGCATCGAAGTCGCTCAGGCGGTGGCGCTCAGCATGGCGGCGGCGCAAACGGCCTGAGGCAACGGCCTTGCTCGGCGCGCCGCGGTTCGCGCGCCGAGCAAGGCTGGCCTCAGCAGGCCATGCCCGGACGATGCAGCCGTACCTGTACCTTGCCCGACAAGGTCTAGCCCTGCAACCTGCGCTCGCCCTTTCGGGATCGGCTGTCACTCGCCGTCATTCGAGTGACCGAAAAACTCCCGGTGCATTTTCGAGAACGCGGCAGGAACCGGCCCGCTTTGCAGCCAATTCAGAACGGCCTGACCGCAATCGATCTCGTTTGCCGACGACGTGTCCACGACGTAATCGTAATGGCGGCCGGCGTGAATCGTGTCGTATTGAGACTCGGCCAGTCCGATCTTGCGGTCACCACGAATACGCTCGCGATCGATCAGAACGTCGAGCGCACAAAAGACGCCGACGATGAATACCGGCAGGCCGACAAGATCTTCAAGCATGTAGCGCCACGCATCAGGCGACAAGACATGATCGACGATCACCGCCTGACCATGCCTGGAAAAGGTGGCCGCGGTGGCGTTGATCGCTCGACACAGAGCGGCCACCCGAATCTGCACCAATGGCTTCTCGACCGCCCAATAGTTGGGCGGCTCCATGTTCCGAAACACATCCAGCTCGACGTGCAAGTGATGCTCGTCCAGGTTTTCGCGCAGGAACCTGGACAGCGTGCTTTTGCCGGCGCTGCTCGGGCCGTTGAGTATGACGATGGCCCCGAGGCGGGGTTCCGGCATTTCAGTGGTTCGCATTGGGGTACCCATCGACGGCGTGCGGACGCAAGACGCAATTGTTGACGAAGTGAATCACGATGTCGAACCGCCGCTATCGGCCGCGGATTCGACCCGTCGATGCAACGAATTGATGAAAACGCGCAGCCGGTATATCGAAGTCCGGTGTCGTTCGAGGACGCTCATCTAGCCGCCTGACAACAGCGTTGCGCTGGGGCCGATTGAATAGCCGGAACGTCACCCGGCAACGGACGTTCGCAATCGCATGGAGATGCGACCTGTCAGCCGTGCGGGCTACCGCCCCAATCGTTCCCGCAGGAACTCGATGAAGCGCTGCGTTTTCGCCGGCAGCAACCGCGTTTCGGTGATGGCATAGACAGGCAGCGGCGTGCCGTGCCATGCCGGCATGATGCGCCGCAGCTTCCCGCTGACGAGTTCATCGGAGACGATTTCCTCCGGAAGCAGCACGATGCCCATGTCGAGCGTCGACAGCCGGCGGATCATGCCAACGCTGTTGAGTGCGAACCTCCCTCCCACCGACACCGTGGCGGTTTCCGCCCCGTCGTGCAGCTTCCATGAATCTGCCTTCAGGATACTCAGGCACTCATGCTGCGCGAGGTCAGCGGGCCTGCCTGGTTCGCCCGACTTTTCGAGATAACCAGGCGACGCGTAGAGGTAAGGCGTGAGCGAGGCCAAAGTGCGTGCGATCAGTTGCGAGCTTTCAGACTCCCCGATGCGGATCGCCACGTCGAAAGGTTCGCTGACCATGTCGACCCGTCGCGGCGTCAGGTCGAAATCGAAGGTGATGCCGGGATAGAGGCCCGCAAACTCCGCGATCAGGGGCGCCAGGTAGGTCACGCCGAAATCCACCGGTAACGATGCACGCAGCACACCGCTTGGCTGGGCCAGAATTTCGCCGAGCTGCTCGTGTGCCAGCCGGGCTTCGTCGACGATGCGCTTGCAGCGCTCGAAATAAATCTGACCCGCTTCGGTCAGCTCGATCTTCCGTGTCGTGCGATGCAACAGGCGAAGCCCGATCGCTTTCTCCAATCCGCTGATCCGACGCGACAGTGTCGAGTTCGGCATGCCCATCGCCTCCGCGGCAACGCGAAAGCCCTTGGCCTTGACGACCTCGACGAACAAGGCCATGTCATTCAGCAGCTCCATTCAGATTGCTCCATGACGGGATCAATGTTATCCAAACTACCATATTTATCCCGCATAGGGATCGCGCGATGATGCCTCCATCCAACCCAATGAAGGAAAGTCATCGTGAACAAACTGTTCGATCCCATTCGCGTCGGCCGCTACACCCTGCAGAACCGTCTGGTGATGGCCCCCATGACTCGCAGCCGTGCCCAGCAAGACGGTACGCCGGGAGAACAAGCCGCCGAGTATTACGCTCAGCGCGCCAGCGTTGGCCTGATTGTGACTGAAGGCGCCCAGCCTTCAGATGATGGCCAGGGCTACCTGACCACGCCGGGCATCTATACCGACGCGCATGTCGCCGGATGGAAGAAGACGACCGATGCCGTGCATGCCAAGGGCGGTCGCCTCTTTATCCAGTTCATGCATGCCGGGCGCATGTTCCACCCCGACAACACACCGCATCATCGCCAGGGTGTCGCGCCGTCGGCCATCGCGCCAGGCGCATCGATGTTCACTGCCACCGGTATGCAGGAGATTCCCGCGCCACGCGCACTGTCGACCGATGAGGTGCGTCAGACCGTCCAGGATTTCCGCCATGCCGCTCGCCGCGCGATCGAAGCCGGTGCCGACGGCGTCGAAATCCATGGCGCCAACGCCTACCTGATCCATCAGTTCTTCGCCCCGAGCGCCAACACTCGCACCGATCAATACGGCGGGTCGATCGAGAACCGCGCTCGCTTTGCCATCGAGGTCGCCACCGCGATTGCCGAAGAGATCGGCGCGGACCGCACTGCCATCCGGCTCTCGCCGGGCACGACGATCTGGGGCATCGACGAAGGTGTCGAAGGGCCGAACCTGTACCGCTATCTGGTCGCAGAACTGAACAGACTCGGGCTGGCCTACCTGCACATCATGGAGCAAGGCAACGAACCGCTGCTGGCCGACCTCCGCAAGCTCTGGCAGGGCACGCTGATTCTGAACCGGCCGGGCCGCCCGCGTGAGCAAGTCGGGACCGACGTGGCGACGGGGCTGGCCGACCTGGAGGCCTATGGCCAGATGATCCTTGCGAACCCGGATTTCGTCGCCCGGCTGAAGCGCAGCGCGCCGATGAACGACGCGGACCGCAATGCCTTCTACGGCGGTACGTCGCGGGGTTATACAGACTACCCGACGCTGAACGAAGCACCGGGCGCATGAGGTGAACGTGATGCCAGTCATTGCCCCGCTGCAGCGCGCCAACCATGGCAGCCACTTCCACGCTTATGCCCTGCGCGGCGCGGCTGGTCTGATCGACCCCTTCCTGGGGGTCGATCACGCGTGGATGAGTGGGCCGACATTCCCGCCGCATTCCCATGCCGGCTTTTCGGCCGTCTCCTACCTGTTCCTCGACTCGGAAACGGGCATCGACAACCGTGATTCGCTTGGCACCCGAAACGTGATCCGGCCCGGCGGGCTGCACTGGGCGACGGCGGGAAGCGGCATCGTTCACGAAGAAGTACCGGCAGAGGCCGGCAAGACTGTTCATTCGTTGCAGATCTTCGTCGACCTGGCTCGGGAGCGACAGAACATCGCGCCGTTTGCACTGATGCTTGAGCCGCAGGACGTGCCGGTGGTGACGTTGCCGGGTGCCGAGGTGCGCGTGCCAGTCGGAAGCTTCCGGGACGGATGCTCCCCATTGAAGCCGCCCACCGACGTAACGATGCTGGACATTTCGCTGGAGGAAGGCGCTGAACTGACCGTGCCTGTTGCAGCGGGCCATTGCGCGTTCGTCATGCCGATCCGTGGAACGGCCCGCATCGATGACCAGGACTTCTCGCACGACGATCTCGAGCTCCCTGTCTTTCCGGCACCGGACACACCCCACGCGATCACGCTTCAAGCCCGCCGCGGCAGCGCCAAGGTCATGCTTTTTGCCGGCCCGCCACTGCGTTCCACCGCAACCTAACCACAAAGGAGTTTCTTCATGACTTTCGAGCGTTTCACTGGCGACAACGCCGCACTGTTGCTGATCGACCACCAGGTCGGCACCATGGGCTGGGTACGTTCCATTCCTTACGAGGAGATGAAACGCAACGCGCTCATGCTGGCCAAGACCGCCAGCATCCTGAAGATGCCGGTGGTGCTGACCTCCAGCATGGAGGAATACGCACAGGGGCCGTTGCTTGACGAACTGGAAACCATCTTGCCGAACGAGTTCGCCGCGCGCGTCAAGCGCGCAGGTATCGTCAACGCGATGGACGACGAGCACTTCGCTGCAGCCGTCAAGGCAACCCGGCGCCGCAAGTTCATCATCGCGGGTGTCACCAACGACGTCTGCACCGTGTTCCCGGCACTGAGCCTCGTGCGCGACGGCTGCGAGGTGCAGGCGATTGCCGACGCAGGCGGCTCGCCGAGCAAGATCGGTGACGACATGGCCTTGCGTCGCATGGAGAAGAACGGCGTCACGCTCTCCAGTACGAACCAGGTGATTGCCGAGCTTGCGGGCAACTGGAGCACGCCCGAAGGGATGCGGATCATTCAGGAAGTGATCATGCCCGCCTTGCAGGGCTGACGAAGCGAGCGAGCGTTGTCAGGCCAGAGGTGCGGATCCAGATGGCCTGCCAAGGTGCGCCGACCGCAAGCGGAACGCCGGGCACCGCACTCGCCGAGCGTAGCGCCCGGATGTCCCGCAGGCGACGTCAAGTAGTCCTTCAACAAGGGCGCGGCCAGCGACAGCCTGCGAACTCGGCGAATGGAAAATTACTCGCGCCTGAAAGTGAGAGCGGCTCTGCCCATTGGATTTCCAGGCACTAGCGGATTGGGCATCCAGGCCGTACTGACTTCGAGCGTGTCTCCATCAAGCTTGTAGAAGCGTTCTTGCTCAGTGCCGTTCCAGGCTTCATTCCACGATGAGTCAATCGTTGTGATGAATCTATCGTCATCTATCCGATACCGTCCCGTATATGCCATCACGGTACGGAAAAGTGCCACCAGATTCTCATCCGTATTCCCTGGCTTCCGCGCCTTTGCGGTAACCAGGACCATCATTCGCCCATCGGGGCTGAAAATCAGGTAACCGTTGGGGTCGGCGCCCCACGGTTGCGTGCGCTCTTTTGAATCCTGAAGCTCAGCATCAAAAGAAACCAACCGCCAGCAACCGTGGAGCTTAGCGTCGTGCTCGGACATCGCCCCTCCTGTGGTCATTCACCGGGATGCCCCGGTCTGCAGAATTCAGGGACTCCGTCGTACAAATCTGGACGCTAACCCCGGTTACGCGCTCTGACTGACGGCTCGTTGTAACAGCACGCGAGACAGAAGCTTGTGAAACGGCATGATTACAGACAAGTAGCCTTTTCCAAGGTGATTGTTGATTTTGACCAAGGTTGAAATCGTCACTTCCGATCCCTTCGAACTCGGTTGGATGCCTACCCAGATCCGAAAATCCAGATGCTTGTCGTTACCACCGACGACAATTTCAGAGTTCGTATTCGAGATAATGGGAAACACGTCAACTTTCCCCAGCCCGCGATCGCCAAAGTCAATACCTGCCTTTAGTCCGAACGGCGCCACAATCAGGTTACGCAAGGCCATCAGAGATCGGACCATGTGGGGCGGATCTGCGAACACGGCGCGCGCCGCTTGTTCGGCGTTGGCGTAGGTCCGATCTGCCTGACCGGAATAAGCATCGGAGAAATCAATGCACGCCAATCCAGACGCACGAATTGCGGCCGTCGGCGTGGGAATCAGCAAGACTTTGTTTGTCATGAGTGCCCCGGGTGAAATTCACCATGTAATCGGTACAGCAACTAGTGCGGGCGAAGTGCAGGCCGACTCAACCCTGCACGACGCGCCCCGTAACCGCATACAGTCTCGATCGGCGCGGCTTTTCGATAAAACCCTCTTTTTTGCCACAGCGATCGGCGTCCTGAACTTCACGGTTTAGTTGTTGGGTGGCCTTTACTTGCTGCCCAATATTGTCGCCGATTCGAGGTGTGTGGTCGAAAGTCGGATTCTGGTCGATAGCTACCTTTCGCCATCGCCGACAAATGGCCGGATGGCGAACTTCGACCGCCTCCGTGCGGGCTGCCGGTAAACTCGGGCCGCCAAAGCAACTTTTCCCGGTCACATGAGCACGTAACCCACCGCAGCACCTGCACCCGTCACTCCAATGATGCATCAGCACTTGCGCCTTATCTGATAGGGCTTCGCGTACAAAGCTACGCCAAGACCTGCGCTCGGCCTTTTCGGGATCGGCAGTGTCTCGTACTCGGTAGTGCGGCTGGGAGACCAACGCTCCCGGCATGTCGCCATCTTGTGATTGAACGTGCGCAGACCGCCGCCCTTTGCCGCAGAGGAAAGGGGCATCACTGGCTGCCGCTGACTTCCCGCTTGGGAAGCCAGTGCAATCGCGAATGCCAATATCAGTCTATCGGTAGCATCAGTGGATTCCAGACTATCTCCCACAGATGGCCGTTGATGTCACGAAAATATCCGGCGTAACCGCCGTAGAACGTGTCGTGTGGAGCCTTGATGATCTCCGCGCCTGCACGCTCTGCCGCATCCATCGTCTCGTCGACTTCCTTCCGGCTCAAGACGTTGTGTCCTATCGTGAAGGCCGTAGGCGAGACGGGCTGCTTCGGCAAGCCCGTATCGTGAGAAATATCGTCCTGCGCCCAGAGCGCGAGCTTCAGGCCGCCCGAGAGATCAAAAAAAGCAACTGCGCCATGCTCGAACTCGCGACCGATGATGCCTTCAGTCGGAAGACCGAGACCGTCACGATAGAAGGCAAGTGATTGTTCGAGATCGGCAACGCCGAGAGTGATAACTGAAATTCGAGGTTTCATGTCCATACCCATGCTATTGGCGCCTGCACAATACAGGCATCCTGATAGTCTTGGGCCGTTACGGAGCGCAACGGAAGGACCCGCTGAGCGGGGGCCGGGGGGCCTGTCAGTAATTTCGTGTTCAAGGCATATGATGCTCCCAAGGAGAATGTATGCCTCGCAAACCGAAAACCAAGCCGGCGGAGCTGCCGGCGATTCCCGCCGAGTTGCTGGAGCAATTCGGCAA